>JAZOMA010000020.1:0-42015 GCA_045653565.1 Alistipes sp.
AAACGCTGCCAACGCTGTATTTAAGTTCAGCGAGGGTGTTACAGCACCTCTCTGCGTTGTTTATCCTGCTTCGGCTGCTGTAACAGTCGAGGAGGGCGAAGGCGAGGCAGTTGAGCCAGAGGCTCCTGTTACCGCTTATCCAGTAAACTTCCTTGCTGAGCAGGCTTACACCGTTGGCACATTTGCTCCACAGGCTGCGCCAATGTATGGCTATGCAGCAGAGGCTGGCGAGCCTGTTGCTATGCAGCACCTCACAGGTGTTTTGCGTTTGGCTATCGCAGGTAACGGCGAGAAGGTAACCAACATCGTGGTTAAGGCACAGAACGGCAAGATTGCCGGTGCTTTCACCGTTGATTGCACAAACGGCACCTTGACCGCTGTTGATGCGACAAACGCTGTAACTGTTACCTTCGCAGAGCCATTGGTACTCGGTGCTGAGGCAACTCCGGTTTACGTAACTGTTCCTGCTGGCAAGTACGGTACTTTCGTAATCACCATTGTTACCGAGGCTCACGAGAAGATGACCGTTAAGTTCAACAGCGACGTGAAGCCTATCAACGCCGGCACCGTTCGCGAGTTTAGCGAGATTGAGTATCAGGCTAACACCAACGACGCTGAGGGTACCTACGAAATCGATAGCGAGGAGGCGCTCATCAAGTTTGCCAAGTTCGCTACTTCGGGCACACTCTACCCTTACACCGCTGCAAAGGTTACTGCAAGCCTCGATATGAGCGGCATCAGCTGGACTCCAATCGAGAACTTCGGCGCATTCGAGTTCGACGGTGGTAGCGAGGAGGGTTGCGAGATTAGCGGTTTGAACGCACCATTGTTCGGCACAACCGGCGCAACCATCAAGAACGTTAAGTTGACCAACGTCAACATCGTTGAGACCACAGATGTAAAGGTTGGTGCTATCGCACGCGTGTTGACAGGTTCGATGGAGAACTGCTCGGCTGCAGGTACTCTCGAGATGAACAACACAACCTTCGCAGGTAAGGTCGCAAACCAATACAACGACATCTGCGTTGGAGGTTTGATTGGTGTGGCTTCGGGCGCAACCGTAACCAACTCGACCAACGATATTGATATCACTATCACCTCGTTCTGCGCTTCGACTTTGAAGTGTAAGTCTACCGCAGGTGGTGTTATTGGTGGTGTAACTGCTGGCGCATCTGTCAGCCACCTCACCAACAATGGCGACATCACTATCGCAACCAAGACTCAAACACACAACGCCTATATCGCGGGTGTTGTAGGTAAGGAGGATGATGGCTCGAAACCTGCACTCAAAGTATTCACCGACTGTACCAACAACGGTAACATCTCGACCACAAAGGAGAGTGTACTCAGCAGTGCTGACCTTCTTTTGAGCGGTATCACCGGAACACTCCAATTGCCAGAGGGCACTATCGCAAAGAACTTGGTAAATACAGGTGATATCACTTGCGGCGGAAAGTGTGATGATTTCTATGGTTCGGGTATCACTTCGTACACCAACACAACATCGATGGAGAGCTGTTCGAACAGCGGCGACATCACCGTCAAGGGTACTGCTGTATTCACAAACGAAGTTTTATTGGCTGGTTGCTTTAACGCTAATATTGCATCGCCATCTATCACAAAGTGTAGCAACAGCGGTAACATCACCGTTGAGAGTGGTGTTACAGCGGATGATTCTGGCAACTTCTACCTCTGTGGTCTTATCAAGGGTGTTACCAGCGGAATGCAGTTTACCAACAACCACAACACAGGTAACCTTACTATCGTAGGTACCGACACCGAGTTTAAGAAGTTGGTATATATAGGCGGTATCGGTCACACAGTTTCTGGTGATGCAACCGTTGTTGACAACTGTACCAACAAGGGTAAAATCACTGTTGGTGCATACACCAACAATGTAACCGGTAATAATGGTCGTCTTTGCATAGGTGGAGCATTCTACACCGTAACGGGTGGTACTATCAAAAACACCAAGAACTGCAAGGAGGGTACTATCTATGCTGCTCCAAAGAAGATATCGACCGAGTCTATGATTGCCGGATTCATTCCATACATTGCAGGTTCGAATGCCGTAACGCTCACCGATTGCACAAATGAGGCTGACATAACCCTCGCAGCAGAGTACTCTAATGGTGTATATATGGGTGGTATCTTCGGACAGGCTTACTCAAAGTCTACAACTTACGACTTGCAACTCACCCGTTGTAACAACAGCGGTAACATCACCTTGGGCGGAGGCTCTTATAGCTATGTTGTTGCAGAGGACGGCACTGCCGGCATTGGTCAGACTATGGGTATCGGAGGTATCTTCGGTTACACTCTTGCATCGACAATCCACTTCAACGACTGCAACAATAGCGGTACTGTAACTGTAAACCCTACCGGCAACTGCTGGAACTTGGATGTCGGCGGCTTTGGTGGTTTACACCAGCACCGTTTGGACAACTACGTGATTACATTCAAGGATTGCGACGTAACTGGCGATGTAGTTTATGCTCCAACAACTGTTTCGCACTACTCTCGCGTAGGTGGTTTCCACGGCCAAGCTCACGGACACACTTCGTACAGCAAGGGTCAGGACATCTACGAGAACTGTACTTTCGGTGGCGAGGTCGAGGTTAGCGGTGAGGGTACTCTCTCGGCTGAGTTGTTCCTTGGCTCGTTCATTGGCGATATGACACAGTCTTCGAAGTTCACATCTTGCTCGGCAACCGACTCTTCGAAGGTAACCGTTTCGATCAAAAAGGCTACAAAGGTTGTTGCCGGTTGGATTGGTCAGGCAAGTTCGCAGGAGGCAACCACATACTACGACTATATCAGCTGCTCGAACAATGCTACTGTACTCTACTCGTCTACTGGCCTCGGTACAATGGAGCTCGCAGGCTTCGCAGGTGGTAACTACTATTATGCAACGGCTCCAAAGACGCAAGTTGTAAATGCAACCGATTGCTCGGTTGGTGGCTCGGTTACCATCTCGGGTAAGTGCGGTGGCGTTCGCTATGGTGGTTTGAACGCTTACCCTTATGCAAGTGGCAACTTGCACACCTTCACCAACTTCACAAACGATTGCGACTTCATCTTCACCGGCGAATCGACATCGTCGCTGCAGATTGGTGGTGTAGCTGCATATTTGAGTGCTTCGATTAAGAGTGAGAATATCACCGTATCGGGTGACTTCACATTCTCGGGTAAGGCAAGCACCTATGTATCGTATGGTGGCTATGCACAGAATGCAAACATTGCTGTCAACGAGAACCACTGCGCTACTAACTTCGTTCACACAGGTAATGTAACCATCACCGGTACTGTCGGCACAAACCTCTTGGTTGGCGCATTCAGCGCACAGCAGAAGACTCCGTACACTGCTAACGGCATCACCAGCACAGGTAACATCACTTGCGGAACTGTCGATAAGCCGCTCACAATTGGTGGTACTTATATGGCTGTTGGTGGTCTTTACTCCGACTTTGAGACTTATGCAGAGAAGTCATACAGCTTGGAAGGTAAGAAGATTTGCACAGGTAACATTTCTGTTGAGAATATAACTTTTACAAATGAAAAGGCTACTTGCAATATCGGTGGTATCGTTGGTATCGTTAAGGGTGCCGACATTATCGACAACTCGGACTACTATGGTACTATCCGCGTACTAAATGTTCCACGAGCACAGGTTGGTCTTATCGCGGGTTCGGCTCGCACAAGCGGTATTGTTAAGAATTGTGCCGCTGGTGGTAATTTGGTGTTTACGACTAAGACGGAAACAGTAGAGGATGCTGGCACAGGTGAAGTAGAAACGAAAGTAATCGATGTCCCTACTCCTATCACTGCTGAGAACTGGTTCAAGCACATCTACAGTGCAGAGACAACTTTGGAGGAGGTTACCGAGGACGGTTGCTCGCTCTTGACAGCTAAACCAACAGTAACATTGTAAGCAGACAGAATAGTTGAACGATTAAAAATGTTGAAGATTATGAAAAAGACAGTTTTGAGCTATTCTGCTCCAGAGATTAATATCTATGAGGTTGTAGCCGAGCGTGGCTACATCGTAAGTACCGGAACTTCACTCCCAGGCTTTGGAAGTGAGGAGGATGACCTTATCTACTAAAAATTGACAATTGATAATTGACAATTGATAATTAAAGGTAACAGCGATGCCGTGCATCGCTGTTACTTTTTTATATACATCGTCATTTCTGGGGAAATGCAAAATGCAAAATTAGTTTTCCGCTTTACTGGGGTTTACGGGAGAGTTACTCACTACTCCCTAAAAAAGTTTTTCGTTTTCAGTTTATTTGTTATCTTTGTAAAAAATTTAGACCATTATGGCAGATTTTAGAATCGGACACGGCTACGACGTACACGCCTTGGGCGAGGGATTGCGGCTTGTAATAGGGGGTGTGGAGATTCCACACTCGAAGGGTTGCATTGCCCACTCCGATGGCGATGTGTTGTTGCACGCTATTTGCGACGCTTTGCTCGGGGCATTGGCGTTGGGCGACATAGGCAAACACTTTCCCGACACCTCGGCAGAGTTCAAAGGCATAGACTCGATGCTGTTGCTGCAGCGCGTGGTTGCCCTCGTAGCCGAAAAGGGCTACCGCATAGGGAACATCGACTCGACAATAGCGATGCAGCGTCCAAAGTTGCGCCCACACATCGACCTTATGCGCGAGCGCATAGCCGCAGCCGCGGGCATCGAGGTGGAGCGTGTATCCGTGAAGGCAACAACAACCGAGCATCTCGGCTTCGAGGGCGAAGAGAAGGGTGTATCGGCAACAGCAGTGGTAATAGTAGAACGAAATTAATAATTAAAACATTTGAGAATTATGTCAATTAGAGATTTACAGCCAAAGTTGGTTTGGGAGATTTTCGATGATATCACGCGAGTACCGCGACCATCGAAGCGAGAGGAGAAGATTGGTAAGTTTTTGGTGGAGTTTGCCAAGAGCCACAACCTCGAATATCAGTGCGACGCCATAGGCAACATCGTGATTCGTAAGGCTGCAACAGCCGGCTACGAGGCTCGACCTACGGTGGTTTTGCAGGCGCACACCGATATGGTTTGCGAGAAGAACTCGGATAAGGTGTTCGACTTCGACAACGACGCCATTCAGACCTACATCGATGGCGAGTGGATTAAGGCGGATGGCACAACACTCGGTGCAGACGACGGCATAGGCATTGCCGCAGCGTTGGCGTTGCTGGTGGACGAGAGCGCAGAGCATCCGGCATTGGAGGCGTTGTTCACCGTAGACGAGGAGACCGGTTTGACCGGCGCATTCAACTTGGGCGAGGGTATGATTCAGGGCAAGTACCTCATAAATCTCGACTCGGAGGATGAAGGCGAGGTATTCATCGGCTGTGCCGGAGGTGTAGATACTTTGGCATATTTGCCACTTGTAACCGAGGCTGCACCGAGCGACTATATTTATTATAAGGTATCGGTGAGCGGACTGTTGGGCGGTCACTCGGGCGACGACATCGAGAAGGGTCACGCCAACTCGAATAAGTGGGCTGCCCGCATAGTTGAGCGCGAGGTGCGATTGTTCGGTGCAAAGTTGTCGCACTTCGATGGCGGAAACTTGCGCAACGCCATTCCGCGTGAGGCATTCGTAATTTTGGGCGTACCGAGCGACAATGCTGTAGCGTTCGAAGCGGACGTAAAGGCGTTTGGCGAGACTCTGTGCGGAGAGTTTGCCCTCGTAGAGAAGGGTGCTAAGGTGGTGTTGACAAAGGTTGAGAAGCCAGCTACGGTGTTGGCAGCTGACACACAGCACAAACTTCTGTTAGCGTTGCTGAGCGTACCATCGGGCGTATTGGCAATGTCGGCAGCGATGCCAGGCTTGGTAGAGACCTCGACAAACCTTGCATCAGTGAAGTTCGTAGAGGATAAAATCGTTATAACCACATCGCAGCGTTCGTCGGTGGAGAGCGCAAAGGAGTATGCTAAGTTGCAGGTGGAGTGCGCCTTCGTAGCGGTAGGCTGCGAGGTTGTTCACTCGGATGGTTATCCGGGATGGGCTCCAAACCCAAATTCGACTCTGCTGGAGCATACGATGGGTGCATATAAGAGATTGTTCGGCACAGAGCCAAAGGTGCGTGCTATTCACGCAGGTTTGGAGTGCGGACTCTTCCTCGAGAAGTATCCACACTTGGAGATGGTGTCGTTTGGTCCAACCCTGCGTGGCGTACACTCGCCAGACGAGCGATTGAAGATTTCAACGGTAGATAAGTTCTGGAAACTACTCTTGGAGGTGGTAAAGACTATTGAATAGTAGCATTTACGATGCGTAGAAAGTATCGGTTGTCGGAGTAATCAATAACTCCTGCAACCGATACTTCGTTTGTAGGCATAGGCTCGTCAGCGTAGTAGCACGTGGATAGTACGCAGAGTGCAAATTCGTTGCCCTCGCTATCGGTCATCGTGTGGTAGGTGGTCACAGGGCTTCCATCCTCAAAATCGCACCACGCGCGTTGCTCGCTGGCTATTCGCACCCTCTCGAAGCGCACATAGTCGCTTATATCGTTCACGCCGACATCTGCAAACCGCTTTAACTTGGCGGTGGTTTCTACGCCCCTCGCCACTACGCGAATATAGCGAGAAAAACGCTCTTGGTCGATGTTGTCAATCGGGAAGTCGGCAGTCGGTGGCAGTCCGAGTTGAATCTTTCCGCCCACACGCGCCAGCATAAGCCCGTCGCAGAGTATCACAACCTCCGAGGAGATGGGAATATGGTCGCTCACTCTCGGCAGGTCGATGCCAAACTCCAAACCACCCGTGTCGTCTACAATCACAGCACTTTTGTGTAGTTCGCCCAGCCAGTCGGTAGCGACGACGACACCTCGGACGGCGATATTGCCCTTGATGCGATGGTGGTCGCCCTCGCAGAGCGACTTGAGATGGGCAATACTCACCTCACGTATTGGCGAAGGTGTTTCGCTCGGCACACACGAGGCGACGGAGATCGCACTAACGAGCAGTATGAGCAACCTGAATATCATCTTGCGAACGAGGCTTTACAACATATTGTTCGCCCAAATCTCTGCTTACGACCTCACGATAGAGAATACCGCAAATCGAGGTTGCGGAGTTGGGAAGTGGCTCGGAGGCAAAGGCGGCATAGGGCGAAATGTAGAGATATATGGCGTTGCCGTCACTATCCTCAAAGCGATGATAACCCTTCGAAGCGACATCATCGGCAAGAGGGGTATGGAGAACATCTTCGACGACAACCAATCTGCCGCACATTTCGATATTGAGATTTGGCACGCTACACAGCATAGGAGCAATCGGCTCAACCATCGTGGAGCGGATAACATATTCGTCTATAACCACTTGAGACTCCATCTCGCGTGGCGACGAGTCGAAACTCTGCGGAGGTAGTCCCATCTGCACCACCCCATTTTCGACCATCAGCGCAGTGCCATTCAGCCTAAGCGACACACTCAACCCTATGGGATAGCGCGAGGCGGTGCTATGCGTGCCGAGTTTAACCTCCACCCCACCGCTCTCATCCTCGACAACCAAGGTGCGATAGAAGTTGTTCGCTGCATCGGATGAGGTAACACGCCCCTCGCAGACGATATTTGCCGAGATAGGCGTGCAACCACCTTGGCAGATGGTACGCAGGTCGGCTATTTTATGGTTACGCGCAGGCGCATCATCCTTTGTTGCGGCATCGGGATGGTTATCATAGCATCCACACAGCAACAACAAAAGCATTAAAATCGGTGCAATACGCCTCATTTGTTCAAAAAAGATTACCAATTCACTACAAAATTACTAAATATCACGAATTTTTGCTACTTTTGTCCTGAATAATCGAAAATAGAGAGAAATTATGTTTCATTTTTTGCAAAGTGATGCTCCTATAAAAGATGTAGTCCTTCCGGATAGCGTACAGAAGGCACAGTTTGCCGAGATAGTTCATAAGGTGGAGAATTTCGCCCATATGGACTACCGTCAACTACTCACCGAATTTGTAGAAGAGGCGGGTTGGATAATCTTTAAGATTATACTCGCATTTATTATCTACTTTATTGGAAAGCAGATAATTAAGTGGCTTATACGAGTTATGGACAGAGCATTCGTACGCCACGAGGTTGAGCCATCGCTATGTCACTTTCTGCGTAGTCTTGTGAAGGCTGTGTTGATGGTGCTTCTGCTGCTTGCGATTATTCAGACTTTGGGCGTAAATACCTCATCATTCCTCGCCCTCTTCGCATCGGCAGGCTTGGCTATAGGTATGGCATTGAGTGGTACCCTGCAGAACTTTGCAGGAGGTGTAGTGCTGCTGTTGCTGCGTCCTTATAAGGTTGGCGACTACATCGAGGCGATGGGTCAGGGTGGCATAGTGCAGTCTATCGGACTTTTCTCCACCTGTCTGAAAACTCCGGACAACCAAACCATCTATGTTCCGAACAACTCGATTGCAACATCCATCATCGACAACTACTCGCAGTCGGAGACTCGTCGTGTAGATTGGTTGCTTTCGATTTCGTATGGCGACGACGTAGATGTGGCTCGTGCCGAGATTTTGGCAATGTTGAACGCCGACGAGCGAGTGCTGAAGGATACTCCGGCCGTTGTATATGTCAAAAACTTGGGTGAGAGTTCGGTAGATTTGTCTATTCGTGCGTGGGTTAAGAACGATGACTATTGGGGAGTATTCTTCGATATGAACGAAAAGATGTATAAGGAGTTGCCGACAAAGGGCATCAACTTCCCATTTCCGCAGATGGACATTCACGTTAAGAGAGAGCAATAACACATAAAAACTATATTTGGATATGAAATTTAATGAGATTTTGGCGATTTCGGGACAGCCAGGCTTGTTCCGTTATATAGCACAGTCACGCAACGGATTTATTGTAGAGTCGCTGCTCGATGGCAAACGAATGAACGCATCGGGAACTTCGCGCATCAGCGCACTGAGCGAGATTTCGATGTATACCGAGGGCGAGGATATGCCTTTGGCAGAGATTTTCACAAAGATGTACGCCCACACCGACGGTAAGCAGGGCCCTTCGACAAAGGAGAACATCGCTACATTGAAGGAGTTCTTCGCGGCAGTAGTGCCAGAGTACGACCGCGAGCGCGTTCACGACTCGGATATTAAGAAGGCTGTTGCGTGGTTCAACTTCCTCGTTGATGCAGGTCTTGAGAAGTTCGAAATCGAGGAGGAGACAGCAGAGGAGTAGTCTGCTACGCTACAATGTAAAACAACATTACTACAGTGATTACGATAAGAGGTTGAACTAATTCAACCTCTTATCTTTTTGGGGTTTGGATAGAATATCGAAAGCATAGGTTGCACCTACCCGAATTTGATGGTAGGGCCAATCAATAAAGCCTACCTGATGCCCTACGCGCAGTGTCAAATCGCCAATGTGATAGGAGAGATTTGTTTTCAGGGTCATCGGACGGTCGCCGTCGCGCTCCCAACCGCTATATCCGCCGAAAGTCGTATCAACCGAGAAGTTCTTGTAGCGATACGCCACCTTTGCGCCATACATCACAGCGTCGTTTTGTCTGCCGTTGTCGGTCTGCCAACATAGGAAACCCACACTCGCCGCAATGTGAAGGTTGTGGTTACCTCCGCCGAAGTCGAAACCTCGACCTATGGCAGCATCGAAGAAGTAGCCCGGTGCGTCGTAGCATCGTCCCTCAGCGAACTTGCCTGCCGAGGCTGTTTTAAGCACTGCTCGCGCCGTAATATCGATGTGATGACGCTCCTGCGAGAGTATTCTAACATCCGCCGACACATACACATCGCCCGAATCGAACCCCTGCAACGCCATAGTGTCGTAGGGCGAAGGTAGTCGTCGCAGAGCATTCAACTCTGCAGAGGTGTAGAAGTACTCGAATATAGGCATCCACACCGTAAGATTGACCTTTGGTGTAAAGAGTGGAATGGTCAGTCGGGCAAACAAGTCGCCCGTAACATCGTCGGCAATGCGCCCTGTTGTAGTGCCGAGGAAGCAGTCGCCATAGAGTTCGAGTTTCAACTCCGAGGATGTGCGGCCATCGAGCATATCAGGCACGGGAAAGGCATTTGGACCAAAGTATGCCGGAGCAATCTTCGACGGCACGCTTAAGTTAGGGCTTACAATATCAGTCTGCGCCATCGCCACATTAGTGAGCAACAGAGCAAGCAGCGTCAGCAATATGTTAATTGGTTTCTTCATATTTTTTGGTAACAATATAGATGTTACCTTTAATTACCTTGTTCAAAAATCGTAAATGATGAGGCTATTTTGGGGCGAAGCGAGGCGACAAAAGCGCAGCATAGTAGGCCTATGTGAGCATTTTGGAGTCCGACGCACTCGTGCAAAAAGAACCCATCAGAACTCTGCCTACCGAAAAATCGTAAATGATGAGATTATTTTTGTGCGAAGCGAGGCGACAAAAGCGCAGCATAGTAAACCTATGTGAGCATTTTGGAGTCCGACGCACTCGTGCAAAAAGAACTCATCAGAACTCTGCCTACCGAAAAATCGTCAATGATGAGGCTATTTTGGGACGAAGCAAAGCGACAAAAGCGCAGCATAGTAGGCCTATGTGAGCATTTTGGCGTCTGATGATTCGTGCAAAAAGAGCCCATCAGAACGATTTTTACTTGATCTTGCGAAACGGTAACTTCATTACTCCAAAGAATGCTTCGCCAAAGATACTGCTCGACATTTTGGAGGTACCGAGTTCGCGGTCGGTAAAGATAATAGATTCCTCGCGCAAGCGGAAGCCGTGACGCTTTGCCATATACTTCATCTCGATTTGGAATCCGTAGCCTATCATCTTGATATTGTCGAGGTCAATAGTACGCAACACCTCGGCACGATACCCCACAAAACCGGCGGTAGAGTCGTAGACCCCTATACCCGTTACCAAACGGACATAGAGCGACGCGCCATAGGAGATAAGTATGCGCGAGAGGGGCCAATTCACCACATTCATACCCGTAACATAACGAGAGCCAATAACCACATCGGCATCGTTCTCCAGGCGAGAAGATAGTCGCACGAGGTCGTCAGGGTTGTGCGAGAAGTCGCAATCCATCTCGAAAATCTGGTCGTAGTCGTGCGCTAAAGCCCACTTAAAGCCCGCAATATAGGCAGTACCCAAGCCGAGTTTGCCGCTGCGCTCAATGAGGTTTACGCGCGAGCCATACTCCGCAATCTTCTCGCGGATAATAGCAGCCGTACCGTCGGGCGAGCCATCGTCTACATAGAGGAGGTCGAACTCCCCTGCCAACGACATCACCTTATCGGTCATACGAGCCACATTTTCGCACTCGTTGTATGTGGGAATAATTACTATTCTTTTCATACTCTATTTAGCTATTAGCTTGTTAAGAATACTTTTTCTTTCCAAAAAGATAACGCAGCACTATCGAGCCGTAGTATATCGGTGCTTCGCGCTTAACATCTGCGCGAATCTCTTTGCGCTCACTCGCCAGACGCTTATGCCACTTCAGGAAGTCGCACCACGCCTGAAATACCGCCTTTGCGCTCTTGGTTTTGCCCTGTATCAGATAACTTATTGCCGCAGCAAAATCCAACGCAGGTCGCACCACCGCCACCAGCAATCGCTGTGCCGTAGGGGCGCAACGATAGAGCATTGCGAGATTGTTGCGATGGTTCAACATCGTCTTGAACGGCGAGTCGGCAGAGAGTGTCGCTCCGCCAAGGTGGTAGACCTTCGAGCGAGGCTCGACCACCACCCTACGTCCCGAGAGCCATACACGCCAGCAGAGGTCAATCTCCTCCTGATGAGCAAAGAACTCCGGTGCAAAGCCTCCCAACTCGTTAAAGACCTCGGCACGACAGCAGAACGCTGCACCACTACCCCACATCACATCGCACGGGGTGTCGTATTGTCCACTATCACGCTCAACGGTCGAGAGTATGCGACCACGACAGAATGGGTATCCTAAAATATCCAAAAATCCGCCAGCAGCACCTGCATACTCAAACCGCTCGCGGCACTTATCATCCAAAATTTTCGGCACTACAACCGCCACATCGTCGTGCTGTTGCAGTTGTTCCAGCAGAGGCATAAGCCACCCTTCCGTAGTCTCTATATCGGAGTTGAGCAGTACGTAAACATCGTAGTCGGGCAACTCTTTCAAAGCACGATTGTACCCCTCTGCAAAGCCGTAATTCCTATCCAAAAGAACGAGACGAGCCTTCGGCATACTCTGTTGCAGCCACGCCACCGAGCCGTCGGTAGAGCCATTGTCGGCAACTACAATATCCGCCTCGGGCGTAGTGGCTACCACGCTCGGCAGATAGTGTTGCAGGTGTTGCAAACCGTTCCAATTAAGTATTACGACTGCGCACTTCACTACTCCTTGGCTTTGTAATTATCGTAGAAAAGCGACTCCTCGCTTGTTCGGCTCTTCCATCGGCGATGCGACCACATCCAATGCTCTGGCTTTGCTTGGATGGTGCGCTCCAGACAGCGCGCATATCGTTCGGTTATCTCGTGAGGTTTAATCTCCTCGGTGCCATCGTAGAGGAGAGTGTAGTTGTGACGATAACGTCCCGCCTCGATGCGCTCCAACTCCAGATAGTAGACCGGCAAACCAAACTTCAACGCCAACTGCTCGCCACCATCGAAGAATAGCGTATCCTGATTGAGAAAACGGTGCCAGCAACACCCCTTTGTTACGGGACAGTTCTGGTCGGAGATAAGTCCCACGATAAGATTCTTGCCATCTATGCCGTGACGATTGGCTACATAGTGGCGCATAAACTGCTTGCTTGCCACAACATCCACATCGTCGTTATTTCGCAGACGACGGTACAACTTATCCATCACCTGACTCTTGAGTGGACGATATGCCACCACTAAGTGATGTTTTGGCGTGACGAGGTAGAGGTTCAACGCAATCTCCCAAAAGCCGTAGTGCGAGGTTAGCACAACGGCGTTGCGACCCTCAATCTCGGAGTGGAAATTCTCGGTAAGGTTGAACTCGGTTGCCTTGCGTCGCTTGTCGTTGTTCATACCCGCCAACGAGAGCGTGTCGATAATCATCTCGGCGAGGTGGTCGTAGTAGCGACGGCAGATGGAGGATATCTCCTCCTCGCTCTTGTCGGGGAAGGAGGCACGCAACTGCATCAGAATAACCTGCTCGCGATAGTGTACCACCCTACGCAGCACAAAGGCAACAAACGGCACGAACACCCCGTAACGAATGCAACGCGGGAGTATCGCTACAAGATAGCACAAAGCCCACAATAGCGCAACCTCAACTCTTTCGACTATATCTTTAATCCTCTTCATCCTCGTTGTGATTCGATTTCTTGGTTGAGCGACCAGCCACAACAATCACGAACTCGCCCTTTGGCGCGTGCTGACGGAAGTGCTCTGCCACCTCGGCAAGTGTACCGCGAACGGTCTCCTCGAACATCTTCGTAATCTCGCGCGATACGGCGACCTCACGCTCCTCGCCCAGCACCTCTGCCAACTGCTCCAGACTCTTTACTACGCGGAACGGCGACTCGTAGAATATCATCGTGCGCTCCTCGTCTGCCAAAGCCTCGATGCGCTTTTTGCGTCCCTTCTTCTGCGGAAGGAAGCCCTCGAAACAGAAGCGGTCGCACGGGAAGCCACTCTGCACCAATGCCGGCACAAAGGCTGTCGCTCCGGGCAATGTTACCACATCTACACCACGCTCCACGCAGGTGCGTACGAGCAGAAATCCGGGGTCCGAGATTCCGGGTGTTCCGGCATCCGACACCAACGCCACATCCTTGCCCGCCTCTATGGCATCGGCAACCATCTGCACCGTGGCGTGTTCGTTAAACTTGTGGTGCGAACGCAGCGGTTTCTCGATGCCGAGGTGTTTCAGCAATACCGAACTTGTGCGGGTATCCTCGGCGAGAATAAAGTCCACCTCCTTCAATATGCGTATTGCACGAAGGGTTATATCCTCCAAATTGCCTATTGGCGTGGGTACGATATAGAGTTTTGCCATATTTTTTAGCCGTTAGCTAAATTAAAAATTAAAAATTCTTTTTGGGGTTGAAAGTTAGCATTTTGGCGTCCGACGCGCTCGTGCAAAAAAGACTCATCAGAACCTATCCTACTTTCAAAATCGTCAATGATAAGATTATTTTTGTGCGATGCGAGGCGACAAAAGCGCAGCATAGTAAGCCTATGTGAGCATTTTGGCGTCCGATGCACTCGTGCAAAAAGAACTCATCAGAACGATTTTAGTTGTACTTTCTCTGCAAAAGATCCATCATAAATTTCGTGCCTTCGTTATTTGGCGACCAAGCATAATGCTCTGCAATATAGATAAGGCAGTCGTCGAGCGAAGGCTGTGCGTCGAGAGCAGATATGGCACTTTCGTAAGCCTCGTTATCGCCATTAAACAACTCACGCACGAGCATAAACTTATCTGCCAAACCTATAGCACTACTAAGCGACGCTACGGGTGCGCTCTCGGCTACGCCCTTCGGGCAGGCGATAACATCTGCAACCGATGGTGCTTCGTGGAAGGTCTCGCCAAGCACCTGCTTCGGCTCATCGTCGTAGAGTGAGAGCAGAGCATCGCGCTGTTTGCCCAAATCACGCAAAAAGTCGGCAATCTCCTCTTTGCTCATCAACTTCACCCCATCCATATCATCGGTGCCATCCGTAGGTTCTTCCTCGGTAACGTCCTCGGTAACATCCTCGGTTGCCTCCTCAATAACCTCCTCCGGCTCGGCAGACTCTTCAATCTCCGACAATAACTCATCCACCTCAGGCATATCGTTGATATCAGGAAAATCGTCGTCGTTGGTTTCTGCCACCTCCTCGCTTGTCGGCTCGCACTCCTCGCCCTCATCAAAGAGAATCTCCACCTCAACTTCTGCTTGCTCCGGCTCTGCTACCTCGGCGAGTGGAGCAACAGGCGCAATAGGCATTGCGGGAGTTTCGACACTCTCCGCTGCGCCAAATTTCAACTCGGCATAAGCCTTACGCAACTCCTCGAGGAGTATATCTCGTTCGATGTCGGCAAGCGCGCCATTGCGCTCGGCACCCTCTACAATCTGCAACATATGTTGCAATCTCAATTTCAAATTCATAGCCATACTATTACTTCAATTTACAAAGATAGAAAAATAAACTGAAAACTAAACAATAGTGACCGAAAAAGTTGTCTTGCGGCTACTTAAAAGAATACTCTGACTCCCACCTGCATACGCCAACGCGAAAGGAGGTCGTTGCGTGACACCGAACCTCCAACAAAGCGATACTTTGGTGTGCGGTTACCCTCGGCATCGGTCGTATAGTCGTAAATCTCGACAGGCGAAAGACGATACTTCGAGGTGTAGTAACTTGCACCCCAATCTTTCGACAGGAGCGAGCCGAGATTTATCACGTCGAGCGAAATCTGCACCTTGCGCGATGTGTTTGCACCAAAGTAGACATCTTGTGCTACGTGGAGGTCGAGGTGGTGTTCGAATGGTGTTTGCAAAGCGTTTCGATCGAGGAACTTACCTCGCGAACGACGCAATGCTGGTGTCGCTTCGATAAATTCGGCGAAGGCGGTGCGATGCTGCTCGCTTTCGAACGCCATAGCCTCCAACTCCGAGGCTGTAGGCACATAGATTGTGGTGTTGCCATAGCTGCTATCGTTGTTGGCATCCGCCGTAGTTGCGTAGGTTAGCGAGTAGCGCATACCCGAATAGCCTTGATAGAGAAGTGCCACCGTAGTGCCAAATATCTTGCCGTAACGCTTCGTGTACGAAAGCGATGCGGTAACCTTGTGCGGAACATCAAAGAGAGAGTAACTCAACTGCGGACGGTTGCTATCTGCCGAGTAGTTTCTGCCCCACGTATTGAGTGCCTGTGCCGAGATACCGTCCATCACCGAGTAGGAGTGCGAGAAGGTGTAGGCTGCATACAAATCGAGCCCAAAGCGGAAATGTTTCGACACCGATGCACTCACCGAGTAGCCATAGCCCTTCGATGTATTCGAAAGCAAATAGATTGATGAATACTCCTTCGCCAGCGAAGTGTCGTAGAGAGTTGTTGTGTTGGCAGCAGTTGCGTGCGCCGAGTTTACAGCATAGAACTTTGCACCCTTATCCTGCGCTGTGAGGTTGGTTATAAGCAGGTCGTTGATAGACTTCGAGAAGATGCCCTCAACCGTAAAGTGCCACCCCTTATACTCCTGCTCCAGAGCGAGCGTAGCACGCATAATCTGCGGATAGCGAAAATCCTTTGCCACGATATTCAACATAGGGTTTGACGACACACCCACCGTGCCGGTAGGCTCCTCGCCAAACTTTGGAACACTCTGCCCCTTACCACTATCGAGCGTATAGCCCATTTGCGTCATACCCGTATTGGCAAAGCAATTCGATATCCAGACAAAAGGTATTCTACCCGAGAACACACCTACGCCGCCTCGCAATAGCGTCTTCGAATCTCTGCCTTCGGCAATGCGCCAACGCAGGCCAATACGTGGCGAGAGCAACAACGTTGCGCTTGGCACCTGATTGGTCTGGATACCATATTTTTGTGCTATATCGGACGAGTTGAACGCCTCATTTGTGGGAGGGTTGCCGAATATCACAGGGATATCCGCACGAAGACCATAGGTCATCGAAAAACGAGGCGAGGCGTTCCACTCATCCTGAATATAGAGTCCAAATTGTGCCGAGGTTATGTTTGTTGCAGGGTCGCCTACAGGATAGTTTCGCACATATTTGCGAGCATTGTCGGCGAGGAAGTCGTCGAGTGTTTTGTAGGTGTAGGCACCCAAAGCATTCGCCATATATAGACACGACGAGTTGAATATCTCGTTATGTGTACCTATCGTAATGGTGTGTGCGTCAGTGTAGTAGGAGAAGTTGTCGGTGAGTGTTACGGTGTTCTGCACCAGGTCGTTCATTATGGCAAAGGGGTCTGTGCCGACATAGACCGCCGTATTTTCGCCATCACGCATCTTCTGAATCTCGACATAGGGATATTTCTCGCCACTCATAGCATCGCGACCATCGTGTACACGGGTATAACCCACGCGGAACTCGTTAAACATTCGCTCCGACACACGCGAGTTCAACTCGGCAACCAGCGAGTGTGTATCGGCAATCGAGGTGTAGCCCTCGCCATTAAAGCGCAACACCGTAGCACTTGACATAAACTCATCTTTTCTTGCATCGAGGAAGTTGTAGCGCAACGAGAGATTATTGCGCGAGTTGATGTTCCAATCGAGGCGTGCGATGAGCGAGCCTGTACGCTTGTTTAGTGTCTGCTTGCCGTAGCCTCCACCATCGTAGCCTGTTAGGGCATAGAAACGCTCGGCTATAGCCTTTGCATCCGCCTCGGAGATATTGCAACCGCTGTCGCCCACATAGTACGACGAGGGCGACGAGTCGAGATTGAACTCGCCATTGAGAAAGAAAAACAACTTATTCTTGACGATCGCTCCGCCCAACGAAACACCATATATCTGCGTCTGTTGAGTAGCGAGTTTTGTGCCATCGATGGTGCTACGTCCATAGAAATCTTGGTTGTTGTAGTAGGCATATGCCCTACCGGAGAAGGTGTTTGTTCCCGACTTGGTTATGGCATTTATGCCACCACCACTAAAGCCGCCCTGTCGAACATCAAACGGTGCGGTAACCACCTGAATATCAGATATTGCATCGAGTGGAATCGGGTTTGCACCCGCCAGACCTCCGTTTGTACCCGTCGAGGTCAAACCATACATATCGTTCGACGCCGTACCATCAATCTGGAACGAGTTGTAGCGAGAGTTCATACCGGCAATCGAAATGCCACCATCCTTCGACACCATAGCCTGCGGAGCCAGACGAGTAATGTCATCGATGGAGCGCGATACGGTTGGCGTGCGCTCTATCACATCACTACTGAACGCCATTGCCGAGCCAGTCTTTCGTTCCGAGAAGGCGTCGGCATTTACGACCACTTCGTCGATAGTGAGTTGACTTGTAAAGGTGGCATCCACCTCTCTATTTTCGCCGAGCGAGAGGGCGAGATTGTCGTAGACAACACTCTGGTATCCCACATACGAAAACTCCACCTTGTAGGGCGCACCGACACGCAGACCTTGCAGACGGAATGCGCCATTCTTGTCGCTCACGGTACCATATACGGTTTCGGTGGGTTGGTGGGTGGCGACGACTGTTGCACCTGCCAACGCTTTGCCTTCGCCATCAGTCACGAAACCGAACAACGAGGCTGTGGTAGATTGCGCCGAAGCGGCAAAGAATATCGCCACTATGGCTATAAAAGTAGAAAATAGACGTTTCATAAAATAAAAAATCCCAAATGTTACACATACGAACATCGGGACAGCAAAAAGCACAAAATATCAGCAAATGGCTAATGGCCAATGGCTAATAGCTAAATATTCACTCTCTCATCCGGACTATCACCGTCGGTATCGGAATTTCACCGATTCAGTCCCCGCAGAAGCCACTGTCGTACAGCACCTCTCGAGGAGTCGCGGACTATCACCGCCGGTAAGGAGTTACACCTTGCCCCGAGTATTCTATTGCAAAGATAGAAAGAAAATCGGGAATTAAGAATGAAAAGATAAAAATTTTGGCTGCGTTACACTTTTTTTTTTGCTTTTTCTTCCTATCTTTGCATCGACATAAGGGGTGCTAAAAAAACTGAAAGCTGAAATCAGAAAACTGAAAACTAAAATAGATATCCCACTTTTGAGAAAATCATAGTTTTCCGTTCTCCGTTTTCCGTTCTCCGTTTTTGAAGCTGAGATTATACCCATTGAACCGAAACGGGTAATGCCGGAACGGGAGAGTGTAATTTACATACCCCTTTTCTAACTACTTATATTAAATTTAATGGTTATGAAAAGGATTTTTTCTTTTTTAGTGGTGGCACTATGCGCCACCGTCGGAGCAAAGGCTGAGGGTGCCGACTCCATCGCAATCTATCAAAACATCCAACAAGTTGAGGTGGTGGCAACACGCGCCAAGCACGACACACCCATCGCCCACTCGAACCTCTCGCGCCAAGAGATTGAGGAGCAAAACTATGGCGAGGACATCCCATCGTTGCTGAAAAATCTGCCTTCGGTGGTTATCTCCTCCGAAAGTGGTACAGGCATAGGTTCGACCTCGTTCAGAGTGCGAGGTACGGACGCTACACGCATCAACGTAACCCTCAACGGCGTACCTATGAACGACGCCGAAACCCACTCGGTATATTGGTACGATACGCCCGATTTGGTGTCGTCGCTCGGCTCGGTGCAGCTGCAACGAGGTGTTGGCACTTCGACCGCAGGTACCGGAGCCTTCGGAGCCTCGTTGAATATGACCTCCGCACCGTTGGCATCGAAGTTCTCGGGTCGTGCATCCCTGTCGTATGGCTCGTTCAACACCGCCAAGCAGGAGATTGCGCTCTCATCGGGTTTACTCGGCGGACATTGGGCTATCGACGCACGATTGTCGCACCTCTCGTCAGATGGCTACGTAGAGCGAGCATCGAGCAACCTCTCCTCATATATGTTGCAGGCGGGCTACTACAAAGGGCGAACTTCCCTGAAACTCCTCTCGTTTGGTGGCGTGGCGAAGGTCTACCTCGCCTACACAGGCGTATCGGCAGAGCAGATGGCCGAAAATCGTCGCTACAACCCCGAGGGCGAAATCATCATCGACGGTAAGGTGGTAGGTTATTACGACGACCACACCGACAACTACACACAGATAAACAATCAGCTCGTTGTAAACCACATATTCAACGACAAATGGCAAATTAACGCCACGGCGCACTACACCTATGGCAATGGCTACTATCGCAACTACAAGAACGACCAGAAGTTGAAAAAGTATGGTCTTGCACCTATTGACGTTGAAGGTGTGTTGGTCGAGCGCACCAACCTGTTGCGCAAAAAGATGATGGGCAACAACTTTGGTGGCGTGGTAGCCTCGGCACTCTACTCGACGCAGCGCGTTTCGTTGACACTCGGAGCCTCGGCGTCGCTCTACGATGGAGTACACTACGGCGAGGTGTCGGGCTTGCTCTCGGCTCCCGAGTACCCCGTTACAGAGTACTATCGCAACTATACAACAAAGTGGGACGCATCGTGCTTTGCAAAGGTTGATTGGCTGATTACAAAGGGGTTAAACCTCTATGCCGATGTGCAGTATAGATATATCAAACATCGTATTTCGGGTGTAAATGACAACTTCGACGACACGACGGGGGCTATGCAGCGACTCGATATAAACCGTCACTACAACTTCGTCAACCCAAAGTTTGGCTTGCACTACTCATTCGCACGCCATCACGCCATCTACGCCTCGGCAGCAGTAGGACAGAAGGAGCCGACACGCAACAACTTCACCGACATTCGCGAGGGCGAATACCCTACTGCCGAGAAGATGTTGGATGTGGAGGTGGGCTACGGCTATCGCACCAAAGTTGTAGATTTGTCGCTCAACCTATATTATATGTTCTACCGCGACCAACTCGTGCAGACAGGCGAGTTGTCCGACACGGGCGAGTTGCTCTCACGCAACGTTCCCGACTCATACCGTCGAGGCATTGAGTTGTCGCTCTCGGCAAACGCTACAAAGTGGTTCTCGCTGGGCGGAAATGCCACATTGAGCCAAAACCACATCAAGAACTACGTCGACTACATCGATGGCGTAGCATTCGAGCGCGGTCGCACCACCATAGCCTACTCGCCGGCCATCGTAGCAGGCATATTCTTCGACTTCCACACACACGGCTTCTCGGCACGCCTCTCGACGCGCTACGTAAGTAAGCAGTACCTCACCAATGGCGAGTACGAGGATTTGTCGCTGCCTCGCTACTGCGTAAGCGATTTGGACTTGGGTTATACCCTCCGCACCAAGCGAGTGGAGCGAGTGCGCTTTGGTGTAAAGATTGGCAACCTATTTAACGCTAAATATTGCGCGAGTGGCTACGGAGGTTCGTGGTTAGAGGGTGCAACCCTCGCCGACCGCAAATCGTGGGCGTGCTACTTCCCTCAAGCGACCATCTCGGCACTCGGCAATGTAACGATACATTTTTAAGGTAGATATGGAACTGAAACTGATTTTACAGATTGTGGGTGTGGTGCTTGGACTACTCTATTTGTGGTTGGAGTACCGCGCAAATATATGGCTTTGGGTGGTAGGCGCAATTATGCCGTGCGTACACTGCGCGCTCTACTACCAATCGGGGCTATATGCTGACTGCGCTATGCAGGGCTACTACATCGTGGCGGGCTTATACGGCTTGGTGGCGTGGATGGTTGGACATCAGCGCAAAGAGAACAGACTCCAAATCAGCCACACCCCACTGCGATTGGCGTTGCCTTTGGTGGCTATCTACGGCGCATTGCACGCAACAATCTACTTTTTGTTGGTGCGCTTTACCGACAGCAGCGTGCCATTCTGGGATGCGCTAACCACCGCATTATCGATGGTGGCGATGTGGATGCTCTCGCGCAAATATATCGAGCAGTGGTTGGTATGGTGCGTGGTAGACGCCATAACCGTAGGTTTGTATCTCTACAAAGGTATTCCTCTCACCGCCGCTCTCTACGCTCTCTACACCGCACTCGCCATAGCGGGATATATGCGATGGCGACATCAGGCAGCAAAGCAGGCATAGCAATAACGATATGGGGGCGACCGAAAAAGTCGCCCCCATATTCTAAAAATAGTAAAATACTAATACTCTAACACCACCGTGCCATTGCTTCGCTCGACACGGAACTTATATTCGTGGTTGATGTTGTAGAGAGTATTTTTCACAACATCGCCCGGTTTCATATCCGGCAAATTTATGGTGCGTACTCTACCCTTATCGTCCTCGAACACAATTCGATAGCCTCGCAATGTATAGGCCGGAATAGTGTTTTTGTTGCGGAGTGTGACGCTGATATCCACGTGATACTTCTCCTTAACGCCAGTAACCTCGAGCGGACACATCAACGACTGCAACACATAGTACGACGGCTTTGGCTCGCCATACTTGTTCACAACTCCGTGACGGCGGATGCGATGTCGACCAATACCCTCCTCGCCCATCTGCGTGCGGTAGTCGTTCAGGCAGAAGTAGATGTAACCCATAACCGAAGGGTGTTTCTTCCACTCTTCGAGGTGGAAAATCATATCGTCAACGCGACGCGAATCGCCACCCGTATTAGCTGGCTCGCAGAGTCCCGCCTCGGTGATAAAGAGTGGTCGCTCGCCGATTGCTGCCTTCACCTTCTCGATATACATCTTCAGGTCGTTGCGGTGGTTGCCGTGCCACGTTCCGATGTACTCGTTCCACGTCGGGAGATCCAACACAAGCGACGGATCCTCCTTGAGATGTTTGAATATGTAGTTGCTAATCGACATATAGTGGCGCGTAGGGTCCAACGTTTGAGCATACGCCTTCAACTCGAGCAGATCTTTGCGATTGTCGCCCACCTCGTTGCTGATGCCCCACGCCCAGATGCAAGGGTGATTGTAATGGCTCTCTATCATCTCCCTGAGTTGCTGTTTTGCTGTTGCCATAAGCTCCGGACCGAGATCCTCGCGTGGACGCTGCCACCACGACACCTCCTCCTGAACAAGCATTCCGAGCGAGTCCAACAGTTGCAAACGATAGTCGTCCTGCACCCAGTGGTAGCGAGTGATTGTGGCATTGGCATTCTTCATCAACCAGCACGACTTTTCCATATCCTTTTTGCTCTCCGCCATACCAATATATGGATGTGAGCCTGGCATATCCTCGATACCCGGTACTCTTACCGCCTCGCCATTCAGCAGTAGTTTATCGCCTGATAGTCGCACCTCGCGGAATCCGAAATTCTCGCGCTTAAAGTCCGACACCTCATCGCCATCGTAGAGCGTAACCTCATAACTATAGAGGTTTGGCTGATCGAAGTGCCACAAATTAACCTTACCGCACTCGATGGTTGTCTGGAAGGTCTTATCCTTGCTTGCGCCGAGTTTATAGTTCTGGTCGTGGATATACTTACCACTGCCGTTATCCTTGATTTTGAGGTTGAACACCGCTGTTTTGGCATTATCCTCGTACAGACGCAGTGCAATATGCGCCGTTGCCGTGCTATCTGTCAAGTTAACCTTAGGCGTTACGTGGAGGTAGCGAACGCTATATTTGCCTGTGATGTGCAGGCGCACCGAGCGATATATGCCACCATCGTTTGCCCAGTCGAAACTGCGCTTCCACGGCAGATTAACCTCTGTGTAGTTGTTGTTGCACTCCACCTCGATCTCATTCTTGCGGCTATGCTCCTTATCGAGCAGAGAGGTGATATCCATACTGAATGGCGTGTAGCCGGCATTCAAATGTCGTCCAGCCTCGCGACCATTTATGCGTACGATAGCATCGTGATAGACACCATTGAAATGGAGGCGCACACGTTTACCTTTCAGATTGTCGAGCGATGGTAGATTTCTGCGATAGATGGCGAGTCCGGCATAATCCTCTAACCCCTCCATCATATTGTATGTGTGAGGCACAACAACCGTCTCCTCGCTCTTGATGTTTGGAATATGGAACTTCCACTCCCCATCCAGACTTACATCCCTCTGCGCCGACGCTGAGAGCGTTGCGACGAGAAACAAAGCGGATAAAAGCAATACTCTTTTCATAATAGATGTTTGTATAATGATTAAGGGTGTATCTATCAAAACTATCAAAACAAAGGTTGCCATTTGCACAGCAACCTTTGGTTGTATATCTAATATTGGAATTAGAAGTTGTATGTATTCAACTCGTTACCCAGCAAATCCTCAACTGTTACAGTCATATTCTCCTGATTAGCAGTTAAGTGAATAAGGTTTGCACTGCCGTTCTCGAGAATTGGGAACTTATGCTTAGCGTTCTCCTTGTGGAAGTACGAATTGTGGGTATAACCGCAAATCATAAGGTTGATACCTGCCTCGTTCAACAGCGGAACAAAGAGCGAATTGAGATCCTTGCTCACTGGTGCTGTACCCGATACCGGAGGGATGTGCATAAGGGCAACCTTGAACTTAGCACTCTTTACGTCCTCGCTCTGAAGAGCCTCGGCGAGCCACGCAGCCTGCTCCTTGCGGTAAGAGTTGAAGTCGGTGCCTGCAGCCTTATCCTTCTGGTCTGTACCCGAGTCGAGTACGATAAAGCATACCGAACCATAGCGAACTGTGTAGTATGGCTTGCCGGTTGCGGTTGGGAAGTACGACATATAGTTCATACCAACATTGCCCACCGACTCATTCACACCACGAGTCATAAACATAGGCACCTCGTGCAATGGGGTCTCCTTGTGCTTGAGGTTGTTTACACGACCCGAAACCTTGGTGAATACCGAAGTCTGCTTTGCATCCAATCCTGCACACATATCACCGATGAAGAATACGGCATCGGTCTTCTTGCGATTAACGCGCTGATTGAGCAACTCGTATGTACCCTCGAGACCGTGCTGGTCGTTCATAAGATAGAAATCTACCGACTTCTTGTCGTAGTCGAGGGTCTTAACGAATATGTGACGATAGGCAAAAATACGAGTCGAAGCCACACGTCCGTACATTGTACGACCACCCTTGCTGCTGGTAATCTCCTGCGAGAAAGCACGATAGCGGAAGGTAGGGTCGCCATTGGTGTTAGGGTTAGGGATGGTGATTGAGTGCAACTTGGTAGGCACCTTACGACCGATAGATGTCTGGAAGAACTTAGGACGCTCGAAAGCATAGAAGTGCATCTTGTCGTTTGGAGCGGTCTCAACCCACGAAATAGCGGTCTTGTCGGTACGCCAAACAATAGTTACAGTCTCCTTGGTCACAGCCTGCACATAAGGGCCATAGGTGATTTTGATTGCGAATGCCGATGTTGTAGCGGCAAGCAACAATGCGAGTGCAATAATCTTTTTCATTGTGTTTTGGTTTTATTTGGTTTGAATTATTTTTGTCTGAAGTATATCTGCAACGGCACACCCGAGAAGTCCCAATGCTCGCGGATATGGTTCTCCAAAAAGCGACGATAGTTCTCGCGTATATACTGCGGAAGGTTGCAGAAAAATACGAACTGAGGTGTCGGCGTAGGCAACTGCATAGCATACTTTATGCGGATGTACTTGCCCTTGGTCGAAGGTGGCGGTGTCTCCTCGATAATCGGCAACATATAGTCGTTGAACTCGGATGTAGGGATACGACGCGAACGCGACTCGTAGACACGAATAGCGGTCTGCAACACATCCAAAATACGCTGTTTGTTGAGTGCCGAAGTGAAGATAATCGGAATATCGTTGAATGGTGCCAAACGCTTCTCCAACGCCTCGCGCCACTGCTTCATCGTGTTGTTGCCCTTCTCTATCAAATCCCACTTATTCACCACAATGACACAGCCCTTGCGGTTGCGAACTATGAGGTTGTGGATATTCAAATCTTGCGACTCGAGTCCCTGCTGTGCATCGAGCATAAGCACACAGACATCCGACGCCTCGATAGCACGAATTGAGCGCATCACCGAGTAGAACTCCAAATCCTCCATCGTCTTACCCTTCTTACGCATACCGGCTGTGTCCACCAGATAGAAGTCCATACCGAACTTGTTGTAGCGGGTGTGGATAGAGTCACGAGTTGTGCCGGCGATGTTGGTTACAATGTTGCGGTCCTTGCCCAGCAGAGCATTTGTAAGCGACGACTTACCAACGTTTGGACGGCCTACGATAGTGATGCGTGGGAGGTCATCCAACTCCTCTGCCTCGCAATCCTCGGGCAGATGTTTCAGAATTTCGTCCATCAAATCGCCCGTACCGCTACCCGACATCGACGAGATACAGAACGGATCGCCCAGACCGAGCGAGTAGAAGTCGTTCGACGAGTAGATAAGGTCGTAGTTATCAACCTTGTTGCAGACCAAAATGGTGCGCTTCTTTGCTCGACGCAACACCTCCGCCATCATCATATCCAAATCGGTTACGCCGGTACCCACCTCAACCATAAAGAGAATTACATCTGCCTCCTCGATGGCGAGCAGTACCTGCTTACGAATTTCGTCCTCGAATATATCGTCACTATTCACCGAGTAACCACCCGTATCGATAATCGAAAACTCGCGTCCACACCAATCGGTCTTGCCGTAATGGCGGTCGCGCGTTGTTCCCGCAGTCGAATCGACAATCGCCTGACGGTTGCCAACCAAACGGTTAAACAGTGTACTTTTACCCACATTTGGGCGTCCTACTATTGCTACTAAACTCATATGTTCACAAAATTACGACTACAAAGGTAGTAAAAATTTGAGATTTTCCCAATTATACTCGCATATATTCAAAAATATTTATTATTTTTGGGAGTTGTTTAGCAAATATTTGGAGATTAGCGAATATGAAATTAAAGGGATTAACAGCACTCTTTTTGATTCTAATGCTGATTGGAGCATCACCAATTACGGCACAGACACAAAAGTCTGCGGCAACGGAGGTGTCCGCCCCAAACAAACCCGTGAGCAAGATGCCGAAGGAGAAAACGAAGCCCAACAAGGAGAAACCAAAGGTTTCGACAGAGTTCGGTCTGGGCGTAGGCGGTCGCTATAACTGGTTCCAGGTTATGCCTATAAGTGCAAATTTCTCGCCCAAGATGAATATGCAGTGGTCGGGAGGTGCAGCATTCCAGATTCGCGTAAACATAGGTCGCAGTTTTGGTATTCAGCCCGAGATTTCGTACGCTCGTTCGAGACTCAAAATCAAGGATAGCGCAAACAACTTTACCGAAAACGCCAAGTCGAACCTTCTGCAAGTACCACTTCTGTTTTCGTTCCGCATAGCGATGTTTAGGCTCAACTTTGGTCCCGTATTCAGATTGATGGACGACACAACTTACATGTTGCAGCGAGTAGACGACGACAGTTATCAGCAGATGCACCTCGGCAGCCTCACACCAATCGTGACCTACACGGCAGGTATCAGCGTTCGATTTGCCAAGATTATGATGATAGATGTGCGCTATGCCGACCAGTTCAAAGATATAAAGTCGAACAACGAATACATCTGGACCCTCGACAAGACAAAACAGAGCGAGGCAACACAGTTCCGCACCCGTTCACGTAGCATACAGCTACGACTCGGTGTGGCATTCTAAAAAGATAGACGCATAATGACAGAGACAGCAGGAAAAGAGATATTGATTGAGGGCGTTGACACACGCGAATTGTATGGAGCCAAGGAGTGCTACCTACAGCAGATTGTGGCAATGCACCCAAAACTCAAAATAGTAGCGCGTGGCTCCTCGTTGAAGGTGCTTGGCGCGAAAGGCGACGTAGAGCGTTTCGAGCGACAGATGGCGGGGCTGATAGCCTACTACGACCGCTATGGTCACATCTCGAAGGAGGTTATCGAGCAGTCGTTTTCGGTGGGCTTTGCCGAGGCTTCAGAGGCGGCACACAAAAGCGACAAAGAGGTTATCGTCTACGGCAACAACGGCGTAATCGTAAAGGCTCGCACCGCCAACCAGCGTAAACTCGTAGATTTGTACGACAAGAACGACCTTATATTCGCTACGGGACCTGCAGGCTCGGGCAAAACATACACAGCCATCGCATTGGCTGTCAGAGCATTACGCGACAAGCAAGTGCGCCGAGTGATACTCACTCGTCCGGCTGTCGAAGCGGGCGAAAAGTTGGGCTTTTTGCCGGGCGATTTGAAGGATAAATTAGACCCCTATTTGCAGCCTTTGTACGATGCGTTGAACGATATGATTCCGCCTGCCAAGTTGCAGAAATTTATGGAGGATGGCACCGTGCAGATTGCTCCGCTCGCCTATATGCGTGGTCGCACTTTGGACAACGCATTTGTGATACTGGACGAGGCACAGAACACCACCCTATCACAGATAAAGATGTTCCTCACGCGTATGGGTCGCAACGCCAAATTCATCGTTACAGGCGATGTGACGCAGGTCGATTTGCCACACAAGAGCGATAGCGGTTTGGTGCGTGCGATGAACACTGTCAAGGGCATCAAAGGCATAGGTTTTGTGGAGTTCAACAAAGGGGATATCGTCCGTCACGAATTGGTAAAACACATTGTCGAGGCGTTCGACAAACAATCGGAGAACTAACTCCCAATCTTAAGCGTATCAACGACTAACAGATAAAAAGAACAATGGAACAGCAGACATTAGAGCGATGGTTTATAGTTGTCAACCCCGTATCTGGCGGCGGTAAGGGTCTAAGCGACTTCCCGAAAATCTCGCACCTTCTGCGCGAAAACGGCATAGATCACGACCCGGCATTTACCGAGCATCGCTATCACGCCACCGAACTCACCGTAGAGGCTGTGAATCGCGGCTACCGCAAAATTATCGTTGTGGGTGGCGACGGCACACTAAACGAGGTGGTAAATGGACTATTCATACAGAAGCAGTGCGAGCCAAAGGATATTTTGGTGGCAGTGCTTGCCGTAGGTACAGGCAACGACTGGGTACGCACCTTCGGCATTCCACGCAACTACACCTCTGCAATTTGTGCGATAAAGGCAGGACACTCATTCTTGCAGGACGTGGGCAAAGTGACTTACACCGAGTCGAAGGTCGAGCATACACGCTATATGGCAAATGTCGCAGGACTCGGCTTTGACGCCTACGTAATTCAGATATTCAACCACCTGAAGTTGAAGGGCTACAAAGGTAAGTGGCTCTATCTCTACAGCCTCGTGCGCGGTTTCTTCTCGGCAAAGCCGGCAGGTGCCACCATCGAGGTCGACGGAAAGGTGATATACAACAAGTTGCTATTCTCGTTAGCTGTGGGAGTTTGTCGCTACAACGGAGGTGGCATTCAGCAGCTGCCTCGCGCCGTGGCTAACGACGGTCTGCTCGACCTGACCATCATCCGCCCGGTGCATTGGTGGCACGTAGTATTCCGCGCCAAGCGACTATTCAACGGCGACATCTACTCTATTGGACACGTGCAGTACGCCCAAGGTTGTGAGATTAAGATTACTTCGGCTCCCCATATGCCAATCGAGACCGACGGCGAGTTGCAAGGCACAACACCGGTCACTATCTCGGTGGTGCCGCAAGCGGTTCAGTTTGTCGTAACAGAGGAGTTCCTACAGGAGCAGAAATAAACAAAACGGGTATCGAAACGATACCCGTTTTTTGTTCGGCAATTCTACGATTTTCACTATTTATCGGTTGCCCATTCGCCCGAAGCCCCTTCGTAGATGACGAGGTGATTTGGAGCGAGAGATTTCAGCAACAAGTAGGTGTCGTAGATATTCAAACCCGAAGTTTTGCCCTTTGCTATGGCGTAGCCTATTACGGCGCAGTTGCCCTTTGTTGAGTGGAGCGAATGTGCATTGCGCCAGAGGTAACTATCGTTCCACATAGGGTCGTTGCTTGGGTTGCCATCGCGCTTTATATCATCGCCGAGCAGCATAGTGTCGATAGGCGTTCGCACCACAACGTAGACACCCCGTTTAGCACACTCGGCAATAACAGCATCCGCACCCTTATCGTTGGTTATGACGATGGTGTTATAACCGCCTCGCATAGCCTTATCGGCGCTCTTGATCGCACTCCACTCCACCATATTTGGCTCGACCTCAACGTTGTTTACGCTGAGTTTGCCATTGCGATAGGCTATTTGTCGTAAGCCAATCTCGCGACTTACGCATTCGACAATGCGGTTATCTATTCTGCTCTCCAAATCGAGTCGCACCATAGTGGGATTTGCAGCACTCCACAACGCCTTCGACGGCACTACGCACGCAAATCGCACCGTATCCTCACGACGCATATCGAGCGTCATTTCACGATAGCCCTGCGCCATAATCGTCGTGTCGTTCAGTCGCAGAGCGTAGTGCATACGGCTCGATTTAGGGTTCAGCGCATCGCACTTGACCGGAATGGCAAACTCCGCAACGCCATCGCCCTGCTCGTTGAGCGAGAGGTTTACAACTACATCGCGCATACGAATTGTTGGCTGCGAAAAGATTTCAATGCCCTCCACCACAGCCTTCGAGTTTTCATACAACTTATTGGTAAGTAACGACTTATCCAAGTGAACAACAACCTCGTTGCGTCCCTCTTTCGATGCCTTCGTAATGTTAAACTCGGCACCCATAACACCCGTAGGAGCAAAGCCAACCTCCTGACCATTCACATAGACCGTATATGCCGTCGAAGCGTAGCCTACACGAAGCAGCACCTGACGATTGAGCCAACTAACAGGCATTGCATAGAAAGTTGTAACGGTGGTTGCTGCACCCGTCTCGGCATAGGTTGCCTCCTCAACCTCCGCCACAAAACGCGACTGCCGGGCATCACCCTTGATAGCCGCCGCCATGTTATTATAAGGTATAAGGCGTGCGCGAGCAGGCTCTACCCCGCGCGCCACGAGGTCGTGATTGGTTTGTGCCGATGCAACAAGGGCAACAAACAATATGATTGCTAAAAAGGTGTATCGCTTCATCTTTTTTTTGTATCTTTGTCGCAAAGATACATTTTTTTAGAGAAAAACACTATGTCCGAGGAGGTAAAACTCATATTTCCGAGAATTTCGTCGCCCGTGCGCGAGGTCGAAGGCGACCGACAAATCTGGGACCCACTGCGTCGAAAGTGGCTGATACTAACACCAGAGGAGTGGGTACGACAGCACACTATCGGGTGGTTGGTGTCGCAACGACACATTCCCGAGTTACGCATTTCGCAGGAGTACCCCGTAGATGTCAACGGACAGAATCAACGTGCCGATATAGTGGTTTTCGACGAGAATGCCAAGCCCTACATCTTAGTTGAGTGCAAAGCACCCGATATTATCCTCGACCACGAAGTTGTGATGCAGGCGATGCGCTACAACAGCGTTATACAGGCACGATATGTTCTGCTGACAAACGGGCTAAAACTCTACGGTTATGAGTATGCCGACGGCAAATATAGAGGCATAAGGGAGTTTTAGATATAGAGAGTTAAAAACAATGGAGGTTGGCTTAATTGCCAACCTCTATTACTTCGACCGTCCAACCAAATAGGTTGTTGGCGCACGCCGCCTGCATCTGCGCTATCTGCGACGTCTGCACCGTATCTGCCATTATCGCATTGACCAACTGCGCAGCATTGGCGTAGGTGTTGTCCACCGAGTTGGCAAAACACTGATAGAAGGCGTTCTGCTGCGAGCGAGTGAGTCCATCGGGCAAAACATTCGCCGCCACGAGATCGCGATACGGGTAGAGGTGACGCATATTCGAGGCGTCAGCCGCCAACTGCTCAACAATGGTGGTTACGACGTAGACCTGCACGGTATCGTTCACCGCAGGCATCTCGATAAAGGTGGTGTAGACCGGATACTCCTCCTCCACCGAAGCGATAACCCTGTCGGCAAAGAGCATATACTCCGCCTCGGTCAAATCGTTCAAATAGGCAAGTTGGCGATATTCGCGCAGTAACTCGCGCATAGCCTGTCGCTCTTGGCGATTCCATTTGGTCTGTTCGCCACACGCAAACACCCCTCCAAACATTAGTGCCACAATGGCAACCGAAAGTAGAAACTTTTTCATCGTAAAAAAGATTAAATATTAAACCACCCGATAAAAAAGCAACCATCGTGCCAAGAGGAGAGTGAGAATGCAGAATGCAAAATTAGTTTTTAACTACTCTCTACTAACTACTAATTACTCTCAACTTTAATTTCTTGTCAGAAGTCGCACCTCCACACAACCTAAAAAATCAGAGATGATTGAGGGAATTTCTTGCCAAACAAGAAGCCGAGTCCGCAGCATACTTGAGCGTATGTGAGGAACTCGGCTATCGATGTTTTGGTGAGAAATTCACCAATCAGAATGATTTTTTACTTGAGAGGCTTAAGGATAAACTTAAACTCCTTATCCTCGTATGGAATCTGGTACTCCTCGCGTGGAAGGCGACCCCACGAGTTTACGCAACCAACACCCATCTGAGCCTTGTCAATATTAACATAGGTGTTGCCGTCCTTCTTAAGACGCTGCGAATACTTAGGATAGTTCTGCGAGTGAACATCGAACTGATCCATCGAATAAGGGAGTGCATTTGCCTGGAATGGAGCCTCGCTGACAACCTCAAATCCGCGACCTGCGGTGTCAACAATACGCCACCAACGCAACTCGCAGTGTGCGCCACTCTCCTGTGGACGCGAGTAGTATGGCCAATACTGGTCTGCTACGTTCTGCTTGTAGACGCCAATCAATGCGCTCGACCAACGGTCAATATATGTCTCGTGCTCGCCAGCACCATAGAACTCGATGGTGTCGAATGCCTCAGGCATAGCCAACGCCATACCAAAGCGCAACATATTGTTGATTTTGCTCTCGGCAACGCCCTTATTCATCTTCTCGCTTACAGCGATTGTTCCGTCCGGAGCGATTACATAAGTCATAGTTACGGTAGCACCGGTCTTAGCATACTTGTAGACAGCCTTAACCTCAACGCACTTATCCTTCAACTCCTTAGCCTCAAACTTATCGAGCTGTGGCTTATCCTCACGCCACAACTTCCAACCTGCGTGGTTGAAACGTGTATTCTTATTCTTGCGAACACCGTAGTCGTTATCAACCATAGCGCGATAGAACTCAGGCTTCATAGGCTTCGAGAGGAGCTGCTGACCCTTGTAGATATACGACGAGAGGAAGCCCTCAGCATCGAACTCTGCAACGAAGTTATCGCCCGAAACCTTGCGCTCGTTAACAACTGCACCCTTAGCCTTCTTGCACTCTGTACCCTTAGGCTGTGCAGCAGCAAATGCAGCAGCATAGTCGTAGTTCGAGATAGCGAGCTGGTTGCGAGCAATCTCATAACCTGCAGGCAAGAGTGGCTCTGCGTTCTTCAACACGAACGAAACATTTACGAATACCTCGCCCTTCAACGCCTTCACATCGTTAGCGTTGTAACCGAGCTGAACATCAACCTTCTTCTGCGGAGCAACCTCCAACTTCTCAACGATACCGGTCTTAACAACCTTGCCATCAGCAACCAACGACCACACGAGGCGAACATTCTTCAAACACTTGAAGAAGTACTCGTTGTATACCGAAACACGACCGATTGTGAGATCCGAAGCCGAAGCCCAGATATCCTGATACTGCTGCTTAACCTCGTATGCCGAAGGATGATACTCGCGGTTAGCTGCGATAAAGCCGTTGCAGCAGAAGTTGTCGTCCGAAGCGTCGCGATCGTTGTAGCAACCACCATAACGGTAGGTCAACTCGTTGGTCTTTGGATCACGATAAGCCAAAGCCTGATCCACGAAGTCCCAGATGAAACCACCCTGATATGTAGGATACTTACGAACCAAATCCCAGTACTCCTTCAAACCACCGAGCGAGTTACCCATTGCGTGAGCATACTCACACTGGATGAGTGGACGGTTGAATGGGTTGTTACCCTCCGAGTGCTTGATACAGTCGTCGTATGTAGCATACATCGGAGCGTCGATATCAGAGTTGTGGATACCCTTGCTCTTATTCTTAATGTAGCGGATAACGTTTGCCTGCTCGTATGCCACAGGACGCGACTTGTCGTAAGCCTTAATCCAGTCGTAGCACTTATGGAAGTTAGGACCGTTACCAGCCTCGTTACCGAGCGACCAGTAGATTACAGATGGGTGGTTGAAGTCACGCAACACCATACGCTGATCACGAATGAGGTGTGCAGCCTCGTACTGAGGGTCCTTAGCCAAGGTCTGATCCTTGTAGCCCATACCGTGAGACTCGATGTTACCCTCGTCGCAAACATAGATACCATACTCGTCGCAGAGGTCGTACCAGAGTGGCGAGTTTGGATAGTGGCAGGTACGAACAGCATTGATGTTCAACTCCTTCATAATCTGGATATCCTTAATCATATCCTCGCGAGTTACGTAGTAACCAGTATTTGGAGCCATCTCGTGACGGTTTGCACCCTTGATAAGCACTGGGCAACCATTTACGAGTAACTGAGCATTCTTAATCTCAACCTTGCGGAAACCTACCTTGAATGCAGTAGCCTCGACAGTCTCGCCCTTATCCAACACCTCAACGATGAGTTTGTAGAGTGTAGGAATCTCGGCACTCCACGGCTTAACTGCGTCGAGGTGCCAGCAACGCTCAACCTTACCAGTCTTGTCAACCGAAACAACCTCCTGCTTGATTTGCTTGCCGCACGGACCATTCAGAGTCAAACGAACCTCCTTAACGCCCTTTGTAGCGGTTACATTCAAATCGAGGTGACCCTTAGTGTAGTTGTCGTGCAAGTCGGCAACAAACTTCACATCCTCGAGGTGCTTCTTGTCGCGAGCGTAGATGTAGCAGTCACGACCGATACCAGAGAGGCGGAAGAAGTCCTGATCCTCCAAATAGGTACCATCGCACCAACGATAAACCTGCATTGCAAAGAGGTTATCCTTACCAGGCTTAACATACTTGGTAATCTCGAACTCTGCCTCCAACTTCGAGTCCTCGCTATAGCCTACATACTGACCATTCACCCACAACGAAAGGTTCGAAGTAGCCGAGCCGATGTGAACATAAATCTGCTTACCCTTCCACTCTGCCGGAACCTCGATGTTGTGACGATACGAACCAACGGCGTTGCGCTCGGTTGGAGCATACGGAGGGTTCTTCTTGTAGAAGTTACGCCAAGCATAAGTCTGATTGACATAGAGAGGCTCTCCATAGCCGTTCATCTCCCACAAACCCGGAACTGGCATCTTGCCCCAAGCCGAATCATCGAACTTTGGCGACCAGAACTCTACTGGCTGAGGATCGGTAGCATTGGCTGTCCAGTAGAACTTCCAAACACCACCAATCGAACGATAGAGAGGCGACTGGGTAAAGTCGTGCTCCGAAACCACACCCTCGACCGTAGGGGTTACAATAAATGTGGAGCGCATCGGCAAGCGATTCTCCTCAAAGCAATTAGGATCCTGCCATTTTGGATCCTGCGCTGCGATTGCATTGAACGACAACACAAAGGCAACTGCACCTAAAAGTAGTCTTTTCATTTTTTTGTTTTTTTGTTGGTTGATAAAATTGTTATTTGAAATTTAATTGTGTTTACCTCATCGAGTTCATTCGTATGCTCGCCTTGACCAAAGCGATGGCACGAATACGGCTTATAGCGACCTCCTTCTCGGCGTGGTGTTGATTCTGCGACACCAGTCGAACATAGCCCTCACGCTCGGAACGCTGGATATACTTGATGGTGACATACTCCTCGCCATCGACATCCAACGAGAGCAGATACATATCGCCCCAGAATATATCGTCCAAATCGTGCAACTGCTTGTACAAAACGATATCGCCACTCTTTAGTATAGGGTACATCGAATCGCCTGCAACATATACAGCACCATCGCACTTCGGAAGATTTGGGATATGGATGTAGTTTACCGGACTATACTGCTCGCGCTGCTCGAACAGCGGCACCAAACCGGCCGTAGCCTCAATCGAATAGAGCGGCACCGACTGCAAAGGCATCGACATCTCTACGCCACGACCATACGAAGCGGTCAATGCAGGGTCGGCGTTGAAAATCTCGCCCTTGCCCGTATCGAGCCACGAAGGGTTGACGTTCAAATCTTGAATTAAGATATTTCGGTTACGAGTTGAGAGGCGCGCCTTGCCCGTTTCGATCATCGACAACGCGGTCTTTCCGACGCCAAGTCGCTGAGCCAACTGCTCTTGCGTCAAGCCCAAACTTTTGCGTATAAGTTTTAGTCGCTCTCCCATATTTTCCGTTAAAATCTTTTTATACAATTTTTAAACTTAAACGATAATCAAAATTCACTTTTTGAACTATCTTTGCCCTCGCAAAGTTAAACATTTTATTTTATAAAAACAAGTTTTTATTAACCTTCAAACAAAATTAGATATGCAAAAGAGAATTTACAAGTTATCCGACGAGGATTACGCCGCTTTGGCGGAGCAGATTTTGGCACGACTATCGACGCCGTGCTACTTTACGGGAGTGGTCGAAACCGAGGGTGCGTGTGGCGAGGCACTGCGACTGACGGCATCGCTGATACTCTACCGTCGTCGACAGAGCAAACTCACTCCATACGACACCATCTACAGCGTAATGCCTGTGTGGTGGGACTTCGTATGCGAGGACGAGGAGGGTGTTGTCTACGATGACTTCGATTTCGACAGGTTCAAATCGTTTTTAATAGAGGAGGAGTAGAGGATGGACTTCACAGAATTTGCAACGTCGATATATCCATTTTTGGAGATTCAACCCTTTCACGCCATCTACTATCGGGTGCTTGAGGCTTTCGCTCGGGGCGACATTCGCCGACTTATCATAACGATGCCGCCACAGCACGGCAAGTCGGTGGGCGCCACCACCCTACTGCCTGCATATATGCTCGGATTAAACCCCGAACTACGCATCGCAATAGCATCATATTCAGGTAGTTTGGCGTCGCGATTCAATCGCCGAGTACAACGCATTTTGGAGAGTCGCGAGTATGCCGAAATATTCCCCGAAACCACCATAAAACGAGGGGCAAAACCGGCAAATTACATCCGTACAGCCGACGAGGTGGAGATTATAAATCACGACGGCGCGTTGCTCTCGGTTGGGCGCGAAGGGTCGCTTACGGGCAACCGCGTAGATTGCTTCATTTTGGACGATTTATACAAGGATGCAATGGAGGCAAATTCGCCCATAATTCGTGAAAATTGTTGGGAGTGGTACACATCGGTTGTGCGAACAAGAATGCACAATTTCTCACGCGAGTTGATAGTCTTCACCCGCTGGCACGAGGAGGATTTGATAGGTACGATAACGAGCAAAGAGCCGTGTCGTGAATTGCGGAGTTTCAGCGACTTAGAGGAGGTGGGCGAGAACGAGTGGCTGTACCTTAATTTCGAGGCATTGAAGACTTCGCCCGCCACCGAAATCGACCCTCGCAAATCGGGCGAAGCGTTGTGGGAGGAGCGACATTCGGCAGCACTTTTGAAGCAGAAGCGAAACCTCGACGCTCTGCGCTTCGAGTGTATGTATCAGGGACACCCCTCTTCGCGCGAAGGACTACTCTACGGCGACTCCTTTTCGGAGTACGACACCCTACCCCGCGACATTGTGCGTTACGGCAACTACACCGACACCGCTGACACGGGCGACGACTACCTCTGCTCGATCTGCTATGCCGTTGATACCGACGGTGTTATCTACATCTGCGACGTAGTCTATTCGCGTGAGCCAATGGAGGTTACCGAGCGCGAAGTGGCGGATATGTTATGCCGTAATCGCACCCGCATTGCTGCGATTGAGAGCAACAACGGAGGACGTGGTTTTGCGCGTGCCGTACAACGAATGGCTCCCTCGACAAAGGTTGAGTGGTTTCATCAGTCGGGCAATAAGGAGGCACGTATTCTCTCGAACTCGGCAACAGCACTCCACCTGCTCCGCTTTCCTCGGGGTTGGCAACAGCGTTGGCACGAGTTGTACTCGCACCTGACCACCTACCGCCGCACCTTCCACTCAAACCGTTGGCACGACGCTGCCGACGTAATAACAGGCATCGTCGAGCGCGAAACACGCAACTCTTTCCAAGCAAAAGTGTCGTTCATAAGATAAAAAAGAGGCAAAAAGTTTGTTTTTTATTAAATATAGGTGTATATTTGCACTGTGAAAAAGGTGAGGGGACAGTGAGTCCCCTCATTTTTGTAAAGAAAAGACAAGAAATAAGCAAAGGTTAACAGTATGGAAATCAAAGAGATACAAGCAGTTGCCGAGAAGGCATTGGAGGGAACAGATATGTTTGTCGTAGAGTGTGTGATGGCTCCCGACAACACCATCGACATAGTTTTGGATAGTGACACCTCAGTTTCGATTGATGCGTGCGCTATGTTGAACCGTGCCATTGGCGACGCCTTCGACCGCGATGTTGAGGACTACTCGTTGACCGTTTCGTCTGCCGGCATTGGCGAGCCATTGAAGTTGGTGCGTCAGTACCGCAAACTCGTGGGCGAGAGCGTAGAGGTTTTGCTCAAGAGCGGAATCAAGATTTTGGCTACACTCGACGAGGTTAGCGACGAGAGCATCACCATATCGTACGACGAAGCAGTGGTTGTGGAGGGCAAAAAGAAGAAGCAGATGCAGCGCACCTCGCACACCTACACCTACGACGAGATAAAGTGGACAAAGGAGTATTTGGACTACAAGTAGTCAAATGCAAAATGCAAAATGCAAAATGCAAAATTCTTTCCCTGAATCCCCTACAAAAAAGAAAACAACAAACAAAACAATATAAATAAACACAAAAGACAATGAACAATCTTAATCTTATCAGCAATTTTGCCGAGTTCAAGGAGTTGAAGGACATCGACAAAGCAACAATGATTGGTGTATTGGAGGATGTATTCCGTCACGCACTACAAAAGCAGTACGGCACCGATGAGAATTTCGACATCATCATCAACGACGACAAGGGCGACCTCGAGATTTGGCGCAACCGCGAAGTCGTAGAGGACGAGGATTTCACCGACGAGGCTACTCAAATCAAACTCTCGGAGGTGTTGAAAATTGACGATTCGTACGAGGTAGGCGACGAGTACACCGACGAGATTCCATTCTCGGCATTCGGTCGTCGTGCTGTATTGTCGTTGCGTCAGAACCTCGCATCGCGCATCCTCGACCTCGAGAATGCAGGTATCTACGAGGAGTACTCGTCGAAGGTTGGCAATTTGATTTCGGGCGAGGTTTATCAGGTTTGGAAGCGCGATATGCTCATTTTGGACGAGGACGACAACGAGTTGGTAATGCCAAAGAACGAGCAGATTCCGAACGACTACTACCGTAAGGGCGACGCTATCAAGGCTATCATCAAGAGTGTAGAGATGGTTAACAACAAGCCACGCATCATACTTTCGCGTACGGCAAATCTCTTCCTCGAGAAGTTGTTCGAGCAGGAGGTTCCCGAGATTTCGGATGGTTTGATTACAATCAAGAAGATTGCCCGCATCCCTGGCGAGCGTGCAAAGGTGGCTGTTGAGTCGTACGACGACCGCATCGACCCTGTTGGCGCTTGCGTGGGCGTTAAGGGCGCACGTATCTACACCATCGTTAAGGAGTTGCGCAACGAGAATATCGACGTTATTCAGTACACCTCGAACATCAAACTTCTCATTCAGCGTGCATTGGCTCCGGCTACCCCATCGTCGATCGTCGTTGACGAGGAGAAGGCTACCGCGCAGGTATATCTCCACCCAGATCAAGTATCGCTCGCTATCGGTAAGGGCGGTCTTAACATTCGTCTTGCTAAGTTGCTCACCGGCTACGACATCGACGTATTCCGCGATGTTGACGAGGAGGACTACGCTCTCACCGAGTTCTCGGACGAGATCGAGGGCTGGATTATCGACACCCTTCACAACTTGGGTTGCGACACTGCAAAGAGCGTACTCGAGATGGATAGCGAGATGCTGGCAAAGCGTGCCGACTTGGAGATTGAGCAGGCTGAGCGCGTACTCGCCATCTTGAAGGCAGAGTTCGAGAATACAGAGGACGAGGAGTAGCAGATGCTCCGATTGATTGTTGAATAGGAAAAAGAATTTACATAATGGGAAACGAAAAGAAGTTACGCCTGATACGAGTTGCCAAGGAGTTCAATGTTGGTCTTAGCACCATCACCGACTTCTTGCACCGCAAGGGCATCGAAGTTGACTCGTCGCCGAATGCGCCGATTGATGCCGACACCTACGCCATTTTGGAGAAGGAGTTTGGCAAAAATCGCCCTGCGGGCAACGAGCTCGACTCCGTTCGCGAGAAGATAAACAAAAAGACATCGGTAAGCATCGAGCCAGAGGCAAAGCCAAAGGAGGAGAAGCGAAAGATTGAGGTTAAGGACGAGGTTGTGCAGCCAAAGATTCTTGGTAAGATTGACCTCGAGCCTAAGAAGAAGGCAGAGCCTGCGCCACAGCCAAAGGTAGAGGCGAAGGTGGAGGAGCCAAAGGTTGAGCCAAAGAAGGAGGTAGCTCCTGCACCGGCTCCACAGCCTGCACCACAACCCGCACCACAGCCAAAAGAGGAGCCAAAGGCTGAGCCTAAGGCGGAGGAGCCAAAGCAGAGTGGCGTATTCCGCGCTACCGAGGCACCAACACTCTCGGGCCCACAGATTCTCGGAACTATGGATGTTACGGGTATGGTAGCCGGAGGCAAGCGTCATCGCAAGCGTCTGGACAAGGCTAAGGTCGACATCACAAAGCCTCAGGCTCAGAAGGGCGGAGGTCAGGGATCTCAGGGCGACAAGGGCAAGTTCAATAAGACGAAGGAGCAGAATCAGGGCGGTGGCAAGAAGAACAAGCAGAAGCCACAGCCAAAGCCTGTAGTTCGTCCAGAGGTTAGCGACGAGGAGGTTTCAAAGCAAGTGAAGGACACATTGGCACGTTTGACTGCCAAGGGTGCAAAGAATAAGGGCGCAAAGTACCGTCGCGAGAAGCGCGAGGAGGTACGTGAGCGTATGAACGAGGCTTTCGAGCAGGAGGCAGCAGAGAAGAAGATTCTCAAGGTTACCGAGTTCGTAACCGTGAGTGAGGTGGCTACGATGATGAACGTGTCGCCTATGGAGGTTATCTCGGCGAGTATGAACCTCGGTTTGATGGTTTCGATTAACCAGCGTCTCGATGCTGAGGCTTTGGTTGTTGTTGCCGAGGAGTTCGGCTTCAAGACCGAGTTCGTAACAGCGGAGATTCAGGAGGCTATAAACGACGAGGAGCCAGATACCGAGGAGGATTTGCTCCCACGTCCACCAATCGTTACGGTAATGGGTCACGTAGACCACGCTAAGACATCGTTGCTCGACAACATCCGTAAGACCAACGTTACCGCAGGCGAGGCGGGAGGTATCACGCAGCACATTGGTGCGTACTCGGTGAATCTGAATGGTCAGAAGATCACCTTCCTCGACACCCCGGGTCACGAGGCGTTTACAGCGATGCGTGCGCGTGGTGCCAAGATTACCGACGTTGCGATTATCATCGTTGCGGCGGACGACAAGGTGATGCCACAGACCGTCGAGGCTATCAACCACGCACAAGCGGCTGGTGTTCCTATGGTATTTGCGATTAACAAGATTGATAAACCACAGGCAAACCCTGATCACATCAAGGAGCAGCTCTCGCAGATGAACTTGCTCGTAGAGGATTGGGGCGGTAAGTACCAGAGCCAAGATGTGTCGGCAAAGCAGGGTCTTAACCTCGATAAGTTGCTCGAGAAGGTGCTTTTGGAGGCAGAGATGCTCGATTTGAAGGCAAACCCACACAAGAAGGCAAAGGGTACGGTTATCGAGTCTACATTGGATAAGGGTCGTGGTTACGTTTCGACCGTACTTGTACAGGAGGGTACACTCCACGTGGGCGATGTTATCCTCTCGGGAACATACACAGGTCGTGTTAAGGCTATGTTCGACGAGAACGGAAATAAGGTTAAGGAGGCGGGCCCTTCGACACCGGTGCAGTTGCTCGGTCTCAACGGTGCGCCACAGGCCGGCGACTCTATCAACGTTATGGAGGACGACCGCTCGGCACGCGAGATTGCCAACAAGCGCGAGCAGTTGCGTCGTATGCAGGGCATTATGACCCAGAAGCACGTAACACTCGACGAGATTGGTCGTCGTATCGCTATTGGCTCGTTCAAGGAGTTGAATATCATCGTTAAGGGTGACGTGGACGGCTCGGTAGAGGCTATGTCGGGTTCGCTCATCAAGTTGTCGAAGGAGAGCGTTCAGGTGAATGTTATCCACGCTGCCGTAGGTCAGATTTCGGAGAGCGACGTGTTGCTCGCTGCCGCATCGAATGCCATCATCGTAGGTTTCCAGGTACGTCCTTCGACCGCTGCGCGTAAGGTTGCCGAGCAGGAGGAGATTGAGATTCGCCTCTACTCTATCATCTACGCCGCTTTCAACGATCTCAAGGATGCTAACGAGGGTATGTTGGAGCCTGTGATGAAGGAGGAGATTGTATGTTCGATTGAGGTACTCGAGACCTTCAAGATTTCGAAGGTGGGTACTATCGCCGGAGGTATTGTGCGCGAGGGTAAGATTACCCGCCACACCCCTATCCG
>JAZOMA010000021.1:0-23652 GCA_045653565.1 Alistipes sp.
AAACGCTGCCAACGCTGTATTTAAGTTCAGCGAGGGTGTTACAGCACCTCTCTGCGTTGTTTATCCTGCTTCGGCTGCTGTAACAGTCGAGGAGGGCGAAGGCGAGGCAGTTGAGCCAGAGGCTCCTGTTACCGCTTATCCGGTAAACTTCCTTGCTGAGCAGGCTTACACCGTTGGCACATTTGCTCCACAGGCAGCGCCAATGTATGCTTATGCAGCAGAGGCTGGCGAGCCTGTTGCTATGCAGCACCTCACAGGTGTTTTGCGTTTGGCTATCGCAGGTAACGGCGAGAAGGTTACAAGCATCAAGGCAACTGCTCAGAAGGGCAAGATCGCAGGTGCTTACACCGTTGATTGCACTACTGGCGAGGTTACTCCAAGCGCAGAGGCTGTAAGCAGCTTGACTGTTACTTTTGCTGACGGTTTGGTACTCGGCGCCGAGGCTACTCCGATTTACTTTACTGTTCCTGCAGGAGAGTACGGTACATTCGTTATTACCGTAAACACTGAGGCACACGAGAAGATGACCGTTAAGTTCGATAGCGACAAGAAGCCTATCAACGCTGGTGTTGTTCGCGAGTTTGCAGAGTTCACTTACGAGGCTAACGCTAACGACTCGGAGGATACATTTATCATCGACAGCAAGGAGGCTCTTATCGACTTCGCTCGCCTCGCTGGTACTTTCTACCCACGCTCTAAGGCTGTCGTAACTGCTGATATCGATATGACAGGTTACGATTGGACTCCAATCAAGGATTTCGGCGAGTTCGAGTTCGATGGTGGTAAGGATGAGGGCTTCTCGATCAAGGGTTTGAACGCACCTTTGTTTGCGACCACATCTGCTTACATCCACAATGTAAACTTGACCGATGTAAATATCGTTGTTACCGATCTTCTTCACTCGGGAGCTATCGTTTGCGACCTCTATGGCGACATCGACAACTGCTCGGCTTCGGGTACTATCAACATCAACAATACCACTTTCAACGGTACTGCTGGCAATAGCTACGACGGTATCAATCACGGTGGTTTGGTAGGTACACTCTACAACCATAGCGCAACTAACTGTACTAACAACATCAACATCACTATCACTTCGTTGGTTGCTCCTGCGAAGTCTTTGAAAGGTACTGTCGGTGGTGTAATCGGTGGTGTATCGGGTGCGGCTAATGAGTGTGAGTTCAGCGGTCTCGTGAACAATGGTCATATCACCTATGTAGGTACAACTCAGAAGGCAAATGTTTACATCTCGGGTATTGTTGGTAAGAATCACGATACCAGCGGTCAGGCGGACTTCAAGGTTATTAAGAACTGTACCAACAACGGTAACATCTCTTCTACTGCAGAGAGCGTTCAGGCTGAGAGCCTTATCTTCTCTGGTATCTCGGGTCGTATCCAGATCAACAAGGACGCTCTTTGTGAGAACTTGGTAAACAACGGCCACTTCACTCACAATGGTACTTGTAAGGCTCTTACAATGGGTGGTATCTCTTCTTATAGCAACCAGTTCGCACTCAAGAACTGTTCGAACAAGGGTAACCTCACAATTGCTGACAACGCAGTAGTTAGCGGTTCTGCTCTCCAGATGGCAGGTCTCGTTGCAGCTGCATTGACTGCTAATGAGTTGACTAACTGCTCGAACAGCGGTAAGATTTATGTAGGTTCGAAGGCTACTGCAGGTACAAAATCTGTTATCGCAGGCCTTATTACAGATAAGGCTATTATCGGTACTGTTAGCGGTTGCCACAACACTGCTGATATCGAGATTAAGGATGCTACATTCGAGTCTTGGGCTATCATTGGTGGTTTGTTCGCAGGTAATGATAATAAAACTACTATTGACACTTATCAGAACTGCTCGAACTCGGGTAGCATCTCTGTTGCAAGCAACGCAGTAATTCCTACTTCGCTCCATATGGGTGGTTGCGATGGTTACGACTTGAATATCAACGAGTTGATGGATAATGTTGATAACACAGGTAATATCACTGTTGGCGACAATATCACATTCAATGGTTATCTTTCCATTGGAGGTATTGCTCGTTCTATCATCAACTACGGCGAGGTTAAGAACTGTAACAACAGCGGTGCAATAAACATTGGTAAGTGTAGCAATGTTAAGACCGGTAACAGTGGTCGTTTGTATTTGGGTGGTTTGTTCTATCAGGCTTTGGGTGGTACCTTCACCGACTGCGTAAACGAGGCGACTGGCGATATCACCATTCATACTGGCAATTGGGCATCACGCCACATTATCGGTGGTTGGGCTGGATATTTCTCGTTCACCGCAACTAAGCTCACTACTCTCGTAAACTGCGAGAACAAGGGTGATGTAATCGATGTTCCTGCTGAGGGTTGCACTATTGAGTCTTGCGAGATTGGTGGTTTCACCGGCGAGCCTTACGCAAACGAGTCTGCTGACGAGAATGGTGCTCAGCCTACTATTGTATTCACCAACTGTAAGAACTCGGGTAATGTAGTCATCGGTGGTAAGTGGACTACAACTCACAACCCAATGGTTGGAGGTTTCATCGGTGTAAACAACTACGATTGCATCGAGATGAACACTTGCGAGAACTCGGGTAATGTAACTGTTACTACTGTTGAGACAGTTGCTCCTCGTGTTGGTGGTTTCGCAGGTCACGATACAAACAACGGTTGGTGGAAATTGAACAACTGTACAAACAGTGGTGAGATTAAGGTTGACGGCGTTGCAACCGGTATTGCTGACGGCTACACTATTAAGTTGGGTGGTTTCGTAGGTATCAAGGATGGCAATGTTAATCTTGACTTCACAAACTGCAAAAATATAGGTAAGGTAACTTTGGGTGGTGAGCAGACTGCTAAGAGCACAAAGGCTTACAACTACTGCGTTGGTGGCTACGTAGGTTATACAAGTAGTGCTAAAATTACTTTCCAGGGCAGCGTAAACGGTTCGGAGACTGACGCTACTAAGGGTGCTGTTTCTGTCGTTGGTACTGCTCCATCGGGCGTAGGTCTTGGTGGTTTCATCGGTCTTTCTACCGTAGCAATCACTCTCGACGGCTTAAAGAACTATGGTCCTGTTCAGATAAGTAGTGCTTGTGGTGAGAGCAATACTTACCGTGTTAATATCGGTGGTATCCTCGGAGTATCTCCAGCTAAGCCTACAATTCAGAACTGCGAGAACTATGGTCACATAAAGTACGGTCCTACTGCATCTCTTGCTCGTGGTGATATTGCCGGTATCGTCGGTGGTACTCCTGCAGGTGCTCTTATCAGCAACTGTAAGAACGGTGGTAAGATTGAGCATACATCAGCAACTGCTGCGGGTGAGCAGACTGTTGCAGGTATCTGCGGTTGCCCTCAGACAGGCACAATCTTCAACGACTGTGTAAACCTCGCTTCTGCAGAGATTATCGGTGGTGGTAAGACTGGTTCGGGTTACGACATTGCAGGTATAGCAGGTGGTCCGTCGGGCGCAGATATCGAGTTCAACCGTTGTAAGAACTACGGAACTGTTAAGCACACCGTACAGCACAGCAACTCTACCTATGTTGGTGGTATCGTAGGTTACGGCTACTCGTTTGCTAAGTTCGTTGATTGCGAGAACCACGGCTCTGTTTCTACTGCAGGTTCGACTGGTACAGCCTATATCGGTGGTATCGTAGGTTGGGGTCGTATTGCATCTGATACAAACCAGACTGCATCTGTTCGTACTATGACAGGTTGTGTGAACTATGCAAGCTTTAACTTCGGTGGTAATGCAGGTACTGGCACAATGCACGCCGGCGGTGTTGCTGGTCGTATTAACGATGAGGATGCTGAGCGTCACTGGGAGACTGTTAGCGGAAATAATAACTATGGTGACCTCACATTCAGCAGCAATGTAACGACTTGCTACTATGGTGGTATCTTCGGATCAGTAGCGGTAAATGCAACTGATAACAGTAAGATTGGCGGTACTGCGTTAAAGCGCGACAACTCGACACCTTACGCTTTGGCTGAGATGACTGATTGTGTAAGCTACGGTACATTGAAGGCGATCGGCAAGAAGGTTGGTTTGTTCACTGGCGTTGCTCGCGGCGCAAACTGCAAGTTCATCAACAGCTCGGCTGGTGGTACCTTGGTGCTCGCGGTGACTACAACTACGGAACCGGATGCTACCACAGGTGAAGAAGTAGAGATTGTAACCAATACACTCACTCCTATCACTGCTGATAACTTGAAGGATTACCTCTACTCGTCGGCTATCACAGCAGACGATATCACAACAGATGGTATCACTCTCTTGACTGAGAAGCCAGCTGAGGCAACTCATACTCACTAAGAAACAGAATAGTTTAACTTTTAAAATTTCGAAAGCGTTATGAAAAAGAATATTTTGAGCTATTCTGCTCCAGAGGTTAATATCTATGAGGTTGTAGCCGAGAAGGGTTACATCGTAAGTACCGGAACTTCACTCCCAGGCTTCGGCTCGGAGGAGGACGATTTGATTTACTAAAAGCAAAGCGGGGTTTTGCCCCGCTTTTCTTTTGTAAATCAACAACGTGTGTTACCTATCCCCCAAACCCCCTTTCTGTAAAGGGGGCTTAATCCAGCAAAGCAGGATTAAAACTAAAAACAAGCCATTGGCAGACGCCAATGGCTTGTTTTTGCGCGAGTAGTTTATATCGTCGGGCATAAATGCCCTCTATGGCGTCACACCTACGGTGTTCTATGGCGTCGGACTTTCACTCCTCGATGGCGCGCGCCATAAAGCACTCCTCGGACTGCGCCGCTATATCTGCTGCGCTAAAAAAGACTGGGGATTACGGGGGAAATGCAAAAAGCAAAATGCAAAATGCAAAATTAGTTTTCCGCTTTCCGTTTTACTGGGGATTACGGGGAAACTACTCACTACTCTCTACTCTCTACTCTCTACTCTCTACTCTCTACTCTCTACTCACTAACAAAAAACGCTTCCTCGGGAAGCGTTTTTTGTTAGAGCCATTTCTTATACCTGAAGTAACCCATCGTGAGTCCCGAGGCGAGAATCATCAATCCGATGGCGAATATGTAGCCCAAAGGTATGTTCCAGCCATTCGGAAGGGTGTAGACCCACTCCAACTCGGGCATATAGCGGAAGTTCATTCCATAGATACTTGCAACCAACGTAGCCGGAAGGAATACCACGGCTGCCACCGAGAATATCTTTACAACCTCGTTCTGCTCGATATTGATAAGACCCAGTGCCGAGTCCTGAATATAGTCGAGTCGCTGGAACGAGAAGTCGGTATGCGAAATCAACGAGTTGACGTCCTTAATCATCAACTGCAGGCGCGGATAGATATCGTTAGGGAAACGCTCGCTACGCAAAATGCCCGACAGAATACGCTGACGGTCGAAGATGTTCTCGCGCAGAATCATAGTGCGCTCCTGCAATGTATTGATGCGGTGGATGACAGCCTTGTCGATAGACTCCTCCTTGCTGATATCCTTCGAGAGCGACGACACCTGACGTCCCACCATCTCGACGAGGTCGGCATCGAAGTCGATACGCACCTCCAACAGCGAAATGAGGATGTGATAGCCCGTCGAGAAGCTGCGGTAGTTCATCTGCAAACGCTTCTCTGCCTCGCGGAACGTGCGCATATCGCGCTGGCGCACCGAGACCAGAACACCCTCGTTCGAGAGGATGAACGACACCGGCTCGACCTCGAAACTGTCGCCCGTAGGGACAAAGAAGTTGGAGTTAGATATGATGGCATTCTCCGACTCGGAGTACTTCGAGGTCGACTCGATCTCCTCGACCTGCTGCTTGGTTTGGAGGCTTATCTCCATAAAGTTCTCGACAGCCTTCTGCTCCTTGATGGTAGGCTGCACCATATCAATCCAAAGGATATCGTCGAAACCGAGATCGTCGAAGAGTTCGGTGTCGGCGTTGCGGATAATCTTGTTGTATTGCTTTAAGTAGATAGTAATCATCTCTTTTCCATTTTAAGAAGCCTCGGCGGCTTCAGAGGTTTAACTTCGATTTTGCTGTGCGGTGTGTTCGGTAGAAGTTTTATCAAGAGCCCGAACACCGTAGATTACCTTCAGCCCGGATTGACCTTCGGCTCAATCTTTAAGCCGTAGTCCCAGAACTTTTTAAGGGCGTTATGTTTCTGTATGTCGAACAAAAAGTCGATATTCTGTGTCAGATATTCGTAGGCGTACTCGCGGTCGGCATAGTCGCTCTCGAGAATAGCCTCGTAGATATGCTCCACGCCAAAAGTGAACGCCGCCTGCAACTCGTCGTGAATCTCGTATGGCAAACCCTTGCGCGCAACCCACACGGCAAACGTAAACGGCATCTTGGTAGCCTTGTGCCACTCGGCAGCCAGGTCATAGGTGTGGGCAAAGCGGCCCTCGTTGTCGAAAACCTTGTCGCCAATGAGCAGGAAGGCATCGCCCTCTTGCGCGCGCTCGAGGATGGTGTAGTCGCTCAAATCGACCCACTCGGGCTGGATATGCCAGAGGTTTTTGGCGAGATAACCGCAGAGTTGTACCGAGGTTTTGGAATGCGAGTCGAGGTAGATGCGTCGCACCTTCTCGATAGGCGAATTGCTCACTACAACCACCGTGCGAACACTCTCTATTGCGCCGATGCAATAGTCGGTAACAATCTCAGCATCAGGGAGTGACGGCACCATAGCCGCAGGTATAAGCGCGATGTCGGCTTCGCCGTCGCGGAATTTCTGATAACACGTAGCAGGGGGTGCAAGCAGCAGTTCGGCACCGAGGTTAGAGTGGTGTCGAAGTCCATAGATGAACGGTATCGTATTCAAATACGACACTGCAATTATTTTTGCGTTTACTGCCATCATCCATTGCCTTGCGAGATTTAATTTCTGACTCTCTTAAGCCATTATCAGTGCAAAGATAAGCAAATTTTATACAGAGTGTTCCCTTTCTTTCTATTTTTTTTGGAAAAAGTGAAAATTTTTTACGACGCACAAATGTTTCACTATGAGAGATTTGGGGTCGACGATGGGTAAAATTGTGCAACTTTTTGCGACGAAGGTCTTGACAACGGCCATTTTCGAGTTATATATTTGCACCGTCAAACGACGTCAATGACAAAAAGGTTTTCAACATCGGTTCTCGATTGTTAAAAACTATTTCAACATCCCAAGTGGCTGATTATCGGAACATTCTTTTCGGTTTTCGACAATCACTAACAGATTATTAACACACTTAACAACATTTTTAGAACCTATGAATCGTACTTCATTGTGCAGTGCGATAGAGGGGTTGGTGTCGCAGTATGGCTACCACTTTCAGTTGAACGATGACGCCTACTACCCGACCACCCTGTGTCGCTACCCTGCTGCCTTTATGTCGCAACCCGAATTTCAGAAGATGGAGGGACGACAACACGGTCGCATAACCCACAAAGTGACGCTGCGACTTGCGCAGCAAGGGGCAAAACTCCCCGCAGCCGAGCGAAACGAACTGCTCGCACAGATGGAACAGCAACTTATCGAGATATTCGTAGCACTCTCGAAGGAGGAGCGCGTGGCAGTGGTGGACAACCTCCATATCGCACCCTACGCCGAGGCGATAGATACTCACGGAGCCATAGCCATAGAGTCGACTGCCGAGGTAACAACAATCTTCTAACCCAAACTTTTTTTGAACTATGAGAATTGACAAACTTTCCAACAACTACACACCTGCAATCGATGGTATTCGCTTCGGCATCGACACCGAGAGCGACACGCCGCAGGATATCAATGTTGAGATTGTAGACGCCTCGACAGACGAAGTGGTAGCAACAAAACTGCTCCGCGACACCCTCACGGCAACAATCAACATCGCCCCCTACATCCGTTCGGTAGGTGGTTACTCGCCCTCGACAATGCAACAGATCGGCTTCCGAGAGGTGCCGACAGCCGCCTACAAGATTCGCATCGGAGAGGTCGAATCGGAGGAGATAAGAGTCTCGGTGAATCGTTGCGAAGTAGGAGCATTGCCTGCCGTAATCACCGACACTCCGCTCTTGCGAGAAATTGCCCAAGGCGAGAACGACGAAGTAATGGTAGTGGTGCCAACAGGTAGCACAATCTACGCCGAGGTGGCAACAGAGGGCGGCGAAACCCACTACTACGAGTATACGCCGGAGGGAGAGGTTGCGTCGGTTGTAATCTCGGCAGCAGACCTCGCACTCGAAGACCGCAACTTCGAAGTCACGCTCCTCTGCGACGGTAGCGAGTTATGCACCCTCCGCTACAGAGTTGCGACACCACTAAAGAGGGCCGTTCGTTTGGCGTGGATAGCCGAGAGTGGTGCCATCGAACGATACACCTTCCCGATGGTTAGCAAAACCAACACCACGCTCGAGAAGCAGAGTTTTATGGGCGAGGAGGGTATCCACTCGGTGCGGAGCAGGGCAAAGCAGACGCTCTCGCTATGCTCACGATTCGAGCCTCGCGCCAAGATGGAGGCGTTGTCGCAGATTGCCACCTCGCCGATGGTGTGGATTGAGCAGGAGGGCGAGTGGCAAACAGTAGAGGTGCCAACCTCGCAGGTTGAATACAATCTGTTTGGCGAGCCGAACTATATCTCGCTGGAGGTGTCACTGTGGCAGAAGGAGGCATCCATATGGTAGAGTTGTGGATTGACCGCCAACGATGCGACACGGAGCAGATTCCAACAATTCCCATAAATTTCGACGTTGAAAATCTGACAAAGGTCGAAGGGGCAAGAGAGGGGCGCGAGATAGAGATTGTGTTGCCAGCCACACCCGCAAACAACGCCCTCTTTGGTGCAGAGAGCGATTTGACCGCCACCAAACGCTTCAATATGGAGCATCACACGGCGTGCCTGATAAAAGAGGATGTGGCGATATTTCAAGGCACAGTCTACTTGGTTGCCACAACCGAGAGCCAACAAAGCGCAAAGGGGTACACCATTCGCATAAACGAGGGTGGCGCCGAGTGGATTGAGGATGTGGTACACGGCAATTTGTCCGATTTGGAGATACCCTTCGAGGCGAAGTTGAACCTATCGACCATATTCTCGTCGTGGGAGTGGGATAATGCGGTGCGCTTCCTGCCCGTATACCGAGGAAACTATATGCTCCACTACTCGCCGACGGCTCTGCCGGTGGAGCGAGTGTTGCTGACCGACGACTACCATCCGTTTATCTCTGTTGCCGAGATGGTGCGAAAGATGTTCGAGAAGTCGGGGTACACGCTGCGTAGCAACCTTCTGGAGAGTGAGTTTGGGCAATCGCTCTATATGAGTGGCGACTACTCGCGTAGCGACAACGACGCCGCTCGAGCAAAGTGCGATTTCTTGGCTCGCCGCTCGGCAGAGGGCGTTGCCGTAGCCTCGGAGTTTGGACGAGTGTGGGCATCCACCGCCTTTGCCGCCCACAGCGTAGGACCTATAGTGGATACGGCAAACCCTCACGCCGTAGACGAGAATGGGTTGCCGATGAACGACACCTTCTGCACGAACAACTCCTTCTCGAAAAACGATGCCGGAAACATCTGCTTCGCCCCATCGACCTCCGTGCGAGTGGGTTTTCTGCTCCACCTAAAATACTCTACCGAGTACCGCATCATCTCGCGAAATAGGTTCTGCGGATTCGACAAGTTCGAGGGGTTGAATGGCGCACTCGTCGAGATTGAACTCGCCAACCTGTGCCACGACCATCGCAACAGCCCGACAGGCAATATGGAGTATCGCGCAGTGGTGTTCGACCACAAAGATGGACAGAAGTACCGACTCGTTGCTATTCTCGCCGACAACAGCGATAGAGTACTCGGCGAGTGGAACACCCGCTCGGCATTGGTCACAACACCCAACAAGGCGATTACCCGATTGGAGTTGGAGTACTGCTACGACGGCGTCTATTGGAACCGCTACAACGACGATTGGGCTCTGTACGGAGGCGATGTCGGAGAGTCGGGAATGATTGATGTGGAGTTGGATTTCAGACTCGCACCACAGGATGTTGCAGCGGGCGACAAACTCGTGCTGGATAAGTTCTGGTGGGGAGGAGCCGACCCAGGTATGAAGCTGGTGGTTAGCACCGCCACCTCGCTGCGCCCCTACTTCACAACGATGCCCGGCTACAATAGCGATCTAAAGTTCAAGGATGTTGCCCCAAACCACATTCGTCAAGCCGACCTGCTGAACGCTCTGGGCGAGATGTTCAACCTCGCATTCTACACCGATCGCGCAAGCAAGGAGGTCTTTATAGACCCACTGGAGCGGCTCTACGAAGGGGAGGAGGTCGATTGGAGCCACCGCATAGAGCGATTTGGCAAGGTAGTGATTTCGGACTGTGGAGTGGGTATGCCACAAAACACCACCCTCGCCTACATAAATGCCGATCACGCATCCGCACGCTTCAACCACGAGAACGAAACCACGCTGGGCAAGTGGAGTTTTCGCAACCCTCTCTACAGCACGAAGGCTTCGACAAGGGTTGTCGGCAACAAACTCTTCACGACGACGCTCAACATCTCGAACGTACTCGGCTCTGCACCATCTGCTTCGATTCTTCAAGTGGGCGACTCGGGCGGTGGATACAACGACTTCGAGGTGTCGTTCACGCCTCGCATAGTCTGCTACAAAGGTATGCGTAAGTTGCCCGAGGGCGAGATGTGGCCTTCGCAATGGTTGAGCGACAAATACCCCTATGCAGCATTTGTGGATGAGCAGGATATCAACCTATGTTTCGAAAACCGCAACGGCATCGAGGGACTACACCGCCACCACCTGTCTATGTTACAGCGACAGCACGATGGTCGTCGAGTAACACTCGACCTACAACTTTCGACCACCGAAATCGCAACTCTTCTGACGTCGGATGGTACGAAGCCATCACTGCGAACAAAGTTTCGCCTCAACATAAACGGAGAGAGTCTGCCATTTCGTCTGGCGAAGGTTGAGGGATGGGACACCAACACCAACATCGTGCGTTGCACCTTCGAACAAGAGATTCAAACAGAGAAAAAGGATGAATAACAAACGAAAACTACTGATCTCTCTGATACGAAAGTTGGGCAAGAATAGCCTGGTAGATGCCGTAGAGCAGATGTGGAGCGAGGAGTTGCTCGACAAGCGGGCTTTGGAGCGACTCTACATCACCTCCGAAGTTGCACACCGAGTGCGTGCCGGCGAGGGTAAGACCAAGGCTATAGAGCAACTATCCAGAGAGTTGGGCTGCTCCTACGAGAAGGTTCGAGCCGCCGTCTATCACAAAAACATTAAGACGAAAAAGAATGGAAAGACAGATTAAAATTTCGAACGAAGCGTCGCTCTGCACCATCGACATCGAGGGTACAATAGGCATTCCCGAGAGCGAGCAGTTTGCCGACTCGACACACAGCGTAGCCACCTACGAACGATTCAGCCAGGAGGTTGAGAGAATAAAGGAGATCGAGGCAAAGGAGATTGTCGTGAACATCCGCTCGACCGGCGGAGATGTGAACGATGCGATGCTTATCTACGAGGCTCTTGTGGCTCTCGATGCCAAGATCACCACACGCTGCTACGGCTACACCGCCTCGGCTGCCACAATCATTGCACAGGCAGCGAGTGAGGGGTGTCGCGAGATTGCCTCCTCGGCACTCTACTTGGTACACCTCTCGAGCAGCGTCATCGAAGGCAACGCCTCCGACTTGGTCGAGCGGGTTGAACTACTCGAAAAGACCGACGACAGAATTGCCTCGCTCTATGCACATCGATCCAAACGCGAGAAGGATGCTTTTCTCGCGCTGATGGGACAAAACAGTGGTCGTGGACGCTGGCTCTCGCCCGAGGAGGTTGTCGAAGCGGGACTTGCCGATAGAGTCATCGGCATCGAGGAGCAAGCAAAGCCTCAGGGGCTATTTGCTAAGGTCAGGGAGTGGTTGTTGCCCTCTAACAAATCGCAAGACGAGGGACACCCCACCTCCGACATCAACATCCTGCATCTGCCCGAGGCGAGCATACAAAGCAGCACCTCGCACATCGCTCTCGAGGAGGGACAGAACTCCGTAAAAAAGAGCGACACCACCCTGCGTGAAGATCCCTCGCTTGAGGGTACTTCGCCATCACACAACGCTTTGGCGTACGCCGAAGACCTCTACAACCTAAAGTACAGAGGGTTGTAAACAACTTTTACTAACACCTAAAAAACAAAAAAATTATGATTATCGAAAATTCAAAGACTTACAATGTGAATGAGGTTGAGAACCTCTTCTTCCGTCCATCGTTTTGCGGCAAATCTGCCGAGGAGTTGGGCATCCGCGTTATCTACAACATGCCACTTCCGACCAAAGTACCTTCGTTCTACCACACCCACAACATCCTCAAGGAGTTCTCGTCGGGCTGGCAGGGCGACAAGAGCAAGCAGATGGACGAAATTGAGGTACCAATGAACAAGTTGAAGGCTGAGAACGCCTACTCGGCAGAGGACTACTTTGCAACAATCTACGAGATGCTAACCAACTCGGCAGAGGTAAACCTCGGCGACTTAACCGGCACCGACCTCGAGGCTGCCGAGACCGAGCTGTTCCGTCGCTCGATTGCCGAGAGCATCTACGCAACGATGTGGTTTGGCGACAAAGATGGCTCCATCTCCGATTTGACCGGATTCTCGGGCTTCCTCTCGCGCATAATGGAGGCGCAGGACAACGGATATGTCACCGTCTACGACACCACCACCGACCACACGCCTGCTGACATATTCTTCGAGTTGTGGGAGCAGGCAAGCGACCGTGTACGCGCTATGGCTGCCGACGGCAACTTGGTCTACTTCGTTAGTTCCGACATCTACGACGCCTACCTCTTTGCTCTCGAGCAGGAGGGTTCAAACAACATCGCAATAGGCGCAGATGGTCGCCCTACGCTCTCGTATCACGGCATTCCTATTATGGAGATTCCGGGACGACAGTATGGTTTGAACCTCGCCAAGTCGTTCTGCATCCTCACCGATCGCCGCAACTTGATTTTGGCGTTGAACACTGCCGACTCGCCGGAGAAGGAGATTCATATGTGGTACAACCCCGACGAGATGGAGAACCGCCAGCGCGTAGTATTCCTCGCTGGCACAGCCATCGCCGACATCGAGGGACTCGCCGCGTACATCTGGGATAATGGCGTAGGATTCTAACGATGAAATCCTCTCACTTTAAGTCGATTGGAGGGGTAGAGAGCGTGGCTCTCTACCCTACCGACGCGGTGGCTGCGGCACTCTTTTCGAGTGAGGGTTGCGAGGTGGAAATTTCGGCTGCGCCCATCGAAGTTGCGCTGCTGGAGGATGCCTCTCTGTACGAAGAGTCGACACTGCTGGAGCACGGAGCGAGAACTGTAACGCACAAGTTGCACCTCGTAGCCGAGCGGAACAACGCTACAGCGTGGCTCGACAACAACTTCGTCGAACAGGCAACATTCGAGGGGTTGGTTGCAGTGGCAAGGTTGTGCGATGGGCGAGAGTTGCTGGTGGGTTACTCCGCAAAATTCAGCAACGAGCAGCCCCTCCTCCTCGCCTCGCTAACCTCATCGTCAGGCATCACACCACACGACAGACCTACGGTGACGTTGCTACTCGTATCGCACGACACCGACTTTTCGTCACAGATTTTATAACCACAAAACTTTTACGATATGGAAAACGCAAAGACAAAAATGAGGGTTTGCACCTCAACACAAAATAGTGCCGATTTGCTCTACGCCCTCTCCGCCACGCAGATCGAGAGCAAGGAGTTTTGGCGTTGGGGGTCGGACAACAATCTGCCCGAGGCTCTGGCAATACTCTCGCGACGCTCGACGGCACATCGTCGCATCATAAACGACAAGGCCGACTACATCTCGGGCAAAGGCTTTAATTACGACTGTTCGGTGCCGCTTTTGGACCATTTCGTCAAGCGAGCAAACGGCGATGGCGAGTCGTTGCGACAGGTGCTAAACAAATTGGCGTTCGATAAATCGCTCTTTGGCAACGCCTTCTTAGAGGTTGTCACCGACGAACACCACACCTTTCTCGCACTCTATCATCAGGATGCCACTCGTTGTCGTGTAGCCAAAGATTCGCAACACATACTCCTCCATCACGATTGGGCGCACTTCCGTCCGAGCGAAGCGAAGACTCTACCACTATACCCCAACTTCGCAAAGCAGAGCGATGGCTCACTCCGCGCTATGATTCACTACAAGGACTACGAGCCGATGTTCTGCCACTATGGTGTACCGCAATATATTGCCGGTATGAACGTATCGGCAATAGCCTACAAGACAGACCGTTGGAACATTGCTCGATTGGACAACTCGTTTCAACTTTCGGGAGTAATGATGATTGACAACGCGGTCGACAGCGAGGAGGAGGCGCAACGATTGGCGCGTATGGCGGAGCAGCGATTTGCCGGCAAGCCGGGTCAGGTGATGTTCGTGATTCGAGACGAGAGTTCCGACGACAACTCGCGATTCATCCCCATCGAATCGCATAACGATGGCGACTGGAAGGCACTGCACGATCAGGCAACGAGCGACATTGTGGTGGCTCACTCGTGGTTCCGTTCGTTGAGTGGTTTAGACTACTCGACAGGCTTCAGCGCCGAGCGCATTCTGCACGAATACGAGGTTGCGCTCAACACCGTGATTCTTGGCGAGCAGAGCGAATTGCTCGAGCCAATCATCCACGCCATATCCTCGATTTTGCAGATTGACTGCTCCTCGCTCGAGATTATCAACCGCCCACCGACGCGCTCAAAGCCCATCTATATGAAGGTTTGGGAGGCTCGTAAGGCAGATGGTTTGGAGTACGACGAGAACGACGAACGTCAGCAGTTGTTCCTCTCCGAAATCAGCAAATACAACATCAAATCTATTGACTAAACTATGAAAAACCTTATTACAAATGAACAAGTTATCTCATTGGCTTTTGCAGATGGCGAGTATCTTTCGCCAGAGGTTATCCTCGATTCAGACATCGCTTTGGCAGAGGATCGCTACATTCGCACGGTGGTGGGAGCAGAGTTATACAAAGCGTTGCTTGAAGGCTCTTATCCAACTCTGCTCAACGATTTTGTCGCACCTGCACTCGCTATGGCAGTGCGAACGATGATTCAGCCCTCGCTAAATGTTCGCACCGGGCAGTTGGGGTTACACATAGCCTCGTCGTTGCGTGCCGACTCCTCAACCAAAACAGCTATGCAGACCCTTCAGAAGTCGTTGCGACTGCGTCGTCAAGCCCTGCTAAAGCGACTATCCAAACATCTACACACCAACGCATCAGAGTACCCCGAATACAACCCCAACGACGATGTGTTGCAAAAATGCTCTATCGATGGAGGCTATATACAGATGTGCTAACGCCTTGGTGCTTGGGGTTGCGGCACTCTTTGCCCCGATTCGACCTGTGGTGCTTTGCGCTCTATCGTTCATCATCATTGACTTTGTGACGGGAGTCTGTGCCTCGCGTTGCGAAGCAAAACGCAGGGGCGAGAAGTGGTACTTCTCCTCGCACGAGGCGTGGCGCACCATACGCAAAGCGGGGTTTGTGCTGCTGACCATATCGATGGGGTGGCTTATCGAGAGTTGCGTATTGGATTTCGTCACGCTCAACCTCACTCGCATCCTTGCAGGAGCCATTTGTGGCGTGGAGATGTGGTCTTTTCTGGAGAATGCCTCGGTGTTGAGCGACGCAAAACTCTTCGAGTGGCTGCGCAACTATGTCAAACGAAAAGTAGAGAAGGAGATTGGCGAATATGACAAAGACAAGTAGAGGGCTTCGCAACTGCAACCCCGGAAACATTCGACTCGGGAGGGTGCGCTACAAAGGCGAGAAGGCGCAGAGTAGCGATAAGGCGTTTCGCCAATTCGAAAGCATAGAGTGGGGTTATCGTGCTATGTTTGTGTTGCTGCACACCTACGCCATAAAGCACCGCTGCAACACCCTCCGCAAGATAATCAACCGCTATGCCCCACCCATCGAGAACCACACCGAAGGCTATCTGCGACGCGTAGCCTACGCCACCCACCTCTCTGCCGACGAAAAGATAGTATCCACCGATGCAGCAACAATGACCGCCGTAGTTGCAGCAATGTCGGAGGTCGAGAATGGCGTACAGCCGGATATGAAGGATATTTGGCGTGGTTGGGAACTTTTTATTGCAGATTTTCCGCAAAAATAACTATCTTTGTATAGTTATGTGGCGCACTTCGGAGAGTCTGACAAATCGTATTGCAAAGATACCTATGGCGATGGTAATCATACCATTTGCCCTGGGTATCTTTTCTATTAACGCCTATGTGGTGCCATTGTGGATATTGTTGACAGCCTGCGCCATATCGGTAGTGGGTGCCATAGTTTTGGATGGGTGGTGGCGCATTGCCGCCATCGGCGTAATGATCTTCTCGGTGGGTGCTACCCTACACTCAATACCATATCGCGAGGAACTACCCTACAACAAAGCGGTGAATATGGTGCTTAACATCGAAACTACATCTGTCTGCCGCGGTAGTTACACCTCTGCCGAGGCGGAAATATCCGAGTGCGAGGAGCCGATATTCGACGGATGTAGAGTGGTTGTATGGGGCGACTCGCTCGTAAAGTTGAGTGCCGGCGACAGACTCCACCTAACCACCCCAATTCGCCCATTCAGAGCCGAGCGAGAGGGGTATGCAAAACTTATGCACACCCGAGGTTTCGTAGGTTCTGTATCGGTAAAGCACACCAGCACCTACGAATTTATCCCCACCGAAAAACCAACCTTGCACGACTGGGCGGTCAATCGACTACGCAGCACGATGGATGAGGGCGACGCTCGTGCCGTAGTGTTGGCTATGACCACAGGCGAGAGGGGTGAGATCGGCACTCCCCTTCGCAACGACTACTCGGCAAGTGGCGCATCGCATCTGCTTGCTGTGTCGGGTCTGCACATCGGCATAGCCTTTATGTTGATAAACCTTCTGCTACTGCCGTTGGTGCTGTTGCGCTACGGCAACCTTGTGCGGTCGATACTGGCAATCGTGCTTATATGGATATACGTCTGGATGTGTGGGCTCTCGCCGAGTGCCGTACGCGCCGCCATAATGTTCTCGTTGTTGCAATTTTCGCTCTCGTCGGTGCGAGAGTATGTCAGCATAAACATATTGGCCAGCACAGCGTTTATTATGTTGATGATGGATACTCGCCTGCTCTTTGATATTTCGTTTCAGCTATCGTTCGTTGCCGTTGCCGGCATCATCTTGTGGGCAATGCCTCTCTATCGCATATGCACCACGCGCTCGAAGGCTCTAAACTCGCTTATTGGAGTGTTGCTGGTGGGTGTGGCATCAACCATAGCGACAATTCCGATTGTCGCCACAACCTTCTCGGTGGTGGCTGTGGTGGGCATTCTGATAAACCCGATAGTTATCGTCCTCGCAAACATCATTGTGCTTTCGGGAGTTTTGGCTCTCGCACTACCATTTATGAGCGCAGTTGCAGAGGTGGCTGCCGAGTGGCAAAACGCAATCGTTCGATGGGCAGCATCACTACCCTACGGACACTTCGAGGTGACGATGTCCGAGTGGGCTATGTGGGGCATTTACGCTCTCTATGGTTTGGTAACTATTGCTCTTTTTTCAATACCTAAACAGAAAAAAGGAGCAAGAATAGAGTAAAAATAGTATCTTTGCGCTATGTTAAGTAAAGAGGAGTTCGCAATATTGTGTAGTGAGGAGGTTTCGACCGCCATCCGAGAGAATCTGCATCGCAAGCCGACAGATATCGCTCTGGATAGGCGTGTGCCTCACGCTTCGGTGGTTGCTACACAGGTAAAGAATCTGCAAAAGGCGCGCACCAAATTGCCCTCCTACTTTGAAGCACAGGCAATTATACCGACACTCGCCTACGAACAGTCGTCGAGCGAGGAGTGCGCCGAGCGCAAGCAACTCTCGGGTACGAGTGTGCTGGATTTAACCTGTGGATTGGGCGTGGATGCACTTGCTCTCTCGCACCGTTTCGAGAGGGTCGTAACGCTCGAGCGCAACGAGATGGTTGCCGAGGTTGCACGCGAAAATTTCAGAAGGCTTGGAGCCGAGAATATCGAGGTTGTTTGCTCCTCGGCAGAGGAGTATCTTGCCAACTGCACGGAGCATTTCAATTGGTGCTTTTCGGACCCCGACCGCCGAGGTGCGAAGGGCGAAAAACTGGTGCGACTGGAGGAGTGTTCGCCCGATGTTGTAGCACTTATGCCGGTGCTAAAGCGCATTGCCGATAAGGTTTGCATTAAATGCTCTCCACTATTCGACATAGACGAGGCGTTCCGACTATTTGGCGACTGCTCGGTGGAGTGCGTATCGCTCGGAGGCGAGGCAAAGGAGGTAAATATCTACATAAGCAACGCTCCACAGCAACTTTCGGCAGTAGCCATAGGCTTGGGCGAAGTGTCGTATAGTGTCGAACAGCGCAACTCTGCGAGGTGGAGCGCACAACCGAGCGACCTCACGCAATATCGCTACATCACTCTGCCCGATGTGGCATTACAACACGCACGAATGGTGGCAGTAGCGTTCGAGGGGAAGTGCGACGTATGGTCGAACAACGGTGTTGCACTATCTGCGAATAAGCCCGAGGGCGTTTTGGGAAGGACATTCGAGGTGGAGGCAATATATGAGATAGACGGCGCGTTTAAGAGGTTGATGCGAGGTCGTAAGGCAGAGATTTATCGCCGCGACTTCCCGATGGCAAATGCCGAGATATGCAAACGCTTTCGTTGCAGCGAAGGCGGCTATGAAAAGTGGTGTTTCACACGCATAGGCGAATGTTTTATTGCAATAAAGTTTATTTAATTTTGCATTTTGAATTCTGAATTTTGAATTCTGAATTTTGAATTTATGAAAATAGTAGTCGTAGGTAGTGGAAATGTAGCTGAGTCGTTGGCGCAGGCTATCGCCGAAGCCGATGGTTTGGAGTTGGTACAGGTGTTTGCTCGCAACGAAGAGCGCGGGCGTAAGGTGGCCGAGTTGGCAAAAACAGAGTGGAGCAACTCCACGCTCGCCGATGCCGATTTGTATCTTATTTCGGTCAGCGACAACGCCGTAGAGGAGTGTGCAAGAGCGTTGCACACCCCCGAAAATGCCGTAGTGGCGCACACCGCAGGATGTTGTCCGATTGAGGCGTTGAAGCCTCACGCTCATCGTGCAGTATTCTACCCTTTCCAGACGTTTTCGATTGGTCGAAAGGTCGATTTCAGTCAGGGATACATATTTGTAGAGGGTGCAACATCGCACGCTTTGGAGGTGGTCGAGACTGCCGCTCACGCACTCACCTCAAAGGTTTTGGCTGCCGACTCGGCACGTCGAGCCGTGATACACCTCTCGGGCGTTTTTGCGTGCAATTTTGCAAATGCTATGTACGCCAACGCCGCCGAGATTCTCGCAGAGGAGGGGCTACCATTCGACATTGTTGCGCCCGTAATCGAGGAGACCACAGCCAAGGTACTCGCCTCGCAAAACCCCGCACTCTCGCAGACAGGTCCTGCCCGACGAGGCGACACACAAACGCTCGAACGCCATCGCAAAATGTTGGCAGAGCATCCCACAACAAAGGATATTTACGATAAGATAAGTGAAGATATATGGCAACGAACAAAAACTTCAAAGAACTTTTAGCCGACGTCGAGGCTATAGTATTCGACGTAGACGGAGTGATGACCGATGGCGGAATTGTGCCGCTGTCAGATGGTGACTTTCTGCGCAAGTACTACGCCAAGGATGGCTACGCTTTGGCATATGCCGCATCGCACGGCTTTCAGATTGGCGTAATCTCGGGGGGCTTTGGCAAAAACCTGGAGAGTCGTATGAATCGCCTTCACATCGAGCACAAATACCTCGGCTGTATGGATAAGATTGCGGCGATTGACGACTTCATCGCAAAGACCGGTGCAAAGCGCGAAAACATAATCTATATGGGCGACGATATTCCCGATTTGGAGGTGTTGCGCTATGTGGGCATTCCGGTGGCTCCGGCAGATGCGTGTAGCGAGGTGTTGCAGGCAGCAATTTATGTTTCGGAGTACAAGGGCGGCGCAGGTGCTGTGCGCGATATTATCGAGCAGGTGCTGCGAGTGAAAGGTATGTGGGCATTGGACTCAAAGGGTGTTATTGCCGACGACTCGAAGAGCGTAGCATCGCGATAATATGCAGGAGATTGAGCGCAAATATCTCGTTGCCGACGAGTCGTGGCGCGAGGCGGTGGTACGTTCGATGCGTATTGCTCAGGGCTACCTATGCAGTCGCCGAGTCACCGCACGTGTGCGCATATGCGACGACAAGGGGATATTGACCTTCAAAAGCAAGAGTCGCGATGGCGGTCTGAGTCGCTTCGAGTGGGAACGCGAGATTCCGCTCGGCGTGGCGGAACGACTGCTCGGACGCTGCAATGGCGTGGTCGACAAGGTGCGACACATCGTCGAATATGAGGGACACACCTTCGAGGTGGATGAGTTTAGGGGTGACAACGAGGGTCTTATCGTTGCCGAGGTGGAACTCACCTCCGTCGAGGAGAGCGTTCTGCTCCCTTCGTGGTGTGGCGACGAGGTTACGGGCGTGCGATGCTTCTACAACTCGTTCCTCTCACGCCATCCATTCAAGAGGTGGCGAGGCTAAATTTTAGACAGAAAGCCTTCGTATTGCAGAATCAGCGGCTCGCAGCGCAGATATATCTCGCGGGCGAGCGCTTGTTGTGTTGGGCGTTCCGAGGATATATCCTTCAGGTACGCCTCGTTGGCAGAGTGTTCTGCTGCTCGCAACTCATCGCAAAGATGACGATGACGACGCAAAGACGCCAGTGTTTTGCTCGAAATATCGCCCTCACGAATAAACTCCGCCAAAGCCTCGACCAACGGTTTGAATGGACTTTTTTCGCCCAGATCCATCAATATATCGTCCAGACAATCCCACTCCTGTAGTGCGATATAACACAACGCCAACTGTGGTGTTGCCTCGACGTGATCCTCGCCATCGCAATCGAGCAACAACTCCAACTGCGCCGCCGCAAGCTCCACATCACCCAACAAGAAGTTGTCCACCGCCGAGCCGTAGATAATCTCTATCGCAGCACGAGTGTTTGGATGCGAGAAGTCCAACTCTGCAATCTCGTCCTCGGGTAGCACCTCGGCAATCTGCTGAAATGCTTTGTAGCGTATGTTGCACGCCTCGTCGAAATTACCCTCCGACTCCTGCTTATGAGCATTGTCGAGCAGTTTTTGGAACTCTCCACCGAGGAGTATGAAATTCTGATTTTCGGTAGGTTTAAGAGTTATTTTAGCCATAGTTTTGAGCCTGTTGCAGTGATTATAGGATGCGAAGATATAAAAAAATGACTTAAAGTTGCCGAAATAGAGAAAATTTTACGATATTTGTGGCGCGAATTGCGAAATGCCGCATAAGGTGATTGCCGATTTAGCTCAGCGGTAGAGCACTTCACTCGTAATGAAGGGGTCTCGAGTTCAAATCTCGAAATCGGCTCATCCGCCCGCTGTAGCGTTTTTGGCATTTCAGTGCCGCACACAATAACGGTTTGGTTCCGTAGCTCAACTGGATAGAGCAACAGCCTTCTAAGCTGTAGGTTTTGGGTTCGAGCCCCAACGGAATCACGAAAAAGGAGTCGAAAAAATCGACTCCTTTTTCGTGATACAAATATTGACATTCCCCCTACCCCCCCCTTGTCAAAGGGGGACTTGTCGCTTCGCCCCTAGATCATGCTCAATGTTCGTGCATCATCGGGTTGAAGTAGTGTTGTGACTTATTCTATTTCTACACCAAACCACAACTACATTGTTGTGATTTGCTTTTAAATTTGTATCTTTGACATATCAAACACACTACAATCGCCACAAACTGCTGGATTGCAAGAGTTTACAGGGATAATTAGAAAACAAAAAATCACAGTGTTTGATAAAAGGATTTGCATCGTAATGGTGCAAATCCTTTTCTATTTATATCGGCAATGTTTCTAGAATAGCTCCAATTGTTGTGTCGGAGTATCTTGTTTGACTTGCTGGCATCCACGAAAAAGTTCCATCTGCCCAAATTGTTTATCCGTAATTGTCAAAATGCCTATGTATCCCTCTTTGGGCAACCAACTTTTAACTCGTTTGATATGAACATCTGCATTTTCTCGACTTGGGCAGTGGCGCAGATATATCGAAAATTGGAACATCGTAAAGCCGTCCCGTAGAAGATTCTTGCGGAATTGAGCATAAATTTTGCGCTCCTTCTTTGTCTCGGTAGGCAAATCAAAGAAGATGAAAATCCACATAATCTGATATTCGCTAAATCGTTCTATCATTCCATAGACGGATATGCTATTTTACGAATCTCTCCACTATAACATTTATATAATGATGCTGTTGTCATTCCCACTCCAATCATTAATGGACTTCGCCTACCGTTTATCACAACATCCAAAACCGGAATAGAGAGCAACTGCCCTTTAATCTCTTTGGTTAAATTTGTTATGTCAGCTCCACTATCAACAATCTCTGCTACCAATTTATCGACATAAGGACGATATGGCTCCATAATATCGTCGGCAAGACAATATGCGTTATAGCGATTGTGGTGATGGATTCCCAATGTTGGCAACAATCCACTTCCCACTAACGAACGTGCCACCACAGCACGCAATATCGCATATCCATAATTTAGCAGATTATTTGGTGGAACACCCTCCCTATCGCGACGAAAGCCCTTAATATGCCCGAACAAATTTTGCCAATAGAAGGCTGCTGCTCGTCCTTCTAGGTTGTCGGCATCTCCGCTTTTGACCTGCTTTGCCCAAGCCTCCATATTGCCACACTCCAAACCTCGCTGACGATATAAAACAGTTGACTGATTAAGAATCTTTGACTGAATAGTCTGCTGCCACAACTGCTTCTTCAATGGTAATGACGCTTCGATCTGGTCGCGAAATCGCTCCGATTGGATTGTATTACCATCAAGAGGCAACATCAAGCCCGACGGCATACGATGCTCATCACAAGTTATGACTGCCACATTATTATCCAACAAAGCACTCATCGCCCCTTGCGTTATGGTTATCTGCTTATGGTCGAGCACCACAACACCGATATCCTCTATTGGCACACGCTTCACAACCGACTCCTTGAAATAGTCGGATAAAGTTTCGTTATTCTCAACTTGCGGTAAGCGTATTTCCAATTGTGCCAACTTGACACTCAAATAAGCGGGGTTACCGAAATATAGCGATCGCTTTATCATACCTCCGTAATTTTACCAGTTATGCTAATATGGACTTTGTGAGGGTTGTTTTCTTGTAACGATTTTTTGCTCAACCTCTTCATTTTGCCCATCTGTTTCGCTATGCTTGAATCATCATCTACCGTTGTTTCTAAATGATGTCTAAAGAAATAATCTCCCTTTGTCATTTTCTGCACCCTATACAAATACTTGCTTAACAAAGCATAATCCTTATTCCGCATCGCATCTTGATATAGTTCCTCCTCCATGCCGAGAACAAACATTTCGTTCTGCTGCATTGAGAATGCAAACTGCCAATTGGCCGATGCCGGTAGTTGTTCCAAAAAAGACTCTGGCATATTATCAGAGATATTCTCCCATACATCACCAGGGTTGGTAATAATTGTCGGGATACCATACTTTTTGCGTTCTACAGCGTGCCAGAAGGTAGCGATATGCTCT
>JAZOMA010000022.1:0-15959 GCA_045653565.1 Alistipes sp.
GAAATCTACCCCTTTTTGTGTTGCATAGTCCACCTTCTCGACAGCCTTAATACCGCAATCGAGAGCGATAATAAGCTTCACTCCCTTCTTTGCGGCAATGTCGATACCCCTCTTCGAAATACCATAACCCTCGGTATAACGGTCGGGGATGTAGAACATCAGGTTGTTGTGCCCGATGTGGCGGAGAAATTTATATACGAGCGCAACGGCTGTTGTGCCATCTACGTCGTAGTCGCCATAGACCATAATCTTCTGGTTCTTGGCAACCGCCTCCTCCAATCTCTCGACCGCACGCTCCATATCTTTCATCAGGAACGGATTGTGAAGGTCCTCGAGACGAGGATTGAAAAACTTCTTCGCTTTGTCTACTGTGTCTATGCCTCTTTGTACCAACAGGTTCGCCAATACCGTAGGGATTCTCAACGAGGTAGCAATGTGATCTACCGTCAGAGAGTTGCCCTGTGGTTTGACTACCCACCTTTTCTGAATAGGCATACTCGTTAAAATTTATTATTATATATTTTTTCAATTTTTTCTACGTTTAGTTTTACGCTCTTTCGAGCCCAAAGTTTGCGAGCAACTTCTCGCACAACACCTTGCTCGCCTCGTCGAACGACACCTCGCTGCCACACTCCTTCGAGATGGAGGTTACGCCCTTATCGACAAAGCCGCAGGGGTTTATCATCGTAAACCACTTCAAATCGGTCGAGGCGTTCAACGCCAAGCCGTGCATCGTAACAAAGTGCGACGCTTTGACCCCTATAGCGCAAATCTTTCGCCAGTTGCGCTGCGTCTGCTCGCCACTTGGCAACTCCGCCTCGTCGCAGAGCCACACGCCCGTAGCACCCTCCAATCGTCGTCCTTCGATGCCATACTCGGCAACGGTTTCGATGATGCTCTGCTCCAAAATTTCAATGTAGCGACGCAGTCCAATGCCCAACTTGCCGATATCGAGAATCGGATAGCATACCACCTGACCCTCGCCGTGAAAAGTTATGTCGCCACCACGGTCTATATGGTAGAACTCGGCTCCGAGTGCCTTCAATCGCTCCTCGTCGATAAGCATATTGCTTATGTTACCGCTCTTACCGAGTGTGTATACTGCCGGATGCTCTACAAATATTATGGTGCCAACCATATCGTCATCATCGTTGCGTCGCGACAACAACTCGTCGAACAGCCGCTGCTGATACTCCCAGCACTCCTTGTAAGGCATACGCCCTACCCATTTGCACTCAACACGCATACACAATCTATAAATTCAGAATGCAAAATGCAGAATGCGAAATGCAGAATGCAGAATGCAGAATTGTGAACAATAATCTATTTCAAATCGAGATTTGGGCAACCGTTCTATCGTGTTGCCTTGATGGAGGAGAGAGCCTCGTCTGCGAGGTACGATGAGCGCACCAGCGGACCACTTGCACAGTGAGAGAAGCCCATATCGAGAGCTATTTGGCGGTATCGCTCGAATGTTTCGGGGGTTATGTATTCCGCAACAGGAACCTGCTCCTCCGAAGGTCGAAGATACTGTCCGAGGGTTACAATCTCAACGCCTGCATCGCGCAAATCGCGTAAGGTTTGTACCACCTCCTCTTCGCTCTCGCCAAGTCCTACCATCAATCCGCTTTTGGTCGTTACTCCTCGCTCGCTCATATAGCGCAATGCCGCCAACGAAGTGCGGTATGTCGCCTTTGCGCGCACGATAGGTGTAAGACGCTCCACGGTCTCGATGTTGTGCCCGATGATATCGGGCTTCGACGCCATAACCACCTCCAACGAGGCAGCCTTTGCATCGAAATCTGGAATAAGGAGCTCAATTGTTGCTTCAGGATTTTTCGCTCTTATGGCCTCTACGGTCTGCGCCCAATGAGCCGCACCACCATCAGCCAAATCATCGCGTGTAACGGATGTTACTACAACGTGTCGAAGACCCATAAGGTTCACACTCTCCGCCACTTGTTGTGGCTCTACCGAATTTGGTGGCAACGGCTTGCCTGTTTTGGTTGCGCAAAAGCGACAACCTCGGGTACACACATCGCCCAAAATCATAAATGTGGCAGTTCGTTTGCTCCAACATTCTGCCTTGTTTGGGCATCGTCCGCTGCTGCAAATCGTATGGAGAGAGTGTTCACGCACTATGCGAGCCACCTCCGCAAAAGTATCACTTCTGTGGAGTCTGATTTTCAACCATTCTGGCTTTCTCGCAGGTGCATTTTCACCATACAATTTCGGCATTTTTTATCAAGTTCATTATTCCTATTGGCGCAAAGTTACAAAATTAAATTCAGAATGCAAAATGCAAAATGCAAAATTTCTAAAATTTTTAGGGGCAGGGGGGGGGCGGGGTAATAGAACAAAAAGAGCGTAATGTTTTCACAACACTACGCTCTCCATATATTCAAAATCGCCAATGATTAGGCTATTTTTGTGCGAGGTTAGGCGACGAAAGCGCAGCATAGTAAGCCTATGTGAGCATTTCGGCGTCCGACACACTCGTACAAAAAGAGGCAATCAGAACGATTTTAGAGCCAGCCACCGTTTGAAGCGACTCCCTCCTTCGAGATAACTACAAACTTACGAGTTACTTCGGTTGGGAATGGCTGACTCTTATCATTGAGCGAGCCACCGCCTACGAGCATCGTAACGGAGATAGTTGCAACGCCCACCTTCGATGTTTTGATGCTCAACTTGCCTTTCGAATATGCGCCGATAGTCAAGCCCACAGCACTCATATCCTCTGCCGACGCCTCTGCTTTGACAAACTCTGCATCTTTAACGCCTCCGCCGAAGTAGAGCGAAAGATCCACAGCAGTCTGAACTCCTGTTGCCACAACCTTGGTAGGTGTACCCTCAACCATCAGCAACAACTTGTAGGCATCGATATATCCGCTACCCATCTCACTCTCGTAGTTCGGATAAGTAACATCCACCTTACTGCCATCACTAAAATTGACAACTATTCGACCTGTCAGATATGGGGTAATATCGTTTGTCGCCGAGAGCAACATCGAACGGAACTCCTTGGCAGTATAGCGTTTACCCAACTTCTTTGCGTACGACAAACCCAGAGCCGCCACGCCCGAAACGTGCGGACAAGCCTGCGAAGTACCCTCCATCCAACCGTAACCTTGCTTTCCGGTTGCCGAGAAAGCGTCAGGAACAGTCGAGAGAATCTCGCCATTACGATACAACTGTTCACCACCCGGAGCCGTGATATCTGTACCTGGGCCATAGTTGGTAAAGTAGGTTGGTCGCGCCGATGGATTCATTGCCGCCACAGAGACACAAGGCTCGTATGCACCCGGATAGCCAGGAAGACCTGCGCTCTCGTTACCAGCAGCAAATATAAGCAAACCGCCCTCAATTGGACCATCATCGGTACCGCCATTCTTGACAAAGTAGTCCATAGCACCCGCCTCAGCCGAGAGGTAATACTTATAATCTTCATCGTTCGCTATACCGTATTCCTCACCTTCAGCCTCTGCCGAGTTGTAGCCCCAACTATTTTGCGAGATATGCGCTCCGTTATCGGCGGCGTACTGCATAGCGCGAACAGTCCACGAGGTACTGGCGCCATCGTCTCCACTGAAAATCTGCGCCGACATAAGCTTTACGCCATCACTCTTACCACTTCCACCGGCAATACCACAGACTCCTTTGCCATTGTTATTCTCGGCTGCGATAATTCCCGAAACGTGCGAGCCGTGACCCGTATCACCACTCTTACTCCACGAAATTGTAGCAGTTCTTGAGACAAAGTTAAAGCCATAGATATCATCTTTATATCCGTTTTCATCATCATCTACGCCAGCGGTACCATTCAACTCCGCCTCGTTTACCCAGATATTGTTCTTCAAATCCTCGTGGGTATTCATCACGCCCTCGTCCAACACAGCAACCACAATCGAAGGGTCGCCAGTGCACAATTTCCACGCCGGCACAACATTTACATCGGCACCCGCAACCGACTTTGGCAGGTTGTTAACATAGCCGCCATCTGCCACGTTACCCAAATTCTCCAAGCCCCACTGTAAGAGTCGGTGGGTGTCGTTGAACGGAATGTTCGACGTTGCACGCGTAGCAGCCACCTCGCCACGCGACTCCTTTGTAGACAATTTTGGTGAGCCTACGCGCTTTATTTGATGCACATACTGCACCACCTGTACCTCGCTAACCTTCGCCAACTTCGCAGCCACAGTCTCAATATCGCTCTCCTTGTCAAAAAGGAGTTCATACCATAGGTGGTAGCCACCTGCGTATACCTTATCGCGATTCTTCTTGGTAACAACGTAGAGAGGCTCGACAGAGTAACCTTTTACCTCGTCCAACACAACATCAACACCGCTCACTCCGGTGCGAGTTGCTCCGCTACGTGTAGCGCACTCTGCCAAACGACTCTCTGCCGTAGCATTGAAACGCACTAACAGCGAACCGCCGATGCAGTTACGCGAAGAGTTTATGATTTTTTTGTCAATGCCGTTGCCATCGGCTACTGCGATTGTTTGATCCTCCAAATCTGCCGTACACGCCGCCAACAACGCCACTACGGCAATATATAATAACTTCTTCATCTTCTTACTCTTTTACAACGGTTTAACATCTTCTGCCGAGGCTACTCGCATATTCGCAACCTTGGTTACCGGTACATCTGCCGGCTTGTAAATGGACACCTCGTCCGGATTTGCAACACTCTCCATCGTCAACTCTTCAGCCTCGGTGTCTACTTCGTATTTGTAGTCGGTTGCCCACTTCACACCGTCGCTATATACGCCCGAGATAAGCGACTGCTCCTCGTTGACAGTGTAAGTTCCATTGAACACCGTGTAGGTCAGTTCGTCGGTGCGCTGATATATTGCAAACTTACCGTCTTTTCCAAAATTGATATAAATATCAACCTCTGCCGGCACATCGCAGAATGTAACCAAACGCCAACATCTTGTCAACGACACACCAACCTCCGTGTTGTTGTCGCCGTTGCCGCCATTGTCGTCATTGCCACCATTGCCGTTATTGCCGCTATTGTCGCCGTTGCCGCTATTGTCGCCGTTGCCGCTATTTTCGCTATTTTCGCCCGACCCAAACTGGATATTGAAACCTTCGCAGCCTACAGCACCGACTGCCAAAACCATCACACACATACAATGAAGTGCGAATCTCCTAATCTTCTCTATCATAATAAATACCTCTTTTTCAGTTGTTCACTTTGGTGCAAATATACTCATTTTTCTTTGCAAATAGCACAATATTTATTGTTTTTTCAACAAAACGGTTGTACCTTTGTTGTAAATCACACCAAAAACAACTATTATGAAGCGATTTGTTTGGATAGTTTTCGCATCTCTTGCTATGCAAGTCGAGGCATTGGCTTGCACCTCGGCGGTAGTTACCCCACAGCGTTCGAGCGAGGGTGTGCCGTTGCTTTGGAAGCATCGCGACAACGGCAAATTCACCAATACCCGTATCGAATATATCGATGACGGAACGTATGCATATACCGCCGTTGTGCCGAATACAAAAAACTATGCAAAAGGTTTGTACGCAGGCATTAACGAAAAGGGGTTGGGCATTATAAGTACAGACACAAAGAATCTACCAGAGTCAACACCCGAGGAGTACAAGGCATGCACGCTTCGTCGAATGCGTGGCGGAGCGATGTGGAACGGATTGCGAGAGTGTGCAACACTCGACGAGTTCGAGGAGCTGCTCAAAACCACAAAGCGCAGTCGCCGTTCGCACTCGAACTTTGGAGTCGGAGACGCTACGGGAGCAGTTGCATACTTTGAGGTTTGGGACGTAGGTTACCATCGCTATGACGTTAGCGATAGTGGCAATGACGGTTTCGATGTCAGAGCCAACTTCTCGCACTCGGGCGACCCCAAGAAGACAGGATCGAGCAAGTATCGCTATGACCTCATAATGAATGAGATGACAGCCTATAAGGGCAAGTTCACCCCTCAAGATTTTATCGGTTACTCGCGTTCGTATAACAGCCTCAAGTATGGCAATGTTCTCGACTTGAATAGAAATTATTACTGCAGCAATCACACCGTTCCTCGCAACACAACCGTAGGTGTATTCGTGATAGTTTGCGACGGTAAGAATCCGCGTATGCTCGCTATGAATGGTCACTCGGCATCGAGCCTTGCTGTGCCTATCTATGTGAAGGCAAAAGAGAACATTCCGGAGTGCGTACACGGCAATGCAATGCGACTGCTGTCGAACGATTTTCGCGAAAAGGCATACATCACCGTATCCAAGAGAAAGCTCCTCAACAAAGAGTTGATAAGCAAGGTATTGAAAATCAAGCAACCTAAAATCGTGATGCCAAAGGAGATGCCAAGCGATATACGAGCCTTCAATGCTAAGATAGACAACAAATTCTACAAGCACGAAAAGCGAGTTCGTAAGGTGCTGAACAAATTCTAAAATTCGGCCGTAATACCAAAGGTTGGCACAAGCGTTCCGTTACGCTGTTTTATACTTTTCAGAATATACCTCTGCTCTGCTATCGGAGCGGAGGGATTTTCTATTACACCCGTACTCAGAAGCGCATCTGGTAATGTTATCTCGCTAAAAGTTACATTCTCGAGATCGAGATATACGCCCAACGACCACCTGCGAAATGCCCACACCTTATCCACGCGAATATCGAGTTGCACAAACGGTTTCAGCCTACATTCATTATAGCGTAAATAGTCGAGTGCGGCCCGTCCTGTAGCATCCCAATAGGTTTTAAGCGAAGTCTGCTCCTTGTCGTATGGAGTATATGGCGCACCTCCTATGGCACTCAACTTTGCACCAAGGCTCCAACGATGCGGAAAATCGTATGTACCACTCACATTTGCCACCCAGCGATTATCCCACGCCGATGGGATATAAGGCGAGTGGCGATTGCTGCGATACTCGCTCCAATAGAGAGTAAAAGCACCGACAATATTCACCCTGTTCGGAATCTGCCAGCGAGCCGACAACTCCACGCCGTAGGCTCTACCCTGAGCCGTCGAGACCAACGCCTCATTGCCCGTTACACCATAATCATTACCCTTGCAGGTGAGTGGCACGCCATCCGAGAGCGACAATGGCACTTGCGAATAGAGTTTATAAAAGCCCTCCAGCGACACAGCCAAACTCTCGCGCAAGCGATACTCCACACCCACCGCCGAGGAGAATACCCGCATATACTCCAACGACCTGTTTACGAGAACCCCATTCTCGCGAAAGCCAAGTGCAGTGAGGGGTGGCAACTCATAATAGATACCCGTACTACCACTCACATAAAAGCCTTTGCCAAGCGAGTAGGATATGGAGGCTCGTGGAGAGAGTTGTCGCCACGGCTGAGCCATCTTCGAGGAGAAGGAGGTCCCATCCAGACGAACGCCCATCGAAGCCGTAAGTCGCTCATTTGTCGAGCGATAGTCTGCCGAAAAGAATAGCGCATAACTCGCAAACACAAGGCGCGTATCGTAGTTGAAATAGGCGCGTTCGCCACTCGGCATAAGCTGCTTTGACGAGGCGAAAAAGTGGCGTAACGCGACCTCTGCACCCTCGCGCAATCGCCACCCTCCGAGCAGCGAGCGATTCTCGAAACGAATGGTCGCCTTACCCTCCTTCGAGCGCAATCTAAGACGCAAATTTTCCTCGCTCGACTCGTCGTTATCGATATATTTTTTGTTGCGATTAGCCAGATAACTATACCCCACCGAAAGAGTTTGGATATGTTTGCCGCCAAAGTGCTTCAGCGTAGCGCCAAGAGTAAAAGTCTCCTGTTCGATTTTTGGTATATAGCTTAGGATATACTCATTCTCCTCCCCTTTTTCGTCGAGGTTTAGGCGCATATTATCCACACCCATAAGACCCAAAAACGTTATTTCGTAACGCTCCGATGGGCGAACGCGAACTTTCGCCTGCGCATCTATATAGTTTGGCAAAAATGGTAACCCGAGCAACTTAAAGAGCAGCTGCAAATAGGATTGACGCACCGAAAAGATATAGGTTGCTCTATCGTCGAAGTGTCCACTACCACTGAAGGCCACCTCCGAGGCTCCGAGCGTCGCTTTGAAGCGTTGTTTATCGGGATTTCCATCACGCAAGGTTATATCCATAACCGAACTGAGTGCATTGCCCCTATCCACCGGAAATGCCCCAGTATAGAACTTCACCTGACGAATAAGGTCGGCGTTGAGAATGCTGACAGGACCTCCCGATGCGCCTTGCGTAGCAAAGTGGTTGATATTGGGGATTTCGATACCGTCAATATAGAATACATTCTCCGACGGGCCACCACCTCGAACAATCAAATCGTTACGATAGCCTATGGGCGAAAATGCCACGCCCGGCAAGGTGCGGACTATGCGTGCCACATCACGATTTGCACCAGGACTACGCTCCAACTCGCCTATACTGATGGTGCGCTGACTCACCGGACTCTCGATATCGCGAGCATACCGCGGAGGTGCAACCGTTACCGCATCGATAGAGACCATTGCCTCCTCCAACTCAATCTCTACTAATGGTGTAAAGGCTGAAATGATATACTCGGGTGTTAGAACCGTTGTATAGCCAACGCTCGACGCCTCGAAGCGCGCCACTCCACCCTGCAAATTATTGATGGTGAAATATCCGAGCGAGTCGGTTGTCGCACCCTTCAAAAAATTTCCATCAACAACCACCGTCGCAGCGGGGAGACCTTGACGCGACGTGGTCGAAATAACCCTGCCTCGAACATCGAAAGCCTCCGCCACAAAAGGTATTGCCACAGCCACAAAAAGTAGTGCGATACTCCCCAATTTTGTCATAATTCAACCCTTTTCGACCAAACAAATCAATAATCGTGCAGTTTCTTGGGCGAAAACTTTTAGTTTTCCGTTTTTTATTTGTACTTTTGCACGATTGTAACTGAAACTATTTTTGAATTTAATTTGTCGTATGAAGTTCAAGGAGTATAAGAATCTTGATTTATCGGCACTCGCCAATGAGGTTTTGGCAGAGTGGGACAAGAAGGATACTTTCGCCAAAAGTATCGAGACTCGTGAGGGTGCGCCAGCATTTATCTTTTTCGAAGGTCCCCCTTCGGCAAACGGTATGCCGGGCATTCATCACGTTATGGCTCGTACTATCAAGGATGTATTCTGCCGCTATAAGACACAACAAGGCTATCGCGTAAATCGCAAAGCGGGTTGGGACACTCACGGTCTGCCTGTGGAGTTGGGCGTTGAGAAGACGCTCGGCATCACCAAGGAGGATATCGGCAAAAAGATTACCGTCGAGGAGTATAACCGTCGCTGCCGCGAGGATGTGATGAAGTACACTGACGTATGGAGCGACCTAACTCATCAGATGGGTTACTGGGTAAACCTCGACGATCCATACATCACCTACGACAACAAATATATCGAGACTTTGTGGTACCTTTTGAAGCGACTCTACGATAAGGGGTTGCTCTATAAGGGTTACACCATTCAGCCATATTCGCCGGCTGCCGGAACAGGCCTTTCGACCCACGAGTTGAATCAGCCGGGTTGCTACCGCGATGTTAAGGATACAACCTGCACAGCGCAGTTCCGCATCGTACGCAACCAGAAGAGCGAACACCTCTTCGAAGGTGCCGAGGGAGAGTTGTTCTTCCTCGCTTGGACCACTACTCCGTGGACCTTGCCTTCGAATACTGCGCTCTGCGTAGGTCCACAGATTGAGTATGTTCGCGTAAAGTGCCAAAACCCATACACCGAGGCTCGTCAGACCATCATTATGGCAAAAGACCTCGTAGGCTCATACTTCGGCAAGAAGCAGGAGGGCACATTCGAGGTTGAGGAGCAGACCTTCAAGGGCAAGGAGTTGGAGGGCATTGGCTACGAGCAACTTATCCCGTGGGTTAAGCCTATGGGCGATGCGTTCCGCGTAATCGTGGGCGACTATGTAACCACATCGGATGGTACGGGTATCGTGCATATCGCACCAACCTTTGGTGCCGACGACGACCGCGTAGCACGTGCTGCAGGCATTGCTCCACTCTTTATGGTGGATGTTGCCGGCAAGAACTGCCCTATGGTTGACCGCTCGGGTCGTTTCTTCCGTTTGGAAGATCTCGACAAGGAGTTTGTGGAGAAGTATGTTGACGTTGCACTCTACAACGAGTGGGCTGGTCGCTATGTTAAGAATGCCTACGACGCATCGTTGGCAGATAGCGACACTACGCTCGACATCGACATATGCGTAATGCTCAAGGGCGAGAGCAAAGTATTCAAAATTGAGAAGCATACCCACTCCTACCCACACTGCTGGCGTACCGACAAGCCGGTGTTGTACTACCCTCTCGACTCGTGGTTTATCCGCACTACTGCGCTCCGCGAGCGTATGATTGAGCTAAACAACACTATCAAGTGGCAACCAGACTATACAGGCTCGGGCCGCTTCGGCAAGTGGTTGGAGGGATTGGTTGATTGGAACCTCTCGCGTTCGCGCTTCTGGGGTACTCCGCTTCCAATCTGGGCGAACGAGGACTACTCGGAGATGAAGTGTATCGGCTCTATCGAGGAGTTGATGGCGGAGATTGAGAAGTCAATCGCTGCGGGCTTTATGACCGAGAACCCATATAAGAACTTTAAGGTGGGCGATATGTCGGCAGAGAACTACTCGACCGACAACATCGACCTCCACAAGCCATACGTTGATAACATCATACTCGTATCGTCGAAGGGCGAGCCTATGCGTCGCGAGAGCGATTTGATTGATGTTTGGTTCGACTCGGGTGCTATGCCTTATGCACAGCGTCACTACCCATTCGAGAATGCGGAGAACTTTGACAAGTTGTTCCCTGCGGACTTTATCGCCGAGGGTGTTGACCAGACTCGTGGTTGGTTCTTCACTTTGCACGCCATCGCTACAATGTTGTTCGACAGCGTAGCCTTCAAGAATATCATCTCGAACGGTTTGGTACTCGACAAGAATGGCAACAAGATGTCGAAGCGTTTGGGTAACGCAGTAGATCCATTCGAGGTTTTGAATAAGTATGGTGCCGATGCTACCCGTTGGTATATGATTTCGAACTCGGACCCTTGGGATAACCTCAAGTTCGATGTCGAGGGCGTAGACGAGGTGCGCCGTAAGTTCTTTGGCACACTCTACAACACCTACTCGTTCTTTGCACTCTACGCCAACATCGACGGCTTCACGGGCTTGGAGGCAGAGGTGCCTATGGAGCGTCGTCCGGAGATTGACCGTTGGATTATCTCATTGTTAAACACCTTGGTTAAGGATGTAACCACATCGCTCGAGGACTACGACCCAACACCTGCAGCTCGTGCTATTCAGGAGTTTGTAGGCGAGAACCTCTCGAACTGGTATGTACGCCTCAATCGTAAGCGTTTCTGGGGTGGCGAGATGAACGAGGATAAACTCTCGGCATATCAGACACTCTACACCTGCCTCGAAACCGTTGCCAAGTTGGCGGCTCCGTTCGCACCGTTCATCTCGGACCGCATCTTCTGCGACCTGAACGCATTGAGCTGGCGTCACTCGGAGGATTCGGTACACCTTGCATCGTTCCCTAAGTGCAACGAGGCACTTATTGATGCACGTTTGGAGGATATGATGGCTATGGCACAGCAGGTATCGTCTATGGTACTCGCCTTGCGCCGTAAGGTTAATATCAAGGTGCGTCAGCCTCTGGCAAAGGTGTTGATTCCGGTGTTAGACGACGCTACAGAGGAGCATCTTTCGGCTGTTAAGTCACTCATTTTGAACGAGGTAAACATCAAGGATATGGAACTTATCCGCGAGACCACAGGTCTTATCACAAAGCGTATTAAGCCTAACTTCAAGACTTTGGGACCTCGCTATGGTAAGTATATGAAGCAGATTGCCGCAATGACTGCCGAGTTCTCGCAGGAGAAGATTGCAGAGATTGAGGCTTCGACCGAAATCGTACTCGATATGGGCGCCGAGCAGATTACCGTAACACCTGCCGACTTCGAGATTATGTCGGAGGATATGCCGGGTTGGTTGGTAACCAGCGAGGGCAAACTCACCGTAGCACTCGACATCACTCTCACCGAGGAGTTGCAGAAGGAGGGTGTGGCACGCGAGTTGGTAAACCGCATCCAGAACATCCGTAAGGATTCGGGCTTGGAGGTTACCGACAAGATCGAGGTAGAGATTGAGGATATCGACGCCGTACACGCTGCCGTAGCGGAGTTCGCATCGTACATCGGTCAGCAGACGTTGGCTGTAAGCGTTAAGACCGCTGCCGAGCCACAGGGCGAGTTCGTAGTTGATAGCGACGTGAACGAAATTCCGTTGAAGATAGCAATCAAGCGAGCATAACGGCTCAAAACCACATAAATAGAGCGGGGCGAAAATAAACATTCGCCCCGCTCTATTATGTATAATATGTATTGCTACATCTTAATCTCCACCTTCTTGTTCGACTTACGGCTCTTCTCTGCCATAAAGCCCATAACGTGACTCTCGATCGAGACATCGATAGTGCTCGACAACAAGCTCGCATCCTGTGCCGACACCGCACGCACGAAGTCGCGAACAAGCAAGTGGTCGCCACCTCCGTGTCCCGAGCCCTTATATTCGGCAATCTCGCTGACTTTCTGATCCCATACGCTCTTGTGCCCTGTACGGAAGTCGTAGAAGGTAAAGGTAGTCATATCGCCTTCGATAAAACCCTTAGTACCCATAATGCGAGTACGACGACCACCCCAAGGGGTGAATGCTTCCATCGAGAACGAGGCTGTAATGTCGTTATCGAACTTCATAATTGCAACATAGTGGTCGCACTGGTCGTTGTTGCAACGGAATACGCAACGACCATAGTTGGTAACCTTCAACTTCTCGCGAATAAGTGCAGGATCCTTGCGAGGAAGGTCAAATGCACCGAGGTGCTGCTTCCTCTCCATATAGATATACTTCGCAGAGTATGGACACTCCTTCTCGTGTGGGCAGTCGCCACCACCTACATTGTCGATACAACGCTCGGTCGCACCCTTCGGCATATTCTCTGGACGGAAGAGATAAAGCGAACCCTCGGCGGCAATCGACTTGCAAGGTTTACCTATAATCCAACGCAAAATATCGAGGTCATGACACGACTTGGCAAGAATAATCGGAGTTGTAGTCTTCGAATTTGGCCAATTACCACGCACATACGAGTGTGCCATATGGGCGTATCGAATTGGCTCAAAGTGTTGAATACTAACCAAATCGCCAATAGCGCCCGAATCGACAACCTGCTTCAATGCCACAAAGTATGGAGCATAACGCAAAACGTGGCATACGGCAACTATACGGTTGTACTTGTGAGCCTGCTTCATAATCGCACGGCACTCCTTCTCGGTTGGAGCCACAGGCTTCTCAAGAAGTACATCATAGCCAAGCTCGAGAGCCTTCATACAAGGCTCGTAGTGGAGATTGTCGGGAGTAGCTATAACCACCGCATCGGCAAACTTCGGCTTCGAAAGGGCTTCGTTGAAGTGCCCAAACTGATTCTCGGCAGGAATATTGTGCTTCTTCGCCATCGCCTTGCGACGATCAGGATTAAGGTCGGCAACACCCACAACCTTCATTGAATTTGGGAATTTCTGGGCATAGTTTGCGTATGTTCGCCCACGGCCTCCTGCACCAATTACCATCACCGTTACAGGCTTATCAAGATTAGCATCCATTTCTGGCATCTTGGTCTTAATCTTTGCCTCCGATGCAATTTCAGGGATATCCTCCGACTCAGTAGTCATTGCTTTAACATCCACACCTATCAACGATGCACCAACTGTCAATGCTCCAAGTCTTTTCAAAAACTCTAATCTGTCCATATCACAAAGTATTTAAGTTAGTTATTTTCTCTGTTATATACCGCCTCGGCACGTGCAACCACCACCACGCTCAACTCATACAAACTATAGAGCGGCAACAGCACCAGCATCATACTCATAGCGTCGGGTGGCGTTATAAATGCCGACAGCACCGCCAGTACCACTATGGCGTGGCGACGATACTTACGCATAAAGGATGCTGTCAGCAAGCCCATCTTCGCGAGCGTGCGCGTGAGTATAGGTAATAGGAATATCAACCCACAGACAAACACCATATTCAGCACCAACGAGATGTACGAACTCACATCTATCATATTGGCAATCTGACCACCTACGGAGTAGGTTGCCAAGAAGTTCACCGACAGCGGTGCGAGTGCAAAATAGCCAAACAACACCCCGATAAAAAAGCACAACGACAACTCCAGCACGAAGAAACGGCTCTTGCGTCGCTCCCCCACGGTCAATGCCGGCATAATAAAACGCCACAACTCCCACACAGCGTAGGGAATAAGCAGCAACAACGCAGTGTTGAACGCCAAACGAATATGGAGGTTGAATTGTCCCGCCATCGCGGTATTGATAAGCGAGAGTGGCGCGGCATTAATTCGCAGGAACTCCTTGCCACTGTTCTCTGCCAGCCAACCAAAAAGACGATTTGTAGGGAACCACTGCGACTTAGGGCCCGCAATCAGCGCCATCAACTCGTCGCCAAAGAGCAGAGCCACAGCCATAAAGATGACAAATGCCGCAGCTACACGTAGCAGTCGCGGTCGAAGTTGATCGAGATGTTCCCAGAAGGACATATCAGTATCTTCCGGCTCCTCAACTCTGAAAAGTCTAAACATAAGTGGAACTCCTACGAAAAATGGGGCGACACCCCTCAGGTACTACTTCTCCGGCTCGTTCTCCTTCTCGGTAACCTCTTCGGTTGACTCCTTGCCATCCACAGCATCTTTGAACTCCTTCACGCCACGACCCATACCGCGCATTAGTTCAGGAATCTTCTTTGCGCCAAAGAGCAACACAATAATAAGTACGATTATCAGTATCTCGGAGGTTCCTAATGCAAAGAGTGGATAAATCATAATAAACTACGTTTTTTAGGTTTGTATTTAGTGCAAATGTAATGAAATTGGTGCTAAAATACAAATTTAGCGTAAATTTTTTCGGGAAAAGTTTGCAGGTATCAAATTTTTGCGTACCTTTGCCACGCTGATTTGAAAAAGTCGGCTCCTCAAAGCCCAGGTGGTGGAATTGGTAGACACGCTACTTTGAGGGGGTAGTGGGCGTTAGCCCGTGTGAGTTCGAGTCTCGTCCTGGGCACATATTTAAGATACATCGCGGGGTGGAGCAGCTGGTTAGCTTGCCGGGCTCATAACCCGGAGGTCGGAGGTTCGAGTCCTCCTCCCGCAACTAAGAAGAGAATAGGTCGCTATTCTCTTTTTTTTGTTGCGTTCGGAGGCTCGGTCAGTCGGTGGCGGTGTGGCAGACTTGTCTGCGCGATGTATGATAGACATTGTTGCTACGCAACTACGAATCTTAATTAAAAATCATATGCTCAAATAAATTTGGCATCTGCTTTTTAATCAATCTTCTAAACCTATGGTTTAATGTCTATCATTATTCACTTCGGTCTACTCAAACCTGCGGCGACCGTTCGAGTCCGGTTGTGGTGCGAAAAATCTATTAAGGGCTTTAAGGACTTTAGGGGCTTTAGGGGAAATCCCATCTAATCCTATCTAATCCTATCTAATCCTATCTAATCCCATTGGTCCTATTGGTCCCATTAGTCCCATCAACGACCTCCAACTACCTCTAACTCCCCCACTCCACAACCCCACCTATTAACTAAAGTTAATGTGGAACGAAATAATTTTGCATTTTGCATTTTTAATTCTGAATTTTTTATTACCTTTGCACCGCTTTGGCGTGATTCGCGTGTAAGGAGAATGCGTCCGAAGTGTAAACTATTAAATAACTTAATTTTAAATTTTTACTATTATGGCTTATTTAACAGCAGAGAAAAAGCAAGAGCTTTTCGGTCAGTACGGCAAGTCTAACACCGATACAGGTTCTCCAGAGAGCCAGATCGCGTTGTTCTCGTACCGTATCAGCCACCTTACAGAGCACCTCAAGAAC
>JAZOMA010000023.1:0-87428 GCA_045653565.1 Alistipes sp.
GCAGCGAAGAACTACCTTGCTGCATACGCCAATGTTCGCCAGCTCTCGTCCGGTATGACCGATATGGCTTGGCATACCCTCAAAACTCCATACGAGGGTTGTGTTATCGAGTTCGAGCAGAAGGCAATGGCTCCTTCACAGATTCTTCCTGTTGTGGAGGGTACAGCAATGTCGCCAACATTTGGACACCTCTTTTCGGGCGGTTATGCTGCGGGATACTACGGATATAAGTGGGCAGAGGTTTTGGCTGCAGATGGCTACTCACTCTTCACCGAGAACGGCATCTTCGACAAGGCTAGCGCTGCTAAGTTCCGCAAACTTCTCGAAGCGGGAGGCAAGAAGCACCCAATGGAGCTTTATGTGGAGTTCCGTGGCCACAAACCACAAACTAAGGCGTTAATTGACCAGATGGGACTCGGCAAGTAGCTCTTAACAGGAGACACAAAAAAGGCAGACCGAAAAGTCTGCCTTTTTTTAGTATTGGTTTTTGAGTTGCTCCTCTTTTATCTGTTGGAGCTCGTACATTCTATCTCGGTAGCGGGCGGCAGCCATAAAGTCGAGCGACTTGGCAGCGCTCTCCATGCTTTTACGAGCTTGGTCTATTAGGGAGTCGATATTTGTACCTATATTATATTGTGCCTCTCGGTCTGCTACCATACCGACACTATGTGACTCTATATTATAGGCATCATTGTACAACGCATTGGTATCGGCTACACCCATTTTATTTTCTACGCCATCGAGTAATGGACTCGGTTGCGCAGAGTTTCGCTTCGCCTGACGAGGCATAATGCCGTGTTCGATATTGTAGCGAATTTGTCGCTCTCGGCGGCGATTGCTATCCTCAACAGTGCGGCGCATAGCCTCGGTGCAAGTAGAGCCATAAAGCACCACCCTACCCTGTGCATGGCGGGCGGCACGGCCAGCGACCTGTGTCATAGCGGTATAGTTACGCAAATAGCCATTTTTGTCGGCATCGAAAATCGACACTTGCGACACCTCCGGAAGGTCAATACCCTCACGAAGGAGGTTTACACCACACAAGACATCGAATAAGTCGGCATGCATATCCTCAATAATCTGCACTCGCTCCAAAGTGTCGAGGTCGGAGTGGATATAACGGCTACGCACTCCCATCTTTTCGAGATATGCCGAGACCTCCTCACACATACGCTTCGAGATGGTCGTCACAATCATCTTCTCGCCTCGGCTCACACAATCCTCGATATCCTCCATCAATCGGTCAATCTGACGAGTGGAATCGACAACTTTCAATGCTGGGTCTATAATTCCCGTTGGGCGTATAAATTGCTCGACCACGCTCTCCTCACTACGAGTTAACTCATACTGCGCTGGTGTGGCACTCACATATATTGTCTGCCCCTGCATCGCCTCAAACTCCTCGAAGCGCAACGGGCGATTATCGCGTGCAGCGGGTAGGCGGAAGCCATACTCCACCAAGTTTTCCTTACGGGAGCGGTCACCACCAAACATGCCACGCACCTGCGGAACCGTCACATGACTTTCGTCTATAATAAATAGTGAATCTTCGGGGAAGTAGTCCAACAAGCAGAATGGGCGCATACCCGGCGAGCGACCATCGAAGTAGCGCGAGTAGTTCTCGATGCCCGAACAATAACCCAACTCCTTAATCATCTCGAGGTCGTAGTTCACACGTTGTTCGATGCGTCTTGCCTCCATCTCTCGTCCCTCCTTCGTGAAGAACTCAATCTGCTTTTCGAGGTCAGCCTCAATATTCAGCACCGCCTGTTCGATACGAGCCTTACTCGGCACAAATAGGTTTGCAGGATAGATGTTGACCTGCTCCAAAGAGTCGAGTTTTTGTCCCGATTCGGCATCAATCAACGCTATCTCCTCAATCTCATCATCGAAGAAGGTTACTCGGTAGCAGTGGTTGCCAATCGAGGAACGAATAGTTATTGTGTCGCCCTTAACACGAAAAGTAGATGCCTCCAAATCGCCCTCAACGCGGGTATACAAAATCTGGACAAGGCGATACATCAAATGCTTCATCGCCATCACATCGCCAACCTTCAACTGCACCATCGTACTATGGAAGTCGGCGGGGTTGCCGATGCCGTAGATACATGACACACTCGCCACGACAATCACATCACGCCTACCCGAAAGCAACGAGTAGGTCGCCGAAAGACGCATACGGTCAATCTCGGCATTTATCGCAAGATCCTTTTCGATGTAGGTATCGGTCGAAGGGATATAGGCTTCGGGCTGGTAGTAGTCGTAGTACGAAACAAAGTACTCTACCGCATTTTCTGGAAAGAAACTCTTAAACTCGCTATACAACTGCGCTGCAAGAGTCTTATTATGGCTCAAAACCAACACAGGGCGATTCAGTTCGGCGATGACATTTGCCATCGTGAAGGTCTTACCCGAACCCGTAACGCCATGGAGTGTCGCAGCAGGAACGCCCTGCTTTATATCGGCAACCAATCTCTCGATAGCCGCAGGTTGGTCACCCATTGGTGCATAGTCCGATACAAGTTTGAAATCCATAATACAAAGGTAGCAATGATAGTGCAAACCGCAAAAAAATTGAAGTAAAATTCAATCGTTTGCAAGGCTATAAAAGATGAAGGCGACTCAAAAGCCGCCTTCAACATATGTAGAGGTGTTGGTATTTACGCTACGTAATAGTGTGAAGCCAACTCAGTGAACGATGCAACTTGCTCATCAATCCAAGCCTGGTCGCGACCGAGCTCCTCTGCCAAAATCTGTGCTACACGTGGAGCAGCCTTCTGAGCCTCGCGAGCATCAACAAACAAGAGGCGAACACGCCGAGCCAAAACGTCATCAACAGTGAGAGCCATCTGGTGACGGATTGCCCAAAGCACCTCAGCTACGGTGTAGTCGTACTTCTCCGAGAGCTTCTCGCCGAGTGCTGGATTCTCCTTAATCATATTGAGGATTGCTGGCTCGTCTGCACCATAAACGTACATGTGGTCTGCCAAGTTTGGATTTGGACGCCAGCCGTGAATCTTCACACGACGAGTTAGGCACTTACGCTTCTCAACCTTACCCAACTTGATAGCCTTATCTACAGTATCCTCAGCCATCTTACGATATGAAGTCCACTTACCGCCAGTGATAGTGATGAGGTCGTTATCCGAAACTACAACCTTGTGCGAACGAGAAACCTCCTTCGACTTCTTACCCTCCTTCTTAGGCGCTGCGAGTGGTCGCTGACCTGCAAATACCGAAACGATATCGGCGCGAGTTGGAGCTGGAGTCATATAGTGGCTCGCTGTCTCGAGGATAAACTCGATCTCCTCATCAAGTGGGCGTGGCTCACTCTCGGCAGTTGGACGCTGGATATCGGTAGTACCAACAACCACCTTATCGTGCCAAGGCACTGCGAACAATACTCGACCATCCGAAGTCTTTGGAACCATGATAGCGTAGTCGCTCTGCAAGAACTTCATATCGAGAACGATGTGAACACCCTGCGAAGGAACAACCATCTTAGCCTCGCCCGGCTTATCCATCTGAAGCACCTCATCAACGAAGCAACCTGCAGCGTTGATAACAGCCTTAGCCTTTACGGTGTACTCCTTACCTGTGAGAAGGTCTTTTGCTACAACACCAGCAACCTTACCCTTCTCATCGTGCAATACATTTACAACCTCGGTGCGGTTAGCAACAACGCCACCATGCTCAACGCAAGTCTGTGCCAAGTTGCAAGCCATACGAGCATTATCGAACTGTCCGTCGTGGTAGACAACACCACCCTTCAAGCCCTCAGCAACCGAAGTTGGGAGATACTTGCGGAGAGTCTTTGCTGTGATAAAGCGCGAACGGCCATAACCGAAACCAAACGAAAGGATATCGTAAACTGTCAAACCGCAGAAGTAGAGGAAGTTCTCCCAATGGCTGTAGTTAGAGATTACGAAAGCCTGATCCTTAACGAGGTGTGGAGCGTTCTGCTTCATCAAACCTCTCTCATGGAGAGCCTCACGCACCAAGTCAACCTCCAACTTCTGGAGATAACGCACACCACCGTGAACGAGTTTTGTCGAACGGCTCGATGTACACTTTGCGAAGTCCTCACGCTCGAAGAGCGCAACGCTGTAACCGCGCGATGCGGCATCAACAGCACAACCCAAACCGGTTGCACCACCACCTACAACAACGAAATCCCATACCTTATCGGTATTTTCGAGTTGTTTGAGTAAGTTTTCTCTTTGCATTTTGTATTTTATTTGGTTTTATCTAAGAATCGGCTTTTAAAGCACACAAAGTTACTATTTCAAAACGAAAAACACAAAGAAAACGATAAAAAAAGAGTGTGTCCAACGTTTTTTTTGGGGACACACTCTTTTGGGGTTGGAGGTTGTACTAATCGTCGATACCCACAAAGCGACCATCGGTACTGAAACGCAGGTCGAGATCGGAGGTCAACTCCACCTCGTAGCCGCTACGCTTACGCTCAATCTTCTCGACCTTGGTCGAAGGGTAGTGAGTTGTGATGTAGGCAGCAATATTTGCCGGCACAACACCTGCAGGAATATTACCCACGCTATTTTTCACGCTCTCCCACTTGCCCGACGAGTCGAACTCAATCTTGGTGCCATCGTCGAGAACAACGCTGTAGTCGTTATCGGTGAAATCTCTGTCGTGAATGGCAGATACCACCCTGTTTTTAGCATAGTTTGTCTTCAAAAACTTCTGTGCCGCCTCCGGCAACTTCTGTGCGGTAATGGCAACATCCTCGGCCATTGTCGGGGTAACCGCAAGCGCAGCCAATGCTAACGCCGAAAGTAAAATCTTCTTCATAGTAATACGGTTTTTAATCTGTTGTCATACAAATATACGAAAAATATTTCATATTTATTGTATGATGAACGATAAAAAACAATATCCATACCAAAAATAGCCCTCTGCACAAGATTTTGGTCTAAAATTTGGATAAATAAAATTTTCTGCTTAATTTTGATAAACGAAAACTAAAGTTTAGGAGGATATATTATGGCACAACAAGAGAAAACACGTTACAGCGATGCCGAGTTGGCCGAGTTCAAAGAGTTGATAATTCAGAAACTCGAGCAGGCGCGTCACGACTACGAGGAGTTGCGCTCCAGCATAAGTCACACCACAGGCAACGACACCGAGGACACCTCGCCAACCTTCAAAGTGTTGGAGGAGGGTGCAGCAACTCTCTCGAAGGAGGAGAGCGAGCGTTTGGCTGCGCACCAGTCGAAGTTCATCCGCAACCTCGAGAATGCGCTGCTCAGAATCGAGCACAAGACCTATGGCATCTGCAAGACCACCGGAAAGTTGATTCCGCGTGAGCGTCTGTTGCGTGTACCTCACGCTACGGAGACCATCGAGGCGAAGGAGTCGAGAAAATAGTTGTTGCTATATCATATACGAACAGGTTGCGTCCTCTGCAGCCTGTTCTTTTTTAAGAGATTATTATGTTGAAACTCAAACAGACCGTAGCACTGCTCGTTGCACTCGCATTCGTGGCGTGCGCACCCGAGAGCAATAACGAAACAGCCAACCACTACCTCTGCGACTTCGAGGGCGTAGAGTGGGACGCCTTGGTGGATAGCAACCCAAACGGCGACAACCTCCTAAATGGCTCCATTGCATTGGCGTGGCACGATCAGGAGAGCGACCTTGCGGGCGAGGTGACCATTCCGTTCGATGGCTATTGGGGCGGTACAGCAATATCAAATCATTGCAGCCTCGACTTGTTGAACGACGGTAACCCCGACGACCAACTCTACGCCTATGCCGAGAGTGCCTATTCGGGCAAGAATTTCCTCATCTGCAACTGCTTTTGGGGAGCAGTCGAACTCCGCTTCGAGAGCAAGACGAGTTATATAGAAAGCATAATGGTGGCTAACACCACCTACTCGCGAGCCGTTACGACCAACGGCAACCACCTAACAGCACCACTTGCCGACAACATTTCGATTTGGGTGGAGGCCAAAGGCTACATCAACGGCTCGGACGCAGTGCAGGCGACAACGAAGTTATACTTATATAAGAATGGTAAGCCTGCATTCGAGGGGTGGACCAAGTGGTATATGAACGCAATGTGTCGATGCGACCGCATCGCCTTCGACGTGAAGTGGGACGGCACAGACTACAACCCTTATCCAGCCTACTTCGCTATGGACGATATAAAGGTTGTCCGTCAGGAGCGTAACGAAAAGCAAAACAACTAAACCTTAAATAATATGAAAAAGTTCTATTCGATTCTACTGATTTTCGCCGTTTCGATGATGGCATTCGGTTGCCAAGAGCAGCCAAAGAGCGACGATTTGTCGTTCACTCAACTTATGGAGCAGTCGTCGGCAGAGCAGATTGAGGCGTGGTATAATGGCGCTTCACGTCTGGACGAAGAGTACACCGCAGCGCACGCCGCAGAGTTGCGCGAGCAGAAGAAGTTAATCGTATTCGATTTGGACGGCACACTCTCGAACCACCGCTGTCCTATGCCCGACGAGAGCCGCGCGTTGCTCGACGCACTCGGCAAGAAGTACCACATCGCAATGTGTGGTGCCGGCAACGCCCCACGCATCTACAAGCAGATGGGCAACTACCCTATCGACATCGTGGGTAACTACGGTATGCAGCACGCCAAAGTTGTGGATGGCGAGTTGCAAATCACCAAGCAGATTATCTGTGACATCGACCTCGACTTCTTCCGCGAGAAGACCGAGTACCTTCGCCAGAAATATGGCTACACCGAGATTGATGGCGAGTCGCTCGAGTTGCACAAGTCGGGAATGGTAACCTTCGCGTTGCTCGGCACCGAGGCTCCGAAGGAGAAGAAGGTTGTGTTCGACCCCGACCGCGCAAAGCGTCGCGTAATGTATCCGGAGGTGTTGGAGATTTTCAAAGACTACACCGTATTTATTGGTGGTTCAACCTCGTTCGACATTGTTGAGAAGCAGTACAACAAGTACGACGCAACTATGGAGTACGCCAAGTTGCTCGGTTATAGCAAGGAGCAAGTTCTCTTCGTAGGCGACGATATGGGCGATGGCGGTGGCGACAGCCACGTGCGCCTCGGTGGTATGGACTATATCCACGTGCTCGACTATACGAAGGTTGCCGATATGATGACATTCTTGTTGGAGTAAGAATTGAAAATTGAGGAAAAAGAGTTGAGGAGATTTCTCAACTCTTTTTTCTTATGTGAGCATAGGGAACGAAAGCGGAGCATACTATGACGTATGTGAGCATTTCGTTATCTGAAGTTTAACGACAAAAGCAATGATAGCGTTAGAATGCCACTATTTTTAGGCAAACGAGGAAACGAAAGCGGAGCATACTATGACGTATGTGAGCATTTCGTTATCCGAAATTTAACGACAAAAGCAATGATAGCGTTAGAATGCCACTATTTTTAGGCAAACGAGGGAACGAAAGCGGAGCATACTATGACGTATGTGAGCATTTCGTTATCTGAAGTTTAACAACAAAAGAGTGGTATTATAACGCTATCTCCCCCACGAATCGCGGTCAAGCGTTCGATAGTTTATCGCCTCGGCGATATGTGTAGCATCGATATTTTCGCACCCTGCAAGGTCTGCTATGGTACGAGCAACCTTAATTATGCGGTCGTAGGCGCGAGCGGAGAGATTCAGGCGAGTCATAGCCATCTCGAGAAGAGAACGAACCTCGCTGCTCAATGGGCAGAATGTGCGCAACATCGCCGAGTTCATCATCGCATTGGAGTGGATACCCGTACCCTTAAAGCGTTGGAGTTGAATTTCGCGTGCAGCAACGACGCGTTTGCGTATCTCGGCACTCGACTCCTCCACCTGCTCGCCGTTTATCTCAGACAACGGCACAGGCACAACCTCGATGTGCATATCGATACGATCCAACAGCGGTCCCGATATGCGCGAGAAGTAGCGATTTATGGCAAAAGGCTGGCACGAACACTCTTTGGTCGGATGGTTATAATATCCACACGGACAGGGGTTCATCGCCCCAATAAGCGTAAAGTTCGATGGATATTCGACGCTATATTTTGCTCGCGAAATGGTTATCATTCTATCCTCCAGTGGCTGACGCAGCACCTCCAAGACGTTACGACCAAACTCTGGCAACTCGTCGAGGAACAACACGCCATTGTGCGCCAAACTAACCTCGCCGGGTTGTGGCGATTGACCTCCACCGATAAGTGCCACCTGCGAAGTGAGGTGGTGAGGTGCGCGGAATGGGCGTTTTGTCATCAGACCTATATTCTCGCCCAACTTACCAGCTACGGAGTGTATCTTGGTAGCCTCGACAGCCTCCTCCAACGACATCGGCGGCATAATCGTAGGCATACGGCGTGCCAACATAGTTTTACCCGAGCCCGGTGCGCCAATCATCAACACATTGTGTCCACCTGCGGCAGCAATCTCCAAAGCGCGCTTCACATCGCGCTGTCCCTTCACGTCGGCAAAGTCCTCGGCATAGAGTCCACGCTCCGCTGCTACCTCTGCCACGCTACTTTGGGCTGGAGTGATATCTATCTCATTATTGAGGTACTCAATAACCTCTTTCAAACTATTTACAGGGATAACCTCAATGCCATCGACCACCGCTGCCTCGTGAGCACTCGCCGCCGAAACAACGATACGGCGCAGACCGCACTCCTTCGCCATAACTGCGAGTGGCAACACGCCACGCACAGGCTTCACTGCGCCATCGAGCGACAACTCGCCCACAAACATCGTATCGCTCAAGCGAGTATCAATAATCTGCTGTGTTGCAGCCAAAATACCCACCGCAATAGGCAAATCGAAGCCCGAGCCCTCCTTGCGCAAATCGGCAGGTGCGAGATTGACAACCACCTTCTTGGCGGTCATTCGTCGTTGCGAATTTTCGAAGGCGGAACGAATACGTTGTTCGCTCTCCTTCACGGCATTATCGGGCAAACCCACAAGGAACAGACCAATGCCGCCCCCTGCAACATTCACCTCGACATCGACCTTCACAGCCTTAATGCCGACTATAGCACCCGCAAAACACTTTACAAACATCTTTCGTTGCCCTTTTTAGAACGGTGCTTCGCTATCTTGCCCACCTTGTTGCTGCGACGGCGACATATTGAACTCATCACTCGACGCGTTCTGCAAAATAGAACCCGACGACTGAAGCGGAGCCGCCTGCATATCGTCGTACTGCTCAGGAGCAGTTGTGACATTTGCGCCACCTGCCGTATTTATCTGATCCCAGTTGGTAAACTTAGCCTGATCCTTAATGAAGCGCAACTTCACATCGCCAACTGCACCATTACGGTGCTTTGCCAAAATGAACTCTGCCAAACCCTCAACTGGCTCCTCTCCCGGACCGGTTGTGAAACCATAGTACTCTGGGCGGTGGATGAATGCTACGAGGTCGGCATCCTGCTCGATTGCTCCCGACTCACGAAGGTCGCTCAACTGCGGACGCTTCGAGCCGCCACGCGACTCGGTAGCACGATTCAACTGCGAGAGGGCAATAATCGGAATGTTCAACTCCTTCGCCACACCCTTCAACGTACGCGAGATGAACGCAACCTCCTGCTCACGATTACCCTTGTCGCCCTGTCCCGATGCCGTCATCAACTGCAGATAGTCGATTACGATAACCTTAATGTCGTTATTCGCCTTCACACGACGCACCTTCGAGCGAAACTCGAATATTGACAACGCCGGAGTATCGTCAATAAAGAGCGGAGCCATACCCAACGCCTTGGTGTTGGTCTCGAGGGTTTTCCACTCCGAAGGGGTGAGTTTTCCGCTGCGGATGGTTTGACCACTAATACCCGTTTCGGCAACAACCAGACGGGTCATCAACTGCACCGACGACATCTCCAACGAGAAAAATGCTACCGGACAATCGTAGTTCACCGCCATATTACGCGCCATCGTCAGCGTGAAGGCGGTCTTACCCATCGCCGGACGTGCAGCGATAATGATAAGGTCGGAAGGTTGCCATCCGAGTGTTATGTTATCCAAATCGGTAAAACCTGTGCAGACTCCGCTATAGCGTGAGTCGTTCTCGGCAGCCTTCTCGATTTGGCGAATTGTGGCACGAAGAATATCACTAGCGGTCTGCACCGAACGTTTTACGTAACCCTCGGTAATCTTCAGTACCTCGCCCTCGGCAAAGCCAATCAAATCGTTCACGTCGGTGGTACTATCGTACGATCGGCGTTGAATCTCGGACGAAGCACGAATCAACTCGCGCTGAATATGTTTCTGCGTAATGATTCGCGAGTGGAACTCGATATTTGCCGCCGTGCCTACACGCTGTGTAAGTTGTGCCAAATAGCCGGCACCTCCCACCTTCTTCAGTTCGCGCTTCGACTTGAGTTGGTTGGTCACGGTAAAGAGGTCTATGGGCTGTTGCGCCATAGCCAACTCATTCATCACACGATAGATTATGCGATGCTCCTCCTTGTAGAACGACGCCTCGGTGAGATACTCCTGCACCTCGGTAATCTTGTCAGCCTCGAGCATCAACGCTCCGAGTACCGCCTCCTCCAACTCTACAGCCTGCGGTGGCACCGTGCCAAGTGTCGCCTCGGGCACCAACTCGGCATATGCTCCGCTATTTTTGCTTGCTTTGTACTCCTTTGTCATTGTTTCGTCCATTTATCTCACAAAAGTACTCCTTTTTTGCAACTCCGTCAACATACACACGTATGCGCGTGTTGAAAACTATGTTTATAACATCGTCGCCGAGTGCAAAATCGCCATTTCACGCACCTCTGCGCTGTTTATATCTTTTTGAAAACTCTATCATCCAACCGCCACCCTTCGCGATGCTGTGAGCGACGCAATACTTATCTTCACATCGCCATTGCACGCCTTAAGTATCGCCGTAGCACACGATGTCATCGTTGCTCCCGTAGTCAGCACATCGTCCACCAGAAGAATGTGCTTGCCACGCAATCGCCTCGCATTTCGCACCTCGAATATATCGTCCACATTGTCCCACCTCTCGCTACGGCTCTTCGAGGTTTGACTATCGTTGTAACGGCAACGACGCACCGCGCGAAAGTCACACTCCTTGCCCATCTTGCGAGCAATACCTATAGCCAACTGCTCCGATTGGTTGTGTCCTCGTTTGAGTCGACGACGATAGTGGAGCGGAATGGGGATAATCAGATCGACATCACCGAAATTGCCACTCTCGTGCAACTCCTCGCCAAACCATTCGCCCATACGCTGTGCGAACATCCAGCGACCATAATATTTGAAATTGTGAACAACGCTCTGCCACTCTGTGCCACCCACAAACCAGAACATAGCCGTAGCACTCTCCACCGGCAGAACATTTTCGAATAGTCGCTTGACCGGGTTATCGTGTTGCGACGAAAAGTTCGTAAGAGGTATGTTGTAACGACACGCCAAACAGACGTTGCGCTCGTTCTCCATCAACACACGACCACAAACGATACAAGTACGAGGTAGAATCAGCGACGCCACATCCCACACCACCGTAGTAATATCAGAGAATATCGACATCGCAAATAATCACTATATTTCTATAATCTCTCACCTCGCGCAGTCGTGCAATCTCCTCGCGCAAGATGCTCCTCGCACGCGCAAACGACGCCTCGACCTCGATTTTCAACATCAACTCCACCCTATACTCGCCACGCACCCTATCGATGAGCGGAGCAACAGGACCCAACACCCTACGACCAAAGCGGCTGCGTAGTTGCTCGCCAAGGCGCATCGACGACGCCACCAATCGCTCCTTATCGCTGCTACGCATCGTAACCTTCACAATTCTCACAAATGGCGGATAGCTAAACTGCTTACGCTCGGCAAGCAACTTAGCGGCTACACGCTCGTAGTCGCCCACCATTGCATAAACCGAGTGTTGTGGCTCGGCTGTCTGTATAATCACCTCGCCACGTTTGTCACGTCTGCCTGCTCGTCCTGCCACCTGCATTATCAACTGCCAGGCTCGCTCCTCCGCTCTGAAGTCAGGCGAGGCGAGCAGATTGTCGCCATTGAGAACGCCAATGAGCGTAACATCGGCAAAATCAAGTCCTTTCGACACTATCTGCGTGCCGACCAATATATCCGCCTCGTGTCGTGCAAATGCTCCAATTATGCGGTTATACGCCGCACCCGAGGTGGCTGTATCGCCATCCAAACGCAACACTCGCGCCTCGGGGAACAACTGCATCACAGCCTCCTCAACACGCTCCGTACCGAAGCCCATCGGTTTCAACTCGCTCGTTTTGCAATTTGGGCAGTAGCGTTGTGTTGGCTCGGCGTAGCCGCAGTAGTGGCACACCATCCTACCCTTCTGCTGATGTGCCGAAAGGGTTACATTGCAGTGCGGACAACGCGCCGACCAACCACACGATTGGCACTCCATATAGGGCGAATAGCCTCGACGATTCTGGAAGAGGATAACCTGTTCGTTGCTCGCCAATCGCTCGGCGATACCATCCAGTAACTCTTTGTTGAAGTGCAACTTACGCTCGTTGCGTTTGACGTTACGCACCGTATCCGAAATTATGATATCGGGCATTTCAACACCTCCATAACGCTCCGTAAGTTGAGCATAGGCATACTTACCCGAAAGGTAGTTGGCATAACTCTCGAGCGAGGGCGTTGCACTACCCAACACACACTTTGCGTTGTGCAACGATGCCAACATAATCGCCGAATCGCGACCATTGTAGCGAGGATTTGGCTCCGTCTGCTTGTAACTCGAATCGTGCTCCTCGTCGACCACCACCAACCCCAACTTCTTGAAGGGCAGGAACAACGCAGAGCGCGCTCCTACGACAAAGTTGCCACCCTCCGACGAGAGCATATCGGTGTAGAGTCGAGTGCGCTGTTGCGGAGTGAGTTTCGAGTGGTAGACCGTAACACTCTCGCCAAAGAGCCCACGCATACGCTCGACCAACTGTGTCGTAAGTGATATCTCGGGAACGAGGAACAACACATCCTCGCCTCGCGAGAGTCGCTCCTCGATAAGATGGGTATATATCTCGGTTTTGCCCGAACTTGTAACGCCGTGAAGCAGTGCCACTCGCTTACTTTCCAGCCCCTTTTGTACACAATCAAGAGCCTCGGTTTGTGCAGGCGACAACTTGGGCAAAAGGGTTTTGCTCCACTCGCTGTCGAGCCGGTAGTCACGCTCGCCAAACTCGATTAAACCCGACTTTTGCAAAGCCTTCAACGCCGTAGCATCCAGCGGCACAGCATAGCGAGGCATCACGCCTCCCGCTCGCTCAATTTCGCAGAGTGCATCGTAACGCTTCGGAGCGCGACGTTGCAACTTCTCGCGCACCGCATCATCGAACGCCTCGACAACGAGATTTACGGTCTGCTCACGCTTGGGAACATATGGCTCGAACTCCGCCTCGCACTTCGCTTTCGCCTTGATTATAGAGGGCAGAGCCACACGCATAACCTCGCCCACCGAGCAGATGTAGTAGTCGGCTATCCACTCCCAGAAGCGCATTTGCAACTCCGAGAGCAACGGTTTATCGTACAATACTTGCAATATTGGTTTAGCCTCGCCACGCGATGGTGGTGTGTCGTGCAGTCGCCAGACAACACCTGTATAGACGGCATTCTTGCCAAACTGCACTGCCACAGCATCGCCCACACGAACCTCGACCCCCTCACCTACGGCAAAGGTGTATGCAGGTTGCGCCAAAGGCAATACTATGTCGGCAAAATGAAACATTTATGCTAATTCAAAATGCAAAATACAGAACTGACGACAAACCGAGAGCAGAGGGCAAGTTTGCTTGCACTATGCCGAGGTGCGTAGGAGGAAAAGCCTACGAAGTAGGGTTAATGCAAAATTATTTTTTCAACTACTCACTACTCTCTACTAACTACTCACTTTTAATGGGCTAAAAGCCAATTTGCCCCCACACCACACTCGGCGGTGAGAGGTATCGAAAGTTGTGCTGCACCCTCCATCTCCTCGCGCACAATCTGCTCGACCTTCTCGCGCTCGGAGCGAAGCATATCAACCACTATTTCGTCGTGCACCTGCATTGTGATGCGCGAACGGATACCCTCCTCCTTGAAGCGACGCGCTACGCCCACCATTGCAAGTTTCATAATATCGGCTGCCGTGCCCTGAATTGGTGCATTTATGGCATTGCGCTCGGCCAAAGCACGCACATTGGCGTTACGCGAATCGATATCGGCAAGGTATCGACGACGGCCAAAGAGGGTTTCGACATACCCCTTTTCACGCGCTGTAGCCACGACATTATCCATATATTCTTTAACCTTCGGGTAGGACTCGAAGTAGCCCTCGATAAGTTGTTTTGCCTCGCTGCGAGGAATGCGCAGACGCTGGCTCAAACCGAATGCCGAGATGCCATATATGATTCCAAAGTTGGCAGTCTTGGCACGACGACGCTCCTCCGAAGTAACCTCATCGATGCTCTTTTTGTAGATGCGTGCTGCGGTGACGGCGTGGATATCCTGACCCTCGCGGAACGCCTCACAGAGATGTTCGTCGCCACTCAAATGAGCCATCAGTCGCAACTCCACCTGCGAATAGTCGGCAGATAGCAATTCGTGTCTATCATCGCTCGGAATAAACGCCTCGCGGATAGGGCGACCAACGTCCTCGCGTACCGGTATATTCTGAAGGTTAGGATTTGCCGACGAGAGACGACCTGTAGCCGTTACCGCCTGATTGTAAGAGGTGTGGATATGTCCCGTAACCGCATTTACCAACTGTGGCAACGAATCGACGTAGGTCGAAAGTAGTTTCTTCAGACCACGATACTCCAGTATCAAATCGACAACCCTATGCTCGCCAGCAAACGACTGGAGATACTCCTCGTCGGTGCAGAACTGCTTGGTTTTGGTCATCTTCGGCTTATCGGTTATACGCATCTTGGCAAAGAGCAACTCGCCGAGTTGACGGCTCGAATTTATGTTTATCTCGGACTCGCCCGACACCTCACGAATCTCGGCCTCGATGGCGGAGAGTTTCTGCGATAGCACCGAAGAGTAGTTACGCAACGAGTTGCTATCAATAGCAACACCCTGCCACTCCATATCGGCAAGCACATCTATCAATGGTTCCTCTATTTCGTGGTACAACCTCACCAGCGTAGGCTCCGCCTCCAACATCGGACGCAACGTGTCGTAGAGTTGCAACGTAATATCGGTATCCTCTGCCGCATACAACGCAACACGCTCAACACCCACCATATCCATAGTCAACTGCTTTGCTCCGCGTCCTATTAGTGTTTCAATCTCTATTGGCGAGTAGTTGAGATATCGCTCTGCCAAAGCGTTCATACCGTGGCGCGACTCCGCATCGAGCAGGTAGTGCATCAACATCGTATCCCACTTTGCGCCCTTGACCGCTATGCCCAAACTGCGCAAAAAGAGGATGTCGAACTTCATATTCTGCCCAACCTTCGCAATATTTTCGTTCTCGAAGATTGGTCGCAAAATCTGTGCATACTCCGACTCTATATCGTTACGTGGACGGACGTCGGCATTGTGTCCAAATGGCACATACCACGCCTCGTGCGCCTTTGTAGCGAACGAGATACCGACAACCCTATCGCCAAACATATCGAAGCCACTGGTTTCGATATCGAAGCAGAAGTGCGACTGGTTGGAAATCTCGGCAACTACCCTGCGTAACTCGTCTGCCGAGAATATGGTTGTATATTTGTGTTCTACGCTCGACAGCGTAGCCAATGGCGCAAACAACTCCGCCTGTGTAGGTTGCTCCTCCGCAACCTCGTCGGGAGCAGAGGTTTGAGGTGTCGCCGGATGTGCCGAAGGCGTAGCAAAGAGGTCGTCAAAGAGTGAACCTTGCCCCTCCAATGCCGCCTTTTTCTGCTGACCAGCCTTCACCCGAGCCATATTTGCAAGTTGCGTCTGTGGCTCCTGCTGAGGCACAGTTATCTCCTCAATAGGCGCAACATTGCCCAAATCTGCCAAAAAGCCCTTGAAGTTCAACTCGGCATACAACGCCCTCAACTCATCAACCTTCGGACAGCAGACAGTCAACGCCGCCTCGTTGAACTCTATCGGTACATCGAGGCGTATGGTCGTGAGTACCTTTGCCAAACGCAACTTCTCCTCGTTGGCGAGGATGTTGACACCCGTCTTGCCACCAATCTTATCGGCATTGGCGATGATATTTTCAACCTCGCCCCACGCCTGCACCAACTTGCACGCACCCTTCTCGCCAACGCCCGGCACACCAGGGATGTTGTCCGATGAGTCGCCCCACAACGCCAAAATATCGCGTACGAGTTCGGGGCGGTCGATACCATACTTCGCCTGTATCGCCTCCGTATCGACTATCTCTATATCTATGCCCTTCTGCTTGTAGAGTTTTCGATTTTCGCCTACCAACTGACCATAATCCTTGTCGGGCGAGACCATAAAGACCTCGTAGCCCGCCTCGGCACCCTTCACAGCGAGTGTTCCGATGACGTCGTCCGCCTCGAAGCCCGGCACCTCCAACACGGGAATGCACATAGCCTCGACGATGCGCTTAACGTAAGGCACCGATAATAGAATATCCTCAGGCGTAGCGGGGCGATTAGCCTTGTACTCGGCATATATCTCGCGACGGAAGCAACCACCCTTTGGGTCGAAGGCGACACCGAGTAAATCGGGTTTCTCGCGCTTCTGCAAATCGCGCAGGAACTTGGTAAAACCGTAGACTATCGAGGTGTTCATTCCATCCCGATTGCGCATCGGCCTACCCATAAATGCGTAGTAGTATTTGAAAATCAATGCGTAGGCATCGATAAGGAAAAGTTTTTTCATTATTTTTTGCTCTTAGCCATTGGCCATTAGCCATTAGCTATTTATTATCATCAAAATACCATTCTGCGTAGGAGGTAGCAGTTTCGTGCAGACGCAACGAATACAACTCCACGTGTGACGGTAACGCCTTCTGTAAACGAAAGGCAAAGTCGGAGAGCATATTCTCGCAGGTTGGTTGGTAATCGACCAAAACAACCTTGCTGAACTTGGTTCCGAGCAGAGCCTTTAGGTCGGTATTCTGCTCCGAATTGCGCAACACAAATGAGTGGTCGAGCCTATCGACTATCTCGCTATTGACTATTCGCTTCAAATCGCCAAAGTCCATAACCATACCCAACTTGGCGTTATTCTCATCGCACGATGGCTCGCCCTTGATGGTGACAAAAAGGCGATAGGAGTGGCCGTGAATCTCACGACACAGCCCATCGTAGCCATCCAATGCGTGCGCCGACTCGAACGAGAACTCCTTTGTCAAACGTATCTTCGCCATACTACTTGTCCAAATAGTCGATATGTGGCTCACGCGAGAACGCCTCGTTAAGCGAGATGTAGGTCTGGGTCTTGGTCACACCCGGGATACGCAAAATGTTGTCGAAAATTGTACGCATCAGGTGCTCGTTATCCACGCAGTAGAGTTTGACCATTGCCGTATATGTTCCGGTGATGAAGTGACACTCCACAATCTCCGGAATATGCTTCATCTTCTCTGCCACAGCACCCAACATCATAGGGTCCTGAATACTCAAATTCACGAAGGCGCAAACATCAAACCCGAGCATCTTTGGGTTGACAATCATACGCGAGCCTACGACTACGCCCGTATCCTCCAACTTCTTGATGCGCTGATGAATTGCCGCACCCGATATACCGCACGCGCGTGCAATCTCCAAATATGGCATACGCGCATTCTTAACCAAGAACTTCAAAATTTTGCGATCAATCGCATCTAAAACTTCCTTTGTCATAACTCTATTGTTTTAGGGCTATTAGCCATTGGCCGTTAGCCATTAGCTTTTTTATAATTCAAAAATCAAAATGCAAAATTGTTAGTAGCATTAGAGATTAGAGAAAATTACTCACTAATCACTATTTTAATACACCCAACTCTTTTCCAACCTCAACAAATGCAGCAACGCACTTCTCCAACTGCTCGCGAGTGTGTCCTGCCGACACTTGCACACGGATACGCGCCTGGCCCTTGGGTACCACCGGATAGTAGAAGCCCGTAACGAATATACCCTTCTTCTGCAACTCGGCAGCAAACTCCTGCGAGAGTTTCGCATCGTAGAGCATCACAGCGCAGATTGCCGATACGGTAGGCTTGATGTCGAAGCCAGCCTCAATCATCTTCTCACGGAAGAATGCCACATTCTCAACTAAACGGTCGTGGTGCTCGTTGCTCTCCTCGAGCATCTTGAACATCTCGATACCTGCGCCCACAACTGCCGGTGGCAACGAGTTCGAGAATAGGTAAGGACGCGAACGCTGACGGAGCATATCGATAATCTCCTTGCGACCCGTGGTGAAACCACCAATAGCACCACCAAACGCCTTACCGAGAGTACCCGTCAAAATATCGACCTCGCCACGCAGGTTATACAACTCGGTGATACCGCGACCCGTAGCACCCAACACTCCAGCCGAGTGGCACTCGTCGACCATAACCAATGCGCGATACTCCTTTGCCAAACGGCAAATCTCGTCGAGCGGAGCGGCATTACCATCCATCGAGAATACGCCATCGGTTACGATTATGCGGAAACGCTGCGCTTGTGCGCGCTTCAGGCAATCCTCCAACTGCTCCATATCGGCATTGGCATAGCGGTAGCGCACAGCCTTACAAAGTCTAACACCGTCGATAATCGAAGCGTGGTTCAACGAGTCCGAAATAATAGCATCCTGCTCGGTAAATAGTGGCTCGAAAACACCACCATTTGCATCGAAACAGGCAGCATAGAGGATAGTATCCTCAGTGCCAAAGTAGTCGGCAATGGCCTTCTCGAGAGCCTTATGGATATCCTGACAACCACAAATGAAGCGCACCGACGACATACCGAAGCCACGCTCGTCCATAGCCTTCTTGGCAGCCTCGATAAGACGAAGGTTATCGGACAATCCGAGGTAGTTGTTAGCGCAGAAGTTAAGACACTCCTTCTCTGCCACCTCGATAGCCGAACGCTGTGGCGAACAGATAACTCGCTCGGTCTTATAAAGACCGGCCTCCTTGATAGACTCCAACTCTTGTTGAAGATGTTGTTTGAAATCTCCGTACATAACTATATGGTTTTTAATTGTTTATCGCTTATAAAAAGACGCTTTGCGTTGGGTTATGCTTACAATTCGTAACAATACCCAACGCAAAGTTATAATTTTTGCGCCAAAAATCACAAAAAAACTTATGTTTTTTATGTGAGGGGTTACAATTTTTAAGAGAGGATAGGGATGATAGGGGTTGCAGGGGCAATAGGGATTATGGGTTGTTTGCATCGAACAAAAAAAACCGAGTCTGCAGCATACTTGGCGTATGCGAGCATTTTCAATATCACCACAAAAACCAAGAGTGCATAGAGTGGTGGAATTTCAACAATAACAAACCCTTCCTAATACCGCAGCATACTAAGCGTATGTGAGGATTTAGGAAGGGTTTTTAGGGGAAGAAATTACCCGCTATATGCGCTTTTGTTATTTAGTAGCCGACTCAAGACGCTTCATCATAACGAACATAAAGAGCGCCGAGAGGAGACACAAGCCGATAAATACCGACCAAACAATAGTTAATGGAATACCACCCCAGAGGAAACCACCAACAGCCACGAGCATATTACCGATAGCGGTAGCCACAAACCAGCCACCCATCATCATACCCTTATACTTTGGAGGGGCAACCTTCGACACGAACGAAATACCCATAGGCGAGAGAAGCAACTCCGCAAAGGTCAAAACGAGATAGGTCATAATCAACCAATTTGCCGATACGAGCGGTGCCTCTGCACCAGTCTTGATAGCCTCTGCCTGAGCATTTGGTGTGAGCAAGCCCTGCGAGCCAAATGCGATAACAGCAAAACCTACAGCTGCCACAAGCATACCGTATGCAATCTTACGAGGTGCCGATGGTTCCTTACCCTTCTTTGCAAGCGAGCCAAAGATAGCCAACGATACCGGTGTCAAAGCAACAACATAGAATGGGTTAAACTGCTGGAAGATTGGAGCCGAAATAGCAACCTGAGCATCACCCACATTCATACCCTTATAGATAAGGTAGCCTACCGACGCCAAAAGCACCACTGCCGAAACAGCCTTACCCTTAGCCGAATCGCTCTGGAATGTCGAGAACGCAGCATAAACGGCTACGACAACAACTACCAAATTCCATACGCTGAATGCCATACTCTGCAAGCCAAACGACTCCTTAACAGTGAACTCGTCGGCGAAGTAGGTCAATGTAAGACCATTCTGGTGGAATGCCATCCAGAAGAATATCACTACGGCAAATACGAGGCACAAAGCAACGATACGCTGTTTGGTCTCGGCTGGAGTGAGGTTATCCTCAACCTGCACGGCTGCAGCCTTATTAGCCTTACCACCCTCGACGTGACGGAACCAGCTACGGCAAGCGTAGTAGATAACCATCGACACAATCAACGCAACGCAAGCCACTGCAAATGAGAAGTGGTAGGCATCGTTACCCTCGAAACCGAGCGACTTCTCTGCCCAATCTTTGATTGCTACGGCTGCAGTTGGAGCGAACAATGCGCCAATGTTGATAGCCATATAGAACAACGAGAACGCAGAGTCGCGCTTAGCAGAATATTGAGGATCGTCGTAGAGATTACCCACCATAACCTGCAAGTTACCCTTGAAAAGTCCTGTACCGACCGAGATAAAGAGCAACGCGCCAAGCATTGCAATCATAGCAACAACATCGCCACCGAGAGGCAACGAGAGCAACAGATATCCGACAAACATAATCGAGATACCGATGGTAACCATCTTACCATAACCAAACTTGTCTGCCAAGATACCGCCAAAGAGTGGCATAAAGTAGACTAAACCGAGGAAAGTGCTGTAGATTGCACCCGCTACACCTGCGTCCAAACCGAAGTTTGCGCGGAGGAACAGTGCAAATACAGCCAACATTGTGTAGTAGCCGAAACGCTCACCCGTATTGGCGAGAGCGAGGGCATAAAGGGCTTTTGGATGTCCTTTGAACATAATAATTATAAGTTTTTAGTTAATAAATAAAGTTTCCTTTTATTGTTTTTAGCCATTGGCCATTGCTTTCCAATTAGGTGCAAAGATAACGAAATTTTTCGAATTATCTTGTGCCTCTATTTGCCAAGCCACTATTTGTGCCACTTCAGCACCATTGCCGTGCGGGCGGTGTTGTAAATCTGGATAAAGTAGTGGTCGTTATCCCACTCGTCCTTAATGGTCTCGGTGAAGTGCTCCTGCCCCTTAATCTGTCGGTCGAAGCCGCCAAAACGTTCCTCGTCGGTCGAGAGTTCCACCGTATACTTACCAGCCCACGGCACCTCCACACGATAGTTCGGCACCGAGTTGTTTGGACTCCAGTTAAATACGAAGTAAAGACCTTTGTGCGAGAACGCCAAAGTCTTATTCTCCCAATCGATGTGCCACTTATAAGGATAACCGTCGGATAAGACCTTATATTTTTTGACAACCTTCAGCATCTCTCTATCGAACAGACCGAGTTGTCCGTATCGCAAAAAGCCGTTATCTGCCAAAGACCACTGACGACGTGCGTGAGCATAGCTCCAGTCGTTACCCTCGCGTGGAAAATCTATCCACTCGGGGTGTCCGAACTCGTTGCCCATAAAGCAGAGGTAGGCATCGCCACCCGTAGCGATGGTCATCAGTCGAATCATCTTGTGCAGAGCCATACCTCGCTCAACCATCAGGTTCTCCGACCCCTTATTCATCGCAAAGTACATCTCCTTATCCATCAAGCGAAAAGCGATAGTCTTGTCGCCCACCATCGCCTGATCGTGCGACTCGGCATACGCCACCGTCTTAACCTTTGGCAAACGGTTGGTCATCACGCTCCACATCTCCTCTATGTTCCAATCCTCGTCGCGTTCATCCTCCAACAACTTTATCCAGTAGTCCGGTATCGCCATTCCGAGTCTGAAATCGAAGCCTATACCACCATCCTCAATCGTGCGACACATACCTGGCATACCGCTAACGTCCTCGGCTATGGTCACAGCCTCGGGACGAAAATCGTGAACGAGTTTGTTTGCCAAAGAGAGATAGACCAAAGCATCGCGATTGACACCCTCGTCAAAGAACTTTTCACGACAATCGAAATCGGTATAGCCAAAGTGGTGGTATATCATCGATGTTACACCATCGAAGCGATAGCCGTCGAAGTGATACTCGTCGAGCCAATACTTGACATTCGAGAGGAGGAAATGCTCCACCTCACGCTTGCCATAATCGAACACCTTCGAGTCCCAATATGGTTGATAGCCCGCATCGCCCTCCTTCGAGTAGTGATATGGCGAGCCGTCGAGTTCGTTTATACCCTCATTAAAGTTCTTAACATAGTGAGCGTGAACAATATCCATAATCACGGCGATACCCATCTTGTGCGCCTTACGCACCAACGATTTCAACTCCTCGGGCGTACCAAAGCGCGACGATGGAGCGAAGAAATTGGCCACGTGGTAGCCAAACGAACCATAATATGGATGTTCGGCGATAGCCATAACCTGAATGGCGTTGTAGCCCGCCTTCTTCACTCGTGGCAGGATATTGCGCTCGAACTCCTTGTAGGTGCTTACGCCCTCCTTCTCGGAGGACATACCTATATGGGTTTCGTAAATCAGCAGATTATCCTTGTCGACAACCAACCTATCATCGCCCCAATCGAATGGTTGCGGAATCCAAAATTGCGCCGAATAGTTCTTTGTTGTGTCGTCCTGCACCAGACGTGTTGCGTAGGCTGGAATACGGTCGTGCCAACCATTTTGACCGTGAATGTGGAGTTTATAGAGCGAGCCGTGCGTGAGGCGATACTCATACATAGCATCGGGCAAGAATATGCTCCACACGCCGTGAACATCCTTGCTCAAACGCAGTTGTGTACGCTGCCAATTATTGAAATCGCCAAAGATGTAGACATCGTGCGCTGCTGGTAGCCACTCACGAAACCACCAGCCCGACATATCCGCGTCGTACTGCCAGCCAAAGTAGCGGTATCCATTTGCGTAGTCCACAATAGAGCCATTGCGCTCAATCTCGGCAAGGTGCGAGCAGTAGGTTTCATATCGCTCATTTACCGCATTCTCAACGGGTTGCAGCCACTCATCCTCGGCAACCATTGCCAACTGTTTTTTCACTTTTTCTGCCATTGTCTGCAAAAATTAGAGTAAACGTACCTACAAATATACGAAAAAAACGAAAAACGGAAAACGGAAAACGGAAAACTTTTAGTTTTAGTGAGTAACGAGTAGTGAGTAGTTAGTAACTCCCCCGTAAACCCCAGTAAAGCGGAAAACTAATTTTGCATTTTGCATTTTGCATTCCCCCATAACCCCCATAACCCCTAAAAACTAATTTCTGTTTTTTCATTTTTTTGATTAACTTTGCGGTATGACTGCTCAAGAACACGACAAGATTATCGACCTTATCAAGCGCGAGGTGGTGCTTTCGATAGGTTGCACCGAGCCGATGGCGGTGTCGCTATGCGTCGCAAAGGCGTGCGAAACCCTCGGCAAACAACCCGAGCGTATCTCGGTGGCACTGAGTGCCAACATTTTCAAAAACGCTATGGGCGTAGGCATACCAGGTGGCGTGACGGGACTCCCCATCGCCGTGGGACTCGGCGTTGTGGCGGGTCACTCGGAGTATGGCTTGGAGGTGCTGCGCGATGTTGATGCCGCAGCCATAGAGCGCGCAAAGGGGTTTATCGAAGAGGTTAAACCTTCTATTTTTGTGACTGACGAGAGCGACGACATCCTCTTTATAAAGGTATCGGTGGCTTCGGGCGACGAGACTGCCGAGGCGGTAATATCCGGCTCGCACACCAACTTCACGTCGGTGCTGCACAATGGCGAGGCCATAGCGTCGGGTGTTGCAGCGAAGGGCGCAGTCGAGGAGTCTGAGAATCTGGGGCTTACGCTCCGTAAAATATACGACTTTATTCAGGAGGTACCACTCGAAAAGATAGAGTTCATCGGCGAAACGGCACAGCGCAATGTTGCTGCAGCGGAACTCTCGTTCACGGGCGACTACGGACACGGCTTGGGTGCGATGTTGCACGGCGGCGTGGCGAAAAGTATCTTTGGCGACACCCTCTTTACCAGCATCTTGGCGCATACAAGTGGTGCGTGCGACGCACGTATGAGCGGTGCAATGGTGCCAATTATGAGCAACTCGGGTAGTGGCAATCAGGGCATCTCGGCAACAGTTCCGGTGGCGATATTTGCCTTCGCAAACGATGTCGAGCGCGAGAAGATGTTGCGTGCGTTGGTACTGAGCCACCTCACCGTAATCTACATCAAGCAGAGCCTCGGTCGCTTGTCAGCGTTGTGCGGTTGCGTGGTTGCAGCCACAGGCTCGGCGTGCGGAATTACATACCTGATGGGCGGTGGCTTCAACGAGGTATCGGGTGCCGTAAAGAATATGGTAGCCAACCTCACGGGTATGATTTGCGATGGCGCAAAGCCATCCTGCTCGCTCAAGGTCACAAGCGGAGTGGCAACGGCCGTACTCTCGGCAACACTCGCAATGAATCAGCGTGTAACGACCTCGTTGGAGGGTATTATCGACAACGACGTCGACAACTGCATCCACAATCTGACCGATATAGGTCGTTGTGGTATGAGCGAGACCGACAGGTTGATTCTCGATATTATGACACATAAAAACAACTAACTCAATATGAAAAGATTTCTCTCTTTCGCCATCGCGCTGTTACTTTTACCATTGACGTCGGTGGCTTCGACCACAAATGATAAAACTGAAAACAACGTGGTGCAGTCGTTACAGCAGGTGCCGTTCAACAAAGTAACCCTGAACGACAACTTTTGGCTTCCCCGTTTGAAGATTCAGAAGGAGGTGCTGGTGCCATTCTCATTGGAGAAGACAGCCTTCTCGGTGGAGAACTTCCGTCGTGTAGGAGCCTATCTGCGTGGCGAGGAGGTGCAGGAGCGATTCAAAGGTCGCTACTACTCGGCTTCCGACCTCTTCAAAGTTATGGAGGGTGTAGCCTATCTGCTGATGTTGGAGAAGGACCCTGCGCTAGAGGCTAAGATGGACGAGATAATTGATGTTATTGCTGCGGCACAAAAGCCCGATGGCTACCTCTATGAGCACCATATTTTGCCTGAACATCTGCGCAATGAGAGCAATAACTCTCGTGCGGGCGAAAAGCCTTACTCGATGGTTATAGCGTCGCACGAGTTGTATAATATGGGTCATATGTACGAGGCTGCAATTGCCTACTATCAGGCGACGGGCAAACGCAAGTGGCTTGATATCTCGGAGAAGAATGCACGACACGTAAACAAGGTCTTTTTCGAGGGCGACCCCAACTACAACGATGGCAAGCCTGTAATGGAGGCTCCGGGTCATCAGGAGATTGAGCTGGCGTTGGTGAAGATGTATCAGATCACGGGTGAGCGACTCTATCTCGATATGGCACAGCGATTTGTCGATTTGAGTGGCTCGAAGCGCAACAAAGCGGATATGCGTCGAGTACAACACATCCCCGTACGCGAATTTACCGAGGCGTTTGGTCACGCAGTGCGTGCAACCTATCTATACTCGGGTATGGCAGATTTGGTGGCTGTGAATGGCGATAAGACGCTGATACCGGTGCTGAATATCGTCTGGAACGATATTGTAAATAAGAAGATGCACATCACGGGTGGTCTGGGTGCAGTGCCAGGCATCGAGGGCTTCGGTCCTGCCTACGTGTTGCCTAACCGCGACACCTACAACGAAACCTGCTCGGCTATTGGCAACTTGCTGTTCAACTATCGTATGTTTCTGATGTCGGCCGATGCCAAGTATGTCGATGTTGCCGAGGTGTCGCTCTACAACAACATCCTGGCAGGTGTAAACCTCAAAGGCGATAAGTTTTTCTATGTCAATCCGTTGCAATCGAACAACTATAAGGCATTCAACCACGGCAACGGAGGTCGCTCGCCTTGGTTTGCTACGGCGTGTTGCCCATCGAACTTGGCGCGACTTATACCACAAATTTCGGGTATGGTCTACTCTACTACCGACAACAATGTATACTGCTCGTTCTATGTCGGCACCTCGACCGAGGTGGCATTACCGTGTGGTAGCGTTAAGTTGCAGCAGACAACCAACTACCCATTCGACAGCAAGGTTTCCATTCGCGTCGAGCCAACCGCAAAGAGCGAGAAATTCACACTTTGGATACGCATTCCAACGTGGGTAAACGAGAAGTTCGTACCTGGAGAACTCTACTCGTACGCCGACGGTAAGCAGGTGCAGTACACACTAACTGTCAATGGCGAAAAGGTTAAAGCAGAGGCTATTAAGGGCTTTGTCCCAATCTCGCGCAAGTGGCGTAAGGGCGATGTCATCAACCTTGATTTGCCGATGCCGGTACGCTACTCGAAGGCGATAGAGAAGGTCGAGGCGGACCGCAATCGCATCTGTGTTACGCGAGGTCCAATCGTATTCTGTGCCGAGGAGGTGGATAATCAGCACGACGTTGTCACCGCATTTATTACCGACGAAAATATGGGCAAGGCTTCTATCAACCGCTTTACGTCGGGCATAATGACCGGAATCCCGTATATCGAACAGCAGTGTAACACATTGGACTCAACGCATCAGACGCTCAAGATGGTGCCATACTATGCGTGGAACAACCGTGGCGACTATATGGCTATGAATGTGTGGTTTGCGCGCGATAAGGCTACCGCCGAGGCGGGACGTGAACGCGTTGCGGAGAATATTCAATCGGTAAAGACGACATTTGCACATAAGGGCGATTATGAATTTGCGATTATCGATGGTGTCTATCCTAACTCATCTCGCGATAAATCTATTTTGCGCTGGACCTCCTACGGACGACAGGGCAAAGAGCAGACCATCGAGATAAAACTCAAGCAAGAGCAACTGATAGAGAGCATTATGGTCTATTGGTACGAAGATGGTAAGGGTATTATGCGCCCTGAAAAGTGGCACGCCGAGTACTTGCACAATGGCGAATGGCAACCATATAAGCCATATATCACCGACCATTTTGGCGTGCTTCTCGATCAGTTCAATATGGTGCATCCCGACCGCGAGATTCGCGCCGAGGCTATCCGCCTAATCGTCACACCTCAAGCAAATAAGGCTGTAGGCATCCTTGAAGCCAAAGTCGAGTAGGCAGTAAGCAGTGAGTAGAGAGTAGAGAGTAGAGAGTAGAGAGTAGAGAGTAGAGAGGATTTCGCTATCCGACGATTTGTGAAAAAAACAACTCACCAGAACGATTGTCCAAACACTTTTAATTGAAAAGTGGCGAGGAAATTTTGTGCTAAACAAGGTAATGAAAGCGGATCATACCCACATCCCCGTAAAATTGCTTTTTAAGCAGATGAGAGCATAGCAAACAAAGAACTTTTATTGCAAATTAGTGAGGTACCCACAACCCCGTAAAATTGCTTTTTAAGCAGATGAGAGCAAGGCTTGCTGAAATTTACAAGGCAGGGGAATACTCGGTGTATTTTCCTGTCTTGGAAATTTTAGCGTAACGACGCTATCGCTGCTTAAAAACGATTTTACAAAAAAGGGTTGCTATTAAAACAGCAACCCTCCCACAAATTAACCCTCTTTATGCCTCCGAACGAAGAACGGACTGCAGAAACGAATCTAAATAGAGAAGTTCCGCATCATCGCATATTACGTGCGATAGAAATAGCTCCTCGTCGCAGACATTGTGTGATACTCGTTTGTCAATCTGCTCCATAGGCGATATTTTTTAAGTGATTTCAAACCTATAACGAGAGATTCGAGTACATTATTGCATAATAATCAGCAAAGAACCAAATTTTTCTCTTTAATGAGATGGCGCATATTGATTAGAGCGTATCGCATTCTGCCAAGAGCAGTGTTAATGCTCACTCCGGTATGCTCGGCTATCTCCTTAAAGCTCATTCCTTCGTAGTAGCGCATACGGACAACCTCGCGCTGCTCCTCGGGCAACTCCTCAACCAAGGCTCGCACCTCCTCGGCACACTGCTCCGAGATTATCTGCTCCTCGATTGATGGCTCAGCCAACCCTCTATTGCCCAAAATATCGAAACCTACGCTCGATTCGCTTACCGTCTTTGCCTGCTTCTGCGCACGGAAGTAGTCTAACACCCTGTTGTGCGCTATCCGCAACAACCACGGGAGGAATCTGCCTTTATCGGTGTAGCGCCCTTCGTCTATAACTCGCACAACTTTGATAAGAATCTCCTGCGTGAGATCGTCTGCCACGTCGTTATCCTTAACCATCATACGAACGTAGTCGCTAAGACGGCGGGAGTGGCGTTCCAAAAGTTGCGAAATGGCTTCACGATTACCCTGCTGGTATTGTTGCAACAAGGCGTGGTCGCTCAACATTGCACTCTTCATACTCTTCTCCTTTCTTAAATAAATAGTTCAAAGAGTCGAATTGTTTCGATAGGCAATAAAATTTTTGGGTTATACTTTACGTTAATACATTATGGAAGTTATCACTTTTCCAACAACATTCCGACGGCAAGATATGCACTTTTTGCCGAATATCCAAATCGCCACAACACCTCATTGAACATCAATATTGTGGCAATTTATGCAAAAATAGTACCGAGAATGTATCTCAACGGCATTTTTAGATAATCATATGTGCTACCGTTGAGTCGGCGAATCGACTAAACAGGGCGGTGAATTAACGCCATTTCGAACACCACACACCCTATTTTAGAGGCTCGATGTGTATGGCCACAGCCGTTTTATCACCAAAGCGTTCGCGTAGACGTAGCTCTATATCGCGCGAAATCTCGTGCGAGTCGTAGACAGTCATCGCACCATCGACACGAATATGCACCTCGATGGCTATATCGGAACCTATGCGACGAGTGCGGAGGTTGTGAGGTTTATGAACATTCGGCGTAACCGAGATAATAGATAGAATCTCCTGCTCTACCTCGCGCGGAAGGCTCTTTTCGAGCAACTCGGCGAGTGCTGTGCGACAAAGTCCAATCGCCACCTTCACGATGAGTGCCGCCACAACGATAGCGGCAATAGGGTCGGCAACACGCCACTCTTCGCCGAGGAAGTATGCCAAACCTATACCCAACAATGCACCTACAGAGGAGAGGGCGTCGCTACGATGATGCCACGCATTTGCCTCAACCGACGGGCTATTCAGCTGGCGAGCCTTGCGAGCGGTATATTGATACAACGCCTCCTTCGCCACGATAGACAGCACGGCTGCCACAATGGCTATAACGCCGGGACGCTCCAACACCTCGCCATTTGCAAAGGCGGTGATTTTCTCGGCTCCATCAATCAGAATCTCGACACCTACGGCAAAGAGTGCCACTCCTATAATCAGCGAGGCGAGAGTTTCGTACTTTCCGTGTCCCCAGTGATGATCGTCATCGCGAGGCTTTGCGCTTATACGCACAAACGCCAGCACTACGATGTCGGTGGCGAAGTCCGAGGCGGAGTGTGCCGCATCGGCAATCATTGCACCACTTCGTCCCACAACACCTGCTATGAGTTTGAAGATAAAGAGTACGATATTTACAAACATACCGAGTATGGTAACTCGGTATATCTGATTTGTTCGCTGATCTGCCATACTATATTATATATATTAGTCAACTTTTGCGGGATACCCCAGCAGTTGATAGGCCAGAGCCAAAGCCATACGCTTATGTCCGGCACTATTTGGGTGAAGGCGGTCTTGCAGGTTGCGACCGCTCTTGGCATCCTTCACAGGCGAAGGCTTGCGCCAATAGACTCCGTTCTTCTCCTCCAACGGATAGAGTCCGCAGATGGCGTTCATATCAATCACAGGCACTGCCCAAACATTGCCAGCCTCCTTAACAGCATTGACATACGCATCGAGATACTCGCCTACTCCATTGGCATACAACTCATTAGGCTGAAGGCTACGCTCACTCACGTAGGTGCTGCGGTGGATAGGCGTAAGCAGAATTATCTGCTTGGTAGGATACAACTCCTTCAACTTCGCCATTGCGATATTGATGCGACCACGCAGCGTCGTACCATCCATCGACACGGTGCGCTTCTTGCGCTGTGCAATCACGGACGTCCTCGCTTTGCGTGAGCCTGTAACCTCAACATCCACAACCTCCTCCGAGTACCACTCGCCGAGTGGTACATTGCTGTTGTAGTCGTTGGTACCCATAAATATCATTATTGCATCGACATCCTGACCACGCTCCGCTACGAGTTTGTCGGTCTGCGCCGGAATGTGCGACCACTGCTGACCGCTGATGGCGTAGACGTAGCTATCAATTCCGAGCAACGACTCGAGGTAGAACCAATAGGTGTCGTTCACTCCATTCTCGACCTGACGCTTGTCGGTGATGGAGTCGCCGAGGTATGCCACCTTCGCACCGTTCCACTGGCTCTTAATCTCCGCCTTCGGCTTTGCCGCTACTGGCAAAACCAGACACAATGCTGCAATAATTACCGCAATACGCTTCATATTAGTAGCTCTTTGCAAACAATACACGGTATGGCGACGGCTTGCCCGTAAAGATACACTTGCCCTCCTCTGGCTCAACATCCAAAGGAATACAACGGATAGTAGCCTTGGTAGCCTCCTTGATTGCCTGCTCGGTCTCTGGAGTTCCGTCCCAGTGAGCCGAGATGAAACCACCCTTATTGTTCAACACCTCTACGAACTCATCCCAGGTATCCACCTTGGTAATCATCGAGTTACGATAATCGAGCGCCTTCTGGAATATATTCTTCTGCTGCTCGTCCAACAGATTTACGATATAATCTACGAGTCCCTCCTGCGAAACAGTCTCCTTGGTCAGTGTATCACGGCGAGCCAACTCGATAGTACCATTTGCGAGGTCGCGCTGACCGAGTGCGAGGCGTACAGGTACACCCTTCAACTCATACTCTGCAAACTTGAAGCCTGCGCGTACGTTGTCGCGGTCATCGACCTTAACACGCACACCCTTTGCCTTCAATGCGTCGGCAATCTCGTTCATCTTGGCGCGAGCGGCAGCCAACTGCTCCTCACCCTTGTAGATAGGAACGATTACGACCTGTGTAGGAGCCAACTTTGGAGGCAACACCAAACCGTTGTTGTCCGAGTGAGCCATAATCAAAGCACCCATCAAACGAGTCGAAACGCCCCACGATGTAGCCCAAACATACTCCAACTTTCCCTCGCGGTTGGCATACTTAACGTCGAATGCCTTTGCGAAGTTCTGACCGAGGAAGTGCGATGTACCACTCTGCAAAGCCTTACCATCCTGCATCAACGCCTCGATAGTGAGAGTATCCTCAGCACCTGCGAAACGCTCATTTGGCGACTTATGACCAACGATAACAGGCAAGCACAACCACTCCTCAGCAAACTTCTGATATACCTTAATCATCTGCAATGCCTCTGCTTCTGCCTCCTCGCGAGTCTCGTGAGCGGTGTGTCCCTCCTGCCACAAGAACTCTGCAGTACGCAGGAACAAACGGGTACGCATCTCCCAACGAACAACGTTTGCCCACTGGTTGCAGAGAATTGGAAGGTCGCGGTACGAGTTGATCCAACCCTTATATGTGTTCCAGATGATAGTCTCCGATGTAGGACGAACAATCAACTCCTCCTCCAATCGAGCGGCTGGGTCAACTACGACACCCTTGCCATTCTCGTCATTCTTCAAACGGTAGTGAGTAACCACAGCGCACTCCTTTGCAAAACCCTCAACGTGACTTGCCTCCTTCGAGAAGAACGATTTAGGAATAAAGAGTGGGAAGTATGCGTTCTGCACGCCGGTCTCCTTGAACATTCCGTCCAACACATCGTGCATCTTCTCCCAAATAGCATAGCCGTAAGGCTTAATAACCATACAACCACGCACTGCAGAATTCTCTGCCAAACCCGCCTTTACTACAAGGTCGTTGTACCATTGCGAATAGTTCTCATCGCTCTTGGTCAAATCTTTCAATTCTACTGCCATATATCTTTCAAAAATTCAAAATGCAAAATTCAAAATGCAAAATTAAGCCTACAAAGGTAGCAAAATTTTACCATATTCGAGATATAATCTCGATTTTTTATCTCTGTTTGCGAACTACTACACTCTGTAGCGATTTGTTCGAAGTCGATACAGGCGATTTTTTCTGGAAATACGCCTTATCCAACTCGTATACCAGAAGCGGTGTTCGCACCTCGTTTTCGCACTCGAAATTGGCGTAGTTGCGAGCCACATAGTCGGCTATAGCAACTCGGTATGCCCTACCCTCTTTCAGCAACGGAAACTCCACATCGTACGCCATATCGTTCTCGTCGGTAACAATCACGTAAGGTGTTGTGGCATAGAGGTCTATACAGTGCGACTCCTTGGCATTTACCGTATCGTTATACTTCTCGATAATCAGCGTTCGCAACTGCGCCGGTGTGACATCGGCTGTGTGTACCTGCGAGAAAAATGGCTCGTTATCGAAGAGTCGTTTGATAGTCACATCACCCTTAGGCAAACCCTCGATAATTCGCACTCCGCCACGATGATAGATACCAATCTCGGCTCCGGTAGCCTCCTTTATGATTTTGGTTTGCAGATTGCACAGACCAACGTGGTTGGTGTCGTGAGCCATAGAGCCTACTACCTCCTGCAATGCCGGGTTAGCCTCAATCTCCTTTACCATAGCCTCCACAGCGTCGTCTTTTGCATAATCTTGCAACGGGATATTCTCATATTCGATATTTGTCACCTTGCTACCACGCATCTGCACCTTCGTTACACCGATATGTTTCAACTTGCGTCCCGTCTGCCCTACGACCGTGCCATTAACCACCGTATCGAGCAGTTTGTGGGTATGACCACCGAGAACAACATCGTAGCCATCGAACTGCGCTGCCAACGCCAAATCTCTGTCGTGCCCCATATGCGATAGCAACACCTTCACATCGGCATCGCTATCCTTGCCTTCGCAGATGGCTGCAAACTGCGGATCCTCGAATTGCAACCCCTCGAAGTTTACATCGTTGCCATCGGGGTGGCCATTCGAATAGCTGGTAACAACACCCACAAAATCGATCTCAACGCCCTGCGGAGTGGTTATTTCCACACATCCATCCACCTCATCGAGTTGTTCGCCCTCCGCCTCCATATTGGCACACACGACATCAAATGTCGCACGACGAAGAGCATTTTCAAGTACCTGCGTTCCCGCATCGAAGTCGTGATTGCCGAGCGTCGCCACATCGTAACCCACCGCATTCATCAACGTGATGATAGGCAGACGACCCTCTGCCAAGTCTACATAGGCATTTCCTGTCCAGCGATCGCCAGCATCCACAACCACCGTAAACACCGTATCGCGACACTTTTTGACCGCCGTAGTCAACTGCGCCATATTATCCAACGAGGCGTGTATGTCGTTTGTTGAGATAATCACAAACTCGCTCTTTCTATATCCGACAAAGAATATCAGAAAAAACGAAAAGGCTAACGCCGTAACTATCGAAACTACCTTTTTCATATTTTTCAAAAAGAGGCTGGCTAAACCGTTTAGCCAACCTATAAAAATTGTTTTAATCTCTACTTCATCAAGTCACTAAAAAGGAATAAACAGATGAAGTTCAAGGCTTGCGACGCCCGAAAAACCGCAGCATACTGGGGCGTATGTGAGGATTTTAGGGCAAGCGTAACGCAGAAATTCGCTATTTATTCGCTTTTATTAGAGCGTTGCCAAGAACTCCGTAACGTTCTTTGCGATACGAGCCTCGACATCGTCGCACTCAGCCTTCACGAACTTCTCGCCTACGATATTCTCGTACAACTCGATGTAACGCTCGGTGATGCTTGCAACAATCTCTGGAGTCATCTCTGGCACCTGCTGACCATCTTGTCCCTGGAAGCCGTTTGCCATAAGCCACTCGCGCACAAACTCCTTCGAGAGTTGCTTCTGCTTCTCACCCTTTGCAAGACGCTCCTCGTAGCCCTCAGCATAGAAGTAACGCGAAGAGTCAGGAGTATGAATCTCGTCCATAAGGTAGATCACGCCATTCTTCTTACCGAACTCATACTTCGTATCCACAAGAATCAAGCCCATCTTTGCAGCAATCTCGGTACCACGCTGGAAAATTGCGTGAGTATACTTCTCCAACTGCTCGTAATCCTCGCGCGAAACGATACCCTGTGCAATAATCTCCTCCTTCGAAATATCCTCGTCGTGTCCCTCTGCGGCCTTAGTTGTAGGGGTGATAATCGGGGTTGGGAACTTCTGATTCTCGACCATTCCCTCCGGCATCTCAACGCCACAAATAACGCGCTTACCCGCCTTATACTCACGCCACGCGTGTCCCGAAAGGTAGCCACGAATAACCATCTCCACCTTGAAAGGCTCGCACTTGTGACCTACGGTAACCATCGGATCCGGAGTTGCAATCTTCCAATTTGGAAGGATGTCGGTAGTTGCATCGAGGAACTTCGCTGCAATCTGATTTAGCACCTGACCCTTGAATGGAATACCTTTTGGCAACACCACGTCAAATGCTGAAATGCGGTCCGAAACGACCATTACGAGATAGTCACCCTCGATGCTATACACATCGCGCACCTTGCCCACATAGTGAGCGGTCTGACCAGGCAACTGCAAATTTGTTTTAACGATTGCTTCCATAATTTTTATCTGATTTTCGTTTGAATTTTCACTTTATGGCGCAAATATACAAAACAAAACGGAAAACGAAAAGCGGAAAGCGGAAAACTTTTAGTTTTAGTGAGTAACGAGTAGTGAGCAGTGAGTAGTGAGCAGTGAGTAGTGAGCAGTGAGTAGTGAGCAGTGAGCAGTGAGTAGTGAGTAGTGAGCAGTGAGTAGTGAACACCCCCAGTAATCCCCAGTAATCCCCAGTAATCCCCAGTAATCCCCAGTCAATCCCAAATCTCTGCATATTTGCATTTTTATGCAGTTGCAAATTGTAACTATCGCCACGTTTCAACCCAAAATCGAAACGAAAATCGTAGCCAGTAACGACAAATTCACCCCCTTTTGAATTATTAAAATTTTTTCATTTTAATTTTTAACTTTTATTTTGGTTTTGGTTTCAATCTGTAAGTAAATAGCAGAAATTTCACTATAAACTCTCAAAATCGCGCATTTTTATTCGTGTATTTTTTGGTTGTACCTTAATTTATTCATACCTTTGCGGAAAACGCACATATAATTTATATATAATATTAAACTAAAAAATGCTTATGGTTAAGAAAATTGTACTAACAATGGTTGCCGTTCTGTTTGCGTGTGCTTCGGTATTCGCACAGAACAAGCAAGTTACGGGTACAGTTACCGGCGCGGATGGTTCTCCGGTTGTCGGTGCTACCGTAGTGGTGGATGGCACCACACTTGGTACTTCGACCGATTTGCAAGGTAAGTATATGCTGGATGCCCCAACAAACGGCACCCTCGTATTCTCCTTCATCGGTTATGAGGATGCCAAAATCGCCATCAACGGCAAAACAACCGTAAATGCAGTACTCAAGGAGGCATCAAAGGCTATCGACGATGTTATCGTCATCGCCTTCGGTGAGGCTAAGAAGGAGGCATTTACAGGTTCGGCAAAGGTTGTCTCTTCGGATGACTTGTCGAAGATTCAGACCTCGAATGCCGCAACCGCATTGAGCGGTAAGGTTGCAGGTTTGCAGATGACCACCTCTTCGGGTGATCTCAGCGCAGGCCCTTCGATCCGCGTTCGTGGTTTCGGTTCGATCAACGCAGGTAAAGAGCCTTTGTGGATTGTCGACGGTATGCCATACGATGGAGACTTGAACAACATCAATATGGCCGATATCGAGTCGATGACCGTATTGAAGGATGCTGCTTCGAATGCTCTCTATGGTGCGCGTGGTGCAAATGGTGTGATTATGGTTACCACCAAGAATGCTCGCGCAGGTGAGGCTGTTGTAAATGTTGATGCAAAGTGGGGTGTTAACTCACGTGCATTGCAGGAGTACGACCTCATCAAGAATCCGGGCGAATACTACGAGACTCACTACAAAGCGTTGTTCAACTACTACCAGAACAACAACTCGAAGAATCCTTATATGGATGCAGTACTCGGTTTGACAGCAAATGGTACAGGTGGTTTGGGTTATAACGTTTACAACGTTCCTACAGGTCAGTACCTCATCGGTACAAACGGCAAGTTGAATCCTGCTGCTAAACTCGGTAATGTTGTAGAGTATGAAGACCCTGTTACAAAGCAGAAGATGGTACGTATGCTCTATCCAGACAACTGGATGGACGAGGCATATCGCACATCGTTCCGTCAGGAGTACAACGTGAGCATCTCGGGTGCAACACAGCGTTCGAACTTCTACGCTTCGTTGGGTTACCTCGACAACACAGGTATCATCAAGAGTTCGGAGATGAACCGTTTGACTGCTCGTTTGAAGGCTGACTATCAGGCGAAGAAGTGGTTGAAGGTTGGTGTTAATATGGCATATACCCACTACCGTTGGAGCAATGGTAACGACAGCGAGGGTGAGAGCGGTTCGACCGCCAACATCTTTGCTTTCGCATCGCAGATGGCACCTATCTACCCGGTTTACATCCGCGACCAGCACGGTAACATTATGATTGACGAGCACGGCTACCAGATGTACGACTACGGTTCGGGTGCTAACGCAGGACACACTCGTCCAATGTTGCCAGACTCGAACGCATTGCAAACCAGCTGGTTGAACAAGTCTTACAGCGAGGGTAACGCATTCCTCGTAAATGGTTTTGCAGACTTCTACCTCTACAAAGGATTGAAGCTCTCGATTAACGCTTCGGCTAACATTGACGAGACTCGTATGACCAGCACCAGCAACCCATACTACGGTCAGTTTGCTTCGTCGGGTGGTTCGGTAGGTAAGGGTCACAGCCGTGGCTTAGCCTACAACTTGCAGCAGTTGCTCTCGTACAAGGAGACTTTCGCAGATTATCACACCATTGATTTGATGCTCGGTCACGAGTACTACAACAACCAGTCGTACTACCTCAGCGCATACAAGACTATGTTGGCTTCGTACAACAACGACGAGTTGGCTGGCGCAGTAGTTGATGGTTCACGTTCGAACTCATACACCGGCGAGTACAACACCGAAGGTTTCTTCTTCCGTGCTGGCTACGACTACGACAATAAGATTTTCGGTAGCGTATCGTACCGTCGCGACGCATCTTCACGCTTCCACCCAGATCACCGTTGGGGTAACTTCTGGTCTATCGGTGCAGCGTGGTTGATCAACCGCGAGAAGTGGTTCAATGTTCCATTCATCGATATGTTGAAGGTTAAGGCTTCGTATGGTTCGCAGGGTAACGACGAGATTGGTGCATATCGCTACACCGATACTTATACATATGCAAACAACGATGGTCAGGTTGCTGTACTCTTCAACTCGAAGGGTAACCCTAACATCACTTGGGAGACCAACGGTAACTTGAACATTGGTGCAGAGTTCGGCCTCTGGCAGAATCGTCTCTACGGTAACATCGACTACTTCCACCGTAAGACTACCGATATGTTGTTCTACTTCTCGGTACCTTCATCGCTCGGTTACAGCGGTTACTACGCTAACGTCGGTGATATGGTTAACCAGGGTGTCGAGGTTGAGTTGGGTGCAGACATTATCCGTCGCAAGAACTTCAACTGGTCGTTGAACTTGAACCTCACTCACATCAAAAACAAGATTACCTACCTCGATGACGAGCACAAGCCTCTGAAACTCAATGGTTATCCAGGCTACTTGAGCGGTTCGTACTACTTCGCCGAGGGTCTGCCTCTCTATACATTCTATATGCGTTCGTACGCAGGCGTGAACGAGAAGACCGGAGAGTCGCAGTGGTGGGTAGAGTCGAAGGATAAGGCTACAGGAAAGGTTGTTCGCGAGAAGACTACCGACTACAACAGCGCAACCCGCTACCTCGTTGGTAACGCTATGCCAGATGTATATGGAGGTTTCTCTACTTCGTTCGACTTCTACGGTGTAGATATTTCGGCAAACTTCACCTACCAGATTGGTGGTTTGGTTTACGACTCGGGCTACGCAGGCTTTATGGCTTCGCCAGTAGGTACCAGCGTAGGTGGTAACTATCACCGCGATATTCTCAATGCGTGGAACCCAACTACTAATGCTGGCTCGAACATTCCACGTTTGCAGTATGGTGACGAGTATTCGGTTGCTGCTTCGGACCGATTCTTGATGGATGCTTCGTACTTAAACGTTCAGAACATCACTGTGGGTTACACTCTTCCACAGAACATCACCCGCAAGTTCCTCGTGAGCAAGTTGCGCATCTATGTAGTATGTGACAATGTTGGTTACGTATCGCGTCGTAAGGGTCTCGACCCACGTCAGTCGTTCACCGGAGGAACCAACAATGCTATGTACTCTCCTATCCGTACCATTTCGGGAGGTATCAATGTTACATTCTAATATTTGACGCAGAAAGGAGATTAAAATTATGAAAATGAAGAATATATATAAGTTTTTAGCAATGGTTCTCTCGGCAGCGGTATTGACTACCGGCTGTATCAAGGAGACCTTCCCTACCGATGGTGCTACTCAGGAGCAGATTTCGGAGTCTAGCACTGCGTTAGAGTCGTTGGTTGGTGCTATTGCGGTAAATATGGCTTATCCTTACTCGGCATTTGGTAGTGACGAGAACTACGGATTCGACTTCGGTTACCCAGGTTTGATGTGTGCATTGGACGCTTGTACCGGTGATGTTATATGTACTGCTGGTGATGCCGCTGCAGGTTACGACTGGTTCTGGTATTGGGAGCGTGGTACAATGTTGGGTCCGACAATGTCTATCTGCCCATTCGCTTGGAACACCTACTTCGCATTTATGAAGTCGTGTAACGACGTTATCGGCTTAGTAGATATAAACAACCCTAACCTCTCTTCGTCTGAGAAACTTTCGCTCGGTTCGGCAAAGGCTATCCGCGCTTGCTTCTATCTCGATATGGCTCGTCAGTTCGAGGCTCTCGAGGTTACCGATGAGACTGTTGCTGGCAAGTACGATATCTCGGGGGTTGAGGAGTTGACTGTACCTATCATCTCGGAGAAGACTACCGAGGAGATGGCTCGTAACAACCCACGCGCTAGACGCGATAAGATGTTCGAGTTTATCCTTGGCGACTTGGACGATGCTGAGGCATTGCTCAAAGACATAAAGGTTAAGAAGACCATTCCTTCGCAGGCTGTTGTTTACGGTTTGAAGGCTCGTGCATATCTTTGGTTGGGTCAGTTCGACGCTAACTACAAGAATGTAAAGACCGGCGAGGCTGCTTATCAGGAGGCTGCAAAGTATGCTCGTTTGGCTATCGAGACTTCGGGTGCTACAATTATGACCGAGGGCGAGTGGTTGAACCCAACTTCGGGCTTCAATAAGGCTAACAACGCTTGGTTGTGGTACTTGCCACAGACTGCCGAGGGTATCTCTAACCTCGTAAACTTCATTGCTTGGCGTTCGAGCGAGGCGACCTGGGGATATGGTGGTAAGTTCGTATTTGAGGGCGTTAACACCAACTTCTACGAGCGTATGTCAGAGAGCGACTGGCGTCGTAAGGCGTTTGTAGGCGAGAGCCCAGAGGCTTGGTACAAGCAGTATAGCCACTTGACAAACCTCTCGGAAGATGCATTTCTTGCTTCGGTTCCTGCTTACGCAAATATGAAGTTCCACCCAGCAAATGGTAACATCATTTCGTACACTATCGGTAACGTAACCGATGTACCTTTGATGCGTGTTGAGGAGATGTACTTAATCGAGGCTGAGGCTACTGCACAGTACAACGAGGCAGAGGGTAAGCGTCTTCTCGAGGAGTTTATGGCACACCGTAACCCTAAGTACTCGGCTAACGGAGTAACCGATCTCATCGACGAGATTATCTTCCAGAAGCGTGTTGAGTTGTGGGGCGAGGGTATCGTATTCTACGATTTCAAGCGTTTGAATATGGGTGTTCAGAGTGGATACGAGGGAACAAATGTTCCTACAGATAGCCGCGTGAATGTTTCGGGTCGCGCACCTTGGTGGAATTTCTGTATTCCAGAGAGCGAGGTATTGCAGAACCCTGCACTCGACGGTCAAAACAACCCAAATCCTGATGGACTCATTCCGTTGTGGAAATAATAATGTATAAAGGTATTAAGAGTATGAAAAATCTTAAAATGATATATTCGATGTTGGTTGTTGTGGTTACAAGTCTCTTTGTGGCTTGTACCACCGACAACACATACACACCTGGTGAGGTACCAGAGGGTCCACAGGTGAGTTTCGCAAATACGAATGCAGAGATTTTGGAGACTACCGGCGAGGCTAATGACAACGTGAAGAAGGTACTTCTCACCCGTATGGTAGCCGACAAGGCTCTGGACGTTTACGTCATCGCTGATGCTGGAGAGAAGGCTTCGTTGTTCAGTTTGCCTGACAAGGTAACCTTCGCTGAAGGCGAGAAAGAGGCGTACTACGAAATCACTATTGTTGATGGTTCTAAGTTGGAGGAGAACGTTATCTACGAGATTAGCTTGCTCCTCGCAGACGAGAAGCAGGGCACTCCATACGGAGATGCAGCCTTCACTGCAAAAATTAAGCTTTTCCCTTGGAATTTGATTAAGACCGCTGACGATGTTAGCGAGGGTAGATTCCGTGGTGGCGATGTATTCTCGGCCGCATTCGAGGATATTGCAACAGCAGCAGAGATTAGCGTTAGCATCTACGAGCATAAGAGCAAGAAGGGCATATATATGGTACAGAACCCTTGGTTGAAGTTGGTTGTACCTACTCTTGGTATCGAGAGTGAGGGCGCAGCTATCGTTTCGGGAGGTTTCAAGTACACCGTAACTGACCTTGTAATCAACTGCCAAAACCCTGCAAAGTGCTACATTGAACCACAGAGCACAGGTTTGACTTACAACACAGCAGATGCTAAGTATGGCGAGTTGAGCATTGCTTCGGACTACCACCCAGAGAGCAACCCAACCGGTCTTGCCGGAACTTTCGAGGATGGTGTAATCGTATTCCCTGCAGAGTCTGTTCTCTTGGCTGCTTCGGCTATTGGCGAGGAGTTTTACACCAGCAACTACGAGGGATTGTTCCGCGTAGTATTCCCTGGCAAAGTTGCTATGGACTACAACGTTTCGGTTGATTATGTTGGTATGGAGGTATCTCCTAACTTGAAGAATGTCATCGCAAAGTTCAACGTAAACTATGGTGGCGACGTAAATGGTCTGAAGTACTACTTTGCAGAGGGTAACGTTGTGGCTAACCCAGAGAGCGCAATCGAGGCACTCATCAACGGTACAGCAACCGACATCCGCGCTGTTGAGGGCTTTGCAAAGGGCGGTAAGACTATGCAGTTCAGCACAACTATCGCAAACGAGGGTCTCTACACCATCGTTATGGCGGCTGTAGACAACAAGAATAACTTGGTTAAGAAGACCGTAGCCGTAGATTCGTTCTACTACGCTGGTCTTGGCAGCACCGGTAATCACCCTTGCGAACTTACGCTTACAGTTGGCGATTACACCGCTTACAACACAGACGACGCGAACGACGACACTGCAAACCACAACGCTATTGGTTACAATGTTGTTGGTAAGGATATTAAGTCGCTCCAGATTGGTGCTTGGCTCACTTCGGAGTTGACCAAGTATCTCGCAAAGGAGGGTAACACCTACGAGACTCTCTTCGAGGAGAATGGTATCGAGCCATTTACCTTCGAGGATTTGGCAGTAGTTCACTCGCAGGCTGGTAAGAATGGCGCGCTCCTCAATCTCGATGCTGAGAGCGACTACACAGTAGTAGTATTGGCAACAAACGACTATGAGACAACCGAAGTGTTTACCAAGACTCACAAGACAGGCGTTGCTCCTGTATATTCGGGTGAGTTCAAGGTTGGTAAGTACCACTGGAAGAAGGTTAACTCGAAGGGCGAAATCACATCGGAGTCTATCGTAGAGGTTCAGAGCCACCAGGGTAGCTCGACACGCTTCGTAGTATCGAACCTCGGTTACAACGACGGCTCGTTGTGGTTCGCTACATACGACGCAGAGAAGGGTACTTTGACTCTCGACGGTACCGTTAAGGGTCGCGAGAAGGAGGGTAACCTCTTCGGTAAGGAGTTCGGCGTAGGCAAGTTCTACGACAGCAAGACCGAGAAGGAGGTTGAGTACAAGTACGCTTACGTATCGCGATTGGAGTCTGGTAGCACCTCGCCACTCGTATTCAACGTAGACAAGGATACTAAGGCTATCTGCGGTCAGCAGAACAAGATGTTCGCTATCTCGCTCTTCAACGTGAAGGATAGCTCGTCGGCTGGTACATACGCTTCGTTCGACAATAGCAAAAATACTACTATTGTCCCTTACGTAGAGGGTGCAACAGAGTAGTACTCGCGCTATATAACACTGCAAGCCGACCTAAAACCAAGTCGGCTTGTGGTGTCTAAATAATAATTTAACATTTTTGTTTTATGTTTTCGATAATTAAGAGATTCGGTGTTGCTGCACTCGCCACTTCATTGGTTGTTGGCTGTGCATCGTTCAACGAGGAGGATATCGTTGTTGCAGAGGCGCAGAACGCATCTGCCGCGAAGATTATCAACTCGTCGCGCTTGGCAGAGGGCGGAAGCTTGTTGATTAAGTTCAACGAGAGTGCCACTATTGCCTTCGAAAACGCAAAGGCAGGCGCCGATGTAGTAACACGCTCGGGCATTGAGCCATTGAACGTAGCACTGAACAAAATTGGAGCAACCAGCGTTGAGCGTCTGTTCCCTGTGGATATGCGTCACGAGGAGCGTACTCGCAAAGCGGGTTTGCACCGTTGGTATATTGTTCGCTTCGATAGCAACGAGCAACTCGAGGAGGCGGCTAAATCTCTTGCAGAGATTCAGGAGGTAACAACCGTTCAGTACAACAGCATTATCTCGTACGAGCCTTCATCGGTGGTCGAGGCTGACGTCAATCCTTCGACACGTATGCTGGTGGAGGAGGTCAACGACCCTTTCTTCAATGATCAGTGGCACTACTACAACACAGGTAGTGGCATTCACGAGAAGCAGGTAGCCGGTATGGACGTTAATGTTAAGGAGGCGTGGCGACACTGCACGGGCGACCCAGAGATTATCGTGGCTGTTATCGACTTGGGTGTGGACTACACTCACGAGGATTTGGCTGCGAATATGTGGGTAAACAAGGGCGAGATTGCTGACAATGGCATAGATGATGATGGCAATGGCTTTATTGACGATATACACGGCTATAATCACGTATCGAAAGATGGTAAGATCTCGTGTGGCGACGGTCACGGTACGCACGTTGCAGGTACCATTGCTGCGGTAAACAACAACGGCAAGGGTGTTTGCGGTATTGCAGGTGGCGACGGCTCGAGCAAGGGCGTAAAAATTATGTCGTCGCAGTCGTTCGGCGATGGCCAGAGCGGTAGTACCGATATTAGCGCACGAGCAATTAAGTATGCAGCGGACAATGGCGCAGTAATAGCCCAGTGTTCGTGGGGTAGCAAGAGTGGCGCATACAACTCAGACAAACAATTTAAGCAGGGTGCTGGTGTCGAGTACGATGCAATAATCTACTTCCAGGGGGTTCAGAATAGCGAGGTTATAGGTGGAGGTTTGGTAATTTTTGCTGCGGGTAACGATGGCGATGAAGTTGACGTACCTGTGCCAGGTTATCCGGGAGCCTACCGCGACTTCATCTCGGTAACGGCAACCGGTTGCGATGGTATGCCTGCATTCTACACCAACTATGGTCCTGGCGCCAACATTGCGGCTCCGGGTGGCGATATGAAGAGACACGGCAATAAAGGCGGAGTCCTCTCTACCCTACCGACGACCGTCGCAAAAAGCGGATATGGCTATATGCAGGGTACTTCGATGGCGTGTCCTCACGTTTCGGGAGTAGCGGCTCTCGGTTTGTCGTACGCAAAGAAGTTGGGTAAGACGTTCACATTGGAGGAGTTCACTTCGATGTTGCTCCTTTCGACCGACAACCTCGATGCTCGTATGGCAAACACCGATTTCGCTGAAAATTATATCGGCAAGATGGGTACAGGTAGTGTCAATACTCTGCGTATGTTGATGAATATCGAGGGCGTGCCTTGCGTAAACGTTCCGAAGGGACAACTCGCAATGATTGACTTACGACCATACCTTGGCGACGGCACACTCGATATCGCTGTACGCGACAACTTGGATAGCGCAACCATTATGAACGAGGAGGATAAAGCGCGTTTGGGTGTTACCAACGGACCTCGTATCAGCAACAATAAGTTGATTATCACTTGCGATAATACGGGACACGGATACATCGATGTGTCGTACATCGCTGGAGGTAAGGAGGCTGGCTACGACGAGGGTATGGGTGGTCGTGTAAGCACAAAGCGTTTGGCTATCATCGTACGCGACGGACACACAACAAACGGAGGTTGGATGTAAAAACGGAGGCAAAGGCTATGAAAATCACGAAAATAGTTTTAGCAGTATTGGCATTGTGCGCCATCGTAGCGTGCAACCCCGACAATAATGGTGACAATGGTGGCAATGGAGGCAACACCAACAACACCTGGAGCGACAGTGGCTCGCTCGTAGGCGACTGGGCTTTGACCGAGTGGAATGGTTCGGCACAGTTGCCAATGGGCGTATACTTGACTCTCAACGAGGACGACACCTTCGTTCTCTACCAACACACCTCGGATGTGTTGTGGGATAAGTACGAGGGCGACTACACTCTGAATGGAAATACTCTCAGCGGAGTATACTCCGACGGAGTGAAGTGGGCAGACTACATCATTAAGTACAACAATAACGAGCCAAAGCAGATTAAACTCACTCGCAATGGCGATGCCGAGGATGTAAGTATCTACACCAAAACCGAGATTCCGGCTGAGGTCATTGATAACGCAAAGGCTCCTGCAGCAGTTCGTTCTGCTGAGAGCAAACGATTCCTATAAGGAGTAATACAAACACGAAAAAGGGCGAGAAAATCTCGCCCTTTTTCGTATATATACCACCCGCCTTTAGAATGGCATCTCGTCAGCATCGCTCTGCGGAACTATCGGCTCGGCTGGTTGCTGTGCTGCTGGTTGCTGATACGAAGGTTGTGCAGGCTGCGGAGTGTGTGTATACTCCTGAGTTGGCGACTGCGCTACGCCCTCCATACGACGACCGAGCAACTTCATATCGGTTGCCACAATCTCGGTAGTGTATCGCTTCTGATTATCCTTATCGGTCCACTCGCGAGTACGCAACGAACCCTCTACATATATCTGACTACCCTTGTGAACATACTTATCGACCACATCTGCCAAACCGCGCCACAATGTTACGGTGTGCCACTCGGTCATCTCCTTTGTTTCGTTTGTCTGACGGTCGGTATAACGCTCGGTTGTTGCCAAACGCAGACGTGCCACCTTCACACCCGAATCCAAAGCACGAACTTCGGGGTCGGCACCTACATTTCCTACTAAAATAACTTTGTTAATCATATCTCTCTGTTATAAATCTCGAATCAACTCTGTGAATAGGCGTGCCATACGCTCGCCAGCCCTCTTACCCTGCTTCTGAACATCCTCGTGGTCGCCCTTCTCGTCGCTCAAACCGCAGTTGGTGATAACCGACACTCCAAAGCACGGAACACCCATATGGCGTGCAACGATAACCTCAGGAACGGTCGACATACCTACCGCATCGCCACCGATAGCCTTGAAGTAGCGATACTCCGCCTGTGTTTCGAAGGTAGGACCTGTAGTGCCAACATACACTCCATACTGCAACTTTATCTGCTCACGCTCGGCAATGGCAGTCGCCTTGTTGCGAATGGCGTGGCTGTAGCAGTCGTGCATATCGGGGAAGCGAGGTCCGAACTCCGCCATATTTGGTCCGATAAGCGCATTTGGCAACAGATTAATATGGTCGGTAATAATCATCAAATCACCCACGCAGAACGATGTGTTGATACCTCCCGCAGCATTCGACACAAAGAGATACTTGATGCCGAGCAACGCCATCACGCGTACCGGGAAGGTTACCTGCTGCATCGTATACCCCTCGTAGTAGTGGAAGCGACCCTGCATAGCTACAACCTTACGTCCTGCCACCGTACCAAAAATCATACGGCCCTTGTGTCCCTCGACTGTCGAGATTGGCATATTCGGAATATCCTTGTACTCCAAAGAGTACTTCACGTCGATGCTATCAACAAAACCGCCCAAACCCGTGCCGAGTATAATACCTACCTCTGGCTGAAAGTCGGATGTCACCTCTTTGATGGCTTTAGAAGCCTCTAATAAACGATCCATTATCTTTGTTCTTTATATCCTTATCAATTCGTTCGAACAGCGTATCGCGGCTGTTGTTTAATGCTGGCGGAGTAGGCAATAGGTTTATCGAGATTCTCTCGTAGAACATCTTGCGACGCAGATTGTCAGGTATGGCAGCGCTATTGCACAACTTAACAGCATCCTTCTCGGTGGTCATAATCACCGCATCGGGATATTTACCAATCAACTCCAACATACGTGCCAAATCGCTCATATGATAGACGTGATGGTCGTCGAAATCGAGCGTTGCTACAACCTCGTATCGCTGCTCCAGCCCACGCTTGAATGCTTGGTTGTCGCCAATACCCGACATCGCAATAACCTTCGCCTTTGGTTTGACCGTAGCATCGATTCCCGCAAAAACAGGGACCGGAGCATCGACGTGCGTGCTGGAGAAGAACAAACCTTGCGATGGTTTCTCTGCCACCTGACGATACTCTCGCATAACGATTGGTTTCATAGTCTCGGGGCACTTCGTAACGATGAAGTAGTGCGCCCTATAGAGAGCCGAACGCACATCGCGCAACCTGCCATAAGGGAGCAGATGGTCGCGATGCGGTGGACGGTTGTTGTCCATCACCACGATGTTAATCAACGGATTGACATAACGATGTTGGAAACCATCGTCCATTATAATCATATTCACATTCGGAAACTCCTTCTGGATGCGATGGATGGCGTATGCACGTTTCTCGCACACCACCACGGTAACATTCGGGAACTTACGCTTCATCTGTAATGGCTCGTCACCCACCTGCGCATAGGCATCTGTCGCCTCTACCACGCGGTAGCCCTTGGTTTTGCGTCCAAATCCACGCGAGAGAATTGCCACATTGTAACTCTTCGAGTAGTGCTCGACCAACATCTCGACAACTGGGGTTTTGCCAGTGCCACCTACAGTGATGTTGCCCACGCAGATAATTGGAATTTTAAACTTCTCGCTACGCAGGATATTGAGATCAAAGAGCAGATGGCGCAACTTGATTGCTGCTCCATACAGATAAGATGCTATTTTGAGCAAAAAATCTCTCATAACTCTATGCAAACTCTCGATTTTCGTTCTCTTGGGTCACTTTTTTGCCGAATGTAAACCACAATATATTATATTCTTACCAAAGATATAACAATTTATTGGACTTTGCAATTTTTTGTGAAATAATTTCATCTTTTTTGAAGTTTCAGCAATATTTGTTAACTTTGTCCTTATGAAACACTCTATCTACATCATACTATCAGTGGCGGCATTGTGTATCTTGGGAGGATGCTCGTCGAAGGAGCCACAACAAAGAGAAAAGAACATAGTTTTCGGCATCGAAGCCGACGGTTACACCATCGAGCGCAAGGAGGTGGCAAGCGGAGAGTCGTGGGGCAAAATCCTCGGTTCATACGGTATCGGCACACAAAAGGTTTTGCGTCTGGACCAACTCACAAAGGATATATGTCCTCTGCGCACCATACGTGCCGGAGCCCACTACACCACATTCACTCGTCCCGACTCCACAGCCCTACACCTCGACCATCTGGTCTACGAGAAGAACATTGTAGACTATGTCGTATTCTCGTTTGTGGGCGACTCGGTTGCCGTTCGTGAGGGACAGCGCGAGGTGGAACTAAGACGCAGAAAGAGCACCGCAACCATCACAACATCGCTCTGGGGTGCCATTATGGAGGAGGATCTTCCGTATGCGCTGGCTGCCGAGATGGAGGAGATATATCAGTGGACCGTAGACTTCTTCAGCATCCAGCAAGGCGATAAGTTCACGGTAATCTTCGACGAGAAATTCATCGATACGCTCTCGGTTGGTATCGGCACAATCTGGGGAGCCAAATTCACCCACAGAGGCAAGGATATCTACGCCATACCTTTCGAGCAGGGCGGCAAGTTGCAGTATTGGGAGGAGGATGGAGGCTCATTACGCAAGCAGTTGCTCAAAGCACCGCTTAAGTTTACGCGCATATCATCGAAGTTCTCGCACGCTCGTCTGCACCCCGTAACCAAGAAAGTGCGTCCGCACCACGGCGTTGACTATGCTGCGCCAATAGGCACACCTGTTCGCGCAGTGGCAGATGGCACCGTCGTCACAAAGACTCGCAAGAAGGCGGATGGCAACATCCTCAAAATCAAACATCCGGGTAATCTGATGTCGGGATATCTGCACCTGAAGGGTTTTGCCAAAGGCATAGCCGTAGGCTCGCGTGTTTCGCAAGGTCAGGTTATCGGATATGTTGGTAGCACCGGCTACTCCACCGGTCCACACCTCGATTTCCGTTTGTGGAAGGGTGGTACACCCATCAACCCTCTGAATGTTCCGCAGAAACCTGCCGAGCCAATAGCAAAGGGTAATCGTGAGCGATTCGATAGGGTAAAGGAGCGCGTAATAGCCGAGTTGGAGGGCGAGGTAGCCGATTCGATGAAGGTTACAAACCTGGATAAATTCTAAACTAAAGATGATAGACAAGCGCATAGTTGACTTCATCAAGCGTCACCACGTGCTTACTCTCGCCACCATTTCGGGCGAGGGTACACCATATTGCGCTGCCTGCTTCTACGCATACGACAAAGAGCGCAATCGTCTCATCTTCACATCCGACGATGCTACAAACCACGCACAACATATGATAGAGAATTGTAACGTGGCGTGTGGCATAACGCTCGAGACTCGCATCGTAGGCAAGATTCAGGGTGTGCAGATATGTGGCAAAGCCGTACGTGGCGACGAGAGCGACAAAAAGGTCTACATCAAGCGTTTCCCTTATGCCGCCGTAGCACCGCTGACTATTTGGGCTATAGAGCCAACATTCATAAAATTCACCGACAACACGCTCGGTTTCGGAAAAAAGTTGATATGGAGCAAACAAGAGTAGGAGTCATCATCGTTGCCGGAGGTAGCGGCAAACGAATGGGAGGCGCACTCCCCAAGCAGTTTTCGTTGGTGGGCGGAGTGCCTATTTTAGCCCACACCATAAATGCTTTTCGCAAGGCGTTACCCACATCGCGCATCGTCGTAGTGTTGCCAGAGGAGTATATCGAATTTTGGCGCAACTTCTCGGCCCGCTTCGACGTGGCAAAGCACACCGTAGTTGAGGGTGGCGAAGAGCGTTTCCACTCCGTAAAAAAGGGCATAGAGGCGTTGAGCGACGCCGTGGATTTGATAGCCGTGCAGGATGGTGTACGCCCCTTTGCATCGAAGGATATGATACTTCGTGCTGTGGCGTGTGCAGCCGAAAACGGCTCGGCTGTGCCGGTGGTGAAGGCTGTCGATTCGTACCGCGCAGTCGAGGGCGAAAACTCCCGCATAATCGACCGCACACCATTGCGCATAGTGCAGACTCCGCAAATTTTTGCTGCGCCCGTATTGCGTGCCGCCTACGACACTGCATTCCGCAGCGAATTTACCGACGACGCTTCGGTTGTGGAGTACTCGGGCGAGAAGGTTACGCTCTGCGAGGGAGAGTACACCAATATCAAAATCACAACCCCAAGCGACCTCGCCCTTGCCGAAGCGATTATCGCAATGCAATCAGAAGAAAAACCCGAACAAATAAAATAATTCTGCATTTTGAATTCTGCATTTTGAATTTTATTTGTATCTTTGAGGGATTGAAAAACCTAAACACACTAAAATATTAAAAAATTATGGACATCAATTTGGTAAAAAAAGCATTTGCTGACCATTTCGAAGGCAAGTGTGGCGTTTATGCTTCGCCAGGTCGTATCAACCTTATCGGTGAGCACACCGACTACAACGGTGGTTTCGTATTCCCAGGTGCAGTAGATTGCGGTATCGTTGCAGCAATTCTTCCAAACGGACTCGACAAAGTTCGTGCTTACTCTATCGATATGGACGAGTTGGCAGAGTTCGGTCTTAACGAGGAGGACGCTCCAAAGCAGGGCTGGGCAAAGTATATCTTCGGCGTATGTCGCGAGATGGCAAAGTTGGGCGTAGAGGTTAAGGGCTTCGACTGCGCATTTGCAGGTCGTGTGCCTCTCGGCGCAGGTATGGCGTCGTCGGCAGCATTGGAGGGCACCTTCGCTTACGCTATCAACGATATGTTCGCAGAGAACAAGATCGTCAAGTTCGCTTTGGCAAAGGTTGGTCAGATGACCGAGCACCACTACGTAGGTGTAAACTGCGGTATTATGGACCAGTTCGCATCAGTATTCGGCAAGAAGGGTAACCTTATGCGCCTCGACTGTCGTTCGATGGAGTTCGAGTACTTCCCATTCGACCCACAGGGATACAAGCTTTTGCTCGTGAACTCGGTGGTTAAGCACGAGTTGGTTGACTCGCCATACAACAAGCGTCGTGAGTCGTGAGAGCGCGTAGCAAAGCACCTCGGCGTAGAGACTTTGCGCGATGCAGAGTTCGAGGAGTTGGAGCGCGTAAAGGGCGAGATATCGGAGGAGGACTACAAGCGTGCTAAGTACGTTATTGGCGAGAAGCAGCGCGTACTCGACGTTTGCGAGGCTCTCATCAAGGGCGACTACGAGACTGTAGGTAAGCGTATGTACGAGACTCACTGGGGTATGTCGAAGGACTATGAGGTATCGTGCGAGGAGTTGGACTTCTTGGCAGAGTTGGCAGAGAAGTGCGGCGTAACAGGTTCGCGTATTATGGGTGGCGGCTTCGGCGGTTGCACCATCAACCTCGTGAAAGAGGAGTTGTACGACAACTTCGTTGCTACAGCAAAGAAGGAGTTCGCTGCAAAGTATGGCCACGAGCCAAAGATCTACGACGTAGTGATTTCGGACGGCGCACGTCGTTTGGAGTAACAACTATACTCTCCTATAACAATAAGGGGTTGTCCGAAAAGACAACCCCTTAATTATGGAAACGATATAGATGTTGACCCATATATTAAGTTGTGAAGGTGATTTGTATTATATTAGTTGTAAAATATATGCTTCCCTATCTTCATTGTAGATTGCACCCATCAATCTAATAACATCATTAGATATGGTCTTGCTAAAAGTTAATACAATTGCTGGGTATGATTTTATATTTCGTTCTGACAATAAGTACCGTGTTAATTTTAAAAGAGATTCTTCATTATCATAACTCACAGATTCAACAGTTAGGGAGTTGCTAGATTCTGTGATGATTATTTCCGCACAAACAACACCTTCTTCATCAATAGCTATACAACTTAAAGGATGATAATTAGAATTTAGAAGGTTTTTGCAATCAATATATGGTTTGTGTTGTAAATTGTGTAGTATATAATCCTTAATATCCTGTTCATTCTTTTCTTCATTATTTGTAGTTAAGAAGATGACAACACACTCACCATCCTCGTCTATTTTAATCCATATAGGGCAATTTTTCTTTAGATAGGAAATGGGATTAAAATGAGATTTTGGTACATAAATATCGTAACCACAAACATTGTCTATATAATAGACATCCCCATTTAGTTCATTTATATTACGCTTCATAGTATTGTATTTTTGCAAATATACATCTTTTTGAGGGATATGATGATATTTATAATAAAATAAGGCAACGATATAGATGTTGCCTTAATTATTGTACCCGTATAATACTGTGCCTGCTACTCTTCGAAAACACCTTTCGAGATACCATTACGCATTCGCACCAGCCACTTCGCCTTCGAGAAGCGGAAGGTAAGAGTATAGAACATAGCGAGCAGCCACGTATAACGACGCTTTGCCAACTCATCACGCAGAAGCGCATCTACACAGTCGCGTTTCTCGGCACGCAGACGCTTGCTCACGCCCACGCAATAGGACAACCTATCGAAATAGTCGGCAGTGAGTTTGTGGTCGGCAATATGGTGATAGGCGATGGCGTGCGGAGTGTAGAATACCCTCTCGCCGAGATCGCGGATGCGGTCGAAAAGGTCGTTCTCCTCGCCACCGAATAGTTCGCTACCCCTACGACCAAGATTGGTGTCGAAGTTGCCATAGAGGCGGAAAATCTCACGATTAAACGCCATATTGCCACCCGTTGGGACAATCTTGCTGGATATGGTTGTAATCTCGCCGCCCAAAGAGAATGGATTGGCAATCATCTTCTCGGTGTAGTGCGACATCCACTTCGGACGAGCCGTATCGTAGCACACCTTCAACACTCCGGCAGCCACGAATGCTCCGTGGTTGCGAAATAGGTCGAGATATGCCGACACAAAACCTTCGTTGATGGTCTCGTCGTCGTCGATAAAGACCAAAATCTGACCCTTCGACTCGGCAATACCACGATTGCGACCGAAGGATAGGCCCTGTTGAGCCTCGTCGACCAAACGAATATTCAACTCGGGGTTACTCTTTGCAAACTCCGCCACGCGCTCTGCGGTGTCGTCCGTGCAGTTGTTATTGACCACAACACACTCCCAAATGCTCTTGTCGGCATCCTGCTGTGCCACCGAGGCGAGTGTGCGCTCCAACGACTTGGCGTTGTTGTATGTTGATATTATAAGTGACAATTCCATACCGCAAAGATAATATTTTTTACCATATTATCCCCTCCGAAATACGAAATATTTGCAAAATTATTTACTGCACACGGCTCACTACCCCACCGCCACGCTCCGCTCGTTGCTCTCGACGGCACATTTGCGTCGAAACGAAGCGGGAGTTTCGTTGTAGCGATGACGGAACAACTTTATGAAGTGCGATATGTTGGCAAAGGCGCACTCGGCACCAATTTCCGACACGGTGCGAGAGGTGGATGCGAGCATTATCTTTGCTCTGTCGAGTCGTTGCTCCACTATCCAACGATGCGGCGAAGCGTTGAACAACCGCTTAAACTCCTTCTTGAACGAGGTGAGCGAACGATTTGTCAACTCGGCGAGCATCTCCACCGAGATATCATTAAATATGTTGTCGTAGACAACGCCGATGAATTGTCCCGACTCGGCATCTGCCGAGCGCAACACCTTACGTCTGATGCATCCATCCTCCTCGGAAAGAAGCAGGTATATCAGTTCGTTTAGTTTTATGCGCTGCCCAACATCGTTATGCAGCAACCCGGAACTACGCAACGACAGGTCGATACCTGCAAAGAAACTACGCAGCGGCGTCGAGGCGGCAATGCTGACAAAGTTGCGCGACATACAGCGCACACAGGAGTGGTGCGAAGCGTAGGATAGACCGTAGTTGATGTTCAGACCAAATATAACCTGTTGTAAGGCGTTGGACGAGAGGTAGAAGGTTATCTGCTCGTAGCGAGAATTTGCACCCACCACATTCTCCTCGTAGTGAAACCCAACATCGAGAAGGAAGGCACTACCCTCGTCAATGGCGTAGGAGTTGTCGTTGTGGTAGAGATACTTCGTACCCGAGAGAACATAACCTATGGCTATACGGGAGAGCGAGAGGGAGCGAACTCCCGAATTTTCGTGTTCCGTAATCTTGACAATGTCGGACAGTGATGCCGACGGTGCTGAAGTGTTTGTTTTGTTGTTCATTGTACAGTTAATTTGTGTAGTGGTTGCAAAATTGTTGCAACTCGTCGTATTGCGACTATTGCGACACAAATATATTCTAAATACCATATTTGATATTGCATTGCCGACTTAACTGACTAAAAAGAGGTCCAAAAGGGGTACAAAAATGGTAAAGTGGCTCAATTTTTCGCTCAAAATTGGGGTGTTGTAAAATTCTTTTACTATATTTGCGTTACGTAGAAGTTTTTGTATGAAAGAGATAGAAATTGACTCGCTCGAAGGGTTGAAAGAGGTTGCCGAAGCGGTTGTAGAGGGGCTGGATGGACGCAATGTGGTTGCGTTCTGCGGTTCGATGGGCGCGGGCAAAACCACGCTCATTAGTGCTATTATGGAACACCTCGGCTCGCCCGATACGGTAACGAGCCCAACATTTGCACTGGTCAACCAGTACAACACAGCCAACAACGAGGCGGTCTACCACTTCGACTTCTACCGCATCAACCGCATCGAAGAGGTATTCGATATGGGCTACGAGGAGTATTTCTATTCAGGCGATTTGTGCCTTATCGAATGGCCCGAACTAATCGAGGACCTACTACCAGAAGATGCAATGGTTGTCCGCATCGAAGTTCTCTCGCCTACCGAGCGCCGCTTCACCATCGCATAGATTATATATTATATAGGTATAGAGTAAGAGATAGACTGTTTATGGTCTATCTCTTGTTTTTTGCTTTTAGCCATTGGCCATTAGCCATTAGCTTTCATTACACTAACGCAATAACAATGATTATGGGCGAGGGAATTTTTTGACAAACAAGAAACCCGATGCGCAGCATACTTGTCGTATGTGAGCAATCGGGTTATCGATGAGCGACTCAAAAAGAGTCAATTAGAACGATTTAATTTCTTGTCAGAAGACGCGAGGTGTGGTGCATCACAAAAGAAACACCTTCGGGATAGTACAAAACGTACAGCCCGAGGATTTTTTGCTTTTAGCCACTACCTTTCATTACACTAACGCAATAACAATGATTATGGACGAGGGAATTTTTTGACAAACAAGAAACCCGATGCACAGCATACTTGTCGTATGTGAGCAATCGGGTTATCGAAGTTTGGTGAAAAATTCACCGCACAGAATTATTGTTATTCTGCCTTGCCGTCCGAACCAAGTACCTCCTTAATCTTATGGATGTACTGCTTCTTCATATTCTCACGAGCTGGACCGAGGTACTTACGTGGGTCGAACTCAGCAGGGTTTGTGCCGAATACCTCACGGATAGCAGCGGTCATAGCAAGACGCGAGTCAGAGTCGATGTTAATCTTGCAAACTGCGCTCTTAGCAGCCTTGCGGAGCTGCTCCTCTGGAATACCTACAGCAGCCTTCAATGCGCCACCATACTTGTTGATAGTCTCAACCTCCTCCTGTGGAACCGACGACGAGCCGTGGAGTACGATAGGGAAGCCTGGAAGCTCCTTCTCGATAGCTGCGAGAACATCGAATGCCAATGGTGGTGGTACGAGGCGACCGGTCTGTGGGTCGATAGTACACTGCTCTGGAGTAAACTTGTAAGCACCGTGCGAAGTACCAATCGAGATAGCCAACGAGTCGCAACCGGTCTTAGTTACGAAGTCAACAACCTCCTCAGGCTTGGTGTAGTGGCTCTCCTCAGCAACTACATCGTCCTCAACACCTGCCAAAACACCGAGCTCACCCTCAACGGTTACGCCATACTGGTGTGCATACTCTACAACCTTCTTGGTGAGTGCAACGTTCTCCTCGTATGGAAGGTGCGAACCGTCGATCATAACCGACGAGAAGCCCATATCTACGCACGACTTGCAAGTCTCGAACGAATCACCGTGGTCGAGGTGAAGAACGATCTGTGGGTTAGCCCAACCGAGTTCCTTAGCATACTCAACAGCACCCTCTGCCATATAGCGAAGAAGAGTCTGGTTTGCGTAGTTACGTGCGCCCTTCGATACCTGAAGAATAACAGGCGACTTGGTCTCTGCCGAAGCCATAATGATAGCCTGCAACTGCTCCATGTTGTTGAAGTTGAACGCTGGGATAGCGTAGCCACCCTCAACTGCCTTTGCGAACATCTCCTTGGTGTTCACAAGTCCCAATTCCTTGTACGAAATCATAGTTGTTTTGTTTTATTTATTTGTGAAAAGTTTGTACTGTTTATCCGTGCAAAAGTACTAATAATTATCTAAAACGCCAAATTATATATAGTGTAGTGATCTCTAACCTTTAAGCACCACACTTACTCGTGCAACCTTGCCTCCGAGCGTTGGGGCGATTTTTGTCACCTTGCACTCCGTTTCGCAAATTTGCGGAAAGCGAAGATGTAGAGCATCGATAATATTTTTTGCTACGCACTCGATGGTGTATTGTGTGCGTTGCATCTGCTCACGCACCACCTCGTAGACGGTGAGGTAGTTTACCGCTTTGGTCACATCGTCATCCTCGGCAACCGTTCCCAGTTCGGTTGTGATTCGTAACGACACCTCGAAGTGACTACCCGTCTGCTGCTCCAACGCGTAGCATCCGTGAAAGGCGTGGAAATCCATACCCTCCAACTCGATTGTATAGAGTTTCTTGTCCACCTACTCAACAATTACGAGGTAGTAGTTCTTCTTGCCACGCTGCACGAGAATATACTTCTCGGCAATCAAATCCTCAGCGGTAACCACGCGCTGAATATCCGACACCTTCTCCTTGTTGAGCGACACGCCACCACCCTGAATCATCTTGCGACACTCGCCCTTCGATGGAAAGATAGATGACTTCTCGGCGCAAAGGTCGATGAACGAGCAACCCAAATCCTGCTTCGACACCTTGAACTGTGGCACACCATCGAACACCTGCAACAGCGTCTGCTCATCGAGGCGGTGCAACGCCTCCGATGTAGACTGACCAAAGAGAATCTGCGAAGCCTCAACAGCCTTCTCGTACTCCTCGCGCGAGTGAATCATTGTGGTAACCTCCTCTGCCAAACGCTTCTGCAAAAGACGCAAATGTGGAGCCTCGTCGTGCTCGGCAATCAACTTTTCGATTGTCTCGCGATCGAGCAGAGTGAAAATCTTGATATAACGCTTTGCATCGTCGTCGCTAACATTCAACCAGAACTGGTAGAACTTATAAGGCGAAGTGTAGCGAGCATCGAGCCATACGTTACCGCTCTCGGTCTTACCAAACTTCGTACCATCTGCCTTTGTGATAAGAGGGCAGGTGATAGCAAATGCCTCAGCCTCCGAGCCGAGTTTACGACGTATAAGTTCGGTACCGGTGGTGATGTTGCCCCACTGATCTGCACCACCCAACTGCAACTTACAGTTCATAGTCTGATAGAGGTGCAAAAAGTCGTAGCCCTGCAACAACTGATATGTGAACTCGGTGAACGACATACCATCGCCCTCGCCATTGAAACGCTTCTTGACCGAATCCTTCGCCATCATATAGTTCACGGTGATGCACTTACCAATCTCGCGAGCAAAATCGAGGAACGAGAACTCCTTCATCCAGTCGTAGTTGTTCACCATAACAGCAGCATTCTCAGCGTCCGAGTCGAAGTCGATAAGGCGAGCCAACTGCGCCTTGATAGCCTCCTGGTTGTGACGCAGAGCCTCCTCGTTCAACAGATTGCGTTCCTGCGACTTGCCCGAAGGGTCGCCAATCATACCTGTAGCACCTCCGACCAAAGCGATTGGGCGGTGTCCACACATCTGCAGATGCTTCAATATCATAACACCTACCAGGTGACCAATATGCAACGAGTCTGCCGTTGGGTCAATACCGAGGTAAGCGGTTGTCATCTCCTTTGCGAGTTGCTCCTCGGCTCCTGGCATAATCGTATGAATCATACCGCGCCACTGCAACTCCTCAACAAAATTCTTTCTTCCCATTTTTCTATATCATTTTTTAATTCTATTCAACATCCATATCGAGTTTCTTCTGCATATAGTCGAACTCCGAAATTGCATTTCGCATATGCGCAACTCTATCCTCCAACTTTATAGGCTTCAACTTGAAGTGCATCTCCTTGATTTCGATATACATATCGAGTGAGCCATCTACGCCTGCTATATCGGCTATCGTCTTCAGTATTCCATATCGTTCGCCTATCAACTCCTCGCGCAGACTCTCCGACGGCACGGCCAACTTAACCATATTGCCCTCGAAGGCTATCGAACCGAATGCCGAGACAAAACGAGGACGCTCGCCGCACATACGCAGAACTATCTGCTCCTTCACTCGCTCCATCTTGCTCTGACTCTCGGGGTCAATCTTGATGCGTACCTTCTTGCCCTCGTCGTTCGTAGGTGCTGCCGCCTCCTTAATCATCGCATTCAACGACCCTACAACCGCCATCTTCTCTGCCGGCTCCTCGGAAGGTTGCTCCGCCTCGGTTGCCGCTTCGCTCTCCGACTCGGCAGGTTTCTCCTCGGCATCTGCCACCTCTACCGGCTCAGGTTTAATCTCGACAGATGGTTCCGTAGCCGAGGTCGGCTGCGGTGCTGGCACAGGTGTTGGTGCTACCGTAGATGTTGGCTGTGGTGCTACCGCAGGTTGCTCCACACTGGGTACCTCAACGGTTTTTGGGGTTGGCACAGGTGTTGTTACTGGCTCTGTCACAGCAGGTTGCGCGACTGGCACACTCTGCACCTTTGGTGCATCCAAATCGGGCAACGGATAGTTGCGCTCAATAGGAGCGATCAGTTCATTGTTTTTTTTTTGACCGAGCGTCGAAATCTTCATCAACGTAAGTTCGACAAGTAGTCGTTGCGACGACGAAGTTCGCAACTTCGAATCCGCCTCGGTCAGAAGCGAGATGGCGCCGAAAAGGAATGCCGGCTCGCAGATGGTAGCCTGTTGGCGATACTTCTCGAGCAGAGTTCCTGTGTACTCAATCAACTTTACGGCAGGGCCCTTTGCCACCAACAAATCACGGAAGTGCTGGTTCAAACCCGCCATAAATATCTGTCCCGAGAAACCCTTCGATAACACTGCATCGTACTCGAGCAGCGCATTTACATAGTCGCCACGAAGCAACAAATCGGTAAAGCGGAAGTAGGTTTCGTAATCCAACACGTTGAGCGTAGCAGCCACAGCGTGATACTCCAACTTTGTGCCGCAGAACGACACCGCCTTGTCGAACATCGACAGCGCATCGCGCATACCGCCATCCGCCTTTTGTGCTATAAGGTTGAGCGACTCGTCGTCAGCCTCTACTCCCTCGCTCTGTGCGATATATCGGAGATAGCCTACGGCATCCTCCACGCGAATACGATTGAAGTCGTAAATTTGACAACGCGAGAGAATCGTAGGTATAATCTTATGTTTTTCGGTTGTTGCGAGGATAAAGATTGCGTGCTGCGGTGGCTCCTCCAACGTCTTAAGGAAGGCGTTGAACGCCGCCGACGAGAGCATATGAACCTCGTCGATGATAAACACCGAGTATTTACCAATCTGTGGAAGGACTCGCACCTGCTCGATAAGGTTGCGGATATCCTCAACCGAGTTGTTCGACGCAGCATCCAACTCGTGAATGTTGAGCGAACGATTTTCGTTGAACGAACGACACGAGTCGCACTCATCGCACGCCTCGGCACCTACGGGGTGCTGACAGTTTATCGCCTTGGCAAAGATTCGCGCACAGGTGGTCTTACCCACTCCGCGAGGTCCGCAGAAGAGGTAGGCGTGAGCCAACTGACCACGCTCGATGGCATTCTTCAATGTCGATGTGATGTGGTTCTGTCCCACCACGCTTGCGAAGGTGGCTGGGCGATACTTTCGAGCAGATACTATAAACTTCTCCATAATCGGCACAAAGTTAATAAACTTTGTAGAACATTTGCCATTTTTCCGACAAAATGTCGCCTTAATGTCATAATTTTTGCCACTTATGACACAATAAACCGCCAAAACGACAACTAAAATCGGTTGGCAGAAGATTTGTAAAAACGGAAAACTGAAAGGTGAAAATGGAAAACTAAAATAAAAACTATGAATACAAATCAAAACTTCGAGGCTCTATCGCGATACGCCATAGACCTCAACGAGCAGGCGCAAAAGGGTAAATTGGACCCAGTAATTGGTCGCGACGAGGAGATTCGCCGAGTGTTGCAGATTCTCTCGCGCCGCACCAAAAACAACCCCGTACTCGTGGGCGAGGCGGGAGTTGGAAAGACCGCTATTGTGGAGGGTATTGCCCACCGAATTATCGATGGCGACGTACCCGAAAACCTCCGCTCGAAGCGCATCTTTTCGCTCGATATGGGAGCGTTGATTGCCGGTGCGAAGTATCAGGGCGAGTTCGAGGAGCGACTCAAAGCGGTGATAAACGAGGTGATAGAGAGTGCCGGTGAGGTGCTGCTCTTCATCGACGAGATTCACACCCTCGTAGGTGCAGGAAAGACGAGCGGCGCAATGGACGCTGCAAACATCCTAAAGCCCGCCCTTGCGCGTGGCGAGTTGCGCACCATCGGAGCCACCACACTCGACGAATATCAGAAGTATTTCGAGCAGGATAAGGCTCTCGAGCGACGCTTCCAGAAGGTTATGGTCGAGGAGCCGTCGCCCGAGGATTCAATCTCGATTTTGCGAGGTCTGAAGGAGCGTTATGAGAATCACCACAAAGTACGCATCAAGGATGAGGCGATTGTCTCGGCAGTGGAGCTATCGCATCGCTACATCACCTCGCGCTTTCTGCCCGACAAGGCGATAGATTTGGTTGATGAGGCGGCTTCGCGTTTGCGTCTGGAGATGAACTCCGTACCCGAGGAGTTGGATTCGCTCGACCGTCGTATTCGCCAGCTCGAAATTGAGCGCGAGGCTATTCGTCGCGAAGGCGACAAGAAACGCATCGAAAGCCTTAATAACGAGATTGACGAACTGAAGTCGAAATCGTCGTCAATGCGTGCCAAGTGGGAGAATGAGCGCGACCTTATCCGCAAAATTCAGCAGGAGAAGGAGCGCATCGAACAACTGAAAATCGAGGCGCAACAGGAGGAGCGTGTGGGTAACTATGGTCGTGTAGCAGAGATTCGCTACGGCTCAATCGTCGAGGCGGAGAAGCGCATCGCCTCACTCAACGAGGAGCTCAAACAGAGTACCGTAGGTGGCTCGATGATTAAGGAGGAGGTCGATGCCGAGGATATCGCCGAGGTGGTATCGCGCTGGACGGGAATACCCGTAGCGAGAATGCTCGCCTCCGAGCGTGAGAAGTTACTCAATATGGAGTCGGCACTCCACGCTCGTGTTGTGGGACAGGAGCAGGCCATAAGCGTAGTTTCGGACGCAGTACGTCGCGCTCGAGCGGGACTTTCGGACTCGCGCAAACCTATCGGCTCGTTCATATTTCTCGGCTCTACGGGCGTAGGAAAGACCGAGTTGGCTCGTGCTTTGGCGGAGTTTCTGTTTAACGACGAGAATATGATGACACGCATAGATATGAGCGAGTATCAGGAGCGACACGCCGTATCGCGCTTGGTCGGTGCGCCTCCGGGATATGTAGGCTACGATGAGGGTGGACAACTCACCGAGGCGGTACGTCGCAAGCCATACTCGGTTGTTCTGCTCGACGTGATTGAGAAGGCGCACCCCGATGTATTCAACATCCTGCTGCAAGTGTTGGACGATGGTCGCTTAACCGACAACAAGGGTCGCACGGTCGATTTCCGCAATACGATAATCATTATGACCTCGAATATGGGCGCGCTAACCATTCAGGAGCGTTTCTTGGGCGCGATGAACAGAGATGGCGAGGTTTCGGAAGAGATTGTCGAACTGACTCGCAACGAGGTTATCGAGCAGCTGAAACAGCACCTCAAGCCCGAGTTTTTGAATCGTATCGACGAGATTGTAATGTTCGAGCCTTTGAGCGAAAAGGATATTCTTAAAATTGTTGATATTCAGTTGGGCATCGTACATAAGATGTTGAAGCAGAGCGGTATCGAATTGCGTGTAACCGACAAAGCGAGGGCGTTGATTGCCCACATCGGCTACGACGCGGCATACGGCGCACGCCCTGTGAAGAGAGTGATTCAGCGCGAGGTTATCAACGAACTGTCGAAGCGAATTTTGGCCGGCAAAATAGACAAATCGCAACCGATTATCATCGACAGCACAGGCGAAGAACTTTCGTTCAAAAATTAAAAAAGCCAATAGCTAATGGCTAATGGCTAAAAGCAAGAAAGGGGCAGTTTGCCCCTTTCTTATTTTACTGCGATAGCATCTATCTCTACCTTTGCACCCATTGGCAAGGCTGCCACTTCATAGCACATACGTGCAGGCTTCTCACCCTCGAAATACTCGGCATACACTGCATTCATCGCTGCGAAGTCCTTGATATCGTCGAGCAGAACTGTAGTCTTCACGATATCCGAATAGTCCATTCCCGCCTCTTTGAGAATTGCTCCGAGATTGTCGAGCGACTGACGAGTTTGCTCCTCAATGCTCTCGGGCATTGTGCTGGTTGCAGGATTGATTGGGAGTTGTCCCGAAACGTAGAGCGTAGCCTCGGCATCGACCGCTTTGCGAGCCTGCGAATAAGGACCTACAGCCTTTGGGGCGTTCTGTGCTGCAATGGTAATAATCTTTGTCATAATTGCTAATTTTTATAAAGTTTCTATTTATCTGTTTTGTAGATATTCTCCAACAATTAACGCTGCATCGTACACATACTCGGCACACGGGCGTTTTTGGTAATACTCGGCTGTGCGAGCAGATGGTGTAGGCTCATCTTTGGGGCGGTCGAGTCCGAGCAGTGTTCGGCAAACTATCGCACCATTTTTCTCGCGGAACTTCTCGGCAAATGCCTGAACAAGAGCATAATTAGCCTTCTTTGCCTCGGCGTCGTCTGATGTAGGACAAGGCGACACGAAACTCGCTACGAATGCCATTCCGCTGACCGCTCCGCACACCTCGCGCAGACGTCCCATACCGCCACCAAACGAGGCGGTTATCTTTGCCACCATCTCCTCGTCGAGCGAGGTTATGTCGGCATAGGCGAGAGCCACCGACTGCGCGCAGTTGTAACCCTTATTAAAATACTCCTTGGCACGCAATGCACGCTCCTCGGCACTAAATTTCACACTTTCCATATCCTATATTTTTAATGTTCACTATCTGTTTTAAGAAAGGCTACCACCCTTTCGGCACGCACCTTACCCACAACCTCGGCTATCTCCTCCACCGAGGCAGCACGCAGTTTTGCGACTGTGCGGAAGTGGCGCAGAAGTGCTGCTATACTCTTCTCGCCCACGCCTTCGATACCCTCCAAGCCGGTCTTTATAAAGTTCTTGCTACGGCGGTTACGGTGGTGAGTGATGCCGAAGCGATGTGCCTCATCACGAATGTGACAAATTACCTTCAACGGCTCGCCCGTACGACTCAAATAGTATGGCAGAGGGTCGTTCGGATAGAACACCTCCTCCAATCGCTTCGCCAAACCAACAATCGCCACCTTATCTGCGATATCCAACTCCTGCAACACCGCATAAGCACTCGATAACTGACCTTTACCACCATCAACAACTATCAAATCGGGCAACTCCGCACCCTCCGCCAGCAGACGTGAGTAGCGACGAGTGAGGATTTCGCGCATCGAAGCGAAGTCGTCGGCTCCGACCACCGTTTTTATGTTGAAGTGGCGATACTCCTTGCGCGAAGGTTTGCCATCGCGGAACACCACACACGACGCTACGGGGTTGGTACCCTGCAAGTTAGAGTTATCAAAGCACTCTATATGGCGAGGCTCCTTTTCGAGTCGCAACTCGCGACGCATAGCCTCCATCAGACGATCGGTATGGCGTGCCGGGTTGTGAATTTCGAGGTTCTTCAATCGCTCGGCCCGAGTAGTTTTTGCCGAACGCAACGAAAACTCCAACAAGTCGTGTTTCTCGCCACGTTTTGGCACCACGAATTTCACACCCTCGAACAACTCTTCGTGTGGCATAACCGACACCAACACCTCGCGAGCCAACTCACCCGCAATATTCTCCTTAATGTGCTGAATACCAAGCGTCATCACATCCTGCTCGGTACTCTCTACGCCCACGGAAATAGTCGCTGTATGCACCGCCGTAATCGAGCCGTTGCGCACTCGCAAGAAGTTGCAATACGCCTCGTCATCGTCGACCAGCAACGAGAATATATCCACATCGCCCATCTTTGCGCTGACAATCACCGAGCGCGAGGCGTAGCGTTCCAACGCCTCGAGGCGAGCCTTATAGCGTGCAGCAACCTCGAAACGCAACTCCTCGGCAGCACGCATCATCTCCCCTTCGAGATAGGTGCGTACGGGGCGTAAATCGCCCTTCAAAACCGAGGTCGCAATGTCGATATAACCCTGATACTCCTGGCGACTACACTGCGAAATACAAGGGGCTTTGCAGTTACCGAGATGGTACTGCAAACATGCCGTATGTCGCCCCTTTGCAATGCTCTCCTCGTTCATCTTTTGGCGGCAACTGCGCAGTGGCAACGCCTCGCGGATAAAATCGAGAACTGCCCTTTGGGTAGAGATTGAGCCGTAAGGACCATAATAGTGTGAGCCATCGCGCACAATTTGGCGAGTTGAGAGAATGCGTGGAAACTCCTCTGCCGTAACCGCTATCCACGGATACGTTTTATCGTCTTTCAGCAAGATATTGTAGCGGGGTTGCAGGGTCTTAATCAGCGAGTTTTCGAGCAGCAAAGCGTCGGTTTCGCTATCGACCACAATATGACGCATCGAGGCTATCTGTCGCACCATAACTCGTACCTTTGCCGAGTGGTCGCGACTCTCCACGAAGTAGGAGCGCACTCTGTTGCGCAGATGCTTCGCCTTGCCGACATATATAACCTCGCCTTTGCTATTCTCAAAGAGATAGCAACCTGCCGACATTGGTAACAATGCAACCTGCTCCTTAAGGGATATTTTCTCGTTTTCCGCCATATTACACATCAAAGGTACAAATTTTTGCAAAAATTGTAAATTTTTCGGAAAATAAAACTTAACTTTGTGATATAGCAGTTTCAGAAAATCAAAATTTTATCGTTTAGCAATATGAAAAGAGTATTTACCGCACTTTTCGTGTGTGCCACCCTCGCATTTATAGGGTGCGTCGACCGCGAATTTGATATTGCCGACACCTCGGGCGAAATCACCATTGGTGGTGAGGAGTTGCTCCTCCCTTTAGGCAGTATCGATAAAATTACGCTCGAAAAACTATTGGCAGAGAGCGAGGGTATTACTACCGACGAAAACGGAGTTTACCAAATCGCATTCTCCTCGTATGGCGAGGATCCTTCAAAGTACGAAAAAGTATCGATTGATGGTATCTCTATTCCGAACCTCACGAACTTGGCACCGCAGTTGGAGCCTATCAACTTTTCGTTTGGAGAGTTGCCAACCTCGCTACTATTCAGCGCAGTCGAAGAGCCGTTCAACATCAACTACCCTACTACGATTGGCGATGTGATGAAAATCAACTCTATTAACATCAAGCAAAATGTAGATTTCTCATTGCCAAGTCAACTTTCTGGTCAGGGAACAATCAACAGTCAAACACTCTCATTGCTCGAGTCGCTACAATTGTCGACCATAACCTCGAAGGGCGAAAACGAGGTTGTATTCGACGCAACAATCCATATTTTAGAGCAGTTGGAGAAGGTTGACTGGGTGGAGTTCGGTTGTAAGGATCACCCATATGGAGCACCGTTCAATCTCTCAATAGACTTGAAAGGTTTGAGCGATATTGTTGGCGGTGGAACCCTCAAGCTCAACGTCAACTTCCCTGAAGGATACTACCTCCGCGATGAGAATGGCGTAGACTTCCCTGCTGCCACACACAATATTCTCTCGAGAGAGATTACCATCGCGCCAAAGCAGAATACAATAGACGTTTTAGTCTACCTGCACAAAATAGACTACAGCGACCACACCTTCGCCAACGGAGTGTTGGAGATTAACGACCATATAACCTATTCGTACGAGATATCGGCAAATCTCAGCGAGGGCAACTACAACCTCAACTCGAAGCCTCAGATTGTGATACAGGCGGCACCGGAGTACAAGGACGTGGAGGTTCGCATCAAGCACTTCGACTTGCCAAAGCAGGAGTACACCCTAACCCACTCGTTCAATGGTATTCCAAGTGGCATCGACATCAAGAAAATCGCCTTCACGCAGAATAGCAACCTCACCATATCGGTTAAGGGTTTGGAGTGGTGCGTAGTGAAGGACAACATCACGGGCGACAACATTTCGCCAAAGATAGAGGTTGACCTGCCGCTCAGTATGCGTTTCCGCGAGCACCCATTGCTCGACGAAACGACCAACGTGCTGCTGGCTTCGACCACCGAGTTGGCAGAAGGAGTAACCCTCTCGCTCGAACACCTCGATTGCGAGAGCACTGCAGGCTTGAAGCAGGAGAATGGTCAGCTGATTATCAACGAAAAGATTACTGCCGCCGTCCATATGGAGAGTCTCGACGGACACGCCGTACTCGTTTCGACAATCACCCCACCTGCAAACTGGAGCATATCGATGGGCATTGCCGAGTCTATTCTGGAGTTAGATACCGCAAACTCGGTAGTACAGTGGAGTGACGATAAGTCGTTCGACCTCAACCTGAAGGACAATATCCCTTACATCGCCCAGACCGTCGATGTTCCCGAAATGATTGCCGACATAGAGCGCATCGAGATTGGTAAGGCAAACAGCAACGACCATGTTTCGATGAACTTCAAATTGGATGTTGGCAACACATTCCCTGTCAACGAACTCGATATTGATGTGGCTGTAAACCTCGGTAAGTTGCTCCACCCTACACAGAAGATGATTGACGAAGGACTTATCAAGCAAAACGACAACGGCGACTACATTCTCGCCATCAAGGAGTCGTGGCAGCCGAAGTCGGCTCCAATGGTAAAGACATTGGAGTTCGACGCACTACACAACCTTCCGGATATTGTAGATGGTAAGGTCTCAATCAACCAGTCGTTCCCTGTTACAGGTAGTGTGAAAATTAAGAGTGGCGAGAACATCGACCTCTCGCAGACCTCCGACGCAAAGGTTAATATCGACTTTGCGATAGACGACATCGAGATTCGTTCGTTTACGGGTAAGGTCGATTTGTCGGTGAAGCCGGAGAGTATGTTTGTGGAGTTGGGACTCGACGAACTTGAGGGCATAAACATCACATCGCTCAACATCAATCCTATCCTCACACTCCGACTCAAAGATAATCCGACAGGCGTCGGCTTGAATGCTAACGTGGCTATTCAGAGCTACGACAAAAATGGCAATAAGGTGGCAACTCTTGATATTCCAACCATCTCTATCGCCAGCAACGGAGGTTCGACAATCGTTCTTTCGACACCTTACAACGCTCCGAAATTCGAGAATAAGGATGTAACCTTTGTTGCGGTTGATGGATTGTCGCAACTCTTGAAGAACTTGCCTCACAAACTTTCAGTCGATATGGAGGTTACTTCGAATAAAGACAAGGAGATAACTATCGATTTGAAGAGGGCGGCCGAGGGCTACGACATCGAGTACCAATACGACGTATTGATTCCATTTGAGTTCAACGACGATATCGATCTGTCGGTCGAGACCACAGTGAGTGGTTTGAACGAAACCTTTGTAACCCTTGCCGACAACGCCTCGGGTATTAGGGTTGGCGATATTGCTCTCGTGGCAGAGTTGGCAACCACCATTCCGGTCAACGTAGTGGTATCGGCTTGGTTGGTAAATGCAAATGGCACAACCGACGACATCACCGCCCGACTCAACATCAACGAGTGCCTTATCAAAGGCTACAACAAGGAGGTTGACGGCGAAAAGAAGGTGTCGAATATCGATCTGAGCTTCGACCTGAGCGATGGCGGTTTCGAGGGTTTGCGTGCTGCCGACGGAGTATGCCTCAAACTCACCATCTACGACACCGGTGCCGAGTCGGCTGTGCTGGCCAAAGAGCAGTTCATAGAGGGTAAGTTGAAGTTGCGCGTACGCAACGGTTTGACCATTGATGTGTTTGATTTCTTAAATCAGGAGGGAGAGTAAGTTATGAAGCGTTTTAACAAGATAGTTTTGATTATTGTTGCCGTGTGCGGTGTCGTTACCGCCTCGGCACAGATGCGTACGGCGTACTTTATGGAGGGTTCCTACTTCCGCACCGATATGAATGCTGCATTGGCTCCAACGCGTGGATACATTAAGTTCCCGGCTATGAGTGGTATAGGTGTCGACTTCAGCAACAACTACTTCTCGGTGAACAACCTTCTCTACAAGCGTGGCGACAACATCGTCACCTTCCTGCACAACACCGTTTCGGCCGACGAGTTCCTCAACAAGTTAGGCAATAAGGGTAAGATTAGTGCCAATCTCAACACCACGTTGGTTGGTTTTGGAGCACACACCAAAAAGTTGTTCTGGAGTTTCAACCTCAATCTCCGCTCGAACACCGAATTGACGCTCTCGAAGGATATGTTTGCTGTGCTGAAGAACCTCTCGAACGGCTACTACGACTTAGGCGACACCCACATCTCGAACCGCGAGTATCTGGAGGCAGGCGTGGGCTTTGCTGTGCCTATCAAAGAGTTTATGACCTTCGGCTTCCGCGTCAAAGGTTTGGTAGGTCTTGCCGACCTGGAGATGAAGATGGATAAGATGTATCTCGACGTCAACGAGAATGCCGTAAGAGCCGAGTTGTTGGGTAACATTCGCGGTAACTGTCCCGCATTCAAACCTAACTACGTAGTGGGCGATCCATTCTCGGTTGATGGCATTCTGCAGAGCGATATAATGCAGATTGCACAGGGCGTAAAGAGTTGGGGTTTGGGTCTCGACCTCGGTTTCGAGTTCCGATTCCTCGACGACCACCTCAAAGTTTCGGTAGGTGCCAACGACATTGGCTTCATAAAGTGGAACGCACTGTCGACCGTAAATGCTGTGGGTAATGCCAACTTCACATACAACGGTTTCAACCTCAACACCGGCGAAGCGGACATAGCACACGGCTTCGAGGCAAAGATGGCGGAACCGGAGGGTGCATACGTAACTCGTCTTACCTGCTCGTTGAATGCCGGCGTGGAGTACAACATCTTGAACAACTGGATAGCCTTCGGTTTGCTCTCGCATACGCAGTTCTGCCAGAACTTCACTCGTTCAGAATTGACGGCATCGGTCAACTTCCGCATTATGCGTTGGCTCTCCACCTCGTTCAGCCACACCTTCCTCAACGGAAATCAGCCGGGCGTACTTGGTTGGGCTTTGAACATCCATCCGGCAGGACTCAACGTATTCCTGGGTGCCGACTTTATCGACACTCGCTTTGCGGTGCTTAACACCGAGAAAATGAGCATCCCAGTGCCAAAGATGATGACCTCGGCGAACGTTTATGTTGGCGTAGGTTTCAACCTCGGCAAAGCGAAGTATATGCGTTCGATGCAGCGCAACAAAAAGCGCGACAAGAGAGAGGTAGTGCCTGCTGTTGCACCTGCAACACCCGTAACACCCGCAGTTCAATAATGGATCAGCCTAAGATTGAGCGCGTACTGCGTCTGATGAAGATGATGACCAGTGGCAACCGCTACACCGTAGAGGAGTTGGCGGAGCGACTCGACACATCGTACCGCTCAATCTACCGCTACATCGACACCTTCAAAGAGGTGGGCTTTGTGGTGCATAAGGAGGAGGGCGGAGTCTACCGACTCGGTAAGGAGAGCCGCTACTTCAAAGATATCTCGCAACTCATACACTTCACCGACGAGGAGGCTCATATCATAAACCAACTCATAGGTGGTTTGGACGACACGAATTTGCTGAAGCAGAATCTGCGTCGCAAACTCTCCTCCATCTACAACTGCACCTCGCTGGCTTCCAGCATCGTCAAGGGCAAGAATGCCGAGAATGTAAATCGCATTGTCGAGGCTATCGAGGAGCATCGTCAAGCGGTGTTGCACGACTACTACTCCTCGCACACGGGTACCAAGCGCGACCGCGTGGTCGAACCTATAGCCTTCACTACAAACTACGTGCAGATATGGTGCTACGACACCTCGGATGGCAAGACCAAACTTTTTAATACGGCACGTATTGGCGAAGTGGAGGTACTCGACACGGAGTGGCAACACGAGGCGGAACACCGCTGCGGATATGTGGATATATTTCGCAATATGGGCTTCGAGCAGATGCGCGTACGGTTGCAACTCGGCGTTATGGCGCACAACCTTCTGACAGAGGAGTATCCTCTATCCGAACGAGATATTACGCAGATAGATAGCAACCATTGGTTGCTCGACACTATGGTCTGCAACTACGCTGGCGTAGGTCGCTTTGTTATGGGACTTGCCGAGGATATTGAGGTTGTAGATTCGCCCGACTTCGTAGAGTATCTCCACAAAAAAGCGGAGGCCCTGACGGCAAAATTCTAATATACCTTTATTATATAAGGGCTGTTAAGGCAGATAGAGTAACCTCCCACTACTCTCTACTCTCTACTCTCTACTCACTATTTTATCGACTCGAGCCACTCGATAGTTTCGTAGGTGAGAGTATCGGTGCGGTCCGACCACTCTTTGCGACGGATATAGTCGTTCTTGCGCTGCTGGAGCAGTGCATTGATTGGGAACAAAGGCTTGCGTAGCGCACGCTTCTCCTCACGTTGCGATGGTCTAATTATGCGAGTAAAGACACTATCCTGCGTAGGTCGGCGCAACGCCTCCCACTTGAAGCCTTGCAACTTGGTTGGTTGCGTCTCGGGTATCTTATCCATCGGGTAGAAGGTGTAGACCGGATTACCACGATAGGTAATGCCCACAACCTCCTGCTTCTCGATATACGAAGTCATATCGCCCGCCTCGATATACGCCATAAGAGTAATCTCGGGCGAGTTATCCTCCTGCATATAGTAGATGGTCTGCACATTACCGTTCACGTCGTTGCGGTATATCTGATTGTCGCGGAACAGCGAAGTCATCTCCTTACCGGCAACCTGATTGTAGTGCGTAGTATCTATCTCGGCAATCATCATCGGCTTACCCTCGAACACAGCCTTTGTTAGTTGGCTGTCGTGGGTATAGATGTGCATAACCTCCGAGATAATCTGGTTGCTACCATTCCACAACACAGGCGACTTATACATATTGATTATAGAGTCGATGGTGGTCATCGTAAGCGAGTCGCAGATTGACTGTGCATCGCTGCGGAACATCTTAACACGGCCGAAAGCACGCACCTCGCGATACAACGAGTCAATATTCAACGTATCGCTCTTCTCCATAGCCGTAGGCGATGGCAATGGCTTCGGATAGAGTATCTCGATAAGCGAGTCGAGCATACGCTGTGTCAGCGAATCGAGTGGTCCGAGTTCTGCCACGAGCGTCGAATCGACCTTCGCCAATGTAGCCGAGTCTGCCATCTTCACAAATATGCCTCGCTTCTCCTGACGGGCCAATCTTCGTACCAACGCCTTATCGGCACGCAACTGCTCCTTCGCCAAATATATCGAATCGCGAATAGCCCATTTGCGATACTGCTCGGTGCGCTTTGCCTGACGCGCCAAACCTATACGGTCGAGTTTGGCATTGAGCGAATCCTGTTCTATACGTTTCTGCTCCGCCTTCTCCTTATCGTATATCGCTTTGAAGTACGCCTTAACCTGCTTGACGGTCATCGTGTCGAACTTGGCGAGGGTATCAACCTTCACGCTATCTACTCTCACACTATCGACCTTTATGCTGTCTATCTTAACGCTGTCTACTTTTATGCTATCCAACTTCGGAGTTACCAACAGCGAATCTCTCTTGAGGCTATCCACCTTCACGGAGTCAATTTTGATGGTGTCACGCTTGATACTATCCACCTTCACGGAGTCGGGCATAAGTTTGGCAATGCGCTTAAGGCTATCCTGCACAACCTTCAAACTATCCTTTACCCGTTTTTCGCGCTCCTTTTCGATGCGACTGCGCTCGGCATCACGCACACGCGCCTCGCCCAGCAACCTTGCAAACAACGCCTCTCGCTCGGCGAGTACCACCTTGCGCTCCGCCTGTTGCTTGCGCTGTGTCTCCTTCATCGCCGCTTTAACCGCCTTATTGACCTCCTCGCTCTCCTGCTTGAGCAGTTTAGCACGCAACTTCTTACCCTGCTTTGTGGTGTCGCTCGCCAACGAATCTATCAACTCCCTACGCAACTCCGCCTTTGTCTTTTCGACAGGTTTCGACTCGGCAACCTTGGTTGTGTCGATCGTAGGCAACGAATCTCGTTTTTGCGCCATTCTCTCTTGTGCGTGTTTCTTCTGCTCCTCCGGCTTGCGCATCATCTCCTCACGACGCGACACATTGCTCGGCGCAGCCTCCTTCTCCTTATCCTTCTTCTTGACCTCCGGCTTCACGCCCTTATTCTCCTTTGGCTCCGCCACGCCACTCTTTTTCAAAGAGTCCCTCGCAGCGAGTTTCGACGCCTGCTCGATAGAGTCTTTGCGAGCCTTTTCGATCTGCTCACGAATAGGATAGTGGGTGTAGATATAGATAGAATCGGAGCGCATAAAAACCGAGTCGCTCTCCGACGTATCGTAACTTATGAGTGATGGATTTTTGGTAACAAAAACATTGCCCGGCTCCTTCCAATACTCGCCCCAATCGCCAAAGACGAGCATCTTCTGCGAACGGTCGTCAATCTGAATGTTGCGACGGAGCAACACATAGTTGCTGTCGCGATAGTAGTCGAGTGAGTCGCACAATAGTTCCTGATCTTTGGTTAGGATGTAACCTCGGCGAGTGAGTTTATAGAGTTGCTGTCGCTTGTCAAACGTACCTCGGTCGGCGTAGAGATAGTCATCCTCGCCACCCTCTTTATTCTTGTCCCAAATATTAGTGCGTTCGAAGAACTGTGCAAAGTCGGTCTCGGTGTTGTATACCACCGAATCGCTCGTCATGTCGTAGTCGCTATTTCGCATCTGCACCCTATCTACGCAGACAATCTCGTGCGTGTCGGTCATCACATAGCCCCTATCCGACTCCAATATGTTATCCTTGCTTACCAGCACACCACCACCCGAGTAGTTACCGATGTTAGTCTCGGTGTTGAACGTAAAGTTGTAGGTGTAGAGCGTAGCATCGCCATCCACCACCTTCACAATCTTGGAGTAGACCTTCGCCTCGTTTGTGTCGCCATTGTACTCGGCACGGTCACCATAGATATAGGTCGAGCCACGATTTATCAACACATTGCCAAAACACTCAATATGTCGCTCGGTATAGCGCACTGCACTATCTGCCGTAATTACAGTTTCGTGGTGGAAAGCCGCAAAGTTGCCCACTACGACCATTATCTTACGGCCATTATGCTCCATCTGCCAACCCTCGTCGGATTTCAGATAGACAAAGTCCCTCTTTTTGTCGTTCGACGATGTAGGTTGCACCTCGTCCGACGTGGCATTGCCACTCGGCAACACAGGCATACCGCTGCTACCCGCAAATACGATACTTGCGAATGCAACGAGCATAACCACTATCGAAACGACCTTTCTCCTCACCGCTACTTGCTGTATTTAACCCAATTCTTATTTTCGAACTCCTCGGTGCGAAACTCCGGAGCGATGTAGATATACATCGACGCTATCTTCTTGTTGAGCCACACCTTAAACTCCTTCTCCTGCTTCTGCGACAGAGCCATCTGCTCCAGTCGCAAATAGTCTTCCTCGAGCGAGGCGTTGTGTGCCGGAATAACCTTCAACAACTTGACAACCTTGACCAACTCGTTACCCATCATATCGTTCGAGCGGAAAGGCGCCGAAATCTCACCCTCTCGCAGACGGCGAATGGCGTTGTAGTCGTCGATACTCTTGCCACCCATCGCTCCGAAGTCCTCCTTCAAAAACTTTGTAGCGGTGAGTTTTGCATCGTACGCCGAGTATCGTTCCAAAAGGTCGTGGTTGGTCACCACACCTCCGTTCTGCTTCGAGTGCTTATCGTCGGAGTGCTTGCGTGCCGCCTCCTCGAACGAGAGAGAATCCTTGCGAATGAGGTTTAGCAGACTATCCAAATCGCGCATCGGCGCAATCACATCCTCGGTCATAAAGGTTGGACGGAGAAGGATATGACGACAGTGGTAGAGTTGTCCCTTTTTGTCGATAAGTTGAATGAGGTGGAAGCCGAACTCCGACTCTACAACCTCCGACACCTGACCCGGTTTCAACTCTGCCAACGCATCGGCAAACGATTTCACGAAGCCAGCCAGTGGCGCAGGCTCCAACTCGCCACCCTGAATAGCCGAGCCATCCACCGAGTACATACGAGCCAGCGTCGCAAAGCGCGTCTTACCGGTAACGATACGCTCACGCATCTCGATAAGTCGCTCGCGAGTACGCAGTTTCGCCTCCTTCATATTTCGCGGGAACTTGGTAATCTGAGCATATTGATACTGCTCCGCTATAATCGGCAAACTATCCTTGTGTATGGAGTTGTAGAAATGCTCCACCTCGCCCGGAACAATCTTGGTCTTGCTAACTATGGTCTGTTGCATAGTCTGCGCATAGACCTGCTCCTCGTATTGACGACGATAGAGGTCGCGAATATGATAGATTGCCATATGCGCCTTCTGCTCCAATGCCGTAATCGATCCCTCGCGGTCAATCATCGACTGCACCTGCTGCTCCACTCGCTGCGACACATCGCTGTTGTTTATCTCGACCGAGTCGAGCAACGCCTGATTGTAGAGCAACTTCTGCAACATCAGGTTCTCGAGTGCCTCGGACTGCGGCGAACGATCCGAGGTGTAGCCCTCAGCACGACGCTGTTCGAGAATCATCTTGGCAGCCTGTTGCACATCGGAGTAACTTATCGAGGAGTTACCCACAACAGCAACCACCTTGTCGAGCATCACAAATCGCTTCTGTGCAAAGGTCACAGCCACGACAGCAACACATAGGATTAGAGATAGTATCTTCTTCATAAAACTTCGTTTTCGCTTCTAATTTTTCTTTGTATAGACCTCGGCGTGTCCCGACGAGAAGGCCCCAGCCTTGATGCGCTCCTCGTTTTTGCGTATCACATCGGCACGATGACTACTTACCAAAATCTGATAGATATGCTCCTTCGCCATAGCCAGAGGCATCAAATCACCAGCCTTCAACACATTGGTTATGCGGTAATAGTAGTAGGTCTTGTTGTGATGTATGCGCTGCGTCTTACGCTGCGAGAGCAGTTCGTTGTTCTGCGAATTGCGCAGCAGCGGAAGGTTACTCAAAAAGTCGGAGAAGGATACCCACTCGTCGAACTTAAGATAGAGCAGATTATCCTTACGGCACGACTCGGCAAAGTCCTCACGCACCTCCGCCTTTGGCGACTCGAACCACTTGAGCATCTGCTCGCGACGGCGATACTTCTCGCCCATAGCCACAATCTCGCCCTTGACCATAGGTTGCGATATGCGGAAATCGGCCTTGTGCGAGTTGTAGTATGCAACAATATCCTTATCGGTAATCTCGACCTCCGGCTCCTGCTCGATGAAGTGGCGATCGAGACGATGCACCAACAGCGAGCGACGATACTCCTCGACCAGACGGTCGATATCCTCCTCCGACTGCGAGAATAGACGCTTTGCCTCCTGCTGTTTGAGTTGGTCTACCACCCACTTCGAGATTATAGCCTGCGAGTAGTTCACACTATCCTCGCCCGTAACGCCATCGGGCATCAACTTTGCCAACTCGGAGCGGTAGAAGTATGCTGTACCAACACGCGCCACAGCCTCGTCGTCGGCCCTAAAGTCCAACAACGAGTTGCACGACACCACCATAGAGAGCATCAATGCCACAGCCGATATTTTGAAAAGTATACGCATACAACCCGCAAAGATAACACATTTTCGGGAATATAACGAGAGAATTACAATTTTATTGTAACAATAGGAACTCCGACGGCTATCAGAGGCATTAAAGTGTGTGACAGCGCAGCGAGATTAAGGGCTATTAAGGAAAAGTTAAGAGGGGAGCAAAAATACCCCCCTCACTACTAACTACTCACTACTAACTATTTATAGTCCTCGGGGGTTGCCGTACCGTAGACGTGATGTGTTCCGTCGCTATTTGGGCGCATCTTACTCCACACCTGTGCAAAGAACGGATTGCGCTCTGCCTCCTCGTCGAAACGCCACGGCGCAGGCATACACTCCTCGCACCAGTGACCACCCAGCAACACCAAAGTTGGCGAAGCCACAAAGCGATGTCCGCAGGCACACTGCCACTCTAACTTCGTTGCGAGGTCACCCTTCGTCATCACTTCGGATAGGCACTTTCCGCCTCGGAACTCCGCTGCGCCACGCATATCATCGATATCCAACTCGGCAAGCGGCTTGGTTTCGTCGTAGCCGTGCGAAAGTCGCTCGGCATCGGCCTCGTCGGCAAGATGGATGTCGCGCATCTCCTCCCACGAAGGTATCGCCTCACGCTCCTCGCGCGAGCCAAAGTAGGCACGAATGCGCTCCTCGTTATTATGTTTGAGCCAACCGAGCGTACCAAACGTCTTATCGTTTGCGATGATTCGCATAAATGGCTTAATCAACCACGCCGGTGCAATCTTTGCCAACGAGAAGAACCACGGCAGAGTCTTCGACATCTGCTCGAAATACTCTCCGACAGGAATATTTGCTCGGAAGTGGAGATAGTGTTCCAACTTATCGGAATCGAAGTAGAACTGACCGTGAAAGTTGTGCGTAGCAAACCAATTCACGTCGAATATCTTCTCTGGCGCAGGGCAGTTAATCGCCTTCAGGAGATAGCATTCGAAGTCGTAGTTCGTCAGGCGATACTCCGCACCACTGCCGATATTGTAGAATTTACACCAGAACTCCTCGGGCAGACCATCCTCGCAGAGTTTCGCCATAAGGCGTCCCGAATCCTCGACCGTAGCCCACTCCAACACGCCACGAATTGGCACGTGGAACATTATCGGATCCATATTTTTGAGAATCGCCGGATAGAGAATACCCGACTGTCGCAAACTAACCCAATGCTTCAGCCCCGACTCCGCAAAAATGCGCTCTGCACGACATTTAGAGATGGCGTAATAGTCGAAAATCGAAGGGAAAATAGGGTCGCCCGTACGCCCCCAATGGAGCGGCTCGCGACGGTCGCCCGTCTGCGCTACACTACCGATATAAGCGACCTTAATATCGTCGCTATTTGGCTGACTCTTAATGGCTTTAACGATATTTTCGGCAGCCGTAACATTTACATCGATTACGCTCTTTGGCTTGTAGTCGGCACGCGGCGAAACCAGACCTCCGACGTGCAGAACATAGTCCGCGCCCGATACACCTTTTAGAACATCGTCGTAATTGAGCAAATCGCCCCAAATAACCGTTATTTTATCGCCATACTTCGCCAATTTCTTGCGTCCGTGCCTACTTTTGCGCGCCAACACCGTAACGTCGAACTTATCGCTACGCGCCATCAATTCGGCCAGCGTGGCAGTACCCATAACACCGGTTGCTCCGGTTAAAAAGACCCGTTTTTTCATATCTGTTTTTCTGTTTTCTCCGGAGTTTGTTCGACCGCCCTCTCTCCCCTTCTTCTCGGTTTGAACACCCTGAAAAATGACTCGACCGACGCCACTACGAAGATTGCCGCAGCAACACCATAGAGGATATAGTAGGCAGAACCACCACCAACCATTTCGCTGAAGGTCATCTCCTCCTTTCCGAAGTTAATCAACGCAAAGGCAATCAGGTTGTTAAGTGAGTGGATGATGATAGTCGTAAAGATTGACGAGGTGCGGAGGTACAACATACCGAATATGATACCCGCAACCACCGCAACAATCATTGTCGAAAGGTCGAAATGAAGCAGTCCAAAAAATATCGCCGAGCCAAAGATGGACACCACCCTGCCCCATCTGCGATGGAGCGTTTCGAGTATCAAACCACGACACAGCAACTCCTCCAGAATTGGAGCCGTAACCACTGCCGTGAAGCACGCCCACACACCCAAGCCGAGTGACGAAGGCGCCTCCTCGGGCAACAGTGCAAGGAGCGGTTCAAGCAGTATCTGCGACGAGAGCAACCACGCCACACCCACCAACACAATGGTCGGGTTGAGTCCGGCAGCAGCGTGACGAATACGTAACGACCCCTTGCCCGCACGCAGACGGATGTAGAGCCACATTGCGCCCATCGATGCAACCATAATGAGAGGAAAGACCCACGCATTGTAGCGACCCAACGCCTCCTGACTATTCACATACGCCTCAACACCCAATTCTCCCTCCTCGCCTAAAGGCGATATTTCGGGTGCTACAACACCCAGCACATTCAGCACCAAACCGACCAGCATCTGCGTCACAACAAACACCAGCATCATCATTACGATGTCAATCGCGAGTGGAAATTTTCGTGTTTTAGCGGTAGATTGCATAACCTATCAATGTTTTTAGAATTTGTCGGAGAACAGCCGTAGTTATCAGTGTTTTATAACTTATCGCACATCTTTTATCACATCCGAAAAAGCCATTTTCCGAGTGCGAATATAAGCATTTTTCACGCAAAAGAGGAAATTTCTTTGGGGAAATCAAATTAAAATTACTAAATTTGCCCGATTATTATGCAATAATAAGGGCGAACTTATGGGAAAAGTAGTTGCATTAGCAAACCAGAAAGGCGGCGTGGGCAAGACCACAACCGCAATAAACCTCTCGGCGTCGATTGCTCTGCTGGGCAAGAAGGTGCTGTTGATTGATGCCGATCCGCAGGCAAATGCCACATCGGGACTCGGTTTCGACATCAACACCGAGGGCATATACGAGTGCATCATTGGCGAACGCACAGCCAAGGAGGTGATACTTCACAGCGAGGATGTCAAAAATCTGTGGGTGTTGCCTTCGAGCATCAACCTCGTGGCTGCCGACACCGATTTGGCATCGATGGAGAACAGCCACCACGTAGTGAAGGATATCATCGAGAGCATCCGCAACGACTACGACTATATCTTTATCGACTGCTCGCCATCGCTCGGCTTCACTACCGTAAACATCCTCACGGCTGCCGACTCGGTGCTTATTCCGGTGCAGTGCGAGTATCTCGCATTGGAGGGTTTGAGTAAGTTGCTCAACACCATCAACCGCATAAAGAGCAGCCTCAACCCATCGCTCGAAATTGAGGGCTTCTTGCTGACTATGTATATGCGCAACCGCCTAAACAATCAGGTAGTAAACGAGGTGCGCGAACACTTTGGACCACTCGCCTACGACACCATCATTCAGCGCAACATCCGCTTGGGCGAGGCTCCATCGCACGGCAAGCCTATTATGCTCTACGACGCCTCGGCAAACGGAGCAACCAACTATCTCCTTCTGGCAAAGGAGTTTTTGAAGAGAAATCGCAAAGGGAAAACTACAAAATAATGAAGCAAAAAGGATTAGGTCGCGGATTAGATGCTCTTTTCGGCGGCAATATTGAAGTTAAGTCGAAGCCAATGGAGGAGATGACCGAGGTGCGTATCTCGGACATCATTCCTAACCCTACACAGCCTCGTACACAGTTCGACGAGGAGGCGTTGGAGGAGTTGGCAGATTCGATTCGTCAGTTGGGACTCATTCAGCCAATCACCGTAAAGCGTGATGGCGAGAAGTTTATCATCATCAGCGGAGAGCGTCGTTGGCGCGCATCCGAGAAGGCGGGCTTGGAGAGCATTCCGGCATATATCCGCGATGTTGACGATACCACCCTTCACGCAATGGCTTTGGTCGAGAACATTCAGCGCGAAGACCTCAACGCAATAGAGATTTCGCTCGGTATGCAGCGACTCGTTGAGGAGTGCGGTTTGACCCAAGAGGCACTCGCCGAGCGTCTTGGCAAGAAGCGTTCAACGGTAGCCAACTACCTCCGTCTGTTGAATCTTCCGAACGAGGTGCAGTTTGCCATCAAGAGTGGCATAATCTCGATGGGACACGCCAAAGCCCTCGTTGCCGTAGACAATAAAGCGAAGCAACTTTCGTTATTAAAGCGTTGTGTAAAGAACAACCTCTCGGTACGACAACTCGAAGAGTTGGTGCGCCTCTCGTCAGAGAAGAAGCAGAAGGTTGCGGTTACTACCGTAGACGAGGAGTATCCGGAGTCGTACGGTCGCTTGGTGGAGTATCTCGAGAAGTTCTTCTCGCAGGATATAGCAATCAAGCGTAGCAAAAGTGGTGGCGGTAAGATTATCATCGACTTCTCGTCGGATGCAGATATCGAGAAGTTCATCAGCAAGTTTGCAAAGCAGAAGTAGCAGATGAAGGCGTTGCAACACATAGCACACATCCTACACAGCAGAGCCATCGTGATTCTGCTGGTGGTGCTATTTGTATGCTCGTCCGTTTCGGCACAGATAAACCCATACGCACGTCAAAGACGTAGCGAACGCACCATCATCCGACAGGGACAGGTTTATACTCCCGACTCGTTGGAGGTTAGGCGAGCCGACTCGTTGCGTGTGGCTAAGTTGGTCGATACGTTAAAAAAGTTATCGCCCGACTCGCTCAAGACCATCGGCGAGGATATCCGCCGACAACTCCCCGACTCGTTACGCAAGAGTATTTTTGCCGGCATTCAAGATTCTCTCAAACGAGATAGTTTGGCTATAGACTCGTTGGCAAAGGATACCACGCTATCCGAGCGTCAGCGCAAACGTCTGGAAAGACGCGAGAACAGAGAACCATTCTTCAGCGATTCGATGTCGCTACGCAGAGTCACGATGACTTCGGTGGTACTGCCCGGCTTTGGTCAGATCTACAACAAGCAGTATTGGAAGTTGCCAATACTCTACTCTACGGTTGGAACATCGCTTGGACTCTGTCTGTGGAGCAACAGCAAGTATAAACCGCTGAAAGCAGAGTTTGACCGCATTACAGACCAGAGTCTGTTGCGTACACCCGAGTTGGACGCACTGCAGCGCGAGATGATTAAGTACAACACGATGAAGCAGGCGTTTATGATATCGACCATCGCCTCCTACATCTACTTCCTCGGCGATGCTGTGGTGAAGTACTCCACATCGGAGGTGTCGCACATCAACAAGGCAACTACTCTCGCTATGGTTTGCCCGGGTGCTGGACAAATATACAACAAGAGTTACTGGCGCGTACCTATTGTGGTGGGAGGTTTTGCCACCACCATATACTGTATAGATTGGAACAACCGAGGCTATCAACGATTCAAAAAGGCATATCGTTTGAAGGCGGACTACGACGCCAACCCCGACCCAATACTCTACCCTAACGGCTCGCCCGACGAGTTTGGAGGTCGCTACAGTGCATCATTCCTCAAAAACCTGCGAAACAGTTACCGTCGTAACCGAGATTTGTGTATTATTCTCACAGCAGGACTCTATATCTTGCAGATTGTAGACGCCCACGTTGATGCCCATCTGCGCAGTTACGACATATCCAAAGATTTGAGCGTGAGCCTCACGCCAGCGATTGGTTACTCCTACAACCGAATGTCGCCATACACCAGCGGAGGCACTACGCTCGGTATGAATTTAAGTCTTACATTCTAACTACAACAATGATCAAACGAACTCTCATTCTGCTCGTTCTCGTCGCATTGTGTCTACCAATATCGGCAGCACCCAAGCGCAAAAAGAGCGAGGTGCAGACTACGCATATCACCGTCTACGATACGGTGCGAGTGGTTGTCACCGACACATTGAAGATTGTGCCGAAGCCCTCTCCACGCATCGATACGCTAACCATAGCACACTCGCCCGAGGAGATTGATTCGCTGGTCGAGGCGTGGACAATACTCCACCAAGCGCAGAGCGAAAAGCGTTTTTTCGACACCTATAATGCCGACTCGGTTAGCGTCGCTTCGCTGCCCGTAGATACGCTCTACAAGCAGCGACTACGCGATATGGTATCGCCTGTTCATCTACCCTACAACTACATCGTTCGTAACTTCATAAACCAATACCTCTCGGGGCGTTGGAGTCCGCTGAGCAGGGTGCTGGCAATGTCGGAGTACTACTTCCCTATTATAGAGGAGCAGTTGCACGCCGCAGGACTGCCTATGGAGTTGCGCTATCTGCCAATCATCGAGTCGAATCTCTCGATTCGTGCCACCTCGCGTATGGGCGCAGTGGGTTTGTGGCAGTTTATGCCGGCAACCGGCAAGAATCTCGGTTTGGAGATAAACTCACTGGTGGATGAGCGATGCGATGTGCTGAAATCCACTCGTGCTGCGTGTAAGTTCCTGCACCACCTCTACAAAGTGTATGGCGACTGGACCCTCGCCATCGCAGCCTACAACTGTGGCCCAGGTAATGTAAATAGGGCTCTCGCACGCGCTGGAGCCAGTTGCAAAACATATTGGGATATCTACGACTTTCTGCCTCGCGAGACGCGTGGTTATGTGCCGAAGTTTATCGCTGCCGCATACGCCTACACCTATCACGATGCGCACAATATCGTGCCATCGAAAAGACCCGACTGTGTAGCCACCGATACGATAATGATAAACCGAGTAATGCACCTCGGACAAGTGGCTTCGACGCTGAATATTCCGATTGAGACATTGCGCGATTTGAACCCACAATACAAGTTGGATATCATCCCGGCAACAAAGAAGAGTTATGCGTTGCGACTGCCAACACGCTACATCAGCGAATTTGTGCAGAACGAGAAGGAGATACACAGCAAAGATTCGCTCTACCTGAAGGAGTACATCAACCCTGCCAACCTCGAGAAGAAGCGCGCCGAGGGCTTGGGCTATTTCTACACTGTTCGTAAGGGCGATTCGCTCGGTCTGATTGCCAAGCGTAACCGCTGCACAGTCAAGGAGTTGATGAAGTGGAACAAACTCTCCTCCACAGTCATCCGCCCGGGACAAAAACTACGCATCGAGAAACCAAAACCGTAAGATGAGTGTAAAACTAAACGAAATGCAGAATTTTTAATTCTTAATTTTTAATTTCCAATTATTTGGCTTATCTTTGCGGGCGAATTATAAGAAATGCAAGCGGTTATGGGGTATTTATCACGTATAAATGCTGAGTGCCGCCCAAGGTAACATATTAAAAAACAAAACATTATGAAGACTTTAACTTTGAAGGCTGAACTCCGTACCGAGTTCGGTAAGAAGGCAGCTAAGGCTGCTCGTCGCGAGGGTATGGTTCCTTGCAACCTCTATGGTGCAGGCGAGAACGTAACTTTCGTTGTTAATGAGAAGGAGCTCCGCTCGTTGATCTACACTCCAAGCTCGTTTATCGTAGAGTTGGATTTCAACGGCAAGATCGAGAAGGCTGTTATGCGTGAGACTCAGTTCCACCCAATCCGTGAGCAAATTCTCCACGTTGATTTCTATCGTGTAATCGATGGCAAGCCAGTTGCTATCGCACTCCCAGTTCGCCTCACAGGTAACGCAGAGGGTGTTAAGGTCGGCGGTAAGTTGGCTCTCTCGGCTCGTAAGTTGGTTGTTAGCGGCTTGATGGAGAATCTTCCAGACGAGTTGGTTGTAGACGTAACTCCTTTGAAGGTTGGTCAGACCATCTTCGTTGGTGACCTTCAGTTCGAGGGCTTGCAGTTCCTCTCGCCAGCAACTCAGGCTGTTTGCGCTGTTCGTGTAACTCGTGCTTCGCGTGCGGGTGCTAACCAGCAATAATTAGGAACAACGTATGAAATATCTGGTTGTCGGCTTGGGTAATATCGGTGCAGAGTACGCCGAAACTCGCCACAACATTGGTTTCAAGGTGTTGGATCGGCTCGCTGCCGAGACCAACACCTCTTTTATTTCGGGACGTTATGGTGCTGTGGCAGAGTTCCGCCATCGCGGGCATATCGTAACCCTACTTAAACCATCCACCTATATGAACCTATCGGGTAAGGCGGTGCGCTATTGGCTTTCGGAATTGAAGATTGACAAAGAGCAACTGCTTGTGGTGGTCGACGATATCGCCCTCCCGTTCGGAGAGTTGCGCATTCGCAAAAAGGGAAGCGCAGGCGGTCACAACGGTCTGAAGAACATCACCGAATTGTTGGGTGGTGAGGACTATGCGCGTATGCGCTTTGGCATTGGTGGCGACTTCTCGCGTGGTCATCAGGTGGACTACGTCTTGGGCGAGTGGAGTGCCGAGGAGCGCGAAAAGATGGACGAGCGACTGAAGATATTCGGCGACGCCATCCTCTCCTACATCTCGGTTGGTCTCGACCGCACGATGAATACATTCAACAAAAAATAAATACAACCTAAAATTTTAACTTATATGAGAAAACTGTTTATTCTCGTATTGGCTATTGTCGCAACATTGCCGTTGTCGGCACAATACCGCGTGACGCAGGAGCATAAAGATCGTGCAGCCGAGGTTGTCAAGAAGATGACTCTCGACGAGAAAATTGCCTACATCGGAGGCTACAAGGCGTGGTATGTCCGCGCAATAGAGCGACTTGGCTTGCCAGCAGTGCGTATGGCAGATGGCCCACAGGGCGTGCGTAACAACACTCGTAGCACCCTCTATCCGTGCGGTGTGGCTGCGGCTGCAACGTGGGACACATCCCTCATTCAACAGATGGGCGTTTCGCTCGGTAAAGACGCACGCGCGCGTGGCGTACATATATTATTGGGTCCTGGTGCCAACATCTACCGCTCGCCACTGTGTGGTCGCAACTTCGAGTATTTCGGCGAGGATCCATACCTCGCGGGCGAGATTGCTGCCGCCTACATCAAGGGTGTGCAGAGTATGGGTGTGATGGCGTGCATCAAGCACTTTGCCGGTAACAATCAGGAGTGGGCGCGCCACAGCGTATCGTCGGATATTGACGAGCGCACCCTGAACGAGATATACTTCCCGGCCTTCGAAAAGGCTGTTAAGGAGGCGAACGTGGCTACAATTATGACCTCGTACAACCTTCTCAATGGCGTTCACGCATCGGAGAGCAAGTACCTCAACCAAGAGGTGTTGCGCGAGCAGTGGGGCTTCAACGGCTTTGTTATGTCGGACTGGACTTCGTGCTACTCGCCAATAAATGTGGCTCGTTGGGGCGTAGATTTGGAGATGGCAAAGGCTCAATGCCAAGATCCTGCACTCATCAAGCGATTGATTGAGCAGGGCGTGATTGACGAGCGCGCACTCGACATCAAGTGCCAGAACATCATCCAGACCATCTTCGCCTTCGAGTTTGACAAACGCGAGCAACTCGACAAGTCGTTGCCTGAGAACAACCCCGAGTGCGATGCTGTAGCGCATCAACTCTCGCGCAGTGCAATCGTAATGTTGAAAAACGAGAACAACTTCCTCCCTATCAAGAATGGCAATATTGTGGTTTGTGGTCCTAATGCCGACAAGATTGTTACGGGTGGCGGTAGCGGCTTTGTTACCCCACTGCATTCGTGTTCGGTGGCACAGGGTATGCAGAGCATTGACAAGAGGATTAAGAGTACCTACATCTCGATGGCGAATAACCAGAAGCCAGTGCCCGGAGTTGTCTATGCGGACAAGGAGTTGACAAAAAAGGGTATCGCTGCCGAGTACTACAACAACGCAGAACTCGAGGGTAAGCCATTCGAGAGTTTTATCACGGAGAGAGTGGGCATTGACGATAACCGCTTTGGCGCACACAACGATATGACCAATGTATCGACCCGCCACACCTTCTACTACAAACCTGAGAAGGATGAGTCATATCACTTCTCGGTATGCACCAACGACGGCTACCGTTGTTTCCTCAACGACAAGCCTATTATGGTGGATCGTTGGCACACAGGCAGCACACAGGAGGGCTATATGCTGCTCAATATGAAGGCGGGCGAGGTGTACAAATTCGAGTTGCAACACCAGAATCTCGGCGGCTCAATCTACGCAGATATGGTATTCGAGTCGGTAGTGTTGGAGGAGTCGCAAGAGGCAAACATCATCAAAGCGGCAGATTGCGTCGTAGTATGCCTCGGTCACAGCAACCGCACCGAGAAGGAGAACTACGACCGCACCTTCGAGTTGCCACGCGGACAAATCGAGTACTTGGATATGATTTTGCAGCACAACAAGAATGTGGTTGTGGTGTTGAATGCAGGTGGTGCCGTTGAGATGGCATCGTGGATGGACAAGGTTAAGGCGGTGCTTATGGCGTGGTATCCCGGTCAGCAGGGAGGACTCGCCGTATCGGAGATTATCACAGGTAAAATTTCGCCTTCGGGTAAGTTGCCAATCTCGTTCGATGCAAAGTGGGAGGATAACCCTTCGGCTGCCAACTATCACGAAAATGTAGACCGCATCCGCGTGAAGTCGATAAACCCACACGCTCGCGTGGAGTACCGCGAAGGCATCTTTATGGGCTATCGTGGCTACGACAAGAGCAACGTAAAGCCGCTCTTCCCATTCGGTTATGGTTTGAGTTACACCACCTTCGCCTACTCGAACCTCGACATTAAGGCTGAGGGCAATGAGTTTGTCGTAAGTTTCGACGTAAAGAATACGGGTAAGGTTGAGGGTGCCGAGGTGGCTCAGGTATATGTAGGCGACGACGAGTGTTCGCTCGTGCGCCCAATCAAAGAGTTGAAGGGCTTCGATAAGGTGTACCTCAAGGCTGGCGAGACAAAGCGCGTGAGCGTGCGTTTGGACGACGAGGCATTCCGCTTCTTCGATCCTATCGAGCGTAAGTTCAAGGTGGAGCCGGGCGCATTCAGCGTATATGTTGGAGCCTCATCGGCAGATATCCGCCTCACAGGCAAACTGAATGTGAAATAACAATTCAGTTTTTACACAAAAGAGTGTGTTCCGTGCGGGATACACTCTTTTTTTGTAGGGGGGGGCAAATGACTTTCAATTTCTTGTCAGAAGTCGTGAGATGCGGTACAGCACGTGAAATCTAAAAAAGTCAGAATTGAGCGAGGGAATTTCGTGACAAACAAAAAAAGAAATATCGTCGGGATAGTACATGACGTACAGCCCGACGATATTTACTTATAGTGATGTGCCGCAGATTGCGGCTTATCACAAGAAATCTTACTTGTTGTAAGCCTTCATTACCGAGATAAGATCGAGAACCTTGTTCGAGTAACCCCACTCGTTGTCGTACCACGATACAACCTTAACGAAGGTGTCGGTCAAAGCGATACCAGCCTTAGCGTCGAAGATCGAAGTGCGAGCGTCGCCGAGGAAGTCAGACGATACAACGTCCTCATCGGTGTAACCGAGAACGCCAGCCAACTCACCCTCCGAAGCCGCCTTCATTGCAGCGCAGATCTCTGCGTAAGTTGCAGGCTTAGCCAAGTTTACAGTGAGGTCAACAACCGAAACGTCCAAAGTTGGAACGCGGAATGCCATACCGGTAAGTTTGCCGTTGAGCTCTGGGAGAACTACACCTACAGCCTTAGCAGCACCAGTCGACGATGGGATGATGTTGCCAGCAGCAGCGCGGCCACCACGCCAGTCCTTCAACGATGGACCGTCAACAGTCTTCTGAGTAGCGGTAGTAGCGTGAACAGTAGTCATCAAACCGTCAGCGATACCCCAGTTGTCGTTCAACACCTTAGCGATAGGAGCCAAGCAGTTGGTAGTACACGAAGCGTTCGAAACGATAGTCTGACCAGCGTAAGTGTTGGTGTTAACACCGCAAACGAACATAGGAGTCTTATCCTTTGCAGGAGCCGACATAACTACATACTTTGCACCAGCCTTGATGTGAGCCTCAGCCTTCTCAGCAGTGAGGAACAAACCAGT
>JAZOMA010000024.1:0-185106 GCA_045653565.1 Alistipes sp.
CATCAGAACCTATCCTTCAGTTAAAATCGTCGATGATGAGATTGTTTTTGTGCGATGCGAGGTGGCAAAAGCGCAGCATAGTAGACCTATGTGAGCATTTTGACATCCGATGCACTCGTGCAAAAAGAACTCATCAGAACGATTTTAGTCTTGTTTTGTAAATGCCAGGGCATACAATCGCATCTGCTTGATTGTAGCCACAAGACCATTTCCACGTGTTTGCGAGAGGTTTTCTTTAAGACCTATCGCATCGATGAAGTAGAGGTCGGTATCGACCACCTCCTGCGGTGTACGACCTCCCATAGCACGAATCAACAACGCCAATAAGCCCTTGATGATTATAGCGTCGCTATCTGCCGAGTAGAAAATTTTACCATCAACAATTCTCGCATCAACCCACACTCGCGACTGGCACCCTTCGATGATATACTCGTCGGTTTTATGCTCGGGAGCAATTACGGGAAGGGACTCGCTCAACGATATAAGGTAGTCGTACTTATCCAACCAATCGTCGAACATCGAAAACTCTTCGATAATCTCCTCTTGTACTCTATCTGTCATATCCTCAATTATTTACCCTGTTCGATAGTTACGATTTCAGCATCGGACGATTGTGGTCTTTCTACACTCATCATCGCCGCTAGTGTTGGCGCAATCTGCTCGGTCGAGATACGTTTCACAACCCTGAGCGGAACAATTTGCGCGCCACTTATGATGAGTGGCACGTGACGGTCGTAGCCATAGACCGAACCCGACATAGCCACTCGCTTTGCATCCAACTCCACGCGCTCAGCCTCGAGGGCAATCATCACATCGCCCGAGCGACGAGCATTGTATCCGTTCTGCAATAACGCCATAGTTCCACGCAAAAACTGCGACGAGCGCATTGCTGTGGCGGTTATCGCCGTAGCAACACCACGATACTGCAGAGCAAAGTTTGCAACATCGTTCTGCACCTCAACCAGACTCTTCTTGTGGCGATAGACAACATCGTGATTGATGTACAACGAGCCATCGGTATAGCCCAACACCCACGCATCCTGTCCATATCTTGCACTCAAGAAGGCGTTCATAATAACCTCGAATTGACGAGTGTTGAAGCGCGTCACATCGCTATTATCTCGCTTCGCCGGGCTCATTCCGCTATCCGATGTCAGCACCACCGCAACATCGTCAGACAGAGGTAACTGCGCATAGAGGAAGGTCAAAAACTCCGCCAATGAGGCATCCAACGAATAGAGCATATCCTCGTACTCGACCGAATCGGTGCCATATCGCTCGGCAATGGTGCGTGGCACATCCAAACATATGGTCAGCATCTTATTCTCGTCGTTTACGTGCAGTGGCACCAACGAACTTACGGCACGCTTTGCGAACTCGAAAATTGCCAAATTGCCCGATGGTGTAGAGAGCAGATTCTGCACCCAACCCTCAGACAGTTTGCGCTGCGCACGAGGGCGTTTCGAAGCACTCTGTTCATAGAGGACAATATCGGTCAAATGCGTATTGCGATAGTGTTCACGCACATAGCGACCATACCACGTCTCTGTGGCAAAGACACGATTCATATCGTCGCTATTGTAGGAGTTTACCCACGCCGGCAACTCCTCCATATAACAATCTGCCGAAGTCCACTTGCCCTTATCATCCATCCAGTAGCACTCGCCCTTGCGTCCCGCCAAAATCATAGCCGAGAGAGGCTTGTGCGCTATTGTTATGGAACGATTGCGTTCCGACGATGCGAGAATCGCCTCCGAGAGTGTTTGAGTTGTAAAGTGCTGCGTGGTAAAGCTCCTCTCCACATTACTTGTCGGATACTCGGAGTTGGTACTCTGACTTTTGCGACACAGCACCATAGGTTTATTGGTTGTACGGTCGAACAGCACCGACGAAAATAGTCCGTGCGTTGCCGGCATAGCACCCGTAGCAAAGGTTGCCAAACCCGCCTCCGAGGTTGTCGGAGCATAGTCGGCATAGCACTCCGTAAACTCTACGCCCCTACTACGCAGAAGGTTGATGCCATCTCTGCCGAAGTTTTTTTCGTAGCGAACAATGTCGTTCTGGCTCATACCGCTAACCACAATATTCACCACCAGTCGAGGTCGTGCCTCGGCAAATGCCACAGCAAAAGAGAGCAACAGCGTTGCTATATAGAGTCGTTGTTTCATCTACAAAAAGTTTTCAAACACCATTTTTTCGGATGCAAAATCAATCTCGGGCATCACAGCTATTCGTTCCAACATCTTACGGCAGAATTGTTTGTGTGCCTCGCTTGTAGGGTTGAACGGGCGATGCCCCGCAGCAGCAACTATCTGCTCTATCCGAGGCAGAAGCGTGCGAGCATTATCGCTCAACACACACTCACAAAATCGCTCCCACACATACTCCACCGCCATCTTTGATGGGTGCGCCAAGTCGTCGGCATAGTAGCGGTAGTCACGTAAATCGTCTATCAAAATCTCGTACGATGGAAAGTAGCAAACATTTTCGTACATCGCCACCAACTCCTCCACTGCCAAACGCAGAGTAGCCTTGCTCACGCTATTCTCCTGCAGTCCATCGCCTACGTGGCGCACAGGACTAACGGTTAGAATAACCCTTTTATCGCGCAAAATACCATCAAAAAGAGCACGATAACGCGCAACTATCTCCTCAACGGACAATCGTCTGCGCACAAACTCCGAGGCTGGTTGTTTGTGGCAATTTGCCACTACCCTGCCTTCGTGTTCGTACACCCACGCTGTGCCGAAGGTTAAAATCACCCAATCAGCCTCGGCAAGAGCCTTCGAGCCCTGCGCTACAGCACGGTTTAGATTGGTAAATGCCTCAGTATTAGTTCTACCGTCGAGAGAGGAGTGAGCATCGAAGGAGAAATAAGACTCCTTGCCCGCCTCTATGTCACACACGGCAAAGTTCCTTGCGTTATCCAACCTCTCTATTGCATTGGCAATCGAAAATGGATTGAACAACACCCCAAACGGATTGCTAACAACCGAAAATTTCGACCTACTCAACCGCTCCGATATACTCTCGGCAAAGCAGGAACCCAGCGCAAAAATCTTTGCGCTGTGGTCAATGCCCTCCGCAAGCGGAGCAACCTCTATCTCGGTACGAAATTTCATTGTTCAAATTGAGTATTTAGCATTGAGAATTATGTTTCAACTCCCCACTACTCTCTACTCACTATTTATTAATCTTCGCCCACGAATCCTTCAATGTCACGGTGCGATTAAATACCAAGTGTTCGGCTGTCGAGTCGGTGTCAGGGCAGAAGTAACCCACACGCTCAAACTGGTAGGTTGTGCCGATAGGCGCATCCTTCAATGCTGGCTCCAAGTAGCCCTTCGTTACAATCAACGACTCTGGATTGAGGTTATCCTGCCAAGAGGTCTGACCCTCCGATGTATCGTATGGATCCTCAGTCTTAAAGAGTGGGTTATACAAACGCACTTCAGCCTCTACTGCGTGTTCTGCCGACACCCAATGGATAACGCCCTTCACACGACGGCCATCGCTCGACGAACCCTCGCCCGACATCGTATCGTACGAGCAGTGCAACTCAACAACATTGCCCTCCTCGTCCTTGATAACCTCATCACACTTGATAAGATACGAGTAACGCAAACGCACCTCGTTTCCTGGCGAAAGACGGAAATATTTCTTTGGGGGGTTCTCCATAAAGTCGTCACGCTCGATATAAAGCACCTTCGAGAATGGCACATCACGCATACCTGCAGCCTCGTCCTCAGGATTGTTTACAGCCTTACGCATCTCGACCTTACCCTCCTCCCAGTTGGTAATAACCACCTTAAGCGGATTCAATACAGCCATACGACGCTCGGCAACTTTGTTCAAATCCTCGCGAACGCAGTACTCCATCTTGCCCAAGTCGATTACGTTGTCGCGCTTTGCAACACCCACCATCTCGGCAAATGCTCGCACCGAAGCAGGCGTATAGCCCTTACGGCGCAACGCGCAAATCGTCGGCATTCGTGGGTCATCCCAACCCGATACTACACCCTCCTGAACGAGTTTCAGAAGATTACGCTTCGACATCATCGTATAGGTCAAATTCAGACGAGCGAACTCGTACTGGTGCGATGGATAGATCTCCAACGCCTCGATAAACCAGTCGTACAATGGGCGGTGAACGTCGAACTCCAACGTACAAATCGAGTGCGAAATCTGCTCTATTGAGTCGCTCTGTCCGTGAGCGTAGTCGTACATCGGGTAGATGCACCACTTGTTGCCTGTACGATGGTGCTCGGTGTGCAGGATACGGTACATAATAGGGTCGCGGAAGAGCATATTAGGGTGCGCCATATCAATCTTTGCACGCAACACCTTCTCGCCATCGGCGAACTCGCCGGCACGCATACGCTCGAACAAATCGAGGTTCTCCTCTACCGAGCGGTCGCGCCAAGGCGACGGCTTACCCGGCTCCGATACGGTACCACGATTGAGGCGAATCTCCTCCTGCGTTTGATCGTCAACATATGCCAAGCCCTTCTTAATGAGGACAATGGCCCAATCGTAGAGTTGATCGAAGTAATCCGAAGCGTAACGCTCGATAGCCCAATCGAAACCGAGCCACTTAATATCTCGCTTAATCGAATCTACATACTCGGTATCCTCCTTCACAGGATTGGTATCGTCGAAGCGGAGGTTACACTTACCGCCATACTTCTTTGCCAATCCGAAGTTGATGCAGATACTCTTTGCGTGTCCGATGTGAAGGTAGCCGTTTGGCTCTGGCGGAAATCGCGTCTGCACGTGCGAAAGACCATTAGCAATCGACTCCTCGATAATCTCCTCAAGGAAGTTCAACGACTTCTCCTTTACCTCAACATTTTCATTAGCCATAACTTTCAGTTTTTATTATTTTGTTTTCTTTGTTGTCTTATCATACAATTTTGGGGCGATGTTCACACCCAGCGATATAATCTGCTGATTATACAATCGCTCGCCATCGGTCTTCAGCACAAACTCCGCCTTTACCTTTATGCGATCCTTCCAAAAGTTGCGCTCGTAGCCTATTCCGGTGCGATTATACACCCCGCTTGGAGTAGCATAAAATGGATCCGAGGCGTATAGATCGGCACCATACGGAGTACCCTCCTTACCCACCGAGTTGTAGAATGGTTGCAGATTATCTCCTACATAGAGATTGTTCGAGATAAACACACCCCAACGACTCATACGGAAGAATAACTCGGCACCCAGAGGTGCTACCCAGTCGCTCTCGGCGAGCCTATCGCGCTGCAACGACTGCAAGTAACCGAGGCGAATATCAAAATCGAAAAAGGCGGTAAAGTCCACCCCCAGAAATGCGTTAACGGTGATGTTATCCACAACATTGTGACTGAAGTCAGCACGGTTGGCGTAGTGTTGCATCACAGCCGTACCACCCGCATACATAATCTTCGCAAAGCGACCCTCGCCCGAGAGGAGTATGCGGAACTGCTCGCGCGTTTGAGCAGAGTACAAACCATTCCAATCTGCCGCCAACTCTACAAAACCTCTCTTATCTGTGTATTGCAGAGCCAAACCCTGCACCAGACGATTATCCACCAACCACGCATTGCTGAAAAACGCCTCCGAATAGCGACCAATCAACTTCTCGCGACGGAACAGACCCGCCACTGCGCCATACTTCTCGTTGCGGAACTGGTAGTATGCGATAAGGTCAATATCATCGAGAAAACGCACCGAGCCAAACATCTTCTGCATATTGACACCCACGCCGAGTGAATGTTTATCGTTCCACTCGTAGCGCAACACCGGAGCAAGTGAAACGCCAAAGAGCGTCTCCGAAGGAGCAATATTGCTACCCGAGTACTCGGTATTATCGAAATCGAAGTTGAAATCGGTATCAAGATATAGTTTCTCACTCTGCGCTAAAGCACTGAATGAGAGCAACAAAGCCACTACCGATATGATAACTTTCCTAAACATTTCGCACGTACGCACGCATAAATCGGTCAAAAATAGTGAAAATTTTTCAAATAATGATTACTTTTGTGGCAATAATTGAACAACAGAATGAAAAAAACAACCAATGCAGAACTTGGCAGACCTTCGGTCGAGGAGTTTCGCCAGATGAAAAAGATGCCCGTAGTGGTGGTTTTGGACAACGTCCGCTCGGCTCAAAATGTGGGTGCGTTTTTCCGTACGGGCGACGCTTTTGCGGTGGAAAAAATAGCACTCTGCGGCATCACCGCAACACCCCCTTCGCGCGAGATTCATAAGAGTTCACTGGGAGCAGAATTTTCGGTCGAATGGGCGCATTTTCAGACCACTGTTGAGTGCGTGCAACAACTTAAGAGTGAGGGATATACCATTGTTGCAATCGAGCAGATTGCAGAGTCGGTAATGTTGGATAAATTCGAGCCAGTTTCGAACACCAAATACGCTCTTGTTTTCGGCAACGAAGTGGAGGGCGTAGCGCAGGAGGTAGTGGATGTATGCGATGCCGCAATAGAGATACCTCAACTTGGCACAAAACACTCGCTCAACGTCTCGGTTTCGGGCGGCGTGGTGCTGTGGAAATTTTTTGAGAAATTCCGATAGGTAAGGGGTTATACGAAACCTAACAATTATAAGTGCTATGGAGACAACCATTATCATATTTATAGCTGCAGTTGTTGCGTTGGCAGTGGGTGGTGTGTGCGGATATTTTGTGGCTCGCGCACGCACTATAGCAGCCGAAACCCTACTCGAGCATACTCGTGCCGAGGCAAAAGAGGTTGAATTGGAGTTGAAGCAGACGGAAGCGAAGTTAGAAAAGTGTCGCGACGAGAACATATCGTTACACGCCGAGACCGCACGTATGCACGAGCAGATTCGACAGCAAGAGGAGGAGCGCAAAAACCTGCGTAGCGAGTCGGAGTTGGTATTCCGCGAGATTGCGGCATCCATATTCGACGAGAAGTCGAGGCTTATGCGCGAGAACAACCGCTTCCAATTAGGCGAGATTCTCTCCCCCTTCAAAAACGACCTCGAAAACCTCAAAAAGACCATCCACGACTGCTACACTGGCGAAGTTAGTGAAGTGAAATCGTTGCGCGACACCATCAAGGAGTTGAATGAACTTAACTCTTCGATTGGTCGCGAAGCGAAAGAGTTGACGTTGGCTCTGAAAGGAAACTCGAAGGTGCAGGGTGACTGGGGCGAAATGCTTCTGAAACAGTTGCTCGAGAAGTCCGGTTTAGAGGAGGGAATAAACTACGTTCTGCAGGCTACAGAAAACGAAGATGGCTCGAAAATCAAGAGCGAAAGTGGTGGTCAGTTGCGTCCCGACGCCATATTCTATCTACCTGAGGGTAAGAATCTTATCATCGACTCAAAGGTGTCGCTCACGGCATACACCGACTATGTCAACGCCTCGGTCGAGGATCAGCCTGCGGCACTGGCTGCGCACGTGCAATCCATACGCAATCACGTCAACGAATTGGCAAGTAAGGACTACCCACGATATGTGAAAAATTCTGCCGACTTTGTGATGATGTTCGTCTACAACGAGGGAGCATATCTGGCTGCTCTCAACGCCGATAAAGATTTGTGGGAGAGTGCCTACCAGCGTCATATCGTAATCATAAGTCCGGCCCATTTAATCTCGGTTTTGAAGTTGATGTATCAGTTGTGGATGCGCGATAAACAGACCAAAAATGCAATAAAGATTGCAACAGAGACGGGTAGGTTGTACGACAAATTTGCCAACTTCGTAAAAGATTTGGACGATGTAGGCCGATTCATCGAAAAGGCTTACGAGAGTTACGAAGCCGCGCAAAACAAACTATCGAAAGGTAAGGGCAACATACTCTCCAAAGTAAATAGCATAAAGAAATTGGGAGTGACATCCACCAAACAGTTGGAGGATAAAGATGACGAGAGCGATGAATAACATCGCTCTCTCTTTTTTATATCGTCAATCGATTTGTTTTGTGTGCAAGCATCACCTTCAGGCGATTCAATCGTGCCATCTCCGATGCGATATCCAGCTGCTCGTCCTCGCTGATACTCTCGTCGGCAAGACGTGTTTGTAGTTCGGCGAGCATTCCCGTAATGACCTTTGTTTTGAAGAGTTGCACAGCCTTTGGAACACCCTTACCCAACACCTCCGACTCGGTCGTCGTATGCACCTCCTTCTTTGTCCAAATCTCGCTCATCGCGTACTGTTCGTCGATAAACAGAAGGTCGGTTGCTGCATCACATATGTCGATATCGGCGTGAGTCACCAACTCCTCGGGCAAAACCACTCTACGCTCCTTGTGAGCGTCGCAATAGAGGTTATAAATCTTGTTGAACGCTTCATCGTGGAATCGCATCTCATCCACCATCAACTCTTCGAGGATGGTGTCAGCAACATTCATTGTCACGATTTTTCGTCCCTCACGATAGTCGTAATTCTTGGCTCCGTGAACCACCAAATAGTATATCAACTCGCGCTCGATAGCCTCCAAACTACTACCTACGGAGAGGTTGCCAATTCGCAAATCCTCCTCGCTTTGAGGTTGCTCCTCGCGGTTGCGCCAATAGCGACGACCCTCGCGTTGTATAAATTCGCTCGCCTCGCGGTCGCCCAGCGAGTTGACACGTCGCTTTGCAACCTCGGTAACCAGGATATCCTCGCTCATATCCATAATCTTGGCGCACTCCTTAATATAGAGCGAACGTTGTATGCTATCAGGTATCTCGGCTATTGAGTGTACTATATCCCTCGCCACATCGCTACGCTTGACCGGATCATTTCCCGCATCTGCGAGTAGCAGTTGCGCCTTAAACGAGAGAAAGTCCTTGCTATTCTGTTTGATATATTCGCGCACCTCCTCTGCCGAATGGGTACGTGCAAATGAGTCGGGATCGTCCTCGGCAGGCAACAACACCACGCGAACACTCAATCCCTCCTTCAGAATCATATCAACACCTCGCAACGACGCTTTCTGACCCGCGCTATCGCCGTCATACATAACGGTGATATTCTTGGTGAAACGCGATAGTAATCGTATCTGCTCTGTGGTAAGCGATGTTCCCGACGAGGCAACAACATTCTCTACGCCCGACTGGTGCATAGAGATAACATCGGTGTAACCCTCAACCATTATGGCGTAGTCCAGTTGCTGAATCGCCTTCTTGGCGAAGAACAGACCATAAATCTCGTTCTTCTTGCTATATATCTCGCTCTCAGGCGAGTTCTGATACTTGGCTACCTTCTTGTCGGTGCGCAGTGTACGACCTCCAAAAGCCACAATGCGACCCGAGATATTATGCACAGGGAACATCACTCGCTCGCGGAAGCGGTCGAACACCCGACCATCACCCTCACGTTTGATAGATAGACCTGTTGAGAGCAGAAACTCCTCCTGATAACTCGCACGCAGAGCGTCTTGCGTCATCTTATCGCCATCCGATGGACAGAAACCGAGTCCAAATTTCTTGATTGTCGCCTCCGAGAAGCCTCGTTGCTGACGGAAATAGGATAGACCGACGCTTATTCCCTCCTCGCTATTGTGGAGTGTATCGGCAAAGTACTCTGCAGCCCACGTATTGAGCGCAAACATACTCTCGCGATTGTTGTTGCGACGGATATCCTCCTCGGTCTCCTCCTTCTCCTTTACTTCGATACCATACTTCTTGGCAACGATTTTTAGAGCCTCAGGATAGGAGATATTCTCGTGCTCCATAACAAACGAAACGGCATTGCCACCCTTGCTACAACCAAAACACTTGAACATTCCCTTCGACGGAGATACCTTGAACGAAGGCGTCTTCTCGCCATGAAACGGACAGCACGCCTCGTAGTTAGCACCCTTACGTTTGAGTGTAACGTAGTCGCTTATCACCTCAACAATGTCTGCTGCGGCATAAATTCTATCTATGGTATCTCTATCTATCATCGATTGCAAAGTTACACAAATTTACGAAACCTTTACTCTTTGTAGAGTAAATATTTTCGGCGTAGTTTTCTGTACTGCTCCACCTCATCGCTCCATTTAGCCCTAATTTCTTGGGCAGAATGTCCTGCAACAATCATTTCACGCACATACGGCACGCCCACCAACTTTTCGAAAAAGGGATTGAAAAACGCCTCTCCCGCTCCCACTTGTCGATAGGCTTCGATGAGATATACGAGATTGAGTCCATCAGCAATAATCTGCTCGTGCGAAACGCCTCGCAAATCTTCGCCAAAACAGGTTGTGTTGCAGTGTGGAGGGTATTTGGCACCCGCAATCGAACGTGGTGTAAACGAAAAACCACCCTTCACATTGGGGTGTCCCCACACCTCGAACGGAAACTCTGTACCTCGACCGAGCGAACAAATTGTACCCTCGAAAAGACAGGTCGAAGGATAGAGATATACCGCCTGCATAGAGCGCAGGTTTGGAGAGGGGGCTACCGGCAGCGAGTAGCGTGTTTGGTGGGTGTAGTTTCGACACGTAACAACGCTCACGTCGCACTCTTTGCACCACCCTTCGCCGACAGCCATCAGAGCAATCTCACCCATTGTCAAACCGTGAACGACAGGTATCGGCAACGCCCCTACGCCCGACCTATATTTCATATCGAGAATAGGGCCATCAACATACATTCCGTTGGGGTTTGGTCTATCGAAGACAACCACCTGCTTGCCACCCTCGGCGACGCTATTCATAACCGAGAGCATCGTTATATAGTAGGTGTAGAAGCGCACTCCTACATCCTGCATATCCACCACCACAACGTCGAATTGCGCCACCTGCTCCGGCGTAAGCCTTCGGCTCTTTGCCGAATAGAGCGACCAGATTGGCAACCCTGTTTTTACATCTACCGAGGAGTTAACCTTTTCGCCCGCATCTGCCGTACCTCGAAATCCGTGTTCGGCAGCGACTATCGCCACCACATTCACACCATTCGAGCGCAACACATCCAAAGTAGGCTCTTCGCCCACCATTGCCGTATGGTTGGCAAGCAGAGCCACACGTTTGCCATCGAGCAACGGCATCCACTCTGCAGTGCGTTCGGCACCACAAATAACTCGTGCATACGAGGTTGCCACACAGAGTATGGCAACAAGTATTAGCATAGATTTTTTCACGCTCTAACGCCCTCCAAACTCCATCAAATATGCTTTGATAAATCCGTCCAAATCGCCATCCAAAACGCCGTCGCAATCGGAAGTTTGATGACCTGTGCGATGATCCTTAACTCGCCTATCATCAAGTACATACGAGCGAATCTGCGAGCCCCACTCTATCTTTTTCTTATCCGCCTCGAGAGCCTGCTGCGTAGCGCGTCGTTTATCCAACTCGTACTGATAGAGTTTCGAGCGCAAAATACGCATCGCATTCTCCTTATTCATCAACTGCGAACGGGTCTCCTGATTCTCGATAACGTAGGATATCTCCTCACCCGTCTGCTCATCTTTGAAGTGATAACGCAGTCGTGCTGCGGTCTCCACCTTATTCACATTTTGACCACCCGCACCGCTCGAGCGATAGGTTTCCCACTCAACATTGGCTGGGTTTACAACCACCTCGATAGTGTCGTCCACGGCGGGCGTAACTGCCACCGAAGCGAAGGTCGTCTGTCGTTTGTTGTTGGCATTGAATGGCGAAAGGCGCACCATACGGTGCACTCCATTTTCGCTCTTGAGATATCCGTAGGCGAAGTCCCCCTCCACCTCCATTGTGCAGGACTTTACACCCACCTCGTCGCCCTCTTGGAAGTCGAGCATCTTAACTTTGTAGTTGTGAGCCTCGCACCAACGGGTATACATTCTAAGCAACATCGAAGCCCAGTCGAGAGCCTCCGTGCCACCCGCACCAGCGTTGATGTCGATGATGGCTCCCATCTTATCCTCCTCGCCCGAGAGCATATTGCGCAACTCCAGTTTCTCGATAAGTTCGACGGCTCCAGCGTAGGCGCACTCGGCCTCCTCCTCCGAAGCGAGTCCCTCAGCCACAAATTCGGGCATCAGCCTAACCTCGTCAACCGCCTTACTCACCTCGTCGTACGCCTCCACCCAACTCTTGATGGTCGCCACCGTACGCAACTGCTCCTGAGCCTTCTCGGGCATATCCCAGAACTCCGGCGCAAAGGTCTTCTCCTCCTCGTTCTGAAGGTCTATTCTTCGCTGTTCGATGTCAAAGACACCTCCCCAGCGTATCCAGACGCCTTACAATCTCTTTAATTTGGTCAGGTTGTAACATATCCTATTCTATATTTTACACAAAGGTAGTAAACAAATTGTAAACCGAAAATTTTCGGCATAGTAATTCAAAAACGAGTTCCCCACGAAAGAGGAACTCGTCTATTGCTGTTCGGGGTGTCCGACCTATGCGCTCTACTCCTCGCCTGGAACGAGAATACGACCGCAGTACTCGCACACGATCAACTTCTTACCGAGGCGAATATCTGCCTGACGCTGAGGTGGGATGCGGTTGAAGCAACCACTGCAAGCATCACGCTTTACAGTAACTACCGCCAAGCCGTTGCGCATCTTCGAACGAATACGACCATATGCTGCGAGCAGACGCTCGTCAATCTTAGCCTTTGCAACCTCAGCCTTTGCTGCAAGAGCCTTTACCTCATCTGCAGTCTCGCTCTCGATAGAGTTCAACTCCTGACGCTTAACATCGAGGTCAGCCTGACGCTCGTTAAGTTCTGTCTCGGTTGTCTCTACAGCACCCTTCTTAACTTTGATTGTTTGAGCGTAGGTCTTCAAATGCTTCTCGGCGAGGGTAATCTCGAGCATCTGGTACTCGATCTCCTTCTCCAACGACTCGAACTCGCGGTTGTTGCGGATGCTCTTCTGCTGCTCCTTGTAGCGAGTGATAAGGGTATTTGCCTCCTCAATCTCGCGCTGACGCTGACGTGTAAGCGAAGCCAACTCCTCAATCTCGCGGTTGATATTGTCGAGGCGAGTCTTCAAACCCTCAACAGTATCCTCCAAATCTTCAACCTCCAAAGGCAACTCACCCTTAACCTTGTTGATTTCGTCAATCTGCGAGTCAATTTTCTGCAACTCGTAGAGTGCAACAATCTTCTCATACATCGAGTAATCTACCTCTGCTGTCTTTTTCTTTGTAGCCATATATCTTAATTTTGTTATTTTCCTTAACCGTGAAAAATAGACTTTAACGCCCTAACATCCTATTGGTCAATCCATTACATAAAATAACGCACCGGATTTTTTGTTTGAGCGCTCTTATGGAGCGCAAAGTTAATAAAAATTTTTGATAAAATATCAAATAAAATCGCAATTACGCAAAATTCACTCTCAAAATGTCCCATATCCACCACAACAAAGTGCGAATCGGGGGTATAGAAATCGTTATATTTCAGGTCGGCTGTCAAATAGACATCGCACCCCGAAGCCTTCGCCTCTGCCATCAACGAAGCCCCTGCACCAGTGCATACTGCAACACGCTTTACCTCTCGCTCCAGCAATGCGCTATGTCGCAGAGTTTCAGCCGCGAACGTCTGCTTTACCTGCTTCAAAAAATCGCTCTCCGAAACGGCTGTTCGGAGTGTTCCGACAACGCCAAAACCGGCACCCTCGGATGTCGGTTGCAACACCTCCATATCCTGCAAACCGAGCATCTCGCCAACCTTCCAACTCATTCCTCCGGGAGCCGAATCGAGATTCGTATGACACGCATACAGAGCAATATCGTTACGAATTGCCATCTCCACACAACGCTCCACCACCGATGCCGAATTAAGACGCTTGAGCGGATGGAAAATTATCGGATGGTGTGTGATTATCAAACTGCAACCCTTCTCAATCGCCTCGGCAATCACCTCCTCGGTAACATCCACAGCGAGCAGCACTCCTCCTCGCAACTCGTCGTCCAAACGGCCGACAACCAAACCCGAATTGTCGTACGACTCCTGCAACGAGAGCGGCGCAAACGCCTCAATCGGAGCAATCACATCCCTGATTCTCATAACTTTACATTTTTAGAAAAGAGTCTGTTCGTAGAATGGGAAAAGCGGACGGTCAACACTCTCCTGCTCCGCTCGCGTCTTGCGTGGCGCACGCGGTTTCTTCGGCTTTGGCGTCTCGGCAACAACCTGAACAGGAGCATCGGCATCAGTTGCACTTGTTGCATCTGCCGCGTCGTCATCCGTAATTGGAGTCTCCTCGCCAATGCTATCACGCATATCCACCAACATTGCTCGCAACGACTGCAACTGCTCCAACAGCTCCATATCCGAATCCTTGCCTTCGACCTCGATATTGCGCTTACGCATCGCCTTCTGCGCACCCTCGATTGTCATCTTCTTCTCTTTGAGAAGGTGGTGTATACGCTTCAATCGCTCAATATCCTGTTTGGTAAAGAGTCTGTTGCCCTTGGCATTGCGCTTTGGACGCAGACAACTAAACTGCGAACACCAATAGCGAATCAGAGATGGCTCAACATCGAACATCTCTGTAATTTCGCCCATAGAATAGTAGAGTTTTTCGACCATATCTTTTACATATTCATAATTTTCAACGAATTGGGATAGAGATTATTACACCTCGCCCCTACCCTCTTTACAAAGCCCAACGAGCGACCTTTGTGCGTTACGAGATTCATACCCTCCGCCATATCGCCCACAGCAATATCACGCTTGCGGAGATAGTCCAAAGCACGCGCCTCGTCCAACTCCTCCGTTGCAACACTCTCGCGTCGCAAACCAACATACTGCGACAACGCCCAATCGGGTTTCAACTTACCCTTAAAGATTTGTCCCATAGCCACGCCCGAGTATATCGCCGTAAGCCCCTCGGACAACGCCTGCACAGCCTTGAATTGTTCGCTACAATAGGCGTATATCGTATCGGCAACCATAGCAAAAGTGTGGTTTTCTGCATCGTTGAGCCACTTCGCCAACTCTTGACGCGACGCCTTATCCACCTCCTGCATAACTCTCTTGCGTGCCTTGGGCGTACGTTGCGTCGTAGGCTCCGCCTTTCGTGCTACCGCCACAAACAATCCCTCGCTATCGCTCTTGTGAGGGAAAAATCTAAAGGTCTGAAACGCCCCAACCGAGCCCTTCACAATGCCCCACTTTGCCTCTATATCAACATTTTGCAACGGCTCAAACACATCGCCAAACTCCTCGATAAAGGCACGCAGAACGCCCTCGTCCTCATCCTCATTGAAGGTGCAGGTGCTATAGATGAACAGACCTCCCTCTCGGAGCGTCTGCCACGCCTCACGCACAATCAAGAGTTGGCGCGCTGCACACATACGTACAGCCTCCTCGCTCCAATCCTCGCGCGCAACCTCCTCCTTGCGAAACATTCCCTCGCCAGAGCAGGGCGCATCTACAGCCACCAAATCGAACCACCCCTCGAATTGAGCCAAATGCTCGGGCGCGTTGTTGGTAACCAATACATTGCCCATACCCCACTTGCGAACATTGTCGGCTAAGATGTTAGCTCGTGAGCGAACATACTCATTCGCCACAACCAAACCTGTTGTCCCCACCGCTGTCGAATAGATGGTGGTTTTGCCGCCCGGTGCCGAACACATATCCAACACCCGACATCCCGACAACTCCTCGTGCGAAATGATGTAATCTATAAATTGCGATGCTGCCTCCTGCACATAGTATGCGCCAGCGTGAAAAGCCGTATCGAGCGTAAACGAAGGGCGTTCCTTCAACTTACGTCCCCATTTACTCCACGCAATCGCCTCACCGTCGCTCCACACACCCTCCTCGCCACACTTGGCAGGATTGAGGCGCACGGCAACGGGTGACACCGAGTCAAGAGCAACAAAAAGGCGTTCTGCCTCCTCTGCTCCCAACTGCTTACGCATACGCTCCGTAAAGGCAACAGGCAATGCTATCATCGACTCTTCTCTGCCGCTTTAATTGCATCCAGACGCTCGTAGAGAGCCTCCAGCACCTTTACATTTTCGACAAAGTCCTCGGTATCCTTATCGATAACGAACACCTCGCCCTTGTAGTGATTCTCAATCCAATCGTTATAACGATTGTTCAAACGGTCGAGGTATCCCACCTCGATATTCTGCTCGTAGTCGCGACCACGCTTGCATATCTGCTTAACCAAAGTTGGCACGCTCGCCTTCAAATAGATAAGAAGGTCGGGTTGCGGAATAAGGTTGGTCGAGATATCGAACAACTTCATATAGGTGCCGAAATCGCGCGACGACATAGAGCCCATCTGATGCAAATTGCCTGCAAAGATGTGAGCATCCTCGTAGATGGTGCGGTCTTGGAATATATCCTCCGAGCCATCCGCCAGCATATCCATAGTCTGACGAATACGGCTTGCGAGGAAGTGTACCTGAAACTGAAATGCCCAGCGATTCATATCCTCGTAGAAGTCGTTGATATAAGGATTGTCGATATCCTCATAATAGGCCTTTGCACCATAGTGCTTGGTCAAAATCTCGGTCAGCGTAGTCTTACCGCTACCAATGTTTCCTGCTATTGCTATATACATATGGGTTAATATATTTTATTTTCTCACTCTCTAATTGAAGAAGTAGCCCACCTTCGATACTGCCGAAGGCATAGCAAACACCACTACACGATCGTACGCCAGAATCTCGGTGTCGCCCGAAGCGATAAACACCTTCTCGCCACGCACAATACCTCCGATGGTCGAATCGGACGGCATACCCAACTCTTTGATAGGGGCCTTCGTTGCCGGAGAGTTAGGTTTGACGATAAACTCCATAACCTCGGCATCGCTACCCGTCAAACACTTTATTGCCAACACATCAGTCGACATCGTAAAGCGGAAGATGTTAGACGCCGAAACCATCTTCTTGTTCACTATAGTATCTACACCTACCGAATCAGCCATAGTTATGTAGTTGAGATTTTCGACCTCGGCAATGACCTTCTTAACACCCATACGCTTTGCCAACATCGCAGCCAGAATATTGGTCTCGCTACGACCTGTAACAGCAACAAAGGCATCCATATTCTGAAGTCCCTCCTCTATCATAACCTCGTTGTTGCGACCATCGGCGTTGATGATAAGCGTCTTTTCGAGTTGCTCCGCCAAACGATACGCCTTATCCTGATTGTAATCCACGAGTTTGATATTCACCCTATCCTGCATCGCTTGCGCAATCTGCATACCAATGCGCGAGCCTCCCAGAATCATCATATTCTTGATATGAACATCGCCCTGACCCGAAAGTTGCATAATATCGTTCACGGCATCGTGGCGAGCAATAACATAGAGCATATCGCCTACCATATAGATATCTGTTCCGTGCGGAATGATGGTCTTGCCACCGCGCGAAATGGCCACTGTGCGATATGCCGAGGTCTCCTCCACCGTAAAACTCGACAACTCGCGATCTACGAGAGGCGACGTTGGTTCCAAACGGAACACCAGAAGCGAAAGGCGACCACTCGAGAAGTCGACAAACTCGGTGGTTGTAGTGTGACCCAGCAACGAGATAACCTCCTCGGCAGCAATCTGTTCAGGATAGAACATATAGTCGATGCCCATATTGATAAACATCTCCTTGTTGTTTGGCTCGAGATACTCGTTGTTGTCGATACGTGCTATCGACTTCTTTGCGCCGAGCTGCTTCGCCATAATAGCCGACAGAATGTTGGTATTCTCGACCGGATGCACCGCAACAAAGAGGTCGCACTTTCTTACCGAAGCCTTACGCAGCACAGCAAAGGTTGTAGAGTCGCCCTCTACGGTCAACACATCGGCAAGGCTCGTAACCTCTGCCAACGCCTTTGCATCGGTATCTATAACGGTAATATCGTGGTCTTTGCCGCTCAACATCCTCGCCAAGTGACAACCCATTTCACCTACTCCAGCAATAACTATCTTCATAATCAACTACGATATCTGCACTATAAGTGCAATTTAGCACTACAAATATATATAAAAAAAAGGAATGGCGCAGTAGGAATAGGGAAATATTTTGTTTTTTTGTAAAAAACAAGATGGGCGCATACCAAAGTACACGCCCACCATTGCACATATTGCTGATTCTTAGAAGTTCTTCAACGTATTGTCTACGAGATTCACATAATTCTTGGCAGCAATCATTGGAAGGTACGAAGCCATCGACTCCTGCTGTGCCTGAAGTTTAACCTTCTCAGCCTCGGCTGTAGCCTCCTCGGCAACTGCCACCTCGTCAACAACGACAGCAAATACACCCTTACCACCCTCAACCAAAGGAAGAAGTGTACCTGTAGCCTCGGCAGTAACGCCAGCCAAAGCACCAATTACGTGTGGCTCAACACCGATATTGTTCACATAGTATGCCGAAAGTTTTGCATCGTTAAACTCCTTAACCTCGGCACCAACACTCTCGGCAATCTCTGCCAAAGTTGCGCCCTGCATCTTTGCCTTCAACATCTCAGCCTTCTTCTCGCGAACCAAAGTACGCTTAATCTCTGCTGAAACAGCGTTCAACGACTTATACTCCTCGTCATCAACTGCGGTTACAACTACTACAGCCCAGCCGTTATCTACGTTCATAATATCCGACACTGCACCAACCTTTGCAGCCACAGCCCAACGAGCAACCTCAGTCGAGTTTGGCAGACCCGAGATGGTACGATCGCCACGATTGAGATTTACGGACGAAGCCGAAACCTCAGTTGCAGCGTTGTTGAAGTTCTCAATCGAGCCCTTTGCGTTGCGCACAAACTCGCACGCCTGAGCATAGATAGCGTCCTTGGTCTCCTTCGAAGCCTCGATAGGATACTCCAAAGTTGCGATGCGGTAGTGACGTGTAGGATTCTCAGCCTTTACAACCTTGGTGATGAATACTACGTCGCCACGATCAATCTTTACAACATTATTAGTTTTTACATTTGCCAAAGCATCAGCAAACACGATAGGGAGTTGCGAGAACTCAATCTCGTCATTCTCTGCATCCGGATAGAGCGAGTGCTGCTTAACCAATGCTGCAAAATCTGCACCCGGCACCTTTGCAACAGTGTAGAGGCTATCAACATTTACACCATCCTGCTTTGCGAGGATAATGTGCTGCAACTCCAAATCTTTAGGAGCAGTAATGACACGATAGCGGCGCGAAGCATACCAATTATCGCCACGCTTCTCTGGGCCGAAAGTACGACCATTGCGAATTTTACCCAACTCAGCCGACTCAATATCGTCTGCTGTTACATAGTTGTTCGCCAACTGAGCCTTTGCCTCCAAAGCGGTATACTCCTTCAAATCGGTTGCGCTCGAAAAAGTTTTTGTCAACTCGCGTGCGGCTGTCTCGATAGCCTGCTTGTCAGCCTCCGATGGCTCAACATCGAAGTGAACATAAGATACGGTGCGATAAGGAGTCTGCTTATATTTTGTCAAATTCTCCTCATAGTAATTCTTAATCTCTTTGTCCGATACTGCAACCTCTTCGTCGTTGATTGACGAGTAGTTAGCAACTACAAAGTGACCCTTGTAGGTGTTGTTCTGTGCTGCAACGCCCTTGTTTACAACCAGAGCATTGGCATATGCACCACAACGCACCAAATCAATATACTTGCGAATAGCGAGGTCGCGCGACAACATCTTTGAATAGAGCGATGCACCACCATTATTCTCCAACATCTGCTGGAAATATGGGTTAGCAGCAACAGTCTCCTCGAAAGCCTCAGCAGCCTCACTCTCGGTAACAACCAAGCCGAGTGCGTTCAAATCAGAAGCATACACCTTCTCGTAAACGAGCGATTCCCAAGCAGCATTGATTGCCATCGAACCAGATGCGTCTGTGTTGTTGTCCATAAAGAAAGTTGCCTCGTCGTATGCACGACGGAACTCCATTCCACCAATCTCCTCGCCGTTAATCTCGCCAACCTGTGGAATCTCGCCCTGATTACGATTTCCAAAAAAATCTCCCAAAACGAAAGCCAAAAGCGTAGCACCGATAACAACCGATAATACGATACCAAATTTGGTTCTTAAAGTGTTTAAACTCAACATAGTAAATAGTATTTAATATTTTAATTTTGTCGTACTTTCTTCGTCCGAAACTGTTTTAACCTTCAAAGATATGAAATTTATTTCATAATTAAGGTCTTTTTTCGCTATTTTTTATCGCGATGCGCTATTTTTGCCCACTCGCTCGACCAACTCGACACGCGCCAACTCTATTCGAGAACGTGTGGTACGCAAAATTTTGATTCGCAAACCATCGAACTCCATAACCGTTCCTGCCGTTGGCAACTCCTCGTAGCGAGATATGATATAACCCGCCAACGTATCGTACTCGTCACTCTCGGGTATTCCAATCTCGTACTCCTCGTTCAGATACTCCACATCCAAACGACACGAAAATACAAATTCACGCTCCGAAATACGCTTTTCGACCATATCGGGCTTGTCGTGTTCGTCCTCTATTTCGCCAAAAATCTGCTCCAATACATCCTCCAACGAGATAATGCCCGCCGTACCTCCAAACTCATCTATAACAACCGCAATGTTGCTCTTGTTTCTAGTGAACTGCGTCAGCAAATCTTGCAACGGAAGTGTTTCGGCTACATAATCGACCTTTATCAACGCCTCCTCGACACTCTTAGGGCTTTCGAAAAGGCTCTTCGAATTGACATAGCCAATGATATTGTCGATGGAGTCGCGCCATACAAAGATTCGCGAGTACATAGTCTCGACAAATCGCTCGGTCAGTTGCTCCATAGTGCAGTCGTCGATATCCACAGCCTCAACATCCACACGTGACACCATAGCGTCGCGTACTCGCAAATCGGCAAAGTCCAACGCATTCTGGAACATCTTGATATCGTTGTCCGCCTCGGAAGCCATATCCGAGGAGTTATTATTCTCGAGCAGACTCTCCAAATCGCTGCGGTCGAACTCTATTTGTCGCTCGGCATCGCTCGCCTTACGTCCCACGAGTCGCAACAAACCATACGAAATCAGTGTAGTAGCACGTGTTATAGGATAGAGAATGATGTAGAAAAAGTACATCACTGGCGAGAGGTAGCGATAGTAGAAGTTGGGATTACTCCTGAAAATAGACTTCGGCACATACTCGCCCAAAAATATGATTATCACCGTTGGGATGATAGTCTCCAACAGTACCGAACCATCCTGCAATGACGTCCACCCCAGTAGAGTGGCAACCTTGCGCAACACGATTGACAGACACATTGAGTAGAGAACCAGAGCAATATTGTTACCAACCAGAATTGTCGATATATACTCGCCCTGATGGCGTGAGAATAGTCCCGCCACATAGTCGAATGTTCGGCTCTGCTTGCGGTCTATCTCCAGTCGCAGACGATTCTTGTTCAGGAAGGCTATCTCCATTCCCGAAAAGAATGCCGACAATGTGACCATCACAACAACAATGGCTATCGAAACGTATATGTTATCCATTTAATGCGGTTAATTTGCTTATCGAACACTACTTCACCTTACGCCTTTGCATTGGTTCTACTTTCGTTCCCTTTTCTGCAACTCTTGGCGTCGGCTTCAACCTCTTTGGAGTTGGCGACGTCGTTTTTTCTGCCGATTTCTCCTCCTTCACTCGCTCTTTCTGCTCGGCAGAAGATTTCGGCGCGGACTTCTCGGATTTCTCCCCCTTCTTGTCGTTTTGCTCCTTGCACAACTGCTCCGAATCAACCTGCATATACCCCTTCCAACGACGGAAGCGAGGCTCGTTCATCTCCTCGTCCGACTCGAAACCTTCGCCGATAATCTCATCGGTATCGGTAACGAGTTTGGTATCGACATTCGAGTAGATACGTTTGGTTATCGAGTTCCAGAATAGTTGCTGTGTATAGAGGCGCGAGCCGTCGTGTTTGGTTACGACAACATCGCCCTTCGCCTCCCACAACTTACGTTCTTCGTAGTATATGGCGTAGTTTGCCACCAAAACGGTATTGACCGTAGTCAGCGAGTCGTCCTGATAGGTCGTTATAGAGATACCCTTGCGGAACTCACGATAGGGGTCGCGCCCCAACGTGTAGCCCTCGAGTAGTGGCGCAGTAAAGAGATAGGACTTGCGGCCATTCTCCGACATTACAATCGTGAGATTCTCGCTCTCCTCGGTTTTCACAGCGTCCAAAGACTCCTCTGCTGTCGTAGTTTTCGCCTTACACGAGAATAGCAAGATAGCACTTCCCACCAGAAGTGCTACCATAGCCATCCTATGTATACGAAACAACATTTCGTCTACTCTATATTATTATAATAAGTATAAACCTACTATTGTGCGCGATAACGAACCTTCGTCATCTTGCCCTTTGCCAAACCGCAATCGATAGTATAGTCGGCACCCTCCTTCAACTCTGCAAAGAAGCACTCCTCGGCAGTTGGGAATACCGAACGATAGCTTGCTGCGAGAGTCTTGGCGTTTGCTGCCACATTTGCATCGGTTGTCTCCAACAATGGAAGAGCCTTCTGCACGAGGTCGTAAGCATACCAATATACCGAGTGCTTTGACAACTCCGAACCGCAATCCTTAGCACCAGCAACATAGCACTGTGCCAAGAAGTAGAATGCCAAACCATCGTCGTCTGTCTCGTCAATTACGATAGACTCGTTGAACGCCTTGATTGCTGCAACATAGTTGTGTGCCGTCATCTCGAGGATACCGATACGTACCAACAACTTCTCGCGCTCGTCCGCATTCTCCTCCTTTGCCAAAGCCTCACGCAGATAGTTGTTTGCCTTGCCAAACTCCTTCTTGGTCTGGAAAATCTGCGCCAACAACATTGCGATATTCGACTGTGGCTTCACACCATAGTACAACTCGGCAACCTGAATAAAGAAGTCGCTCTCGCAGTTTGCCTTCGCCATAAGTTGAAAAACGTGTGCGAGCAGAGCCTCGTCGTTTGGAGTTGCATTAACCTTTGGCTCGAAAATCTTCTGCAAATTCTCGCACGAAGCAGCACCACTTGCACCAAAACTATTCTCGAACTGATTCTTGAAGTCAGCCTGCGACTCATCCACATTTGCAAAATACTTCGAGTTTTGCTCGTAAGCGTTAACGATAGTCATAGCATCAACGAGGTCGTTCGAATAGTCATCGCACAAATTCTTGAAGTAGATTGCAACCAACGCAGGATCGGCTGTACCATTTGCCTCAACCTGTGCAGCGATTGCCACCTCAAAATCCTTGCGAATACCCTCGCGATCAGACTCACGATAGGTCAAATGCTCGCGAGCCTTACGGTCGAGGATATATGCCTTACCACGCTTTGGGTGCGAAGCAAAATGCTCCAATCGAAGATCGTAGAGGAGAAGCAACGAGTCTACATAAACATTCTTCTCTGCCAACGAACGAGCGCGGTTGATTTTGTTTTTGTAGAGTGTCACACCACGCACAAAGGTGTTCTCCGAAGCAGCTGGACACTGTGCCAACAACTGCTGCAAATACTTTGCTGCCTGGTTGAAGTTACGATTTGCCAACTCCTCCTTCAAAAAGGTACTTGCCAAAATGTTCTCCTTACGCTGCTCGGGAGTCTCTCCCCACTTTGCATACTGTGGATCGCTGAAATCTTGAGCCGAAGCACTGCCTGCAACGAGCGCAAATGCCAATCCGATAAATAGTTTTACTGCTTTCATTGTAACTCTTATTTTATGTTATATTATTAATCATATTTTGGTCGAACAAACCAATAGTCCTCGCCAAAGAGCGAGAAGCCGAGTCCCACCTTGAAGTAGTCTTGACGAATCATTCCGATAGCCTTCGGAGCGGCACTCATCAATGCGTGCGAGCCTCGCAAACCATACTCAAACGATACATCAATGCTCGACGTTCCCATAAATTTGAGTGGGAAGCCAATACCGGCCGTCACAGCAATTTGTGGTATGGCGCGTCCATTGTACTCTTGGTAGTAGTTGCTATATCGCGCACCCACTCTGTAGGATACTCGCTTGAGATAGTTGCGGACATCGAAGCGGTTTGGAGTGTACGAGAAGCCAACCTTCGCAGTATGTGTATCGACATACTGCACCTTCATATTGTTGTTTATATTCTCCTCGAAATAGCCCTTATTGCCACTACCCCACGCCTGAAACTCATACTCTACGGCGGCCATAAACTTCGGATCGTGATACATCAAACCCGCCTTCACGCTGTGTGGCAACTGCATCTGCGAAATACCTGTTTCGCGATACGCCTCGGTTTCGTAACTATTGTTAAGCACCAAAGTCTTTGTAACCTTCGGGCGTAAACCACCTCCGTAGTCGTAGGTTGCACCGAGTGTCAACATTCGCTTGTCGTTGGCTATGATATTCCACTGCAAACCGACCTGGAACTTGAAGTTAGAAATTGCATACTCGTCCTCGCCAATCACCGAAAGGAAACTACCTACGCCCACGATATTATTGTCAACTGCCGAGGTGTAGTTGTGGGTAATCTTGCCCCAATAGTACTTTGCTGCAGCGCCAAACGAGAAGTTCTTGAATGGCTCCCAGCCGATACCGAGTTTTACCTCCGTAACATCACCATCGCCCGAGTAGTTGTAGGATGCAGCACCTACATTACCTGCAATTTCGTTACCCTGATCGAGAAACGACATCTTGTAGCCAACACTGCTGTAAGGCATAAGGCTGAGTCCCATACCCAAACCCTTTGCCAACGGGAACTGCACCGCTATCTCGTGAATATTTGCAGAGTTTTTGCCATTCTTTGCCACGCCCGTCTGGATACCATTTGCATCATACTGTCTTTGGGTATTCTGCAAGAAATTGCCCTCGATGCCCACCTCGAACAAGAAACTATTACGCATAGTTGCGCTATAGCCGGCAGGGTTTACGAGGCTCGGCATCTGTGTCGAACGCCAAGCAACACCTACACCACCCATCGAACGCATTTGTGTTGTACCGATCATCTGCAACTCGCCAATACCGAACATCGTGTAGGGCGAATATGCAGTAACAGCCGCGCCGCCCTGCGCCGACACCTCGCCAGCCCAGAGTAGTGCAACAACGGCAACTACAACCTGCAAAAATCTATATGTTGTTTTTCGATACATTGTACTCCAATATCCTATTCAATCCCGTAAACATAAGTTTACGAGGTGCAAATATCGCATTTTTAATTCGATAAACAAAACTTTCGGCGTCGCCACCGCAAAAAATTATATGTTTTTTCTCATTTTTCGCTAAAAGTCGCTCGGCATACCCCTCAATTTCGTGCAAAACGCCCTGCATAACGCCCTGCTCAATCGCCTTGGTTGTAGATGTTCCGAACCCTTCGACTACCTCACTCGCCCTGCACAAAGGCAACGATGCTGTAAACTCGTGCAACGCCCTGAATCGCATCATCACGCCTGGCGAGATATTGCCCCCTTTGAACACTCCATTCTCGACAATGTCGAAGGTTATGGCACTGCCCATATCAACGATAAGTGCATCCTCTATTCCCATATCGCAAACCACCCCTACGGCGATTGCAATGCGGTCAGCACCAAGTGTTTGGCGCGACGAATACTCTACGGCGATAGGCACATCTGTTTGGGATGAGAAGTTCAAAACCCGCTCCACGCTCACGCGCAGTTGTCGGCATATGTTTTCGCCACCCTGACGAGTTGATGAAACTATGGCCTTATCTATCGAAAACTGCTCTTTCATCTGCTCGACCAACGCCATATCGAACTCTCGCGCCGACGCCTCGCAAAGCACCTCGCTTTTATCCAAAACGGCAATCTTGCACAAAGTATTGCCCTCGTCTACAATTAAATTTGCCATATTTTCAGCTATTAGCTATTGGCCATTAGCCATTAGCTTTTATAATGCAAAATTATTACTTCTTTTTCTAAACCTTCAAAAATCGTCAATGATTGAGCTATTTTTGTGCGATGCTAGGCGATAAATTCGCAGCATACTAAGGCATATGTGAGAAATTTGGCGTCCGACGCACTCGTGCAAAAAGAGCCAATCAGAACGATTTTAAGATTTCTACCGCCGAAGCAACACTATCAACTCTGCGTACGGTCATCTGCAACTTACCATCCTTCTGCTTCAACACAAAGCGGTCGGGCTGTGCTGTGATTTTGCGCAACAACTCCATAAATACGTCGCTACGATAGTATGGAGAGTTGTCGTCGCCCACAAAGCGAACAATCATCAAACCATTCTTCACCTTGACGCGCTCCATACCCAGACGCATAGCCTCCCAACGCAGACGTACGGCATCCATCAACTCCTTTGCAGCTTGAGGCATTCTACCAAAACGATCCTCCAGCTCCGCCTCGAACTTCGAAAGCGACTCCTCGTCAGCCATAGCATCTATTCTGCGATACAACTTCAGTCGCTCCGCCTGCTGACGCACATACTCCTCTGGCAACTCCGCCGCAACATCCAACTCGAGCGTTACATCATCCACATAGCGCATCTCATCAACCACACTCTGTTCCTCCCGGCTCAAACCGCCAACATCCAACCCCTCGGCACGCAACTCGGCAATAGCCTCGTTGAGAATCTTTTGGTAGGTTTCGAAGCCAATGTTGGCAATAAAGCCGCTCTGCTCGACTCCGAGCAGGTTACCTGCACCGCGAATATCCAAATCCTGCATCGCAATGTTGAAGCCAGAACCCAAATCGGAGAACTCCTCAATCGCTCGCAGTCGTCTGCGTGCATCGCTCGAAAGCAACTCATCTGGGCGTGAAAGCAGATAGCAGTACGCCTTTCGGTCACTTCGTCCCACTCGTCCTCGCAACTGATGCAGGTTGCTCAAACCAAAGCGGTCGGCATTGTTGATGATTATCGTATTTACATTCGGAATATCCACGCCACTCTCCACGATGGATGTTGCCACCAAAATATCGTAGTCGTGGTAGATAAAGTCCATAATCGTCTTCTCCAACTCGGCCGGGCGCATCTGTCCGTGCGCTACCGCCACACGAGCCTTCGGGCATAGTCGCATCAACATACCCTTTATAGTCATCAGATCCTCCACTCTGTTGTGGATAAAATAGACCTGTCCATCGCGCTGCAACTCTGCCTCGACAACCTCTTTGACCAACTCTTCGGAGAAGGTGTGCGACTCGGTCTGTATAGGGCGACGGTTTGGCGGAGGTGTCGAAATAACCGACAAATCGCGCGACCCCATCAACGAGAACTGCAAAGTTCGTGGAATTGGTGTAGCGGTAAGAGTTAGCGTATCAACGCTCACCCTGAGTTGCGTCAGTTTCTCCTTTGCAGCAACGCCAAATCGCTGCTCCTCGTCGATAATCAGCAATCCGAGGTCGTTGAACTCAACCCCCTTGCCGAGCATCTTATGTGTTCCAATCAGGATGTCGATTTTGCCCGACTTCAACTCCTCCAATATGCGTGCGCTCTCCTTCGCGCTCTTGGTGCGGTTGATATACTCTATCGTGACGGGGAACTCACGCAGACGCTCACGGAAGGAGCGGTAGTGCTGCAGTGCCAAAATGGTTGTTGGCACCAACACCGCCACCTGCTTGCCATCGGTTGCCGCCTTGAAGGCTGCACGTATTGCCACCTCGGTTTTACCGAAGCCAACATCGCCACACAGCAGTCTATCCATAGGGCGTTCCGACTCCATATCGCGCTTAACCGCCTCGGCAGCCCTCTGCTGATCGGGAGTATCCTCCCACTCGAACGACGCCTCCAACGCCTGTTGCAGATAACTATCGGGCGAAAAGGCAAAACCTTCGCTCGCCTTACGCTTGGCATAGAGTGCAATAAGTTCGCGCGAGATATCTTTAACCGCCTTCTTGGCGGCATTCTTAATCTTTTGCCACGCTCCGCTACCGAGTTTATGCACCTTCGGAGCCTCCTCGTCGCCACTCTTGTAGCGAGCAATGCGATGCAACGAGTGAACATTCACAAAGAGTACATCTCCATCACGATAGACCAACTTTATAGCCTCGTGCATCTTGCCGCCCTCAGATATCTTGACCAGACCCCCAAAGCGTCCAACTCCGTGATCGATATGGGTAACGTAGTCGCCCACCTGCAACGAGTTCAACTCGGCGATGGTCATCTGCTCGTCGCGCTTAATCTGACCGTTTATCTTATAGCGACGATAACGCTCGAAGAGTCGATGCTCGGCATAGAGTGATATTTTGAGGTCGTGATCGGTGAAGCCGTCGTGGAGCGTAATTTTTGCCACTTCGAACTTAACATCGCGGCCCGTAGCGTAGAGCAAACCATCCAGACGCTCCGCCTGCGCCCTATTCTCCGAGAGCAGAAAAGTGCGATAACCGACCTCGTGACGTGCTAGCAGTTCATCCGCCAGCACCTCGAAATTCTTGTTGAAACTATTTTGTGGCGCAGTGTGAAAGAGTATGGTTTGCGAGGCTGGTCGCTCCGCCAGATTGTTGCGCATAAGCACCACACTTGCCTTGCCCATACCCTCGAGTAACTCCTTGCGCGAGGTAAGTTTTTGTGCAATCTCCTCAGGCTCATTGCTCTCTTGCAACGCCTTTCGGCGCACATCGTCAACCTTGCCGAGAACATAGTCGGCATCTATAAACCAATAGGTTGCATCGCTCACAAACTCAGCAAACGACACCCTACCCACATCGGCACGATTGATATTCGAGATAATATCCACCGCCTCCAGACTCTCGATGGAGCGTTGGCTCGATAGTTCGAAACGTCGAATTGACTCTATCTCGTTATCGAAAAAGTCTAAACGGTATGGCTTACTCTCCGAGTAGGAGAATACGTCGAAAATTCCTCCTCGCACCGAGTATTGACCCGGCTCGTAGACAAAGTCCACCTTCTCGAAGCCCAGCTGTTGCACCCTCTCCTCCAACTCGGCAACCTCGATACAATCGCCCCGTTGTATACGCAACGATTCGGAGGTCAAACCCTCGAGGTTCGCAACTCGCTCCGACAACGCATCGGGATAGGTGGCAATGGCGAGAAACTCGCCTTCTCTATTTTTCAGTGCATTCAGCACTCCTGTGCGCATAACCACGCTCTCGGCCTCCTCCGCACCATAAACAATGGAGCGTTTATACGCCGACGGAAAGAACAAAACGTGCTCCTCGCCCAGCAGTGCATAGAGGTCGTTCAGCGCATAAGCAGCGGCATCTCTATCCTCGCTGACGATGATATGCACACCACCCCGTCGAGCGATGGTCGCCGCCATATAAAATAAAAAAGCACCGCCGACCATCTCGTTGAGAAGGACGGTGCTGCCTTTTTTCTCCAACACTCTACCGAGTTGCTCCACTTGAGGCGAGCCCTCGGCAAATCTCAGTATTTCGTGCATATGTCCGATTACCTACCTCTTTCGCTTCGGCTTTTCAGCCTTTTTCACATTCAGGATATCGTTGCCCTCCTTATCCTCGTAGCGCACCTCAATCATTCCGACACTCTGGTCGGCAACAACCTTTATGGCGGTGTTATATCGCCACGACCACTGACGGCGCAACGACCAGAAGCCCTTCTTTAAATAGGCTGCTACATAAGGACTCACTACGAGGCGAATATATTTGTGCTTGCGCTCCATAGTAAGCAGTGATATCTGATTCTCGATTTTACGGTCGAGAAGAATCGTAGGTTCAACTTTGCCCGTACCTCCACAAGTTGGACAGATATCCTCGCTGTTCTGCACCGCCACAGGACGAATGCGCTGGCGAGTAATCTGCATCAAACCGAATTTCGAAAGCGGAAGTATCGTATGCTTTGCCTTATCCTTTGCCATAAGTCGCTGCATCTCCTCGTAGAGAAGTTGGCGGTTTTGCGACTTATGCATATCTATAAAATCGATAATCACGAGACCTCCCCAATCGCGCAGACGAATCTGTCGCACGATCTCTGCCGCAGCCGCCAGATTGACCTCCATTGCGGTCTGCTCCTGATTATCCTCAGCCTTGGTGCGATTTCCCGAATTGACATCTATGACGTGCATCGCCTCGGTGGACTCCATAATGAGATAGGCTCCACGCTTCAACGACACATACTTTGCAAAGAGCGACTTTATCTGTCGCGAGATATCGAAGTTGTCGAAAATCGGCACTGTGCCGCGATATAATTTGACGATACGCTCCTTCTCGGCATCTACGGCACGAATGTAGGCGCGAATCTCGTTGTACATAGCATCGTCATCTACGCATATCTGCGAGAACGAACCATCGAGTGTGTCACGAATAATCGTGTTTGCTCGGCTCATCTCACCCATAAGGAGCGAAGGTGCGGTGCGCTTGCGAATCTGCTGACAGGTCTTGCGCCACTTCTCTACCGCAGCCAATATATCTTGCTCGACATCTAGGTCGGTAGCATTGACTGCCGCTGTGCGAATAATCACACCAAAGTTCTTGGGCAAAACCCCTGCAGCAACACGCTTCAAACGTTTTTTCTCCTCGTTGGAACGAATCTTTTGCGAGATCAACACCTTCGAGGTAAATGGAAGGAGTACAATGTTTCTGCCGGCGAGCGAAATATCAGCAGTCAAACGAGGACCCTTGGTCGAGATTGCCTCCTTGGCGATCTGCACCATAATGGTCTGTCCAACTTGCAGATAGTCGGATATCTTGCCGCCCTTTGCCACCTCTGCGTTCGGATCGAGCTTCATCGTGTCGAGGCGCAAACCACGACTTCCAGGTTGGTAACTCTTTACAATCTTGCAGAGCGAAGGGAAGTGTTCTCCTAAATCTTGATAGTGGATAAAGGCATCGCGCTCGTGACCAACATTTACGAACGCGGCATTGAGCCCGGGCATAATCTTATGCACTTTGCCGAGATAGATATCTCCAACCGCAAAGCCAGTATGTGCGACCTCGCGATTCAACTCCGCCAAAACCTTATCCTCGCAAAGAGCGATATTGATTTCGGAGGAAGTTACATTTATGATTAACTCTCTATTCATTCTTCAGTTTCAGTGCAAAATTTTGGCGATTAGCCGTTAGCCATTGGCTTTTTAGAGTTGAGAGATTGTGAGTCTATGTGAGCTTACGTGTGCCTATGTGAGTCTATGTGAGCATTTTAGCGTCCGACGCACTCGTACAAAAAGAACTTGGCAGAACGATTTTCTCCCCTCAACCCAAAACTCTCTTAAACAGGTAACGCTAAGAGGCAACCTGCACTCTTAGCGTTAAAACCTATGGAAGAAGTGCAGTGTTTACTTCTTCTTGTGACGGTCCTTACGCAGACGCTTCTTGCGCTTGTGCGTAGCCATCTTGTGACGCTTATGCTTCTTTCCGTTTGGCATAGTTATAATGATTTTTATGGTTTGTCTTACTTAATCTTCGCAGTGAACGACTTCGCTGGCTTGAATGCAGGAATGTTGTGTGCTGGGATGGTGATAGTGGTGTTCTTCGAGATATTGCGAGCAACCTTCTCTGCGCGCTTCTTGATGATGAACGAACCAAAACCACGAAGATATACGTGCTCATCGCGCTCGAGCGAACCCTTCACCTCGTCCATAAAGGCCTCAACAATAGTCTGAATCTGGGTCTTCTCTACGCCAGTCTTTTTAGCGATCTCGCTTACGATTTCTGCCTTAGTCATAATATTACAAATTTTATAAATTATTAAATATCCATTTTTTGCGGTTGCAAATATACGTTTATTTTGACAACCGAGCAAAATTTTTGCGTTATTTTTTTCAAAATTAACTCTTTAGTTCTTTTCTCGAGCATAAAAATGGCTCTATCGAAAACTAAATACGGTTAAATGCGCTTGCCAAACCCTCAACTGCCTGATCGAGTCCCTGTTGCAGTTTCTTGCCTATCATCATTCGCATCATCATATTCAGATCGGCGTGCAACACCAAACGGATGCGAGTATCGCCCTCCGACACCTGATGCAACTGAATCCAAAAGGCAAAGTCCATAGGCACGGTGCCACCATCGCCCACGACCTTAATGTGTTTATTCTCAACCTTCTCCTCGATTCGCAGTGCAACGGTAAAGCCCTTGAACTTGAACGAGCATCGTTCCTCGTTGGCTTGCCACTCCTCGACCTTGTCTGCGACAGCCGGAGTCAGCAACGAGAAGTTGGAAATGAGCGGAAACACCTGCGCCGCCGAACGAAAAATCTGCTGTTGTTTCGAAATATACTCTTGCATACTTTATTGCTATTGGCCGTTAGTCATTGACCTTTGGCTCTTTTTTTCTGTGGCAAATATACAACTTTTTAATTATTTTTTATATATTTGTTGTGTTAATTGGAGTTGTATGGCTCTATTTATGAGAGAATTTGCAAAAGTAAAAATAGTCTAAACAAAAACATTATGAAAAATTTTCTAACGCTTATGGCTGCTGTAATGATTGGTTTCACAGCATCGGCGCAATACAAAGCGCCACAGATTATCGCTCACCGAGGATATCACAAATCGGAGGGTGCGGCACGCAACTCGCTCAACGCATTGAAGGCTGCTCAAGAGGCAGGTTATTGGGGTTCGGAGTGTGACCTCCAGCTCACAAAGGATGGCGAGGTACTCGTTGTTCACGGTCCTAACCACCCAGGCACAAAGGGCGCAAAGCAGAAGGTTAATGTAAACAAGAGCACAAAGGAGAAGGTACAGGCTATCTTGCTCGAGAGTGGCGAGACCGTTCCTACACTCGACGAGTATTTGCAGCAGATGACAAAGTCGAAGGCTACAAAGCTCATCATCGAGATTAAGAACCAGCTCACTCCAAAGCACGAGACCGAGATCGTACAGAAGACCGTTGATATGGTTGCAAAGTACGGTTTGGAGAATGAGGTTGAGTACATCGCATTCCGTCCATTCGTATGCTGGGAACTTGCACGACTCGCTCCGGAGGGTACAAAGATTGCCTACCTGAATGGCGACTACTCGCCAGAGTATTGCAAGGCTATGGGTTGTGCCGGTATCGACTACCGCTTCACCGTATTGAAGAAGAGAAAGCACTGGATTAAGCAGGCTCACAAATTGGGTATGTATGTGAATGTCTGGACCGTAAATAAGGATGAGGATATCCGTTGGTGCATCCAGAATGGCGTGGACTACATCACAACCGACGAGCCAGTACTCGTTCAGAGCATCATCAACGAGATGTGCAAACAGTAATTATTATCAACTCAAAAAAAGAGCAGAAACCACTATGAAAAAGATATTATTCGTACTCTTGGCAGTAGCCACGGCATTCACGGTATCGGCACAGCAGTACAAAGCTCCTCAAATTGTTGCAAACGCGGGTTATCATCAACACCGCTCGAGCGGCGTCAAAAACAGTATGAGTGCACTCAAAGCGGCGCAAAAAGCGAAATTCTACGGTTCGGAGTGCGATATTAACCTAACCAAAGATGGAGAGGTATTGGTCGTAAACAGCGGTTGGCACCCTAACCGTAAGGCGAAGCCAAAGGCAGATGTTCAACGCAGCAACGTCGACAAGATGCTCGATATTCCATACGATAACGGCGAGTATATCAGCACCTTGGAGCAATTCCTCGCGCGTGCAGCAAAGAAGCCAGCAACAAAACTCATTCTCGATTTGAAGAATCAGGCTACGCCACAGCGCGAGACTCAACTTGTTGAGCGAGTTTTGCAGATTGTTGCATATTACAAAATGGAGAACAACGTAGTCTACTTGGCGGCACATCCGTGGACCTGCTACGAGTTGGGACGCAAAGCTCCAAAGGGTTCGGAGATTTTCTACCTCTCGGGCGACTGCACCCCGTCGTACATTAAGGAGTTTGGCTGCACAGGCATAGACTACAGCATTGGCAAAATCAAGAAGAACAAGAAGTGGATAAAGGAGGCTCACAAGTTGGGTATGACCGTAAACGTATGGACCGTAAACAAAGAGGCAGACATACGCTGGTGCATCCAGAACGGAGTGGACTTCATCACAACCGACGACCCTGCACTCGTCAAGAGCATAATCAAGGAGATGTGCAAATAGCACTCCGCAACGAAGCAACAAATGCGTAACGGAGAGAGCGTTTTATGGATTTTCGTTTCAAAGTAGATGACAAACCAAGCCTGTGGGCTACCCTACTCTACGGCTTGCAGTGGTTGATGATTTGTCTTCCCGTAGTGCTTACGAGTACGTTTATCGCGCCCGAGGGCGAGATGGTATTCTTTACGCAGAAACTATTTATCGTCTGCGGCATAACCATCATCATACAAGTGCTGTGGGGACATCGTCTACCTCTGGTGGCGGGTCCTGCTGCCGTATTGTTGATGGGCGTTATTGCGGCCGCTTCGCAAGGACACACAGCCTCGACAATCTACCCTTCGATGATTGTTGGAGGAGCATTAGTAACGCTGTTGGCTGCGGTTGGAGCGATGAAATATATCCAAAAGATATTCACACCACGCATCGTGGCCGCCATCGTAATACTTATATCCTTTACGATGGCAAAACCCATCTTAAGCCTTATTTTCGCCGATATGTCGCACGCCGGTTTGGCTCTGGTCTCAACCATTGTGGGCATAGCGATTATGGCGTGGGCAAACAGCATCTTTAAGGGCATTTGGAAATCTACGGTCGTGATTTTGGCTATGATTCTCGGCTCGATTTTCTACTACACGATGACCGAGTTCCCGAAGGAGTTTGTGAGCGACAGCGTAGCCCCACAGATTGTTTTGACCAACATCTCGTTAGATGCAGGTGTCATCATCGCCTTTCTTTTCTGCTACATCGCGCTATTGATAAACCAAGTTGGCTCGGTGCAGTCACTTGGCGACTTTGTTGGTGCTTCGGCTATGGACAAACGCCAAACTCGCGGACTGCTGATTACTGGCGCAATGAATATGGTTAGTGGCATTGCCGGCATTCCTGGCCCGGTTGACTACTCGCTCTCGCCGGGTGTTGTGGCTTCAACATCGTGCGCCTCGCGCTACACAATGCTGCCCGCAGCGGTGGCTATGGTGGTACTGGCGTTGTTTCCACAGGCGGTCGCCCTATTGCTAACCATTCCGAAGGCGATTATGGGCATTGTGCTGCTCTATTTGATGGCTACGCAGGTAGCGGCAGGTTTGGAGATTGTCCACTCATCGAAGGCGGTGTTGTCATTCCGCGATGGTTTGATTCTCGGCATTCCGATTATGCTAACGCTGATTATATCGTTTGTACCAGCCGAGGCTATGCAATCGGTACCATCGCTCCTTAGACCTATCGTAGCCAACGGCTTTGTGATGGGCATTATCGTAGTGCTGATTCTCGAACACCTCGTTTTGAGAACGAAGAACAAAAACAATCAATAATTGACAGAGTTATATTACACAATAGAAGGGCGCGTCTTTGCGGACACGCCCTTCTATTATTTTAATCTATTACTACCTATGTCGTATTCGTTTTGCCAAACCGCCCTCCGAGGTTTCGCGGTAGAGGCTCGGAAGATTGTGTCCCGTTTCGTGCATAACCTCCACAACCTTATCGAACGATACCAAGTGTGAGCCATCCGACAAAATGGCGTAAGTGTTGGCATCCAAAGCACGCGCCGCAGCGATAGCATTACGCTCGATGCAAGGCACCTGAACAAGTCCACAGACTGGGTCGCACGTCAAGCCCAGGTGGTGTTCCAAGCCCATCTCCGCAGCATACTCTATCTGCGCCGGAGTTCCACCAAAGAGTTGACACGCTGCTGCTGCCGCCATAGCACATGCCACGCCTATCTCGCCCTGACAACCCACTTCGGCACCCGAGATTGAGGAGTTGGTCTTCACGATATTTCCAAAAAGTCCCGCCGTAGCAAGCGCACGCAGAATTCTGATTCGTAGAAAGTCGCGCGAGGTGTTCAAGTGGTAAAGCACTCCAGGCAACACTCCACACGAGCCACAGGTTGGTGCCGTAACAACCGTACCTCCCGAGGCGTTCTCCTCGGCTGCCGCCAACGCAAAGGCGTAAATTCGTGCTCGCGAACTCAACGAGTCGGCATAACCCTTACTCTTTACATAATAGGTACTTGCCTTGCGCGCCACCTTCAGCCCGCCCGGCAGTACGCCGTCGTTGTTTAGACCGCGCTCAACGGTCTCGCACATAACGGTCCAGATATGGTCGAGAAAATCCCAAATCTCCTTTCCCTCGCACTCCTCTACATACTCCCAATAGGTCTTACCCTCGTTGTAGCACCACTCCTTAATCTCTTGAATGGTTGTGAGTGGATAGATGCTCTTGGGTGCCGCAGCAACGGTTGTTTCGTTTGCTAACGAGCCTCCGCCAATGCTGAATATCTGCCAACTATCGTAGACCTCGTCACCTCTCAACGCCTCGAACAACATTCCATTGGGATGGAAATCGAGGACAACATCCGCCTTCCAAATAATCTCGGTTGGGGCGAGAGGCTCGAGAACAGAGAGTATTGCGCTGTGCGTGAGGTGACCCTTTCCCGTAGCCGCCAACGAGCCGTAGAGCGTCACTCGGTACGCCTCGGCACCCGCAGTTCGCTCGGCAAACTGCTCGGCAGCACGTTTTGGACCCATAGTATGACTACTCGAAGGACCACTACCTACTTTGTATAATTCGCGTAAAGATTCCATAATGCTTATTTAGATGGTGCAAAGATAGATATTTTCGCCAAATTTTCGCAACGCAAAAGGCTCAATAATGGCAGAAAATAGGGATAATTAACTGCGGGAACAAAAAAAATTGCAAAACTTTTTGGTGTAAAGAAAATTTCCACTATCTTTGCACTCGCTTTCGAGCAATAATGGCGGGATAGCTCAGCTGGTTAGAGCGCATGATTCATAATCATGAGGTCGAGAGTTCAAGTCTCTCTCCCGCTACACAAGGACTGTAATCAATCTGAATTTCAGATTGTTACAGTCTTTTTCGTTAAATTAACGGGACAATTTGGGGACAGCCTGATATTCGGGTTTGCATTTTTGCTACGGCGAAAATGTAAAAAAAATGTTGCCTTTACAAAATCTGCGTAGTTCTACGCTAAACGAAATTTTATCGTTTACCTATCCAAAACTGCATACCGGAGTATGTTGGTACATCTCTTTTTACGCCTACGATCCTGCAAAGGGCGTATTGCGTAGAAAGCGTATCAAAATCAACTCTGTTGGCTCCGCCTCAGAGAAGAAGAGGTATGCAGCCCTACTATGCCATCGACTATCCGCAAAACTCGAAGGTGGCTGGAACCCTTGGGTTGATGCAGAAGCTGACCGCACATACAAATTGTTTTCTGATGCTATTCAGCATTACCGAAATTATGTAACAAAGCTCTTGAATGATGGTGTTCATCGTATGTCCACCCATCACGATTGTATTTGCTTCGCTCGTATCTTGGAGGAGTGGAACTCCTCGCAAGCGGTACCTATTAAATATGTATATCAGTTTGACCGCACTTTCTGCGTGCGGTTCCTCGACTATATCTATATTGAGAGGCAGAACTCTCCTCGCACTCGAAACAATTATTTGGCTTGGCTACGCACATTCAGCTCTTTCCTGGTGCAGCACCTCTATCTCAAAGAGAAGCCGACTGACGGTCTTATCAGCATCGGCAAATCGTTATTGACAAAGGAACGCCAAGTGATACCGCCAGTTGATATGCAGCGACTGCACGACTATCTTGTCGCTCACAACAAGAACTATCTGCTCGTTTGCTACTTCCTGCATTATATGCTTATTCGCCCAAGAGAAATTGCGAAATTGCGATTAGGCGATATCTGTGTGGCGAAGCAAACCATCTTCATTGCAGATGTCATCTCCAAGAATAAAAAATCTGCTGTGGTTACTATGCCGGGCAAGATTATTAAGTTGATGGTGGAACTCGGATATTTTAACTATCCAAGCGAGTATTATATCTTCTCCAAAGATTTCAAACCTGGTCCAGAGTGGGTAAACGAAAAGACCTATCGAGATTATTGGAGTTACTATGTTCGACCAGCTTTGAAATTTCCGAAGGAGTATAAATTCTATTCACTGAAAGATACAGGCATTACCTCGATGCTTCGTGCCGGCTATGATACTCTATCCGTCAAAGAACAGGCTCGACACTCCTCTCTGTTGATGACAGACATCTACACTCCGCAAGACATTAAAGAGGCTAACCCGACTTTGTTAAACTATAATGGTATATTATAATAAGGTATGAAGAAGTTACGCCCTCCTCCAAATTGTTCCAACTCTTACACTTTTGGAATAAATTTTGCAAAGAATAGAAAAAAAACTATTAAATAATTTTGCTAATAATAGAAAAATATCTATCTTTGCATTGTCAAACAATAACAAAACAAAGATATGAAATCAGCAGAATTAAGGAAACTTGTTGAAAGAAACGGTTGGATCTGCGTAAGGGCTTGCGGAAGTCATTACATTTACGAGAAGGAAGGAGTCCGATACACAGTTCCATTTCACGGAAGCAAAGAAGTTGGTAAAGGATTAGAAAAGAAGATTAAAAAGGAGATGGGGCTGAAATAAGCCCCTATCCCCAAAACTAGAAAGGAGATTACAATATGAAAAAGATTGAGGCAATTATCGAGAAAAATGCAGATGGCGAATATAGCGTTTACTGTGTTGATGAAATGTTCTCTGGAATGGGTGCGACCGCCGAAGAGGCAAAGGCGGATATGCTTGGAGCAATGAAGCACTATGTTGAGTCTTGCAAAGAGGATAACTACCAATATCCAGCTTGGCTCGATGGCGAATATACCATTGTTTACAAGTTTGATGCACAATCTCTCTTGCAGTATTACGCAGGAATTATTACTCCCGCTGCGTTGGGTCGTTTGTCTGGCATAAGTTCCAAGCAATTGTGGAGCTATATGCACGGCCATTCAAAACCTCGTGAGGCGCAACGCCAGAAGATTGAAACGGCATTACACAAACTCGGTCACGAGTTGGTAACAATCTCTTTGTAGTTATTGTTTGACAGCGTTTCTTCAAAGAGTGAGCCCCGACAGTTTATGTCGGGGCATTTTTATTTTTATCTTACTAAAAATCCCAATAGCAGAAGCACCAATCGTCTTCTCTCTCGGTATGGTCAGTGTTGCTAGAATAGGTATCCATAACCGGCTGTTATATAGTTTTCGTTACCAAGCCTCTGATAACCGACCTTCGGAAAATGGTGGTCTTTAAGAAGCACCCCGACTTCGAGAGATGCTCCTGGCTTTACGCCGATGGAGAGACTACCTCCGACATATGGTCGAAATTGACGCACTTTCACAACCGTTTGCTCGACAGTCCGTTGCAGCGGAATAATGGTCGCTGATGCACTTGCCAGTCTATTGGCTTCTACAATAGCCTGAACTTTATACACGCCTGTCGTATCGGTAGAGAAATCCAAATTGTATTCTCGGCGTTGCAGATAGTCTGCAATGATAGCTGCTGTATCAGCTGGAATAGTTACAGTTTCTCTGACGGTATCACAAAGTTGCAGTCGAGGCAAACTTTGGAATTGTGGCAAGTCTATCGGCTCGCTTTTATAGAGCTTCGGCGAGTCAATTTTAATTGTCGTTGCAGGTCGTTCAATATATCGAACATTCTCAACTATTTGCACCTCTTGTTGAGGGCCGATAAGCCAGCCACAAATTACACCAACGACCAACGAAACAATGATATATGTTAACTTTTCCTTCATTTCCTTTACATATAGAATTTCATGTGTTCAAAATTTGCCATTTTTTTAGCATATATTAAGCCTCATACAGCTCGATGCACTTCTGAATCGACTCAACATACCACTCTGCAATAGCCTCTCGACCTTCCTCACTCAACAGGTAATCGAAGTCATTTCGATTATCGTAAAAGAAAGCTTCGACAAGCACAGCTGGGCAAGCAGTCTTTGTTACCATATAGAATCCTGCCTCATAGTCGTGGTCGCCATCGCTCATATCGGCAAGGAGTTTAGCATTGGTAAATCGTTGTTTTGCAGAATGCCAAAACACCTCAGCATATTCATCACTCTTCGTTTTGCCTCTCGATGTCCAGAGAGATATTCCCCTCGCATCGTGTTTTACCGAAGCATTAGAATGCACCGACAAGAGCAAGCAGTTCTCTTTACCATATCTTGCACACAGTTCGTTCACTCGCTTGGCTCTCTCCGACAGTGGAATGTCCTCAGATTCAGGAGTAATAATATGCACCGGGATTCCGAGCGAATATAGTTTCTTGGCGACACGATTAACCGTTTCACGATTTGACTCCCATTCGTAGAAGGTTCTGTTGTCAAACGCCCAGCGTTTGCCGGGCGTGTTCTCACCGTGACCGCCATTGAGGAGGATATGAAGGTTACTCATTGCTTTCCTCCTTCTCCTTGCTCTCCTCTGGTGCTATCACAACGCCCCAATAGAGCCAACCGATGAATAAACCGTTTGTGTAGCTGGGTGCTATGTGCTTTCGCCAAAAGTTTATACTTGGTATAAACTGAAAGCATCTACCCCAAAATGACTGAAAAATAACTTTGAACTTCATAATAGTAGTTTTATTAAAGTGGTGGTAAAATGAATTGTATGTATTCTCTAATTTTTAGCATCGCTGCTATTGTTTGGTTTGTCTTCCAAAACACTCTCTAACTCTTTTTTACCAAAGAGTTTCCAAATGTTTATGGTCTTATTCACCCCTCTAAATTCAAAATAGTTATTAAAGCAAGAGGTTAACTCAATGCAGTAAATCACTAACAGGATAAGACCAGACAATGTCGGAATGCCGAATACTTCTCCAAAGGCACTACCGATAACACCTGCAAGTGTTATCCAGCAGATGTAATCTACCAACTTGTTGATCGCTCTGCGCATCATTCTAGATGCTCGAAATGTTTCTCCTCGCTTTTTACTTGCCTCCACACCAAAGCGAGTATCGGCAATAATCAAGACTATTGCTAAAAGGATATATGGCAATAGTGGTGTATAGAAGTCTATAAATGGTGATAATACCGCTGCGGTTGCACCGCTAATTATATTGCGTTCTTGCATCTGTTATGTTTTAATATCTGTTTTATATCACAAAAGTAGCCACCCGAAGGTGGCCACAAAAGGACAGACATTAAAACATCTCAGGCGTTAAAAATTCTGCATATGATTTACTTTTGACCATTCGCTTTGCCCGGTTCTTGGACTTATACCTGTTGCGTATAACAACCTTCGTACAACACGCTGTAATGTAGATATATTTGAACCATATCGGAGATATCATCTTGGCAGTTTTCATTCGGCGACCATAACTATTAGTATGTACCATCATTCCCCAATAACTGTTTATTGACGATGCGAATTTGTCCACAAACTTTTCGGCATCACCATTTTCCGCTATCTGATTATAGTGGTGTATGGTATCGTAGAAATGCCCTAAAATGCGATTGGATATGTATTTTCGACCGGGCTTCAATATCCTCCCTACGAACTTGATTCCCTTTGAATAATGGGTAATATGACACTTCTTCGGGTGCAGTTGCACTCCGAGCTGTTCTTTCAAGAACTCGTCTATTTCCCCCTGCAACCCCCGTAAAGAGGCTAGGTCGCTGCTGACGATTTTACCATCGTCCATAAATCGCACATACTTGTCAAAACCTTTGACCTTAACAATAAAATAATCGAGAGGAGTCAAATAGAAGTTCGCCTCATCTTGTGATGAGAGGTTGCCCGGAGCAATGCCGATGTTTGGATCATTGTAGCGTAGGCTTTTGCTTGGAGGTAAACCCTCCCAAGCAGACAGTGGAGACATTCGGCGACAGTTGCTCTGCGGACAATGGAAGGCAGTGATGCGGGCGAGCCATAATACGACATCTATATCCTCGCCATCGTATCTATCGTTGATAAACTGCTCCATCATTTCCCAGAGTGTCGTCTTGTTGATGCTCATAAAATAACTATGAATATCAAATGAGAGCACCCAGCAGTCTCTTGTATATGCGTTGCTCTCCTCATATATCATACGCTCTAACTCATTGGCAGCAGAGTCGGGGCCTTCGCCCTTACGGCAGTTCTTCGACACATTGCCACATTCATAGTACCACGCTTCATATAGAGGATTAAGGCGAATTTTTAGAAAGTGATGAACGATGCGATCTCTAAAAGCAGAGGCTATTATTTCTCGCTTAACCGGTCTATCAACTATAAAACAATAACTCTGTGCTGGCTGATAAGTACCATCACAGAGTTCTTTGTGAAGCTGCACGAGTTCCTCCACAGCATTCATTGAAAATTCGATACACTGACCTTTTGACTTCTTGTTCTTGATGCAGTCGGCATACGCCTTCAGCACCTCCACAAACGGGATGTCATAGACTCTCTCTCCAATTGCTGCAACGGGCAACACATAGTTTGTGTTGTTACGATTGTTGTTGTTAGCGTTACCACTGTTGAAGTTGATGTTCCAGGAGGCTGTCGCCACTGTCTTAGTCTTAACCGACTGTTGTTCGCCGGTGGGCAACCCAATCGAAAAGTCGAGTTTCTTTCCCATAACCACCGTAACGATTATGGCTCTAGATTTAAGGTCTGCTTGACGCTATCCGGCAAAGTTGCCAGAGTCGCATTCTTCCAACCAGTAGCTTGACGACCGATGTTCTCCAATAGTATGAAGATTTCGGCACTTTTGTCAAGACTGATTATATGCCTGTCTTCACATATCCGTAGAAGTAATTTCAGCGTACCGAATTTTACAATGAATTGTTGAAGATGTTTGAATCGCTCCAAACCTCGTGTCATATTTGCAGATTGTATCAACTCGCAGCAAGCAACTCCTGTCATAAAGAGTTCGTTGCCGAAGTCGTATTTATAGCTTTTCGGAAAATTTACACGCAAGTCCTCGATTGTCATTAGCAACGAGTACATATCGCGGTACACATCTAATTTTTGTGCAACTGCCATCGTTTAGGAATTTGCTACAAAGGTAGCAAAAAATTCCTAAACTTATTCAATCCATTGTCGCTCTTTGGCATAGGCGACTGCTCGTGCAGCCACCTCTTTTGCCATTGAACGCCACTCTTGAAGAGCATTGTATTCTGCAATATACTCTATGCTCTTTGCCTCCGAAGCACTATCTTTATTAAGATAATTGAGGCTAATTGCTGTAACTTCGTCATTGGAGTATCGTTGCGATATAATAGCCGATACAATCGTTCCATAGGAAAACTCTCTGCCTAACTTAACCGAGTAGATTTTGAATACCTCAAAGCCTAAATCGTTTATAAACTTCTCTTCTCCCCACGAAACCACATATTTACGGCGAAGACGACTTTCCGACATTTGAACTAATGGCGGTTGCACCTCGAATGTTTGAAAATCTTGAATACCCATTTTTCAAAAAAATTTTTCGACTCCCTTCGGGAGTATTAAGTGTTAAAGAGTTAAATTGTTAAAGTGTTAAACCTTCGACTTTTCGATTGCTGCAACGGGCAACACATAGTATGTGTAGTAACGATTGGTGCCGTGAGCGATACCACTGATGAAGTAGATGAGCCAGGAAGCTAAATAATAGTTCTCCGTTGAACTCCAATGCCAAGAACTCGGAATCTTCGGGAAAAGCACATTGCCATCACCATCTATCATATTAGTAGGTTTCGCAAAAATCGGATTAGAGTGTTCAAATTCAGGCTCGGAGTCAAGAGCTACATATCCTTTGCGATGATACCAATAAAGACGAGAAAGTTCACCTGCCGCTGGAAGATACCAATTGCCTTGTTTGTAAGCATCTGCAAGAGTTTCTCCCTCTTTGACGGTTGGCTCATAGAAATTACATATTGACGCTGCTTGATAATAGTATAATCGAAGAATATAATCTTCACTTTCGCTATCCGCTGCAAATTCGTTGTGCTTCTCGTTCAATTCTTCGAGTGAAGATGGTATATCCAAATCTGCGGCAAGGAGCATTTCGTTACGATATGCTATAATCTTTTGAGTGTTGCCTTTGCCGTCCCAATCAGAAAAAGCTCCCTCCGTAAATTCTTTGAAGGTATCTCCATCTGGAGTTAAATACAAAGCCTCCCAATCTGCGTTTTCTGGTATACCGCTATTAGCACCGTCGTATCCATATCTTCCGTAGTTTGTTAAAGCCGGTATATCTCCCGCAGGGTTACTTTGAGTATTTATACCCCATGTTGCAGTACCCGGTCTATTACGACCGACAATGCGTATCAGACCGTCTTCTGCATCGTCTATCTGATAGACAACTCCAATCACCGTTTTATTACGGTCTAAAACATCGTCAAAAGTTCCGTCTGCGTATGCCAAGTCTCCAACTCTAACCTCACGCTTATAGAAGCCGATGGTCTTTGTTGCTATAACCTCTACACCATCGCTTAAACGGATTGTTCTAGCCGTAATAACCGCTGTCGGCGTTCCTACGGTCATATTCTGTTTCAGTGTTAATACACCTGTGTTCTCGTTGATAGTAGCGTATGTTTCATCGCTAATACTCCATTTTACAAGTGTAAAGTAGTTTGCCGAAGCTGGTGAAGGCATTGCTTTATACTCGTAATTACCGGCATTGTATATATAGCTTGATCCCGCTATATTCAAGGTACTGACATTGCGAATTGTATAGGTTACATACAAGTCGTTAGACTCATCGTCTATATTGCCAAACGCCTGCATCAACAGCGTTTTCTGCTCGTAGTTGATTGTCGAACTTGACGAGGTCGCAAGGGCTATTCTTCCCGACAGCTTTGCACCGATTTGAGCGAGGTAGAGCAGATGATCTACTGAGAAGTTAGACCAAGATATACCATCAATATCGACTGCTGATAACACTCGGTTCTCTCTATTCAAGCAAGTCTCCACTACCAATTGGCTATTCACACCGGGACACCTAGATATTTCTATCTGCGTCATAGCATCAGCACCCTCTATGCTGAATGTAGAGAGCTGCGGAAGATTGGTCAAACGAAGTCGTTGTATCGTCTTCGGTAAACGAAGCTCTGTGAGGCTGTCAGTTGCCGGCAATGATATTCCAGCGATTGGTGTTCCTCGGAAATCGACACGCTCAATCATTTCGCTATTGATCGTGACAGAGCGAGTGAGCGATGTGTTGTGAGTAACCACAACCTCTTTGAGCATTGTACACGATGACAAGTCGAAGCCCGAATTGCTTAACTGGTTGTTCGGCTCATCGGCAGTATGGGCCAATATCAGACGCTTCAAGCGACGACACTTCGGAAGGTTGGTCTGAATATCAAGCTGACCGAGTCCTTCCAAGCCCCTCTCTCGTCTTGTGCCATCAGTACCAACGGTATAGGTCGAGATCTCTGTCAAGAGGTCGGCATCATATATCGAGAAGGTTACCTCGTTTGCACCGCTCGCAGTAATGCCGTTCTCGAAGTACATAGGAGTACCTGCTTCAATGTTTCGCTGGGCTTTAACTCCACCAGAGCCCCAGTTGAGAGAAGCGTAAATAGGGCAATAGTGGCGTAATGCGACACCATCGCCACGCTTCCAAAGACGGAGCATAAGCACATTTGAGGTGCTTTCGCCTGTTGCACACTTTGAGTCCCAATAACGCTGTCTGTACTTGTAGAAGTAGCGAGATAATTCGAGCTTATCTCCATAAGCCATCGAGAAGTTTCCCGTATTGGCATATCCCATACCATCTACATTGTAGAGAGCTTCGCACCAGTGCTGCCAATAGTCTTTGTATCGAGCAAAGAGAGATGATGCATTAAGACCACCGCTACGCATTGCTACATACATAGTCTTAATATCAGCCTCCCATACCTTGGCAACACAATCCCAAAGACCAGACAGACGGCCGTTGAAAATAGGAGTACCAGCAGAACACTGTGCTGTATAAGTACCAGTGGCTGCATCATAGGTCTCTCCGAGTACCTGTCCTGTCTGACTCGTTGTTGCATCAAACGAGTCGCCCCACTCGTGGAAGAACTTCCAACGCAACAATCCTGAATTGTTGAACAAGTTGATTGTATCAGTATCTCGAATGAATGCTAACCATTGGGCGTTATTTGCCGTTACATCATCACACGCAAGGGACATATTCTTGTCCATCGAGTCGGTGCCGAGATGATAGGTCAAGAATATGAAGTAGAATATAACACTCCATTTGTTCAGATATGCCGAGTACTCGGTAGCAAATTTAGCATATCGATATGCGGGTGTGTCGGTAGTAAATACCTCTTCTCCATACACATATTGCTCGTAGCCATCTTCGGCAATAGATAATTTGCGGTAATTTCCATAGCGGAGGCGGTAGCGTTCTGCCACGGAAGGATTACACGATTGTAACCAATTGTGAACACGGCGAATTGCCACTGTTTCAGCATTAGCCTGAGCCACCTGGTCGGCAGAAGCTGCTACACCTAACTTATTGCCTGTTACGAGCGATTTCTTTGGAACACGAGCATAGTACAGTGTTGTGGTAAGGCTGTCAAACTCTCCGTCCCATTTACCGTCTTCCAGTCGGCTCATAAAGAAGTTAATGTTATCATCAACCTCCCAGATTTGATTTTTGTCGGACTTCTTCGAATAGCCAAACATTGACGGGCTATACTTATTGTTGATGAAGTTGTACAACGACAAGAACGACACAATAGCATTTCCGGCATTATCAAAAGTTCGGCGGAAACCTATCTCTGGGAAGCCACTCAACGATTGGCGGTAGGTAATATCTTTGCCTGCTGCATCTTGTTCTGCCTGTCGAGCTGTTAAAATGCTCGGATAACCTCCGGCATTGGTAGCAACGGCAACTAATATGTCTTGATAGGCATTCATTGCCAACATATTAAAAATACCCTCACACGATGCGAAATTGACCTTATGAACAAAATCTGTTTCCGCTGCATCTACACCCGGTGTGATGGAGAACTTTGTTATAACAACATCGCCCTCTGGCAAATTCACAACCCACGCTCCCTCGTTGTTAAACTCGAAGGTTTCAGCCCAATTCTTGTAAGGCAATGGATAGTTATTAGACGAAGTTCCATCGCCGTTTATTTCGTGAGCTCCTGCTGTAAAGCTTGCACGAGCATAGCCCATTTCTTTATTCCATTGAGGATTAACAAACACGGTCTTATCGCAGGTGCGAGGATCGTTCTTCGATGTAGGCAACTGCTTCATCTCCCAAATGATATACGGCGTATTTGGTCGGGCTTCAAGCACCTTTGCCAAAGACACAGCTCCTGCACTATCGAGAACATCGTTTCGCTTTGCGATAGCGATTTTATCTTCAAGGTTTGGCGTATCGAAGGCGTAGTTGTCGATCATTTGCTGGTAGTTCAGACTCTTGTCATATACACGCACGGTGTAGAGTGTAATATCGCAGTCCGAAGATCCGATGACAATCTCTTGCGGTATCGTCTGTGCCCACTCCGAAGTGTCATAGTTCATCATTCGCACGATTACACCATTCACATACAGGTATGCGATATTTGCATAAGTTGTGGTTGAGCCTTGCTCCGCATTTCCTGTATCATTGACACAAGTGGTTGTTTGGCCATCTATACAAAAGCCGATGCGAACACGCTGTTCATCACAGTACAGTGTGTGTATTTCACCGGCTGCACAATGCAGTTCTACTCGATTAGCATAAACAACAAAGCCTATACCATCGTTGATACATCGTATTACCTCCGCATCGATGTTGGTACAATTACCTGTTTCAAACTCGAACTCTATGGTTTTTCCTGTTCGAGCTGCCGAAGACTCTGCATTTACGCCAAAATCAGTAGCGAATGGAGATAGCCCAGATAGAGTTATACTCTTTCCTGCCTTAATATGGAATCCATCATTGTGGAATCCATTATCACCAACAAAGTCAAAGTTGTCGGAACGCACAACGGTACATGTACGAACTCCACCATATTCTGAATGCCAATCTTCCGCATCGCTGTCTGCGTTGGTGCGACCTGCCGCCGACAGATGAACTTTACACTCCGAGGCTGCTTCGAGGGTGACACCAGCAGACTCAACTTCCAAATCAAACGAAGTGCTTGCTGTTCCAACTTTAATCGTTGGTACGATTGTGCCGAGATATTTATTATCTCCGAGCGTCAATCTCCACTCCTGCATACCAGAAGTCAAGTCGTTATTGAGCTGCACTTGTTGCGACATCACCTTTGAAAGAGCAGTACCCGACTTATCTCGCACTATAAACTCCACGGTTACAATGTCTCCCGGATTTCCTGTCGGGAAATAGAAGAAGTATGGGATAGATGCAGTTCCATATAGTTGGGCGGTACGATTAGCTTCTTTGCCGATACATACAGACGGCGAAGACAAACCTCGCTTAATAAATGATGTGGTAATAACATCTGTCGTAATGCCATACTCCGCATTAGTCGCATACAGCTGTATCGAATGTGAGCCATAAGGCAAGGCATTTGTGGAGTCAATGATAAAGTCGTAGGTTGAATTGTTGATAGTGGCCATTTGCTCTGTTAGAGGGTCATTATCAATAATCATATGCACAACAGCAGAAGTTCCTCGACACGCAACACGCAAAAGCCATCCTGAGTCTCGGACAGCACTCTCATCGTAACTATCATCAATAGAGAGGATAATCTCTCGTGTGTATAGGGTATATGACCATTGACGAGATTTGCCATGTGCATTACCTATTGTAATCTGCACCGTGTTTGTTTCCTGTGTCAAATATGGGCCGAGGTCAATGGAATACTCGTTACCTCCTGCCGGCAAGTTCATCGACAACGCATCAACAACTGTTGAGTTGATGATTACACGAGCATATCCTGGCTCGCTATCGAGGTCGGCCGAGTCAGATCCATAATAAGAATTATATGTAAAGCGGATAATGTTGCTTGCCCCCTTTACGATGGTTGTTTCTGGCTGTTTTGTAATACGAGTGGCCAATGTGTAGTCTGCACTACCAGCTTGCTCGTAGAACTCTATTTCAGTCAAGACAAGAGCTTGCTTGTTGTCTGGATCTGACGCCCATTCGTTAAAGGTGTCAGCACTAGCAAAACATCGCACGGTTGCCTTACCTGTTTCATCAGATGTCTTGTTCATATAGCCAACTCTCTCTCCGAAGAGTTTCTTTATGAACTTCTCTACAAATTCGCCCGAATATCCTTCCCAAGGGGTGTTGATATCGGTAATTTCATTTTTCTCTGCCATATCCTATCAGTTTAATACCTCCATATATCTGAACTTTTCCACGGTAACGACATACGCCACCAGCCTGAGCCGAAGCAAGAGCTTACCTCTCCCCATATCTTTCGTGCTCCATAATACATAGCTCGGATAGCAACCTTGCCGTAGTAGAGCGATCCAACTCTTTCTTTTCCTATGAAAATCATACTTACGCCTCGATGTAGTATAATTGCCCCTCAATGTATGTATGATTGGCAATCATTCGTTTCATTTCCTCTTCGCTCTCAACTCTCTTTGGTGTCAGCAGTGCGATCTGCGACTGCATACCTTGAATATCATTAACGACAGATTGTAGTGTCGATGTTTCCACTACTTCAATCTCGTCATCAGTGGCTCCTGTCCACAGCTGAACATTGAGTCGCCCAGGAACGGGACATGCTCTTTCGCCTGCCGGAAAAGAGCCATCAGCAACATACTCGATGAGGATATATCGCAGTTGTCCATTTCCAATATATCGCTCCGAGAGAGCCAGGTGCGTGAATAGTGTCATTCCGTCATCTGAAATAGAGCAATAATGGCGTTTATCTCCATTTCTCTCACAGATGAACTTTCCACACATTTCGTCAGTATAGTATTGCACCTCTACATGGGAGGGTACCGCTACTTGTGCTCCGTCTTTGTAGAAAATGTGTGATGCGGTAAAATCACCCCTGCTATTTTGTTTGCGTGTTGCCATATCTATTCAATGAAAAAGTCAGGTAATTCGTCCATCTTTTCAGCGTAGCCACCCTTTTCAGCCTCCGCATAGTGGAACTTAAATGTAAAACTATCTATCTCCATTTTTACTCGCTCCGCTTTATACTCCTCGATAATGATCTGTCTATACGAGCCATCATCAAAGAGTATATAGCGGTTAGTCGAGCGCAGGAACTCGTGCCACAAGTTTTCCTCCTGCTTGGTTGTTATATACCCAGTATTAACCTCCCACGATTTTACTAGGCTATTGCTTACTTCTCTTTCGATATCTCTATTCTTGGCAGTAATGATATCGCCATCAGCGATTGATGTTACCTCACCTGTTGCTGTTATGGTATCGAAGCCCCCCAGAGAGTTTTGAAAGAAGAAGTGTGTATATGAGCTACTGTTCTGACGCACTACAAACCTCTGAGGTTTAATAACGACTTCTCCTGCTTTGTTGGTACCATAAACATCGTATGCGACAACTTCGTCATCACAGAGCGTTTTAGCTAACTCCTTAATCCTATTATAGGAACAATCTATTTGTACTCGCATCATAGAATACGAAAGATCGTGTAATCGAACAGAAATAGGAGATGTAGTCTGAAAATAAATCTTCATACACAGGTATCGGCTATTTTCATCACTACCTACATCCTCCACGCAATATACAAACGACAATTGCTGTTTTACGCCTGGCACAACATATTCAATTTGTGGTCGCCAAGTGAGGAAGTTGTGGCTTAAAAAGTCATATTCATCTGCAATCTTCAACTTGTCGTATCCACCAAAAATGGTAGGAACTCTGTGTGACCAAACCGTAGCTTCGTCTGTCTCGTTTCTTGATTGTATGCTGATTTCATCAATTGCTGAATAACGCTCTCCGCCATCTTCAATATGTGGTTCATATGATGTCGCATAGTTATTTACGATATCCGAGGTATGAATAGAAACCTTGTCGTCTACAGCAAACAAAGTAAATGCTATTGTGTCAGAATCTTTGTGATGCACAACAATAGGGGTTTTCGCCTCTCCATTAAGATTAAGCGAAATATCCTCCATGTTTTTAGAGAATAATGATTTAGCGTGTTCTGATATAGCCATAAGCTTGAAGTTTATGCAAATTTAGGAGCCATCTATAGAGTATGAAAGGACACTATATTTCTATTAGCTCTGCTTCACTTTGGTTAATTCCAGTTGTTGTATTTATTCTCACGGTTAGACTCTTGATAATGAACAATTGATTGTTGATCATTATTTTTTTGCTAATGTCCAGATTGCAAATATCGTTGATGTTAAGATCTAACTCGACTTTGAATATATGCTTTTTTTGGGTAATCCACTCCGAAAGTTGTTTGTGGAATTTATTGTATAGTCCATTTTCACCATTAATTCCGATGCTTAAATCATTAGAGGTTTCAACGCCCACATTTTGAGTGTCCGTTGCGTAGCAGTTTCCATAGGCAAGGAGTTGATTATGAATGAGCAAACCTATAAATACATCGGAAGAACGCTCTCCTTCTATATTTGGAAAAGAAAGAATCGGGCATATTGATTTTACACCATCGTTCATTCCAAGTGCTTTTTCAGTGGGCGTTCTACGATGCACCGGAACACATCTAACACAGTTAAATCCAATGTCGTAGCTGAAAGTTTCTTCGATTTTTGCGTCTATTATAGTGCCTTTGACTCCAATATGATTGCAATTATCTATAATAGGGTGTGGAACTAATGGACCGATCCAAGTCCAATATATATCCGTAATATTAAAACCTGTTTCGTAGAGAATACTTACATCTACTTTCTTTCCTGAAAATACATCAGGATTGCCTACAACTTTTGCATTTACAAGTGATGGACTTTCTTTGAAATAGTTTAACATCTCCTCCACCGTAGCAAATTCATTTATTTCGGCTTCTACCGAAACATTATCTTCGCTCGAATCCGGGCTGTTAGCATACTTGACTTCATACGCTTGAGCCTCCCTCGTATTTATGGCGGTGCATCTGCAAATTTTATCACTCCAATCCTCTGACGAAGATTCCTCCAATATGTTTTTTGCAGATTTCATGTAAAAAAATCGTCCTACTGGATATATACTAGCCGCAAACATTTTCAAAACATTTGACAAAAAGTCTGCACAAGACATTTTTGGCAGAGCTTTTGACAGCCTGAGAATATTTCTATCTCCTTCATCGTATGTATTTTCGTAGATATCCAAGAACTCTGTAACAGTAACATCGTTAGGAGCAACAATAACCATCTTTGAAAGAGTCTCCAATATATCATCGTCAATGATAATATCTGGAAACATTTTTTGTATTAGCCATAAAACCTTTACTACGGCAGTACTACCATTTACCGATGCTGTAAAATTAACAAACTTATCAACCCTAGAACACTCTGCGTTAGTAATACTATATCCATTTGAGGCAGATGGGTATATTGTTCCTGTGCCGATTTGAAGCTCACAATCTGCAACAAATGTTTCTCTAATCATAACAGGAAAAGCAATATCCTCTCGGCCAGTTTTATTACACTCACCGACTAGACTAGTGTTCCATTTGGAAATAATGTCGATATCAGGTAATTCGTGCAATTCTCCTCTGATAAAATCGGGCAGTTCTGTTCCTTTGAACGAGTATTCGATTTCTCCATCACTCGCACTAATGAACACCAATTCTCCCTCTAATACTGCAATTCCGTTGATTAGGATACTTACAGGAATGTTTGTGTTCTGGGGACCGACTAATACCCCAGACCACAAACCAAATGCTTTCCTATTCTGTAAACTCAATGGGAAAGTTATCGTAGTCGATATGCCGACAGGCATATTATCTGACTCTAACAATGGGTGTTCTATTGTGTATTCAATGTCAACACCAGCCTTTAAGTCCAGTGAAACTCCACTTTTTGTTATAACCTCTATCATCCTCCGATATTTGCTTTTGATTTGATTTTATTGTATTTATCCGTCTGCTCAATTATACCATTCGGCCCCAACATATATACTTTCGCATCGATAGGCGTATTCAGTCTTTCTAGCAATTTTACAAGTACCTGTTGGAGAGCAGGATCATTAGACGAAGAACTTGCATACGCATTAAAACCTGGATATACTACATCACCGACATATCCGCCACCTGCTCTGCCCAGAACAGTACGAGGCGAGTATATTGCAGAGAAGTCAAGCGTATCGAGCGTGCCATTCTGACGAGCTGTCTCCATTGCTGACAGCAACGGATAAATGGTTGGGTTCTGAATAGCCTCATTCGGCATTACATACTCGGTACCGTTCTCGGCCACTAACACTGTTGGCGATGACACAAAGCCTCGTCGATTAGGATTGAGGCGTGCCCGGAATGGCTTGCCGTCTTGCGCTCGACGAACGCCGATAGGTCCTCCATCCTCTGCTCCAGTTGTAATAGGCTGCGAAGCAATGAGCGCAATCTCTGCGGCTCCCATTGCTGCTGCAATACCAGCAGGAATAAGTCCCCAAGGTAATCCCCATTGGGCGAGGGTTTGAGTTACACTGACAGCTGTGTTTATAATTGCCTGAGTGAGGTTCATTGCCTTTTGGCGTTTCGCCTGCTTCAAAGCCAACTCTTCCTGATACGCTTCATATTCAGCGTCCATCGCCTCTATCTCGGAATTATATTGAGCTTCGGTTATAAGCCCGGCATTTAATCGCTTTTCGAGAGCACTTTTCTTCTTGTTATTATTTTTCTCGTACTCCTTTAGCTGAGCCTTTTCTTTGGCAGCCATAAAGTCATCGACCTTTCCCCATATGGACATAACCTGGTCACCCATGCTGCCAACAACAGTTGCGATATTATCTGCCCACTCTTGCCAACCTTCAATGTTGCCACTGAACATATCTGTCCATTGGTCTTGTGAAAGTCCAAAGAGTGATCCTCCGCCCGACTTTGTGTCGGTCTCTTCCGATGTTCCTTTGAGCTTGTCGAGTTGCTGACGAAGATCCTCAATCTGCTTCAAGAGCTTCGCTTTGTCCGCATCTGACAACTCAACGCCGATTTGAATATCTCCCACCTGCGCATTATCCACAAGGTTGGTAAGAGTAGCAATCATCTCGTTGAGATACTTCTCATCGAGAGCGTTTAGTTCAGCCCAATGCTCTTTGCGTTTCTCTCGGCGTGCACGCTCACTGCCAGAGAAGGTTTCCATTTCTTGACGATGACGGTTGAGCATCTGCACACGAGCAATCTCATACGCATCTCTACGAGTGTCAATCTCTTTGTCAGCTGCTTCGAGTTGTATCTTCGCCAATCGAGCTTTGTGCGCCTTTTCGAGAGCCTCCAACGCTCGTGCGTTCCCAGCATACTCTCGCTTCAACTTTTCGTACTTCGCATTCTCGATGGCGATGCGATCTCCACTCATCTCGGCAACATCCATCTCAATCTTCTCTCGTTTGCGAGCTTCATCTTCAATGGATTTTGTCCACTCTTTTTCGAGTCGTTCAGTCTCTTTCTCAGCTTGCTCAACACCCTTATTCATTCGTTCTTTTTGCTGAATAAGTTTGTCCGCAAGGTCTTCTTCGAGTGCAACTCGATCTGCACCAGAGTCCGCATTCGTTGCCAAGCGAGCCTTCAATGTGTCAATCTCCAATTGGAGCAACTTTGCATTGAACTCCTCCTCTGTCATAGTTTCGGAGGTTTGATACTCCTTTTTCAATGCAAGACGCTTCTGCAAGAACTTTTCATCGGAGTTTAGAGACCATTTTTGTTGGTAGTCGCCACCACCGCCGCCACCGTTTCCCCCATTACCGCCACCAGCAGGTTTGGGTGATATTTCTTTAATAATAGCATTTGCCGCAAGATCTTTGGCTGCCGCCAGATTGAAAAAGGCATCCGCTGTTTTGTTGGCTGTTGCTTCCTCTGCTGCAAGACTCCTTATTTCAGATTGCTTTTTAGAAGCTTCGCTAGAGAGATGTCCTCCAGTCTTATGCACTCGACCATCCATGTCCACCCACTCAGTTATTGGAGTATGTGTCTGTTCGAACGGCATGTCGTTATACTCTTTCTCGGCAGTTTGTTTGGCAAGAGCAGCTTGTGCCGCCTTGGAATAATACTCTTCCGCAAGTTTCTTCGCAGCCGAAGCTTGGGCTCGAAGTTTCATTGCTTCTATAAACTTCGGAGTGTTCTGTACAAATAATTGTTCTGCTCCCAATACACTTGAAACCTCTACACCCAATTCATCAAAGGCGGATTGATTGTCTTTGATGAATTTCTTCTTTGCTTCAAGATTATTTCCGAGAGTAGTCCATTCTTGACTTAATCTTTTAATTGTTAGTATATTTTGACCTAGACCATAGTCGTTATCTTTTAACGCCTCATCAAGCCCTTTCGCAGCTCTTTCTACGGCTCCCATAGAGTTTGCTGCTTCTTTTGCTCGTCCTCGTAATGCTGATATCACACTGACCAACGCTCCGACAGCCATTGTCGCCCAGCCAATAGGGCCAATGGAAGCCCAAAAACTCTTAAACGCCACACTAGCTGCTCTAACATTGCCGGCGAGCAAGTTTTTAGCAACACTGAGGGCCATTGTTGAGCGCGTAGCCCCATCAAGATGATATGCCTCCTTAATCAAATCAATTCTATGGGCTTTAGTCCAGAACACTTGTAATTTAGTCCAGGCAACATGAGCCTTTTTGAGCCCGACATTGGTAGCATAAGCAGCAGCCAGCCCAAACAATATCGACCTATACTTAATGCCAACTGTTACGAGTGCGCTCATACCTTTGAGTAGCCAAGTACTCGCCGAGAGCGAAACATTTATCGCAGGGGTGAGCGTTTGCCCCAATGCTACCGCCTCGTCCAAAACAGCCTTCTTTCGCTTCTCCATAATGGCTGTGGCGGTTTCATTCTTGATGTTATACTCCTCGATGACAGATGTTCCATCAACAAAAGCTTGGTTTGCTAACAGCTGTTGATTGCGAAGCTCGTCAGAATGTTTTGCCAATGATCCGAGAACAGTAGAGGCTCGCTGACCGTTAAGATGCAACGAGTCGAGGGCCTGAACAACGGTAGTCATGCCTTCACCTCCCCGGTTCATACCCTCCAATACTCGCAAGAATGCCTCGTTTGCATCCTCCTCCAAGAGTTTCTTAAAGTCGCCGAAACTCATACGAGCGACACGAGCAAACTCCTCTGTGCGTTTGTACATACCAGTAATGGTCTGACCTACTGCAGTAGCAGCAGTTTCGCTCATCTGACCGTACTTGTCAAGAGTGGCCGCCAAACCGAGCACCTTATCAATAGAGATGTCGGCATTAGGAGCAATACCAGCAATGCGCTTGGTAAAGTTCACAATATAGCCCTCGTTTGCGGTAGAAGCCATGCCGAGAGAGTTTATAGTCGAGCCGACTTTGAGCATAGCCTGTTCTATGCCATAATCGGTTTCAAGGCTGAATATATCTACCAGCTTACCAATCTCACGCAAAGCCTCTTCGGCATTATCGCCAAGGTCTTCGCTCAAAGCTATATTAATCTTGTCGGCAGCACTTACGAACTGCAAGATATTATCCCTGCCCTCAATGCCGAGTTTACCAGCAGTACGAGCAAGTCCCAACAGGTCGTTCTGTGAAGTGCGAGTGTCCAATTTCTTCAAGTCCTTGTCGAGTTCCAATATCTCTTTGCGAGAGAGTTGTGTCGTCTTCATCGCATTGGCAATAGACTCGTCCCACTCCTGAAATGCTTGTTTTGCACGAGACACGCCAGAGAATACTGCTGTCAGCGAAGCAAAGCCAGCCGTAATAAGACCAATATATCTATTAACACGCTCTGCCATTGTGCAGATCGTGCCACCTGTTACCTTTGCCTGTGCACGAAGCTCCGCAAGTCGAGCACTTGACTTTTTCAACTCTGCGTTGAGTTGTTTCCACAATGGCGTGCCAGGATCTACCTTCGACAACTGTGCACGAACACGGTTGATGTGAGAGGTTAGCTCCGACAGAGTCATTGTGTTAATGGACTGCTGACGATGGAGCGCAGCGAGTTTCTCTCGATAACCATCAACGGCCTTTTCAGTCTTACCAATTTGAGCAGATAGACTGCGATACGCCTGAGTATCTTGTTTGCCCTGCCCCTCCAACTTTTTGCGTTTCTCGTATAGCGTTTCGAGTTTTGCATTGGTATCATGGAGAGCTCGTTCCAGTTCTCCGATTTGCTTACGGCCATTATCACCGTTGATGATAATGTTTAAGCGTAAGTCTTCATCACGAATTGTCTTTGCCATATTATTCTGCTGAGTTTAATTCTTCTTTGATTGTAGCAACAATCTCGTCTGTGAGGTCGTACATCAAGCGACCAGCGATAGACGAGTAGTGGCCGAACACAAAGCGATTGTGTATTCTGCGATTACGATGTACCTCCTTCGACTTATATTGCAGTCGCTTCATATCAAGGAAACGCTGATATATTGTGTGCGAAAAAGAGAGCTGTCCGTCCATATCGGCTCCTCCTGTAACACTTGTTTGGCGAGTATTAAAGAGTCGGCCAGTACGCATCGACAACTTTCGTCCGAGGGCAAGTCCCTGATTTCTCATAAGGCGTTTGCTCTCGTCTTCAAGGATTGATTTCACAAATCTTTGCTTAATTGGCATTGCTTGTTGCTTTTATGCAACAAAAATAGCCACCCGAAGGTGGCTACAAAAGGACATATTTTTTGGGATCTATGATTGCTTACCCCGTCTTCTCTCTTTGAGTGGAAGATAGACAAATGTGATAAAAAACATTACTATAAATAGAATAGCAGCAACGAAGAACACTACTATTACCAAGCAGAGTGCAAGGGCTATTATTAGCATTATTATCAAGCCTATCGTTTCAATCAGTCCCATAATGCAGTTGACTTTGTGAGTACAAATTTAACAAAAATTATTCAATTATTCGTTACGCTCCTCAATTCTTGTAGGTCGCATACCGAGTACCGACTCAATCTCGGCAATCATTCTCTCCTTGTGTTCTTCGGTCTCTACCGAAATTTCGTAAACTAAAATCTGTTTCATAGCGTTTTCTTGATTAGGAATTAAAGTGAAATGTAACTAAACTTATATTACAGGGTTATCCAAGTCTTCCATCACTCGATAAGACCTGATAGCCGAGAGTACAAGACTAACAGTGGCAGCGAATAAAATCCGCCAGTCCTCTGCTTCGGCAACAACCACTATTGCGAAAAAAGAGACGGCAAGCCAAATAAGCGACAACTTATCCTTCCAGTTCAGCAATAAATATCTGCGTCCGAGCGTGCGTATCGCCCAATACTTCAATCTGCGTTTCATAGGGCTACTTCTCTTCGATAAGTTTACCTACGATTTGCTGAGCCATAAGGTCGCCACCCATCTCCATCATAGCATTGACGAGATGATCTGTTGCTGTGCCGACACAATCCTTGTACGAGTCGTAAGTAGCTCTATCCGGGATTGCTTCGAGATAGTTGAGCAATGCAGCTCTGGCATTGGCAATCTGCAAAAGAATTTGCGAGAGTTCTTTGTCGATTGGGAGTTCTTTCCAATCGGTGCGTAAGGTTTTACGCTCTTCTGATTTGTTTGACATAATGTGTATTAAGCATTTGTTTGAGGAATAAAAAACAGCGGTACTCCTCTTACCCGCTGCTTAATACACTTAGAAAGGTGTTCGCCACGCTATTACGGCAATGGCACGGGGTGAAATACCGCTGAATTTAATATATGTAGGCACAAAAAATGCACCTTGTTTTCGGTGCGTCTCCACACCTTTCTATGTATTAAGCACTACAAAGGTAAGGAGATTTTTTGAAAAAACAATAGGAGGAGCGAAAATTTTTCGTTCCTCCTATGAAGATTGTGGTTGACAAGATTAGTTTGCAGGGTTCTCTTGTTTGTACTGTCCCTGCGTTTTTAACCCTTCAACAGCGTTGTCGCCGGCTGTGATATCTTTACTCAATAGCCAATGATAAACATGTTGCGCTCCGCCCATCGGATTAGGCATAGAGATAACATAGGCTGCCTCGAACTTCCAACCCAAGCCAGCCATAAAGTTCATAGCATCGACCATCGAGTTGAAAAGCATTGGCTTTCCGTTTTCATCAACAAGGCGATTTCGGAGTGCAGAGCCTCCGAGGGCATTCTTACGCATCGCATCTTCTTGACCAAAGTCAATCGCAACAGTAACCTCGTTCTGCTTCAATCCCTTTGCAGTACCAACGATTTGGCAATACGATTTCTGTGTCTGAGCGAACACCGAGCCACAAAACAGAGTGGCCAACATAATAACGAAAATCTTTTTCATACTCTTAAAATTTAGGAATTACGATTACAAATATAATGATTTTTCGCTATCGTTGTCACGCTTCGTAGTATAATATAGAATAAGGTTGTCCAATGTTGCAAGTAATGTTGCAAGCAAATGTTTTGTGTTATTATGCCCTTTCTTTTTTTTCTGTGAAAAGATTAAAAAGAAAGCAAAGTGCTGGCACATAGTATATTACTTTCTTTTCTTGAATACAATAGCGTTTATTTCTTTCTTTTATTGCCAAAATTAAAAGCTAATCTATTCGCCCTTTGTTCGGGAAGATAACTTCCTAAACAAATTATATGCTCAAAAAATCGCAAATTTTGAGCATAAGGCTATCGATATGTAAAGAAAAGTGCCATTTGCTTTACATATCGCCGCCGATGGAGATGTATAGCACAAAAAAAACGCCACGATTTTGTCGTGACGCCCGGTCTAATCTCTGCCTCACGGCAGTAATTTTGACCTACTAAATTCCTAAATCGTATGAAAGTGCTTATCTGAAAGCCAGTACCATTGAGTAGCCATTCCAACCTCCGAAGATAGACGAAACTGGGAAGAGCTCTGTGCCAACGAGGTCAAGTCCCATCAGTTCCGGACTGCAAGAGGATATATCGTCTTCTATCTTACCCAAGATATTGCAAGCGATATTGACCAAGTGGTTGAATTGGGTGTCTTCCGACTCCTCGGTTACGCTTGCACCCTTAATCTTCTCAACCACAAATATAGCGGTACTATATTCTGTGGTATAAGAGTCAGAGTCTCCTTCTTGTTTGAGTTCTGGGCGTGCAACGATGATCTGCACGCCGTGTCGCATAGCCAAGCGAGAAGCTGCTTGTACCTCATCGACAACTCGAATAGGTTTAATATCCATATCAGGCACACGCAAGCCTGTAAGATATGTCGTCAGTTTATTTAGATTTTCCAATCTTTTCATTTCGCTTATTCTCTTTATAGTTATGCCACATTATGCTGATGATTGAGTACAGAGGCTCCTCATTCACTCTCTCGATGTTGCCAATAGAGCCTTCTCGTGCAATCTCGATAGCGAGGTCTTGCCAATTACTCGACAACTCGCCTTTTGAGCCACTGCCTCCCGAAAAGAGTCGAGAGAGTTCTACATCTTCGCCATCGAGTTGGATCGTTCCCGTTTGCAGGAAGTGAATACACGAAGCAAACCACAACATAATCAAAGTTTTCTGCCAACTCTTTAATCGAGCTGTTCTGCGACAACAAGCCTCGATATTCACATTGGTAACATCTTCGACAAATCGGCCTACTCGATTAGGTTTTTTTGTTCGAACACGGTAAAGATGGGCTATACACTCGTCGATATCGTTAGGGTCTTGTGTCTTGAAGAATGTATTTAGAGCAGTGGCTGCACATCGAAACTCTCCAAATGAGAGATCCTGCAATGCATCTGCTGGGCCATATAGCCTACGGCGGAATAGTCCGGGCTTAATAGATGGCAAAGCATTGACTATCGAGGAGTATGCAAGCATCACTCTGTTATCCTCTCGCTCCTCGAACAGCCAACCGAGATAATTCTCGCAAAGAGTATAGATGTTGGAGTTGCGTTGAGCAATAGCCTCCTCTGTCGCAAGCTTCTCCCATCGTACACTTCTCCAATCGTACTTCATACCCATAAGGTAGTAGAGAACTCGGACATTGAAGTCGAGTAAAGACCAGCCAAGCCTCTGGCACTTATCGTATAACTGAATGATATGGCACACCTGTTTAGAGGTTAGTTCATTCCAAGACGAAGGGATAGAACACTTTGCTCCTGTTTCCGAAATTTCAATAGTCGTCATTTAGCACCCTCCATTAAAGAACTTGTTTGAACGCTTGTTTTCAGGCAACAAAGGATAGTCCTCGTATCTGTTTTGTCCTGCAACCTCAGATAGTAAATCCTGCATCGCCTCATTAGACTGCTGTTTGAGTTTGTTGAGATACCACTCCATCTCCTCGGTAGAAGCCGTTTTATTAGCTCTATTGCCCTGATAAGTAGGCATAAAGCGTCTTGCAATAGATTGAGGAAAGACCTCAATCGACCATCGCTCAACAGCGATTACAAGAGCTCCGAGCACAGCTGCTCTACGAGCACAGTAGAGCAAAGCTTCGTCTTCACTAGCAACAGTGTCTTTACTGATACGCTCCCAGGCATCGCCCAAGGCCTTTTTTAGCTTGGTCGTCTGCACCTCGACAATCAGAGGCAAGAGCATAAAGAATAGGTAGTACGATTGCTCGATTGGATATACAGACTCGAAGGTGTGAATATCCTTCACTATTGAGAACTGCATATTACGCCTCAAATAAGACTCCTTCCAACCTTGGATTTCGTTCTTTTCGAGATAGGCAAAGAGTGCATCAAGAGAACGATAGTACTTCTCCTGCATTGCTCTATCATCTCGGTCTATCATCCACTCGAAAGGAACTTTCTCGTCATCGCCAGCAGTAATCTTACGCCCAGAGTCTTGATGCAAAACCGTTGTCTGTCTAAAATATCGCATCATCGCAAGACAAGCAATAGGCAGTTGAACAGCCTTTACCAACTCTGCGTTGCTATCCTCGGCATACGCATCTTTTGCTGCCGACACAACCTCTTCGCCTACGAGGTTGGCAACCTCACGAGCTGCATCGTTCAGTTCGCCAAAAATGGCTTCAAAGTTATTGCTTGGGCAATATGTTCCTGTCAATTCGTACAGCTCTACTGCACCGTTCTCGTTTTTATTGAACAACATAGTTACTCTTGATTTTTAATGCGGTCAGACGATGACAGAGCCTCCTCTGCTTTAAGCGATTGGTGATAGAAGCCGAGTCGTAAATTCTTCTTAGGGAAGTTGAAGGCGATTGCTTGGTTAATCTGCTCCAATATAGCCTGTTCTGCAATGGCCACATTCGAGAGAAGGTGCAAACGGAACGCATACAACATTTCCGAGCCACTTGCCAGCTTGCCATTTACCATAACATTCGACAATGAAGGGTGGAGTCCCATTCCAGAGGTAATCGCAGACGAAGAAGCCTCCGCAATCTTCAACTGGCTATCGACAAAGTCTTTGATTTTCTGGTCTATTGCCTCAATCTTCCAAGTGTGAGTTGCACCTGTTTCATCGGTAATATCAACGGTGTGGAAGAATTTACCAGCGTTCTCTTTGCCCGACAAGACATGTGTGAGGTCTTCGAGTAACTGAGTAGATAATTCAGCAATTCGTTTCTCGACTTGTGCTTCACTCCACTCTGGGTGCATTTGTTTAATCACCTCTCTCTTGTTTTCCCAATACTCAAATGGAGAATGAACATGGTAGGCAAGATTAAGGCCATTATCGGTTACATACTTGAAGATAGTAGGTATCTCCGAGCCACGAACAATCCAACGAAGAGCACCCCAATAAGGCGGTACCGAGTAGAAATCTCGTGAGAAAGAATATGTGCTATTGTATGCCGCAGACACAGGGTATCGAGCTGGGTTTCTACGGTCATAGACCGGGAACGATTGTATGCCTGTATCAAAGCAATTCTGCTCGAAGTTTCCTACGAGGATATGCTTCACATCTGACAATTTACGGCTGTCCGCCCATTCGAGGCGAGCGTTCTTTGCCGGGATATGCTCCAAGTGAGAAATTTTCGGAGCGGAGCCGAGGCGATGACCTCTCGTTAGATATATCGCATTGAAGAAGCCTTTGAGATAGAGATAATCTGTGGTAATGCCTTTGATGTAAGACATAAAGTCCCAATCAGACAGCCACGACTCGATTTCGTTATCTTGTTGCCAAAGGTGTTTAATCTCTCCATCCTCGAAAGCAAGTTGATACAAGAACACTCCCTGACCGAAGAGGAGTCCCAACTGTCTCTCAATAATGCCCGGAGCAAGATTGTTGTCATCAACAGTTGAGCGAAGCTCGCTTGGCAAAAGATTATTCGGGCCATACGGCACGATCCGAAAATCACCAATGGCATGAGGGGTGTTTTCCCAATTATACGAGCGACCAACGCTCCATAGCACCGAGTTGATATCATCTTCTCGGCGATTAGATAAAGTCAGCACCTGGCCATCGTTCAGATGTGCTGCAAATGAATGTTCTGATATTTGTTTTATACTACTCATTGTAATACACATTTTTCTCCATTAAAATACATCAGTAATGGTTGGTAAAACCTTCGGCTCTCCATCGTATCAAGGTCAATGTAAGCCTCTACCATATCTGCGTGTTTGTGGTGTGCCACACACTCTCGTTTTAGCAATTTCGCTCTACGAACAGTTACAACGCCCTCGCTACTGCGGTCAGTTAAGTTGCACGACATAAAGGAGAAACTGAATGGTCGGTTCTCGGCTGATAAGCGGCGCATCTCCTTTATTGCATCATAAACTTTCATAGTACAAAATTACATCGAAGAACTCCGTAACAAAGGACAGGGTACGAAGGGCGAAGATACCGCTGACCTTTTTTGGCTACACGAGCCAAAAAAGCCGATTTTTTCAAGAAAAAGGCGGATTTTTTACACCTTTTTTACCCCATAAATTCATTAAGTATTTGAATTTGTGGCTGTTGTCTCGGCGTTTTGTCAAAAACGCCGAGACGCACTCAAATTTAACCCCGCCCCGCCCTCTCGAACACTTGCGGTCGCAAACACGCAAAAAGGTGATATATGGCAAAATGCCACCATAGACACGAGTGTCGCCCTGCGACTCCTATTTTGAAAACGCACGCAGTGCAAAATCCCACCATAAACATAATTGTTGCATCGCAACACCTATTGTAACCCTTTGATTTGTCGCAATGTAGAGGCTCAAAGAGTCCAACGGAATGGAGGCTTCAAAGTAAACAACAGATATCGGAATGGTTTTGGGCTTGCCTTATATTACACACCAAGGCAAAACAAAAAACTCGGCAGTCAAAGACTGTCGAGTTAATGGAGATACCGCTTGCCGGCGCCCACCGATTTTCGGTGGGTTTCTACCGATGCCCGATGCACTCCGCTTCTTATTTGTTGCTTGCGTTAGCCGATGCAACACCCAATAAGATAATAAGGAATAAGAGTGCAAAACCGCCCATATCTTTATATAATATCGAAGGTGTCATCACTTATCACAGGCTCAACAGGAGCAGAGGTCGGCTCTGCCTCGTGTGCATTGTCCTGCTCGGCATTTGTGAAATATACATCATCTTCGGAAAATAGATAGCACAAAGGAAAGAACTCGTATTCCTCTACTGCGATATCATCAACAGGCGAAGAGTGGGGGTCTTTCTGCAATTTCTGTTCGAGGGTTGCAATGCCCTGTCGAGGTTGCCCCCATATGATAGTAGCCTTTGCTCCTTTCTTGATTGTTGCCCCCTGCGATTTCCACTCTTTGAAGGTTTCAAACCTCACTCTCTCACTCTTGTATATGTGATTGAGGAGCATATAGTTGATAGTGCGAGAAGACCAAAAAGCAGCCTCTTCGGTGGTTTGTGCGTTGTTGATTTTATCCTGTCGCAGTTGCTTTGCCTTTTGGGATAACTCTATGAGAATGGCTCTCTTTTCTTGTAGTTTGGTCGGGGTTGGGTTGTTTGGTGTCATAGTCTTATTATATATTAGATATTAAACATTTGAAAGAGGGGCGGATATCCGCCCCTGCTTGGTGTTAAGCTGCAATTTCGGACTGCAACTCGTTTGCCTTTTCGAGCATTCGGTTTTTGAGGAGGTCGAGCACATAGTCGATGAGTGCCTGGTTGCCGATTGAGATTGCAGTTTCATTTCGATATCCCGGCACAATCAACTGCAAGCGATAGAACTCTTTTCTATCCTCAAAGTCATCGGCTTCGAGATTGCCGGCAATGACTTGTGCTCGGAGATTGTCGAGGTTTCGCACCTGCTCGTGTAGTTTCTTGTATCGCTCCGTTAGTACCTGCTTACGCTCGTAGTACTCGATGCGTTCCTCGATTGTTTGAGGTTCTTTTCTGAGTTGTGCCTCTAACTCCTCGATACGCTTGGAAAGTTCAAGCACCTGCTTTGCCTCGTTCAAAGTCTTCTCTTTGTCGGGGGTTGCAGGGGGTGTCTGCTTTGGTGCAGTTGGCTCGGCTTGTGGTGTCGGCTGTTCTGCGGTGGTTGGTGTCTGTTCCGCTGTGGTTGCGGTCTTTGGTGCAATGTTCTCGATGTTTGCTCCCTTTGCTACGGTTGTAGCAGTTGTCTTTTCAGTCTTTTTCATAACGATTTAGTTTTTAAGATTTAGAAAATTGTGCCGATGTCTGCCCCCATCGGCTTGGGGTGTGTTGTTAGGCTGACAATTTGCGAATTGTATCAGCCTTTGCGATTTTGATATATTCTTCATCGGTGGCGCAGGGGTCTCGCTCGATAATGCCGTCTATAACTTTGCCCATATCATCGAAATAAACCCCCTCGACTTTGTGCTTACATTCGCCTTTCAGCGATACGATACTAATGTCGTAGAGGTCGGAGGCTCTATCGTAGGAAATGAAAACCCACCCCTTATGCAATGCTCCGCTTACACGCAGGGCAAGAGTGGGCTTATCCTCGTAGAGTGTCGCCTGTTGTTTGCTAATGCCCCACGACCAACGCACTGCGATTGGCGTGGTGGCTTTCAGTTGCTCGTGGATAGTTGCCACGATTGAGTTAATCTCTTCGGTTGAATACATAACTTTTGAATTTTAGAGTTTGATTTTCTCGGCTCTATCGGACTGCCGAGTGAGTAACCTTTATATCTATTTTCGATATTTGTTTCGGAGTCTATTCATCGGGCTTCGATGAATTGTTTGTCAGTATGTCAAAGAACCATTGAACTATCGTCCAGCCTCGTTTCGTGAACCTTTCTGATACAGGAATTCGACACCGCCTTTACACAGTAAGCATAAATGCGAAGCACCAATAGACCTGCTTGCAAGGGTTCTCGAAATTTTTTTGATGAAATTTCTTCAGAGTGCCGTCAGGTAAATTTCTTCATCGACAGACTTGAAAAAATTGTCGAGGTTCATTGAACAGGTGAAAAGCGGCGTTGTTCCTTTGTATCTGAATAGGGCAAGAACCGAGGGTGGATATAGAATGGTGCGTGTACTGACACATAATTCCAACCAAAGCAGAAGAGACTCTGGAATGAGTATATATCGAAAAACCCTGCAAAACATCTTTGCAGGGTGAATACATTTTGTGAAACAAAATACCTATTTGCCAAACTGCGGATCGCCAATGGCCAAAGGAACAGGAACTTTTCCCTTGGCTATTCGGCGTCGCTGTTTAGTCATAACTAAATACTTGAACGAATCCGAAGGATTTGTTGAATGAGATGGGAGCTGGTCGATAGGTAGGTGTTCGCTACTCTTATCCTTGAACACAACGCCTGATTTAACTTTTGTCCGGGCACCCTCTAATGATTGACGAAGATGCTTGGCAGCATAGTAGTCAATCAAGATGTTTGGCAATCGAGGATTGCTACCAGAGAGGAGTGTTTGCATGAAATGATACTCCTCCGGTTGTCCAATGTTGCCCTGACCGATAGACTCCATAATCACATTCCAACCAGTTCGAGCTCCATTCCTATCTCGTTCAATCGCCTTCTTAAACTCGCTAGCCTGGTCTTTTTGCACTTTGTGGTAACTATTGCCAGCACGATCATAATAGAGATAGACGGTTTTGTTGACCATAGGAGCGAAATACTCTCGGAATTTCTCGCCAAGATCCACGAGATATTCGGGGGCCAGCGTATATAGGAACTTCACAATACGAAGACAATCCTTGCCCTGAACTCGATCATCTTGGGCGATGCTTAAAGAGCACATATTGCCGAAGTCTATACCAAGTTGGAGCGGTTTGTGCAAATTGACATATTTAAGCACACGACAGTCCTCTTTGTCGAGTAGACCAACTTGGTCGTATGCATCTTCGTTGATACCATCTTTGTAGAAATGCTGCTCCCCAAGCGAGGCGTAGAAACGATCACCGCTTTTAAGCGATGGTCGGCACGATAGAATCGCCGTATGGAGGTCGTTCAGATCTGCGGCAATAGCATCAGCAAACCAACCCTCCGTCAGGATATCTACATTGACATAACTCGATGCTCGAAGGAAGAAGGTTCTTGCATCGTCCATACGCCTCAGCTCTGTCCATCTCGCCTTCCATAGATTGGCGGTTTTAAGTTTATTCTTGCACACAAGAGCGTTTTCGGGGGAAGGAGATTTGCGCCAATGTTGTTTGGCAGCAACATATTCTTGCAGAGCTTCGTTATAGACGAGGCCTGTCTTCATTATGAGCAAGATTTTGTCAATGTTCATATTTTTTATCTCCTTTCGCATCCAATCATATTCGCCAATATGAGAAGGATCTGCGATATCAGAGGTAAAAGTAACACCACGATAATAGACAGAGTGGCCATACTGTACTCGATAGCCACGAATGGCTTTAAGTTGGTTTGCAATCTTCTCTTCTTTGAAGTATTTTGCCTCGTCGCCGAACAGGTGGACAACCGAAGCTCCGGCAAGCGAAGAAGGTCTATCGAGAGAGCCGAAGCGAACATTCATACCGGTAAAGAAAATGATAGTACGCTTGTAGGAAACAAGTTTGTTAAACGGTTTCCAAAAATGCGGGCGGAGCCAATCTGGCAGATCGGCTTTTTCTTTGTCGGTAAATGTAGGAGGCTCTTTCTCGATAACATAGTGAACGCCCTCTCGAAAACCTTTGCGTTCAAGACCTTCGAGTACGGCAGGTAATACATTCGCAGTCAAGTTGCTGAATGTGTCTGCCACCCAAGCACAAGGAGCACCAGGCATATCGTACATAATGTCGATAAGCCTCTCAACTTGGATATCGGTAGTCTTAGCCGAGCCACGGCCAAGAATACCGAAAAGGCGACAAGGCCCGACCAACGATGCTATTTGAGCAAATTTATTCTGATATTGAATATCTACAATATCGGAAACTTCTTCTTTAACTTTCTTCCTGTACGACATGTTCCAAGTACTCTATAATTTCAACATCTTCGATACCCGCTTCCATACGCAGACGCTTTCGCACACTGCCATCAAGGTTGAGTGAGTCTATTTGGGCAGCCAGAATATCGCGGTTCGCAGAAGGAAGACCTATCGACTCAGGCGTTAAGGATAGCACACGGAATTGTTTTTGGTATTGAGATGGTGGCAGCACCTCAGGGTCTTCTTGGTCGAGTCGAAGGATCTTTGCTTTCTGCGCCAAGATGTTCGCAGCAACCTCATAGTCACGAGTTGTCTTGGCAGAGGCGACAGCAGCTGCGTGAAGCGTATCCAATTGGTCGGCAACTTTGGCTCTCATCGCATCTTTGGAAACTTGACGATTGGCAAAAAACATCTCTATCGCTTCTGCATAGAGGTCGCTTGCCCTTGCGAAAGTGAAGCCAAAGGGTTTACGAGTGAGGAAACGGATAGTATTGCGTTTGCCATGTTGCCCATCAAGCGAGTATATCATTACAAGAAGGTCGATATACAACTGTTCGCCTGGCGACAAATCAGTTTTACAACCACCATCTATATATGCTTGTATGCGTTCCATCGCACCTTCGTCAGCTGGACCACCATACAAGTCGAGTTTGGAGAGTTGGAAGCTCTTATCTCGCATAACTTCGGAGAATTGTTTGGCAGCAGTAAGATTGCCACCAATCGCATCGGTCATTAGGCGAATTTCTATTTCGGCACGCTTTTGCAATTTGCCACGAAGGAGCAGCTTTGATATTTCGCTATCAGGGTTAACCAATTCTTGATGCAAGAGAGATGGATCCCAGTCGAAATAGACTGCGATTTCGTGTTCTGGCCAACCAAGAGCTCCGAGTGCGAGTAGTTGCTCTCTATTCTCTGCTGTTAGACCGATTGCAGATACAGTCGCTGAAGAAGTTGTAGACTCTTTCATCGTTCAAAAATATGTATTGTTCGTTCAATGCGTTTTCACTAAAATTACCACTACCAGCCACAACAAAAAAATGCTCGTCTGTTCGTATTAGGGTTACTTTGGAATGATTCCAAGCATAGCCAATCTCGATATTACGAGTTGAAGAGAACGCTTGTAGTTGGTCATTAACCTTTGGCACTCGACTACGAATAGAGTCGGAGATGCAGATATATATTTTTTCAATAGCCCCCTTGTCATACCATCGCACCAAGGAGGTAAGTATTCGTTCATTTATCGAGTAGGTCGAGAATGTGAGTTGTCGAATGGTGCCAAAGTGTTTAATGATATAGGTAATAAAAGTGAAAGCATTAAACGAGTTGAGCGTCCATAAAAAATAAATCTCACCACGACCAGGAACTCTACCCATTAGCTGTTTCAGGCTATTAACCTTCTCGATGTGCATATTCTCGAAGGCTTCACAAGTCGAAGTTGAACGAGAGGTATCTTGTGATGGAGAAGAGTCATTGGGCTTATTAAGCAGTTCACAGATGTTGAATAGTCCCATAACCAGATATTATTCGTTCCACTTCGGCAAGCTCTCTTCGTTTTTTTTGGAGTCGCTGTTCTCTCGTTGTGTCCAGATGAGGCTTATTACCTTTTCGCAATTCGCTTTGGATTCGCCAAATAGCCTCTTCAAGATTTGTTTTGCGTCTGAATAGCTCTGTGATAGGTAACGCCCTTAACTCTGCAAGGCGTTTTACCTCGTCAAATATCGGGTGCTTGCCAAGCAATGAACGATGTTCTTTGTAATATGCTAACTCGGAATGAATTTTCCGATTTTCAATGAAATTTTCTACCACCTTTTTCGCTACCGAAAAGCAATCTTCCTCCGTTACACACTCAAAAAGCTGTTGATGTGCGGAGGTATAATTTCTATATGCGGAGATTTTATCGGCAGCAAGGATCTTTAATTCATTTGGGCAGTCGTTGTCATCAAGGAACGACCATTGCTCTCGAAAAGTAATTTTGTGTATGACCGGCTGTATGAGATTAGCCGATGCTGTTGGTATTAAAGCAGACAAAGTCTGTATGAGAAGTGGGCGGAACTTGTCTGGGCGAAGCGAGACAAGACGATGAAGATGTTTGTTTGGTGCATATTGGTTAAGGAGCCGAAGTCCTTCCTGAACCTCGGCTCCCGACATCAACCACTTTTGGATTACACCTATCATTTAGACAACAATGCTTCAACAAAAGGTTCGACAGCCTTGAAGCCAACGGCATTAGCACAGAGGAACTTCCTGCGTTTGATACCTTCGGCGATAACAGCTGGGCAAGGATTACCTCGCAGAACAACGGTAAGGTAATTACCAAAGTAATGCGACACCTGAATTGGTCGAGAGAGATTTTTCTCGGCGTAAGAACGCAAGAACTTCTCATCGTCCTCATCGGTATCTGGGTAATCCTCTGCACCAAACGCCTCGACTAGCAAAGCCTTATTGAAAGGCATTGGCAAGCGGTGCGAATAATGCTCATTGTTAGCCTTGTCGAGATAGACTACCGGCACAGAGAGGTCGGCCATCGTAACACGAGAGCAAGGAATCGTGTTTGCCTTAACGAGCACAAAGTCATCGCAAACATCAGAATTTGCGATTATCGTGGTAAGGATTGCACGAGCGTCATCGTCACCCTCCGCAATCGGAATGATAAGAATAGGCTCGTCACACATTTTCGCCCACGCCTTTGCAATAAGATCCTCGGTTCCTTCGTGAGCACAAACCACTATTCGATATGTCGGGCTGCTTGGTGCAGACTGTTCCGACTCGGACTGTGGGGTGTTATCTGCGGAGATAGTCTCCGGCGGAACTGCGGCAGAGGTAGTCTCCTCTACCGCAGCAGTCTTCGGATTCTGCTTACCCATTATGCACCCTCCTGTCCTGTTGTAGTGGGTTTGTCGGCAAGAGGAGGCTCGGCTCCGCTATAGTCGCCAGCCAAGAACTTGTCGGTAACCTCCTGCTTAAAGGTAAATTTACGCTTGGTAGCCTCCTTGTTGTTCGTGCTCTCAGTTGTGAGGAACAACGGATTGCACTTGGAGCCAAAGGATTGAGAGCGACCTGTTGCTGAGCCATCGCACTCTTTGACGATAGCAACAACGCCACGATTCATATAGGCCTCATTGAAGCCCTTGATCTCTTTGCTGTTTCCTGGGTGCTCAAAAGCAATACCATTCTTGACACCACGAGCATCAGCCTCTCCTGCATGCTCCTCAATATACTCGATTGAAGAAGGTGTGGCATAGATAGACACAGCCTTTGCGCCTTCAACCAACTCGTAATCACCTACCATACTGGTATTGCCCACAGTGCGAGTTGGTTCTGTCTTGATGTCATCGACATCGATGATGATGATCTCGGAGAATTTAGCAGTGGCACAACCTGCACCATCACCATTCTTCGGGATACTGATTTTCTTGTAATTACTCATAATCGTTCTTTATTTAAGGTTTAACTATGCACCCTCTGGGCCGTCATCCTCGTTAGTTGCAGCAGCTGTTGCCGATGTAATCCACTTACCAGCAGTTCCCTGACGAGTAGATACTACCGAAGGAGTGTAATCAGCAGGAACATATGCGAACACGGCCTCGCCAACCAAGAAGCCTACACCATACCAGAACTCCAAGTAGAAGCGAACCTGACGGTCGTGCTTTTGGATATCCGAGATGAACTGTGGCGGATTCTTGTGCTTCAAACCAACGAGGTTACCACGAGGTGTGCTGAAGAAGATAGGAGAGCCTGTGAGGCAGTCCAAAACCTCCAAATAGAAGTTCGAGAAATCAACACGGTCAGTACCGAACTGAGGATTCTCGGTGCCACTGCCAGCGCCCCACTTCTTCTTGTAAGCTCGTCTGTACTTCAAGTACAAGTCAGCCGACAAATAGATAGGCATCTGCTTAGAGCGATAGAGAGGAGCAACCGAAGCGACAAAATCGTCGATGGCATTAAGCACCGCCTCATCATCACCTTCAAGAAGGTTTGTCGCATCTTTATAGAAGCTCATACCCTTCTTGTCCTCCGAAGCAAGAGCCTCGACAAGCTGAGTCTCGATACCGTCCATGGTAGCCGAAGTCTCCTTCGAGCCCTCGACATACTTAGCCTTAGCGGTCATCACCAACTCCAAATCCTCTGCAATCTGAGGAATGAGAATGTTCGATACAATGTATCGGGTGATTGGCATCTGGTCAGGAGTCTTTCGCTCATCGTAGAGATGGAACAACCAGCTCTCACCAACATCGGCAGGATCGATAGCGAAATCAACCTTGTGACGATAGTTCTTTACTGTGAGCAAAGTGAACTTGCCCTGTCCCTTCGGATTCCACTCCTTCGAGAACTGCTGTACAACACTACCAACCGACTGTGCCGATACAGCCTTGTACTCGGTAACAGCTGGCTTCCAAGCGAGCTTCTTACCAGTAGTGAATGCCTGGTACAACTCGTTGATCATGTCAATGTTGTTACCCTGCGAAGAGTAAGCTCCGAGCTCCTGCTTCAAGTCAGCAACATCGATAGTCATACTCTCTGCGAGAACACCAGAACGCTTGAATGAATCAGCGATTTTGTTGTGAGCCAAAGCCATGTTTGCTCTGAACTTTGAATCACCGGCTACGGTACCAACAGCTGTTGCTGAAGGTGCACTCTCCGGAGCAGCTGCGAGAGTTGTAAGATCTGCACGCAACTGGTTGATGATAGCATCTTTCTCAGATGCCACCTGATTACGAGCATGTGTGAGGGCTGCATCGAAGAGATCACGAGTGTTCTCCGACTCGGCAGAGAAAGACATCGCCTCAAACTTCTCAAGAAAAGCCTCACCATACATCAAGAGGATTTTGTTCTTATCCTCCTCGGAAAGAACAGGCTTGCCGTTGGTATCCAACGCAAGCTCCTCCTTACCCAACAAACGGGCAATCATCTTACCCATCTTGCTGTCGCTAAGAAACTTTTTTACATCCATAAAACTTAAAATTTAATGTGAATTACTTATATGTGGCACGAGCAAACACATTCTCAACAGAGCCTTCGAGGTCCAATATGGCATTTGCCATACCGAGGTTAATGGCATCGTTGGCACGGAACACAGCACCAGACAGAACACCAGGTTCCTCGGCTTTGATATTGGCACGACCTTGCTTAACAGCAGAATGGAACTCCTGAACAATAGGAGTCATTTCTGCTTGCATCAAAGAGAAATCGCCATCAAGAGCTTTGCGATAAGCGAGATTCTTATCTTTTGACTCGGTGGCATAGATAGTAATAGTTTTATCACCACAACGGTTCTCTCTGTTATCGATAATCTGTGTCATCACACCGATAGATCCGAACTCCGACATCGAGTTATCGGCAAAGATTGCATCGCACTGTGAAGCGATCCAGTATGCAGCCGAAGCACAGAAGTCGCAATGAGCAATAATAGGTTTGCCCATTGAGCGAACTTTGTTGATAGCTGCAACCATAGGAGGTATCGCATTACAAGCACCGCCACCACTGTCAATATCCAGTACAAAACCGACAATGTTTCGGTCGGCGGCCAAACGCAAGAGCTCTGACGAGATTGTCATTGTACCGACACCAGCACAGGTGTCGTATTTAGTGATAGTACCGTGGATCGGAATTACGACAACAGTCTTTTGATCAGGAGGGGTAATATCTCCACCTCGGTTAGAACGACCTATGAGGTCAGACGAGAAAGATGTAGTAGCAAACTCGATATGTTCAACCTCTGGCATTTTGCGAGAGAGAAAATCAAGGGCAATAGGCAAGAGAGATTCTGCATCTGCAACAAGCCATTGCCCTCTACGAATGTCGAGTGCTAGCTGAATGTTGTTTTGATTATGTACGACCATAGCTTTTCTTTTTTTTACAAAGGTATAGTCGTATGTACCATCGACAAAGGACTACATGTCAGCTCTGGTTTTGTGCTTAAAGGTTACATCTAGTGTCGTAGCCTTTTCGATTGAGAGCCGAACAGGCAAATCGGCAGTACCGCAAGATACGGTTTCTCCATCATCGAGAAGGATCTTCACGATTAGGTTGCAAAGTAACCATGGGTGCTTACGAGAGAGTTTTGCTTTGAGCTCGCTCGTTTGTAATAAACCAGCAGCTTCGGGAACCACCTCTATTTTGATGGTGGCACTTGCCGGGACAATCGGAAGTTCTGACCACTCGGCATCAGCGAGGTCAGCTCTCTTGATAAAAACTTTTCTAACTATCTGTATCATTGTTAAATCGGAGATAAAATTACGATTTCGCTATAAATTATTTTGGCAATCCGGATGTGTCAATCGACTCGTCAATGTAGTATGCTTTTCGTATCAGTTTCTTAACGAGTGTAGCAGCCTCTCGTTGCTGACGGCGATAGACTCGTTTATAAAGAGCATCGACACAATCCGTAGAAACAAGTTTTCGAGAAGTAACAAAAGCCTCGATGATATCCTTCTTGGCGAACTCGGCAGCTTGCCCTTTGCGATAATAGCCGATGAAGTCCAGATCGAAAGCGGCACGAAGAGCCTTGTTCAGTTGGAGCATATCCCCGGCATTATAATATAGGAACTTATTGCGAAGGTTTTGGGTACTCTCGCACTGTGGTAGTCGAAGAGTTATCATAAGATTCTCTTCGGTATTAAAAATAGGTCGAGGAGCCTCTCGACAATGAGAAATAAGAAGATTGCCCAAAAGATGCTCTGATGTAACCTTCAAAACACCATCAGCATCAGGTGGAAACAGGTATGCGAGATAGTCCGCATACATTTTTGAATCAACTTTCAAACTTACAATCATAACCAATTATTTGTTATCCCATATATACTCCCACTTCCAACGACAGTTCTCATCTCTATTCATTCTCTCTAAATTGTCAGGAATGATACGAATACACTTGTCGTCATTACTTATCTCAATCATACTAAACCCTTGTTTGTCATCAAAGTATCTATGATTGTTCATACATACCACAATGTCCATAAACCTGTTAGGGTTATTGGCTATTGAGGCAATTGGCACCCATTCTCTTGGTCGCCTTCGTTGCAGCAGAGGAATGAGTCTCCTAAAATAGGAGCTGAGTTCTTCGTCTGTGATATCCATTAAATCTATCATACCATATAGGTTTTGGCTACTACATTAACTACACAACTACAACGCTGTTATTCAGTATGTTACAAAACTACACTTTTTTATTTGTAGTTTTTAGGACACTTCTTCTGATAGAATGTAGTTTTTTGTAGTTTTTTTGAAGCGAAAAACTACAAACTTTTTTTGCCTTAACTAACTCTTTATTAGTGATGTAGTGAATGTAGTTAATGTAGTTGTACTTTTTCGGTTTTGCTATTTTTAGGAGTTTTATCAGCTCCGTTTCTTTTCGCAATGCTTCGGCTACCTCGCACATCGATAGTGCGAAATTTCGCACATTCTGTATCAAATTGAGCATAATTCTACTATATATTAAATAGGGCTCTCGTAGGGAGTCGCACCCTCAATGCTGGCGATTTCGTTGATACCCTTTCGGGCGATTACTTATCTCCGACCTCTTTAATCGTAGTCGGCTATCCGAGAGCAAAATTGGAGGGGCATTAGACTGTTATATGCCCCTCCTCTGAAAGAACCTGTGCAAGATTTTTACAAGCTCTCGCCACTTGGGTGGGATACCACCATTTTCCCAGTGTTTCAGTAAGGGCTTTCGCCTCGCTGCATTAGTTATCTAAAAAGTGTGTTGATATACCTACTATAGTATCTCTTTCATCCAACACGGCATAATATTTTCCGCATGGGTACCTCCTAAATGTATTATCAACAGACGCTCTTCTATCTTCACGCTGGAGTTCTGAAAAACAGCAAGAACATCTTCTTCTTCAAAAGTTATACTAAGTACTCCAAATGGTAATTGTTTATATAAGCACCCGTCAACGGTCTGCTCGAATCCATTGTGTTCAGCCCAAAGCTTTACTATGTAAATTGTAGTTTCTCTTTCCTGTCCCATCTTACAGTTCTATATATTCCTTTCCAAGTTTATTCGGGCCCTGTTCTCTATACTTTTCTTTTGCCCAAGACATTATTCCTTCAAACACTCCTATATCATCTATAAAATGAACAGAATCTGTACCCGCATTTTTTAGAAAGAATTGGAGTTCTCGTAATTCGTTTTTTGTCATAATTGTCTCCTTTCTTACTTAGCCTTGCTATTTTGCTCTATACAGAACTTCGTTGCGATGTCGAGCATATCACCATAGTTGAATGGTACTGATATATATTGTTGAAGAGCCCGAAACGCAGCGAGTACGGTCGCCCAATTTTTTATTATTCGGACTTCGACCTCGTGCTGACACACATTGTACGACAAGTCTGTAATAGTGTTCTCCCACGCAGATTGGAAGTCAAACATAAAGTTATATCGTTTTCTCAATATCTCTTCAACTAGGTGTGTCAGTCCAGATTTTTCTACAATCTTTAAAGTCTCAAGATTTATTTTTTCTTCGTCTGAAAACTCCGACTTGTAGAAAGTTAAGAGTACAAGACGGTTGTACAAAGCAATATCGGCTGTTGGTATTTCTTGCCCTGATACAATAATTCCGCAATTGTAAATATTACGACCTGCTCTGTCCCATAAGCCTTTTAAGAACTCTCGTTTATTGATATCCAAAGAATTCTTGTATCCATTAAAATATGCGATGGTTTTTGTTCGCATTGTATGTTCCATTAGCCCAGCTAGGGTATAGTTGTTGAGATTTGCAGCGAGGGATTTAGAGGTAAATAGCGATGTAAGCGAGTTTCCTAACTGCGATTTTCCAGTGTGTGCTGCACCATGAAAATATAATATTGGAAACGAATTGGTTACATCCGTAATGATATCTTTGAATATACTTGCAAAGAGATAACACAGACCTACCTTTGCATTGTCGCCGAATGTACTGATAAGCATTTGCGAATAGTCCATCAGTGATAAACTTATGGGGGGTGTTATTTGTTTGCTATCATATATATGTTCTGTATAACTCTTCCCAATAGGCTTCAATACCATATAGATACTTTTATCTCCTCCTTTGGCAGTTACGGATATCCATTCTGTCTCTTTGGTAACGCTATACTCTGCGACTTTGGGGTACTTCAGGTTTAAGCACTGCACGATGCCATCAATATCTTTCTCTAACTGTCTGCGTTCATCGAGAGTAAGAGAAACATGTATCAGTCCTCGAAGATAGTTTTCTAACTCTGTTTGCTTCTTGTTCTTTGGAAGGTTGCAGTGTACCCTCGTAATTACAAAATTTGGTTTCATACTCAAAATATTAGGAATTAAAATTTTTCTTCATCGTCTTCGTCATCAACCCTACCTGTTGTTATATCGAGGTTGATTTCATATTTTTCACACACCATTGCATAGTCGAAAATCATAGCGGTATTAACTCCCGATTTACGCTTCGACTTCTCATCTGGTATCCAACCGTTTATATTATCTGCATGTGCAAACCTTACCGAAAGTGCTGTACCGCAGTACTCTGGTGAATGTTCTAGGTAATACCTTAATGTTTCTCTCGGAATGATTTTACCATTAGACTCTCGTCCCTCCTTGGCATATAGTTGAGATATCTTCGAGAACTGTATATACAGATACTGCTTGTTTGGGTCTAATTCTATTCCAACATTGGACTCTTTAATTCTAACCTTCTTGCCTTGTTTTATTCTGTAATCGACTTCTTGCCATATCTTATTTGATGCCACGAGAATACTAACAATCTCCCAAAATCCTGACAATTCGTTGTTTTGTCTGGTCTTGCTATTCTGCTCAACGCATAGTTTCGTTGAGATGGCGAGCATATCTCCATAATTGAACGGCATTGAGATATACGGTTCAATTGAGCGGAACGCAGCGAGTATGGTAGCCCAATTTTTAAGTGTTCGGTCTTCGACTGCGTGCTGACGGACATTGTTTGATAAGTCCGTGATAACATTATCCCACGCAGATCTAAAATTGCCTCGGAACTTTTCTCGAAGTTTCAATACCTCTCCGGTTAGGTGTGTCAGCCCTCGCTTCTCCACAATTTTCAGAGCTTCGTAGTTCTGTTTCTCCTCGTCTGAAAATTCCGACTTGGAGAAGGTTAAGAACACGAGTCGATTGAACAAAGCGATATCGGCTGTCGGCATTTCTTGCCCGGACATAACCACTCCGCAATCGACTGCAGTAATCTCTCTCTTCTTGTCGTTATCCATATTCATTCGTGAGCGACCAGCTCCGTCCCATAATCCTTTCAAGAACTCTCGCTTCTCGATATCCAAAGAGTTTTTGTACTCGTCTAAATGAACGACAGCATTAGACACCTCGGCGACAGCCTCTGCCAGAGCTGCCTTTGTTGTGTTGTTGATGTTCGGTGCTATATTATTTGGAATAAAGAACGATGTCAGCGAGTGACCAAGTTCTGACTTACCTGTTCCTTTCGGACCAAATAAGTTGAGAATTGGGAATGAGGTCGTAACACTCACCACAATATCTTTGAAGAGTGTCGCAAAGAGGAAGCATAATGCAACCTTTGCGTTATCGCCAAATGAGCGTATCAGCATTTGCGAGTAGTCCATCAAAGATATGTCGTTTGTTACGGCATACACGAATTTGCGTTGATGCTGATATCCCTGTGTGTCGTCACGGGTATCACGGGAACAGCCGGGCAAATAGAACTTTTGCCCCTTCATTGTTATAATGCCGTAGTCATCGGCTTTCTCGAAGTGTCCATCATCGAGACCTCCGTTGCCCCAAGCATAGAAGCCGTATCGTTTCTGCCAGCCGAGCTGCTTGATTTCGTCTGCTGATGGCGTATCATCATAGAGATATTTCTTCAATAGCGTCAGTTCTGCTTGCGATGCCTCCCAAACATAATTACCCTTTGTCTCGATGCGAGTCTTGAAGTCGGCAAATGAAACCAACTCGCTTTGGGCGAATTTGATGACTGCCTCTTGCTTTTTGATATTTCGCATTAAAAAGATACGGCGGGCATTGCGCTCGTCTCGGATATGAATGATTGGTATCAAAATAAAATTAGACCAACGCTTGTCGTCTGCTCGTCTAATAGAGCCATAGTAACAATTATCTCGGACATAGAAGCCATACTCTTTTGCCATTTCTTCCGAGTCCTCATTTGTTGCTTTATTTCGCTTGCGCTCACGACTATTCTTTGCCTTATAGTACTCTTCTTGCCATATACGAGCATTCTTGTATAACTTTGAGAACTGCTCAATATACATATCAACTGTGCGTTGGTCTTGGCAAAGAGCCAGCAACTCCGCTATCTCCGTGATGGTCGATGCAATCTCTGTCTGTGAATTCTTGTCAGCCATCAGCCGTTGGCACATCCACGGAATATAGTCGTGGGTGTGTCGAGCAAGACAATCATCAAAGTCTCTTGGGTGTGTTTTGAAATACTCGTCAGGGTCTTTGCTCTTGTCCGGAATAATCATCAGTCGCACATTGAGCCCAGCTTCGAGCAGAGCCTGACCATTCTTGATAATTGCTGTTACTCCGGCTTTATCTGTATCGCCAACAATAATTACATTCTTGGCATATTGGCTGATTATGCCTATTTGCTCAATTGTCAATGCCGTGCCCATCGGTGCCACTGCATTGCAAACTCCTATTTCGTGGAGTCTAACAACATCTGGGTTGCCCTCCACTAACACTATCGTTGATTTTGTCTTTGCCTCTCGAAGTGCCAGGTGGAGTCCGAACAAGATGCTCTTCTTTGAAAATAATTCTGTTTCCTCCGTGTTGAGATATTTAGGTAGGTCTTTCTTCTTGCCGAAGTATCGACCTGTAAAACCGACAATGTTTCCTGTGCGATTGAGGATTGGGAAAACCAGCCTCTCTCTAAAAGTTTCGTAAAGAGATCCATCATTTTGGCTTTTCTTTACTAACCCTGCTTTTAGAAGGATATCGGTCTTATATCCCTTTTTCTGACAATACTCAATCAGTCCCGGTTTTGCTGGAGCGTAACCAATTTGGAATAGGTTGATGGTTTTCTCCTTCCATCTATCCTCTGCATATGTTTTCGCTCCCGGTGCTTGCTCATAGCATAAGCGGAAGTATTCTATCGCCACACGGTTTATCTCCATAAGTTGAGAATGGAGAAACCTTCGTTCTCTTTCTTCCGCAGAAGGTTCTTCCTTCTCGTATGGAATATCATACTTGTCTGCAAGGTACTCAACCGCCTCGTAGAACTTCATATGTTTGGTCTCCATAATGAAGTTTATCGAGTCGCCATCAGCATTGCAACCGAAGCAGTGATATCTGTTTCGTTTGATTGACACCTTAAATGAAGGTGTCTTCTCTCCGTGGAATGGACAGCAACACTCGTAGTCCACGCCTTTCTTTGTGAGGTGGACACCTTCATTCTCTATGACCGTGATAATATCTAGGTCTTGGATTCTGTCTATAACATTTTGTGAAATCATATCTATAAGGGAAAATCCCCCCCCCGAAATTTATGGAAGTTCAGAGAGTGTGCGTTGTATATTAGTCGCTCGGATATACTGTTTGTCTGACTCCTTGCCTGTGAATGTATGTGTCATCATCATTCCATTGCGAAAAGCCTTTATCGCCCTACGAATAGTCTCAAATTCGTCAGGCGTTAAATCCATTATCGAGTAGCGACCTCGACTATCTAAATCTGCATACATAATATATAGGTATTAGAAGGTTATGTTTTTATTGAAATGCTTTCGTACAAGATTGCATATTTTAACCTTCTTGTATGGACTTGGAGTTCTATATCCAACGCCGTACTTATCAACTGTTGCTGGCGAGCATTCTACTTTTTGACACAAAAGAACTCGAAGTTGATTTTTTTGTATCAAATCGAGGCTTTTCCAAAATTCCGTAAATTTAATCTCTCCCATGGTATTGTATTTTATAGTAAATTTTATGTATATTTGTTCCGAACTTGTTGTTACTTTGTGGGTGCCGATGCAAATATAGTAAATTATTGCTAATATATGCACATAATTTAGTGATATTTTGTGTCTAAATTTTTATTGTATTATGTATAAGATTGATTTACAGGCTTTTATTAAGAAAAATAAATTAACTCAAAAAGGGTTAGCAAAGATTCTTGGCGTAGGACAACCTTTCATTTCACAGATAATTAAAGGTAAATCGCATTTATCTTCCGAGAAAATAGAGTTTCTCTTAAATGCAGGAGAATATGATACCTCTATGATTATAGAGTCGAGTGCAGACGAACTCCCATCAGATACTGTTACTATGAGTAGAGAGGTCTTTAATTCTATCCAACAGTTAGTCGATACTATTAGTTCTCAACAACGAACAATAGAGTCCCAGCAAAGAGTTATAGAGAATAGTAAAGGGGGCACTGTCCGAGTGGAAGAAGATGCCGTCAGTGCCGATGCCATGTAATACATTTTGCCGGAAGGCGTTATGTATTACCTAAATACTGACGCCTTACCGGGACAGATACGGGACAAAAAGTTAAACTATGCCAAATAAGCAAATTGCTACACCGGTGATTATCAGCACAATAAGCGATTGTTCCTTTGGGCAAAAGAGAGAAACTCAAATCTCTCTCCCGCTACTAAAGTGGAAAAATCGCAAGATTTCTCCACTTTTTTTGTAGCGTTATTTTTGTAATGTGCTGATATAGTGCGTATTAAATCAAAGAACAAGTTGCCGCCTTTGGTTAGAAGAGTTCTATTTTCCTTGTTCCATATTACCCCATCAGGAAATACCAATTTTTGTATTTTTTGACATATATCAAAAGCTCCATTGCGCCAATAACTGCCTAATTTACAGGCGATTTCAATCGACTGCTCAAGAAATTCCGCAAGGTTCGAGAGGTTCACGGATAACTTTTCAAGTTCACGCTCTGCATCACGCCTTTCTGCCTCCAAGTCTGATAAAGCACTACTGTAAGCATCCTCATCTATTTTCCCGATTGCAAAGTTCTTTTTAGCCGTCTTGATATATGTATTGATGGTCGCCAAATGCTTCTTAACTGTGTTAATCTCATCAACCTGAACATTCTCCTTCTCTGCGAACTTACTTTTCAGAAGATTAACCAGCATAGGCGTAAATTCAGTTGGTACGCTAAATTCATTGAGCAGTTCCAAGTATTTTGCGTGTAGCTCCTGCGCCGAAACATTCACATTGCCAATCGCTCCATTGTACTTGTAATAATCCTTATCTTTCTTCTTGACGGTATATCCCGTCATCAGATGCCCTTCGTAATATATATGCCCCTTCAACGGAAAACGAGGAGTTTCGGCAGCGTGTTCGTAGCCTCGACAACTCTTGCCGTCAATAATGTTAAGCACTTTGTTAAAAAGAGCCTCCGAAACGAGTTTCTCCTGCTTACCATCAACAACAGCTCCGTTTAGGTACTGGTGTTCAATCTTGCCACAGTAGAACCTATTGTGTAGGCACTTTGACAAACGCTGTTTGTCTATCTTTAAGCCTCGCAACTTTAATCGTTCAATAACTTTCGCTTGGGATATATCTGGTTCGCTGGCAATCCACTCCCAAGCCTTTTTCAAGATATGACCTTTGTCATTTATAGTAATGATATGCTGTTTGTTGACCTTCTCTGATGTATAGCCAAGTGGAGGTCTGCTATACCATTCGCCCCTATTCAGACACGCAACCATACCTTCGTGACACTTATGACGGCGCATTGCATTGTCAATATCGGCCACGATAAGCAGAATAGCCTCAATGTGTTCGGCTAACATATTGCTTTTATCCACAGGTTGATTGACTGCAATGATTGTTACACCGCTTCTATTTAATTGACCTTTATATGTCAAGCCCTCCTCCATATTACGACTAAATCGGTCGTAATCATATACGACAATGGTATCAATTTCGGGGTCATTGAGAACCGCGCCCACCATATCCAAGAACTTTTCTCCTGCCTTCTTTGCGCTCTCGAAAGTACCACCAAAGTCGTACTTGACCTCCTTGCCACATCTATCGCAATATCTATGACACGCCTCCAACTGCGTATCAATCGAGTTATTGCTTCTGAACTGCTCCTCTGACGACACTCGTGTCCAAGTAGCAGCTTTGCCCTTACCATTCGCTGTAAGAGCCTTTCTTCTACTGATAATCTGCTCTGCGCTGATATTTTTAATTTTTCGCTTCATCATAGTTTGATTTATTTACCTTATTATTTATATACCACGCATAACAGATATCAGCTACTTTGTCCAATCCATTAAGAATGGTAACTATGTCATTTTCGTTGGTAACACCCAACTCTGCAAATTGTTTAATATATATTTCATCTACTTGTCCATTTACGAACATATTTATATTAAAGTCTTTCAATCCCCCGAAAGGGTTATTTGCTTTTGTGCCTCTCTCCGTTCTCGGAAAGACTTCTGGTCGGCAGGGATATGCGTAGAACCCTTGCGCTCTGGGCGCAGTTATCCTATGTTACTTCATCAGCGTATGTGTTATTGAAATTATTAAGACATCAGTTCCTGCGAAGGAACCGAAGTAATGCAAATATACAAATAAAAAACGAGAATTCCAAATTCAAATTATACATGTCTATCTTGATTGCGACTTGACACCTATTACAAATAAGCCTAAACACTATTACTTCTATATATCCATAACATTCAGACTTATTGACGATTATATAATTTTTACCATGTAAGTTTACATGGATATTTTTTTGTAAAATTTAGGGGCTGGGAGGGGGCGTAGGGTGAGTGTGTTTCAAAAGTGTCCTTTGCCTTTCGGCGAAAATTTGCTGCTACTGTCCCCCGTCCTCTATCTGTTGGTCAAAAATTTTTTTGGGGTATTTTTTCGGTCTCAAAAATAGACATTATATGGCAAACTCCTTCTTAACTCGTTGAACTGTCGATACTGACACTCCACAAATCGCCGCTGTATCACGAATGCTTTTGCCCTGCTTCAACGAGCGAATAACCTTGCTATACTCCTCTTGCTTGCGCTCCTTGCTCTTTACCGAGCCGACCTTACGACCAAGCTTGCCACCATCAGCAATGTACTTGGCACGACCACTGTTGAGGCGGTAGGTGATGTTCTCTCTTTCAAGCTGGGCGCAGACACCAAGCACCGACACCATCACTGCTAAATATGGATTCTCTCTACCATCTGCACCGAACAGCGATAAACCCTCCTTCTGAAAATAGGCGTTGATACCGTTGTCCTTCAATGTTCGGATAGTGTCCAGAACCTCCCACACCGCACGACCACAGCGGCTCAACTCCGAGAATAAAATAACCCCTACACGATTGCTGATGGCATAGTCAATGCACTCTTGGAGCACCGCACGCTCATCATTGCGCTTGGCACCCGAAATATGCTCCTCGAAGGTTTTGATTATCTCGTACCCATTGCCGTCTGCATACTTTGTGAGGTCAGCGACCTGTCGTTCTGTATTTTGTCTGTCACCCAAACTTGAAACTCTACAATATATCACTGCGCTCTTCATAATATCTGTAATTTGCATTGTCATTACTATCAATTATGGATTGTTATCCCTATATTAGTGCTGTACTACTTGTTTTACAACGCAAAGATATATTATATTATTAATAAAAGCAAATAAAATTAGTGTAATAATATAAATAAATTGAAATTTGTTATGGTTGCCGCATTAAAATAAAGGCAGCCTCGTATTTCAACGAAATTGCTACGAAAGAGACTGTCGTTTTATTATAATACTATTGTATCAAAGAATTGTTTGAGGTTTTCAATGTTTTTGTAAGATATTTTATTACATTTGTAAAAAGATTTGGGATTATGGCAGAGTTGAAGGTAAAGGAGATTCTTAATCAGCGTGGAATAAGTGTTCCAGAGTTTGCCGAGATGGTGGGTGTAACTCGTGAACATTGCTATTCGCTTGTTAGTGGCAAGCACGCCAGCCAGAAAAATATCGAAAAGATGGCTCGACTTCTCAATCTTCCTGTTCGAGATTTGTATGCCACACCAACTCCGATAGAGTCCACATACAATCCATACGAAATTGTTTTTGGTCGTACCGAGCATTACAAACCTAACGACATTGTTACTTTCAGTAAACTGAATGGAGCCTTTGGAGCGTTCAGTAATATGAGTACGGAATATCCTGTAGAGTGTTGCGGTTACAAATTCAAGACTAGCGAACATCTCTTTATTGCTTTGCGTTTTAGTGGTTATCCAGAACTGCAAAAGGAGATTATGGAGTACCCGAACTCGATGTATTGCAAGAAAACTTTTGTAAATAGCGAGAAATACAAATCTTTTCATCACCCGAATTGGCACGACAACCGTTTCGATGTTGAGGTTATGAAGTATGTAGTTTCGCTAAAATATGCGCAGAATAAGGGTTTTCGCAAACTTTTGGCTAAGAGCAAAGGCAAAGTGATAGTGGAAGATGCAACTCAACAGAGCACGAACGACAGTGTATTGCGTTGGGGTTGTCAGGACTTGCAGAAGAGGGATTTGGTAAAATCTGTTCGCTCGGTGGCTAAGAAATATATCCACACATTAGAGAAGGAAACAGAGAAAAAGACTAACAATCTGAAAAAGGCTCGTTCTGCCGCAGCGCAGCAGAAGGCTGATACAAAACTCAAAATCCAAATTCAGGCGATGGAAAAGATGGCTAAACTATGCGAGCAAGCCATCTCGGAGCATTGCCACTACACCCTTGTCGGCAAGAACGCTATGGGTAAAATCCTTACAGTCCTGCGTGACAACAACGGAGTTATCGACTATAATCTGGAATATCCTTTGTACCTATTCGGTAATGAGATAAAATGATTTCTAAAATCTGGAATAATTAAAAACGGCAATTGCTAAATGCGACTGCCGTTTTTGCGTTTTGGGTATTCACTTCTGGTTTTGCAAATTAGACAAGCGTTGATTTAATACGTCGATTTGCGATTCGGGAAAATTCAAACAATCTTTCATTGCTATAAATTTTTCTATCACAGATAGCATTTGTTCTTTATACCCCAATTTGCTCGCATAGGCATCCGCCAAAACCTCCTTTTTAATATCTCCTCTTGGATATTCTTGTAATGGATTTTTAAGATGCCCAAACTCGTGAGCAATGCACGCAAAAATTTCTTCTTTTGTGAAGCTGAACTGATTTAAGACTTGAGAGCATACCATTATTTCTTTTGTTGCAAAACAACATCTCATCGGTTCGTATTCACCGCAATGACTTATGCATTTTATTACTTCTATTTCGGGGAAGTCTTCGTTGAGCTCATCTATATGGTTTTGGATAAAGCCATCAAAGATTTCTTTTGTTGCAGAGTCCTCAATTTGATTTATAAGTTTTGTCATAAGAAAAATGAGATTGTTTATAAATTTTTCGTAATAAAGCCCATTGTTCTTTGTAAACTTGTGATAAGTTCACTTTGATTTTCGTATGTAATATCTTCTGTCAATTCAAAAACATCATATACATCTCCTCGTTTCACCCATACAGTACCGCCTTGTTTTAAGTAAAAAGGAGAGTTTTCGAATACTTTTGGAATGTATATTTGATTTTCTTCTGATATGCAAACCAAGTCCGTAGAATAACCTGTTTTATTTTTTTCAAGAAGTATTAAATCCATAGTTGTAAAATTTAATTGTTAGTAATAAGTTTTGAAAAGGTTGGTGGCGAAAAACTACCAACCTTTGTTAAATCGTCAATTAAAAAGCGAGAATAGCACGCACATCGTAAGTGCGATACTTTTCATATACATACTCCCATCCATTTGAAATAACGAGCATGTGTGCGTAGCCGACACCGCTCTCAGTAGAAGACCAATAATGTCCTGCATCCAAAGCGCCAAAACCATTGGCGGAGAGAGTTGCATTGATTGCTGATTTATTGTTGTAAATCGTCCTTAAGTCGTCTAATGACGGCAAATACCAGCCTGCACCATAGTTTGAGCACCAAGTTTCAGCCGAGTACCAATCTTTAGAAGTTTCGGTGGCAGACACAACTTTTCCTTTTGTGTAACATGTTTTATCTACATAAATAACACCAATACCTGTCTTGGGTAAGCCGATAATTGATGCTAGATTTGCATTATTGAGCGATATGCCAACTAATGCGGTATTAGCAGTTAAGTCAATGTCAGTAATAGATAATCCGTCGGCAGAGAGATACTTAAGTGCGGTGTTATACTGCACATCAACCATTGAAATCTCTGCATTATTGCTTACGCTGAGATAGGTCAATGCTGTATTATTACGAACATTTAGCACTGAGAGCAAGTTATCTGCAATATCAAACTCCTGCAAGGCGGTGTTTGCCGTTACATTGATGCGTGGCAACTTATTGTCGTTACAATAGAACTTCACGAGCGATGTGTTGTTCGATACATCGATGGTAGTGAGTTCGTTGTTGTTACATACGAGTGAGGTCAATGCCAAGTTCTTGGTTACATCGAGCGACTGCAACTTACACTTCTGAACATCGAGCAATTCGAGATTTGCCAATGCAGACACATCAATACCCTCCAACACGCTGTTGCCCGACAAGGTAGCATTAACTGCTGGCGAGTAGAATACCAACGAAGTAAGTGCGGTATTGTCGGTAACGGTAACATCAGTAAACTCGCCATAGAATTCAAGGTCGGTAAGAGTAGGAGTATTCTTTACCGTAAACGATGTAAACGGAGTGAATTTAGCAGTAAAGTAGAGAGTTGTTGCCTGGGTGTAGTTATCAAGCGTAATTGCCGTACCGCTAATTGCATTGGTAGTTACACCCTGCAAGTTGAGGAACTCCAACGCTGCGCAGTTATCGAGGTTGAGATGCTCGATAGGGTTGTCGTTACAAGTGAGGGTGCGGAGTTGCAAGAGGTTTGGCAACTCAATCTTCTTGATGCTGTTATTCGAGCAGTTGAGGGTTGCGAGGTTGGTACAAGACTCCAAGCCTGTCAAATCGGTAACGCCCTTACCTGAACAGTTTACCATGGTGATATTGTCTGCCTCAACAATAGAGATTTCGCCATCGCCATTGTCATCGTAGTTGTTTACAAGATATGCCTTCAAGTTTGCATCAGGAATATGCAGACCGCCATTGTTGAAATAGGTTGTTGTGGTGTTATCCTTGGTGATAGCGACAGCCGAGAGCTGCTCCTCATTCTTCACCCAGAGCTTCACGAGGTTTGGATTCTCCGAGCAGTCGAGGGTTGCAAGAAGGGCGTTATTGCTGATGTCGAGCATTGCAAGGGCATTGGTCGAGCAGTTGAGTGTCTGCAACTTCGATGCAGGAACGATATTCAGCGCAGTCAAAGCGTTCTTCGAGCAATCGAGGTCGGTGAGTGCCGAGCAGCCCGCAAGCGAGAGTTCTGCAAGGTTATTTGCCGAGCAGTTGAGGACAGAGAGCGAAGGCTGATTACCCAAATAGAGTTTGGTAAGCGAGTTGTCGTTACAAGCAAACTCAACGAGAAGGGTACACTTGGTAACATCGAGTGTGGTAAGTGCGTTCTTCGACACATCGAGAGAGGTCAAGGCTGTGTTCTTACTGAGGTTGAGGCTCTCGATATGGTTGTTCGAGCAGTTCAACTCGGTGAGCAGAGTGAGGTTTGCAACATCGAGCGATACCAACTCGTTTTTGAGGCCGAGCAACGATGTGAGTTGCTTATTCTGCGACACATTGAGCGAAGCGAGTTTGTTGATAGATAGATTGAGCGAGGTCAAGCCCTTCATCTTGCTGACATCTACGGTCGAGAGTTTATTGTTCGAAAGGTCGAGCGTAGTAACCGTTGCTGGCAAAGCCACCGACTCCAACGAGTTGGTAGCAGCCAAAACGGTTGTGAGCTTGGTGTTGTTTGCGAGGTCGAGCGATGTAATCTTGTTGTAAGAGCAGTCGAGAGTTTCGAGGTTTGTGAAATACTCGATACCCTCCAACGATGTGATTTGAGGAATGGTTGCAGATACATCAAGCGAGGTAACTGAAACAGCTTCGTCAGAAGAAATCTCGCCATCGCCATTTGCATCATACTTCTCCAAAAGTACCGCTTTGAAGTTTGCATCGGTGAAGGCAATGTTGTCGATAGTCCAAGGCACCATATTTACATACTCCGAAGCACGCTGGTTGTTGCCGTCAGATACTTGCAAACGAACATTTGCCGAAATCTCACTGCGGAAGAATGCCTCATTGAGATTTGCGCCCGAAACTACTACGGTCAAGATGCCGTCTTTTGCTGTTGCGCTCTCGATAGTGAGATTTACGAAGTCGCCAGCAGAGCGTGTCATCGTATAGACAGCCTTTGCACTGAGTGCGCTCTCCCAAACGGTAACGAGTTCGTCTGCGGTAGCTGCTGGCTGCAACTCGAAGTCGAGCGTAGCATTTCCAGCGGTGATTGTGCCGTTGCTGTTGGTGTAGTACATTGTGGCGTTTCCATCGGCATACTTCGGTACGAAGCTGATGGACTGAATACGAGCCAAGATAGCGGCAACTTGCTCCTGCAAGGCTGCGATATCGCCCTGAATGTTGTAGATAGCGACCTTAATATTCTTAACCTCTTTTTCCAACGCAGCAACACGAGCGGTCAACGCCTCGATGGCAGTGTTGATGGTTGCCACCTCGTTATCAATGCGGGTATTAAGAGTTGCAACCTCGGTAGCAATCTTCTCTGTGAGTTGACCGTTGAGGGTGCTGATGGCGGTCTTTATCGCCTCCTTGTATGCCTCAGTAATCTCGGCAGCGGTGGCTTCGAGCTGTGATTTGAGGTTTGTAATCTCGGTAGCGTTGTTGGCGATAGCTGCGGCATTGTTGGTGATAGCGGTAGCATTCTGCGCTATAAGGTCGGCATTTTGAGCAATTTCGGTGGCATTTTCGGCAATGGCTGCGGTGTTCTTGTTTACATTCGAGCCAAGGGTTGAAATTGCGGTTTTGTTATTGTCGATGAGCGATGCGTTCTCCTCGATAAGAGCCTTATTGTCGGCAATGAGTTTCTCGTTTGCCTCAATGTTCTCGCTGTTCTCGGCAATCGCTTTGGCATTGGCAATAACCTGCGAAGCATTGTTGGAAATCTTTTCCGAGTTGGTCGCTATATCAGCCTGAGCCTCGGTGAGGTCAGCACGCAATGCGTCAATCAGTCGTTTGTTCTCGGCAATTTTTGCATTTGTACTCTCCGAAAGAGATGTTACGAGTCCTTCCAGATATGCTTTCTGGGCTGCTATCTGCGACTCTAACTCCGATTTAAGAGCGGCAAGGAGTGCATCGGTTTCAGCTATGGTATAGTAGCCAGCAAGCTGGGTGTTTACCCACTGCTGCATCTTGCTCTCCGAAGCCGAAATTGCATCTTTGATAGCTTGTGTATAGGCTGCCTCAATCTCCTCTTTTGCTGTTGAGATAGCATCGGTATAGGCATCGGTAATATCCTTAACCTTCTGCTGAATATCCTTGTTTAAGGTCGATACAGCCGCTTCGATATCCTCCTTAATCTTGGTGTTGAGTCGATTTTCGAGAGTGGTCAGGCTATTGTTGATTGACTCTATTTGAGTCTTGATGCTTGTAACCTCAGTAGCCAACTCATTGTGTTTTTCGAGAGTTGCAAATGTCTGAGATACCCAATCCTTTGTGTTCTGAATCTCGCCATTAACATAACTCTTCAAATCGTTGATTTTATCCTCCAACGCCTTGTCCTTATTCTGTAAAACGACGATAGCGCTGTTGATTTGCGCCAACTTGCCCTCCAACTCAGCCTTTACAGATGCAAGTTGTGCCAATACATCAGACTTTGCAGTTGAGATACTGTTCTCTAACACCTTCTCAATACTCTCAATCTCTTTGTTTGTCAGTTCGATTGACTTTTGAAGATTGTTTGCAGTGGTCTGCAGATTTTCGATGTAGCCTTTCAACTCCTTGTCGGTCTTCTCCAACTCTGGAAGCGTTGCGTTGATGGCATTAACCTGCTCTTGGAGCGTGGCAATTTGAGTGTTTTCAATCGCATCAAGACGACCATTGATATTCTCAATAGCCTCTTCAAATTTTGCGCAACCTGACAACATCATTGTCACTGTTGCTACCATAAAGAATAGTTTCTTCATAACAGTAAAGTATTAAAAATTAAGTTTATAATGTTTGCGCTGTTATGACAAAAAGAAAGTGTGGAGAACACTGTTCGTCTATCAATCTGATGGTTCTGACAAAACCTTGACAACAATAAACGATGCGATACCCCACACCTGTATATAGCGATAGATTGGTGTGGTACACCAATGGCATATATACAAGAAATGAGTGCTATTCGTTGTCCTGTTGTCGTAAAAACTGTCAGATTTTCAGATTAGGACTGCAAAAAACACTTTCTAATATGTCCGTCTTGTGGTGTTTGATGCCACTTGACACTACAAATATAAGCATTTTTTGTTTCAAAGTTCTCTATAAGAGAAACTTTTTGAATAGCACTCGTGGAGTATCGCCTTATATGATACAAAAAAGGTGCCCGTTAGAACACCTTCACAATACTTTCCCATCGGAAACTGCGCCACTCGCCAAGTTCACAATCAAATACCGCTGTGGTAGCGTACAACTCTCTGTTCACGCCCCTACCGTTGATGTGGCGTTTTACCAATGATGGATTGGTGGTGGCGAACATCTCTCTCAACTCTCCGTTCTTCTTTTGGAAGATGAAGTGTGCCACGCCATTACGGAGTTTCTCTTTAAGGGACTCAATCATCATCGCCTTTGCTCCCGCAATGAGGAGATTTTGAGTGCGCTGAGCGATTACATTCATTCGTACTGCTGTTGTGTCTGTGATAACCAATGCGTTCATAGTGTAAGATTTTTTATTACAGTTAGTTAAAATTTTAATTCCTAATACCAAGTTGAAGGTTTAGTCCAACCCTCCAATTCATACCACTTGTCAAGTGCCGAATATCTGCTACGACCACAACTTGCAACCTTATTGCCCGTTGCAATTTCCCATACGCCCCAACCACTGCCTGAGCAACCAATCTTATATTTTCTCTCTCGTGCCATATTGAATTAGTGTTATATCCTTTATTTTTCTACTACAAAGATAGTGTTTTATTACTAATAATCCAAATTATTTTAGTGTTTTCTTTTAATTTATATGGAAATAATTAGTATTTTGACATTTATTTCATATCTTTGTAATCAAAATTGGGATACTATGGCAAAATTAAGAGTAAAACAGATTGTAAAGGAGAAGGGTTTGACAATGGTGAAGGTGGCAGATATGTTGGATATTCACCCTGTAAATCTTTCAACGGCGTTGAATGGAAACCCTACACTTTCAACATTGAGCAGGATTGCAGAAGTGTTGGAGGTTGAGGTGGCAGACTTATTTGAGAGAGAGGATAGACCATCAATAGGAGGTTTTGTGAAGATTGGTACTGAGGTCGTTGAGGTATCTTCTGTGGCAGACTTGGAGAGAGCATTGGAGAAGGCGAAAGAGTTGAGATAAGACAATCCATAATTGGTAGCAAAAGACGAGGCATTACCACCAAACAAATCTTTGATATAACTGCATACAAAAATCGGTAGCCACTTAATTGCGACTACCGATTTTTCTGAATACACCCGAAGGTTGAATACACTAAACAATACCTTGCTTTATCACTTCATTAACAATGGCGGTAATGCGTTTCGTTGCTTGGCTCTTGCTGTCTCCATGCAAGTTTCCACACAATTCAACCGTTCTCCAAAAGAGATTGTCATCTTGCGGCAGGTCGTTCTTGCGTAGGCGAGCAAGGCTTATGGAATTTTTTGCAATACACTCCTCTAAATAGTCGCTCATATCCATTCCTGGCTCTTTTTGCTGTTGAGGGCGGGCGGCGGAACACCCAGCCTCCTTTTCAGAACAAGTACTGGCGGGAGGAGTATTATTACTTTCAATGTTGGAGTTTATATGGGATTCTTTCTCTGCTTCGCTCGCCGTGGATAATTCATACCCCTTGAAGTTATAGACCTCTTGTAGAGGTTCTTTCTCTTTGTTTTCTTCCAATCGCTCACTATCGTTCACGATTTCTTTATTAGAAAACCCTATTGAAGAATTAGAAAAAGAAGATTGAAACGCTGTTGAACCTGATGGAGCATCAGCATCAACATTTACTTCTTCATTTACATTTTCATCTACTTCAACATCATCATTAACATCTACATCAAGGGGTTGTTTCGGGGTTGATTGGGGGTTGTTTTTGCGAGCGTTCTGATTTTCCTTCGGTGCTCCACCTAATTTACCAAATTCGGTTCCCTTCTTACCATTCTCAACACTCGCCATATACCGCCGCCTTGCCGAGTCAAGGTTGGGTTTTGCCAACGCCATTATTACATTGACCATCGGACTACTGCTCTCCTCATCTACTCCTTCAAGAGCATAATCTTTTATTTTCATCACGCACTCTCTAAACTCTGCATCGTTGAGGTGCTTCATCGCCTCCAAGAAGGAGTCATACATAACAAATGACCTTTTATCATTTTTCTTCGTCATTTCAATTAAAGTTTTTTTCAATTATTTTTGAACCACGCCGACACCATCGGCGCAGTTAGGGGTATCCCTACTAATATAATAAGGTAATAGGGATACAAAGTCAAGAGATATTTTACAAACTTTCAGGAAAATTTGTATTTATCCACTTAAAAAATAGAATTACCCTTTCGTAATCCTCCAAGAAAGGGTTAGAAATTTCGATGCGAAGTCCTACAAAAAAATGATTTAGGAGTGATTTATCACTCCTATTTTTTTGTAGCGGGGAGAGACTGTATGTTACCTATCCCCCAAACCCCCTTTCTGTAAAGGGGGCTTATTTATATACGCAGCAAATTTATATACACAGCAAACGATTTAGGAGTGATTTTTATCACTCCTTTTTTTGTAGCGGGGAGAGACCGTGTGTTACCTCCCCCCTTGACCTTCGGTCTTCCTCCTTCGCACCTCGGTATAGCGTGCAAGCACTCTCTACTCTCGGTTTGGCGTCGGTTCTGTAAAGGGGGCTTATATTTTCGATAAACCAACTCATTGTGCAAATTCCGGCTTATTCGTCCGGCTCAGCAACTATCTCACGACAAAAAGAAAGGGTTGTTCCTCGGAAGAAACAACCCACTTTGTTGAATACGCAGCGCTACTACTCTGCACTTTCTGCCTTTGGAGCAGCCATACGACGCTCCTTGATGCGAGCCTTCTTACCTGTGAGGTCGCGGAAGTAGTAGATACGAGCACGGCGAACAACACCATACTTGTTAACCTCGATCTTGTCGATGTGTGGCGAGTAGAGAGGGAAGATACGCTCAACGCCCACGCCGTTCGAAACCTTACGGATAGTGAACATCTTGGTCTTACCTGTACCCTTGATCTGAATAACTACGCCACGGAAGCTCTGCAAACGCTCCTTGCTTCCCTCAACGATACGATAGGTTACGGTGATTGTGTCACCTGCACTGAACTGAGGGATGTCGGCATCAGTCTTTGTCCACATCTGCTCGTTCACGAGTCTAATTAATGAATCCTTGTTCATTGTTGCAACAAAATTTATAAGTTTCCGTTCAACATTATCGCTGCAGTTTTGCTACCATAGTCGGACACTGCCGTCTAATCCTTGCCGAAGCACATTTGCTCAACTACCCAGTATAAGAGGTTGATACGCGGGTGCAAAGGTACAATTCAAATTTCAAAATTCAAAATTAAGTGACGAAAATTCCTAAAAAACTTCGTAACTCCTCGCTCTCTACGCCTCGCGTTCGACAATATATGGGGCGAGTGTGTCGGGGAGGAGTTCCTCGAAGTACTCCCTCTTATTTGCAGGTACGGTGATTATCGGAGTGGAAGGACACCGAGCAATAAAGCCTTCGTATATGTACTCCAGCGTGGATGGCAGATTTATCTTTTCGAGATTTTCGCACCCCTCAAAGAACGCGTGACAATTCCCTATACGTTTAATTCCCTCGGCAAAAGTCGCCTCCCTAAGCGACGTGCAGCCTTTGCATATGCAAAACGAAAACTCCTTGATATTGCCCGGAAAAGTGATGCTCTGGAGCGAAACACAGTTCAAAAAAACATCCTCCATTATCGCATTGACGGACTCCGGAATAGTTATGCTTTGCAACGACTTGCATCCCGCAAACGATTCGGACTGCAACTCCGTTACGCCATCAGGGATTGTAATACTACGAAGCATCGTGCAATTACTGAACAGATTGAATGGTATAATATCTACACCATCCGGAATATCAACATCTTGAAGCAGTGTGCAACCCTCGAACGTCGCACCGCCTATCTCGGTCACACTCTCGGGGATAGCGATACTCTCCAATGAGTCGCAAGCATCAAACGCACCGACACCGATAGTTGTAATGCTTGGCGGCAAAGTTACGCTTTCGAGCGAGGAGCATTCGCACAAAACCAATCCCCCCGTGTTTTTCATTCCATTTGGGAAGGTAAAACTCGTGAACGACGAACACTCACCAAACGCATAACGTCCCAACACTCTGAGCCCTTCGGGAAGTGTGACATTTTCGAGCGACGTGCAATGAGCAAACGCCTCCTCGCAAATCTCGACCAGAGTAGTCGGGAAAAACACTTTTTCGAGCGATGAGCAATTCGAGAAGGCAAATCTCTCAATCGTGGTAACACCCTCGGGAATAACCGCGCTCTTGATAGATGTATCGGCAAATGCGCACGATGCAATGGTTGTCAATCTCTTAGGTATTGACACGTTCTCGAGCGAGCTGCATTGCCAGAATGCCCCGAACTCAATCTTGGTAACACTCTCAGGCATTACAACGTTTTTGAGTGACCGACACTGACAAAATGCTCTTCTTCCTATTTTCTCAACGCTATCGGGCAGCGTCACACTTTCGAGCGCACTATAGCGAAAAAAGGCATCCTCGCCGATTACCCTGACACCATCGGGAATAACTACGTCCCGAATAGACGTCACCTCGTTCTCTTTCACAATGCACAGATTGACAATGCCCTCTTCCGCCATTGGCAAATCGGAGTTATTGACTATCATTGTTGTCCCCTCGGGGATGATAGCAATACCATTGACAATCTCAACTCGTGCCATAATATGCTCGTTTTTTTAGGTTTGTAGCACAGTGAGGCTACTCTCTATTTGGCTCTACTACCTCGTCGATAAAGCCAAGTTTGATAGCCTCCTCTGGTTTCATCCACTTGTCGCGGTCACACAAACGCTCAATCTCCTCGATTGATTGACCGCTATTCTGTGCCAATACTTCGTAGAGGTCGTGCTTCAAACTCTCCATCTCCTGCAGATGAATCTGCTGATCGCGGAAGGTCGAATAACCTACGCCGGAACTTGGCTGATGAATCATAAAGCGCGAATATGGCAGAGCCTTGCGATGTCCCTTTTCGCCATTGCTTGCAATGACGGCAGCCATCGATGCCGCCAAGCCGAGAATGGTGGTGTAGACCGGAGATTTGATATATCGCATAACCGAAACCAACTCCAAACCGGCATAGCACTCGCCTCCGCCCGAATTTATATATAGGTGTATCGGGTTGTGGTTGAGCGAATCCAGAAACAGCATCTGCGCTACGATGGTATCCATCTTATCGCCGAACACCTCGCCCGAGAGGAATATGATACGATCCATCATCAGACGCGAATAGACGTCTACGACGGTCATATTCAGCGATCGTTCCTCTACAATATTGGGGCAAAAAATATCTTTTACAGTATTGTCCATAACTATTCTCTTTTTTATTGTTTTAACTAAAGTGGTCGCACCACTACTCTATCGCTCGTGTTGCGGCGATTGGTATCCTCCATCTTCTTGCGAATCTCGTCGTACTGCTTGATGCTCTCGGAACTGATCGACGGACGTGTGTTGTTTATGGTTGACAAAAGCAACTCCTTCGTAATCTTCGACCTCGTAAATGCCGCAATGGTTGCCGAGTCGTTGACGATGTAGGAGATATCGCTGGCGATATAGCCTTCGGTCAACTGAGCCAACTCGTCCACATTGATATCCTCTGCCACTGGGCGATTGCGTAGATGCAGATTAAACATCTCTTTGCGAGCCTCGAAATCTGGCAGTGGTACCCAAATCAACTGGTCGATACGTCCCGTACGCAACACCGCAGGGTCGATTTTGTCGGGGCGGTTGCTGGTTGCCACGATAAAGATTCCTCGCTTGGAGCAGTTGTTCATCTGCGAGAGGAACTCGTTCACCTCCTCAGACGATACATTATTCCACGTTCTATCCGGCACCAACGCATCGAACTCATCGAAGCAGACCACGATAGGTGCATTCTTCTCCGCTTGGTCGAATAGTTGGCGTATCTTCTCCTGACTACCGTGAACAAACGAGCTTGCGAGGTCGGATGACTTAATCAGCAGATAGTTAAACTTAGTCTCCTCGGCAAACTTCTCCGCAAAGAAGGTCTTACCGCATCCCGGAGGGCCATAGAGCAATATGCCATTTGGTGGAAATATTCTGTACTCCTCGGCAATCTCCTTATTCTTGAGAACAAATACAACCTTCTTGTTGAGTAAATCTTTCAACTCAGCCATACCCGCAATATCCTCGAAGCCATTGCCCGTACCCTTTTGGATGTGGAACTCTACGTAGTTAGGGCTTTGGTTTGAACGCTCCTGAGAACGCGACGAGAAGCTCGAAACATCCGGAAAATCATCTTCCTCCACCGGCTTGCCGCTCGACTCGCTATCCAAATCGTTGAGCATCTCGTCAACATTAAGGTATCGGCGATTGTTCTTCAACTCAAGACCCTTCTCCAACACATACTTAATCTTGTCGCTAACCTCTAATGCCGAGAAATCCAACTTACTCTGCTTTCTAAACTCATACAAAGGTTTGAAACGATCCTTATACGAACCTTCGGCCGGTATTTCGACAACCCACGGAGCCTTTCCGGTCAACATTGCGTAGAGAACAGCCGTTGCCGAGAATATATCGGTCTGCTCGTCAAAGAGCGAGGCGCGGGTCTCGTTGGCGTGGTAGAGTGGGTCGATGTCGGACATATCGAACCACACCGAGCCATATGCACGCTCGGATACGTGTCCGAGGTCTATCAACTCTGGCTCTCCATTATTCGAGTTGTTGAGAATGATGTTCGTTGGGTCCAAATCGTTGTGGCAAAGTGTCGGAATACGACTATGAAGATGCTTCAACGCAGCGAGGATGCCGCGGAAAATCTCTACCGCACGTGCCTCCTCAATCTTTCCGTTGCGTTCAATCTGCTCGGCGAGCAACTCTCCATTAAAATAGTTGGTCACATAGTATTGGCACTTACCCTCCTCGCACTCGGTATCGCCCGATGCGATGTAACTAACAATATTCTTATGCGCCAGTTGTTGCGAATACTCAATCTCCTTCACCACGCGCGTCTCCGAATTTATCAACTGCTGTGGAGTACGCTTCATCACAAATAGTTTCAGGAAGTATACCGCATTATCAAACCCCTCAACACGATAGGTCTCGGTATAGGTGCCAGACTTTATCAAACTCTGCACACAATACGAACCAATTTTATCTCCTACCTTTAGTATAGCCATTTTTCAGAAAATGTTAGAGAGATAAGTCTGCCCTCGGGGGCAGACTTATCAGTTTTTTGTACTAACCACGAATCTTTTGCATCATATAGACGCGAGCCTCGACCAGCATATCGCACAAACGACCGAAGAAGTCCTCCAACTCTGGCGATGTATCGATAAGCAACTCTACCGAGAGGTGAACACCACCGTCATAGATGAAGCCCTTGACAACCTTACGATCGAAGCACATATCGCTAAGCGCGCGAAGGCACTTTTGCTCATCGCCCTGAATCTCGTAGATACCCGGCATAACAATACGCAAAAAGCTTGGGTCATCTTCATCTGCAGGACACCACAAATGTGCGCCCTGATACTTGAATGTCACGTCGCCATCCGAGGCAACCTCGTACTTGTAGCCCTCGTTCGACAGCCACTGGGTAATCATTTCAGTCTTTTTCATAATACTAGCAAGTTTAGGTTAAACCAAATGTTCATTAAATTCACAACTAAAGTACAACAAATTTTCGAGATTTGCAAATTTATATCAATGTTTAAGGCTATAAATTCTTTTTTTGTGAAAAAAATTTGGAAAATAGAATTTTTTGCATTTACTTTGTGATATCAAAATAATATCATTTTGAAAAACTGATAACAGAAAACATATAAACCTTTTAATACCTATTTATTATGGAGAAGAACAAAAACTTAGTCTATTCTGGTTGGAAGATGAATGGATTTGCGATGTTATTTATCGTATTGTTGTCGTGGGTCGGAGGACCTGCGCTCGCTATTTGGGGCGGCGTGGAGCTTCTATATCCTTACGACGTGGTGGCTGTTGTTGCGGGTGTAGCGATTACGCTGTGGGCAATTATCGCATCGTGCGGTTTTATGATGTTGGAACCAAACGAGGCTCGCGTATTGGTATTTTTCGGCAAGTATCGTGGTAACTTCCTGCAGACAGGCTATTGGTGGGTAAACCCATTTATGTCGAAGAAGAACATTTCGCTTCGCGCACGTAACCTCAACGCCGAGCCTATTAAAGTCAACGACAAGCAGGGTAACCCTATCCTCATCGGTTTGGTGCTGGTTTGGAAAATTCGCGAGGAGGAGATTTATAAGGCTGTATTCGACATCGACACCCCTATTGCAACGGGTGAGGTCGCTGTAACTGCAAGTAGCCGTATGCGCGTATTGGAGAATTTCGTATCGGTGCAGAGCGATGCTGCGTTGCGTCAAGTGGCAGGTATCTACGCCTACGACAACAATAGCGGCGCAACAGGCGAGTTGACTCTCCGTTCGAATGCCGACGAGATTAACGAGGAGTTGGAGAGCCGACTGAACGAGCGTTTGGCAATGGCGGGTATCGAGGTTGTCGAGGCACGCATCAACTACCTCGCCTACGCTCCGGAGATTGCTGCTGTAATGTTGCGTCGTCAGCAGGCTGATGCCATCATTTCGGCACGCGAGAAGATTGTCGAGGGTGCTGTTTCGATGGTAAAGATGGCTATCGACAAGTTGGCAGAGGACGAGGTTGTAGAGTTGGACGAGGAGCGCAAAGCGGCTATGGTGAGCAACCTGCTCGTAGTGTTGTGTGGCGACGAGTCGGCACAGCCCGTAGTAAACACCGGAACATTACACCACTAAACCAAGAACGGAGAGAAATGCAAAATGCAAAATGCAAAATGCAAAATGCAGAATTCTCAATTATAAAAAAGCCAATGGCTAATAGTTAACTATATGGCAAAGGAGCCAACAAAGAGTTTTGTACTTCGTATAGATGCCGAGATGATGGAGGCAATCGAGAAGTGGGCGGAAGATGAATTCCGCTCCACCAACGGTCAGTTGCAATACATCATCGCCGAGGCGTTACGCAAAAGCGGACGAATCAAGAAACGGAAAACAGAGAACCAAAAACAGAAAACCGATGGAGATAAATAACCTGATACAAAAGCTGCGCAAAATTAACCGAGGCGTGTCATTCAATATCTGGCGTGTGCGCGTTGGTGGATTGGAGATGGCGCTATTTTTCCTCTTCGCCATCGGCGAGAAAGTTGTTGGCAAATTCGTTCCGATGGAGCCGGCGACAAAGGAGATTGTAAGCGAAACGCTGAGTTGTATCTCGGTGCTGATTTTGGGAGAGGCGATACTGCGCTCGCTCTACAAACTGTTCCCACGATATCGCTGGGCGACACTCGCGGCTATGATTGGCGGAGCGATAGGCGGTCTTGCGGTCACAATCATTATGAACTACGCAGATGGCACAACCGAGAATATGAAGACAGATTTAATCGCTTTGGGAGTCTGCATACTCCTCTTTATAGCAGCATTTCTACTTTGGCGACAGAGCGTTCGCAAAATCACAGAGATAAAGTTGGAGCGAGCAACACAAAGAAAACGCCATAAGCAAACCTACTAAAAAAAGGCTGACTAAAAATTTTAGTCAGCCTTTTTTTCTCAAAGAGAGCGAATAAAAAGATACAGTTTTAGGCTTGCACCTTATCTGGATTGTGCTTATATTTAAATATAAGTGCAAAGAGAACGGCTACTACCAGCGCATAGCCTGCAAAGATATACCACGAAACAGGCCAACCCCACTTATCGACTACCCAGCCCGCAACATACGAGCCGATGAATGCGCCAAAACCGTTGGTCATAATCATAAATACACCCTGCGCACTTGCGCGAATCTCCGGCGAAGTCTCCTTCTCGACGTAGAGCGATCCCGAGATATTAAAGAAGTCGAACGCTACGCCATAGACAATCATCGAAAGGACAAACATCCACACGCCTGCGCCCGGATTACCTGCACCCAACAAACCGAAGCGCAACACCCACGCAAACATCGAGATAAGCATCACATTCTTAATGCCGAACTTCTTTAAGCAGAATGGAATGAGGAGGATACACAACGTCTCCGAAATCTGCGACAGCGAGATAAGGATGGTCGAGTGCTCCACACCGAAAGTGCCGAGATACTTATCGCCATAGACAGCAACATCGCCAAAGCTCTTGATATATCCATCGGCAAAGGCGTTGGTAATCTGCAACGACATACCGAGCATCATCGAGAAGAGGAAGAATACGGCCATCTTATACTCCTTGAAGAGAGCAAAGGCGCGCAAACCCAAAGTATCAATCCACGACTTCGACTCCACATTGCGACAAACCTCGCACGAAGGGAGTGTGAAGCAATAAAGACCCAACACTACGCCCAAGCCAGCCGATAAGAGCATCTGCGCAGACGAGAGTCCAAAGCCCAACAAATCGACTGCCCACATTGCACAGATAAAGCCTACGGTACCCCAAACACGAATTGGAGGAAACGCCTTAACGGTGTCGAGTCCCGCCTTGTTGAGAGCATTGTATGCAACCGTATTGCTCAGCGCGATGGTTGGCATATAGAACATCACACTGCACAAAACCAACGGATAGAGCGTTTGGTAACTATCTTGCATAGACGCAGCCACCATAAAAGCAGCAGCCAAGAGGTGCGAAATACCCAGAAGTCGCTGTGCCGGAACCCAACGGTCTGCAATCACACCCATAACCGCAGGCATAAAGAGCGAGGCGATACCCATTGTAGCAAAGAAACTACCTATCTCGCCACCCGAGAATTTGAGTGTTCCACCCAAGTAAGCACCCAACGAAATCAGCCACGAACCCCACACTGCATACTGCAGAAAGTTCATCGCTATCAGACGAAATTTGATGTTTTTCATAACGTTTTACGATGTTTTTATATTGATTAAATGACTAAATTCAGTGCCACAATCACAATTTTCACAACAAAATTATAAATTTTTTTGAAAAATCTTTGCTAAAACAAAAAATAAATCATACTTTTGCACTCGCAAAACAGCATTGGGCTATGGTGTAATGGTAACACTACAGATTCTGGTCCTGTCATTCTAGGTTCGAATCCTGGTAGCCCAACACAGAAAAAGGAAGACTCGAAAGTCTTCCTTTTTCTATTTCCCTGTCCAAAGAAGGTAATTTATTTGAGGACCTTCCACTCCTCTACTCTCCCTTACTCTTTTTGCGCCACAAGCGAATTATAGGTTTTATCAACTCGTTGTAGAGTAACGCAACCAGGCCTATCGCGAAAAGTACGCCTAAAATATGCCCTAACATTCGATATCTATTTTTTACAAATATACGAAAAATACATACAATATTATAAAAAAACATACATTTTGATTGCTCAAAAAAACAGCTAAAAGGCTAATTTTCTGATATGCAACAAAAAAAAAGCGAAAACCTTTCGATTTTCGCTTTTCGTACCCCCTCAGGGGCTCGAACCCTGGACCCCAACATTAAGAGTGTCGTGCTCTACCAACTGAGCTAAAGAGGCATTTCCGCGCTCGGTTTTATCCGATTGCGAGTGCAAAGATAAGGCAAAAAATCTTTTCTGCCAAACTTTTTTCAAAAAAAATTACCTTTTCCCTGTTTTTTACCACTAAATTCACCCGAAACCTATTCGTAATCGGCACAAATATTGTCCTTCGCACCTCTTGGTATAATCAAAAAATGTATAGATATGAAAAGCATCAAAGGAACTCGCACCGAGCAGAATTTGCTAAAGGCTTTTGCCGGAGAATCGCAAGCACGCAACCGTTACACACTCTTTGCGAAGCGTGCGCGCAAAGAGGGATACGAGCAGATTGCTGCCGTATTTGAGGAGACTGCCGCACAAGAGTTGGAACACGCCGAGGTATTTTTCAAATTTCTCGAGGGAGGCAAGGCAACCATCGTCGAGGCAACCTATCCTGCCGGCGTGATTAGTTCCACCTACGAGAATCTACTCGCCGCAGCCGAGGGCGAACGCGAGGAGTGGGACACCCTCTACCCCACCTTCGCAGCCATTGCCGAGTCGGAGGGTTTCACCGAGATTGCTCACGCCTTCCGTATGGTTTCGAGCGTAGAGGTAGAGCACGAAAATCGCTATCTAAAGTTGCTCTCACGCATTGCTGACGGCAATTTCTTCCACCGCGACAACGAGATTTGGTGGCAGTGTCGCAACTGTGGTTTCGTCTGCCGAGCAAAAGATGCACCACGCACCTGCCCGACCTGCCAACATCCGCAAGGTTACTTTGAACCAAAAAGAGAGAACTATTAAAAAATCGAGAGTTAAGGATTGAAAAAATTCTTAACTCTTAATTTTTAATTTTTAATTAAAAAACCGAAAGTTTTTCTTATCTTTGCGTGATAAATTATATGGTAAAATGAATATCAAACTTTTTACAATTCCAAACTGCATCACACTCATTAACCTGTTGTGTGGCATTGGTTCTATCGTTTCGGCGTTGGTTTACAACGACTTACAGATGGCTTTTCTATTTATCGTAGCCTCGGCAGTTGCCGATTTTTGCGACGGCTTTGCAGCACGACTACTCAAACAATACTCCGATATAGGCGTACAACTCGACTCGTTGGCAGATATGGTTTCGTTTGGAGCAGCACCAGCCATTGCAATGACTGTGATTTGCAACACTATGCCATCAGCCTTCGGTTTGACCGGCGTAGCGCACGACATTGTCTGCTACCTACCGCTTGCGGTGGCAGCACTCTCGGCTCTGCGTCTTGCGAAGTTCAACATAGACGAGACTCAAAAGGAGGAGTTCGAAGGTCTGCCTACTCCTGCATCGGCAATATTGCTCGTATCGTTGGCGGCGTTGTGCCAGCGTGACGCAATAGTAATTGAGGTTGAGTGGCTGGCATTGATATCCATTTTGGTGGCGGCAATGTTGATTTCGCCAGTAAGAATGTTCTCGCTCAAATTTCACGAATGGGGACTCGGCAGCAACGACAACAAATTGCGTTACGCCTTCTTAATCACCTCGTGTTTGTTGATTTGTTTGCTTCGTTTATACGCAATTCCGGCAATTATCGTTCTATACATAGTCATATCGACTATTCGTTGGATAGTGCAAAAGCGATAACGATAAGATAGATGGTGTTGAGAAGGGCAAATATTTGGCGTGCATTACTCGCTGTTATCCTTACGATAGCGGTGAGCGGTTTGGCATCGGCTCAGCTGGATGCTCGCGCCCTGATGAATGCCCAGCGACAACAGCAGCAGGGGTTAGGACCAAATGGTCTGCCCGCAATGAATGACCCAAATCAGCAAGGTCAGCAAGTTGACGAAAATGGCAATCCTATAAATGCCGAGCAGGGCGATTCGACCAAAACGAAGAAGCCACGCAAGCCGTTGGAATCATACTTTTTCAGCGATTCAATTCGTGCGTTGCGCAACTTCAAGTGGACCATAAATCGAGACTACAACACCGTGAATGTCGAGCCTATCGACACCACGCTTATGCTTTGGCGATTGGACTACCCGCACTACCACAAGCGACTTGGCAACAACTCGGTGGGCGGTTTGGGTCAGGCTTCGACCGAGGTCAACTACTTCGAGCGCACCCGTTCGCGCGAGTTCACATTCTCGCAGCCATACGACACCTACACCTACAATACGGAGAATGTGCCGTTCTACAATATGAAGCACCCATACATCTGGATGACATACCTCGAGTCTGGTCAGAAGCGTTACCGCGAGGAGCATTTCGAGATTATGGCATCGCAGAACATCAACCCTTCGACCTCCGTATCGTTAAACTTCCGCTCGCGAGGCTCTCGCAGCAAATACGACGTTTCGCGTGTGAGAAATAAGAACTTCGCCGGAACATTTGCTCATACAGGTCGACGATACTCCATCCACGCCGGCTACACCCACAACAAAGTGGAACAGCAGGAGAGTGGAGGTGTTGTGGGCGATTGGGCTATCACGGACACCATATTCGAGATGCCTTCGGGTGTGCCTATGCGATTGGCAGGTGCCGAGGCTCTGAACAAGTACCGCAACAACGCCTTCTTCGTCAAGCAGTCTATCGGTATTCCGTTTGTGCGAATGACCGAGCGCGACTTCTCGATGGCGGACCTTCCGGCTATATATGTTGGTCACACCTTCGAATACAACGAATGGAGCAAGGTCTATACCGACAAATACTCGACCTACAAGGATGAGCGATACTCGCGCAACCCCGATGGGTCGTTCAGTTCGCACACCGATACCTATTATAAAGATTGGTTCTACAACCCCGAGCACACACGCGATTCGACCTACGAGCGTATAATCACAAACCGAGTATTTGTTCAGGCACAGCCGTGGGACAGAAATGGTGCTGTAGGAACATTGGATGGAGGTGTAGGTATCGACGTTCACACATACTCGCAATTTGGGCAGCAAGACTACCTATCGGGCAAGGTCAAGAGGGTCAACAAGACTTCGTGGTTTGCCTACGCCGGAGTGCAAGGTAAGATTCGCAAATATGCCGATTGGGGTGCAAACTTCAAAATCTACCCTTCGGGATATAGAGGTGGCGACTACGAGATAAATGCACGCGCCTCGTTCAGTGCATATATCAAAAAGAAGCCTATCACGCTGTCGGGTTCATTCTCCGAGTCGATGTCTTCGCCTGGCTACTGGGTGAATAATTGGGATTCGAACCACTACCGCTGGAGCAACGACTTCAAGAAGGAGGGCGAGACACGATTCAACGTAGCCTTCACTGTGCCAGATTACGGCATCGAACTGGGCTTTTGGCAGAGTATTTTGCGCGACAAGATATACTACGGAGCCGATTGTATGCCAAAGCAGCACGATGGCACCGTAAGCGTTACGAGCATCTATGCACAAAAGAATTTCAACATAAAGGGCGTGCATCTCGACCATCGTGTTTTGGTGCAACTAACCACCAATCGCCACGTCGTGCCACTACCACTCGTTTCGACATTCCTATCGTACTACTACGAATTTTGGATTAAACGAGATGTTTTACGTGTTCAAATCGGTATAGATGGACGTTTCAACACACGCTACTTCGCACAGGGCTACAACCCTGCCCTGTCGGTATTCTACAATCAGAACGAAACCGAGGTGGGCAACTACCCTTACCTCGACGCATTCATTGCGGCAAAGTGGAAGCGAATGCGTATACTTTTGAAGTACCAGCACTGGAATTATGGTCTGTTTGGCAATCAGGAGTACTTCTCCATAGCACGATACCCTCTTAACCCTGGAATGTTCAAATTTGGTATTTCGTGGACCTTCTACGACTAGACATTTAAGGTTTTATGAGAAAAAAACTATTTGCTAAAGTAGTTGTACCGGCACTTTTTATCTCGGCAGGAGTTCCTACAGCCATATATTCAACAAAGACTGTTATAGAAAAGCATATCTCAGAGTGTCGAATGTTGGAATACGAACACTCCTCGCAATTTGCGATTTCTCCATACGACGACATATTCAAAGCGGTAGGCGCTGAGTACGAGATCGATTGGCGATTGCTCGCATCTATTGCTCGCATCGAGTCGCGCTTTCGCTTCGATGCAGTGTCGCAGGCGGGTGCTGTCGGTTTGATGCAGATTATGCCACTGGTGGCGCGCAATATGGGTTACACTCGCGAGCAACTATTCGACCCACGCACTAACGTAGAGGTGGCAGCAAAGTTACTGCACGAGAACGAAAAGATGCTCCATCTACCCGCCAATCTCGGCAGAGAGGAGCAACTCCGATTTATACTTGCGTGCTACAATGCCGGATATTCGCGTATAGCCGACGCCAAACGCTTGGCACACTACTTCGATGCCGATAGCAACAAATGGAGCATCGTGGCTCTATTTCTCTCGTGGCTCTCCGACCCAGAATTTTCGGAGTGCGAGGTGGTGGTTTCGGGCGCATTCTACGGCAGTAAAGAGACCATCGAATATGTAGACAAAGTACTCCACTCCTACGCCATCTACATCAGCGATATACGACTATAATAGAATTGAGGATATGATCAGTAGATTACTAATTACTAATTACTAATTACTAACTACTATCTACTAACTACTATCTACTCACTACTCACTAAAACAAAAGCCTACACCGCAGTGTAGGCTTTTGTCATATCTATGTAAATCTCTTACTTGATAGCAGCGAGGTTTACATCCTTTGCAGCCTTAGCCTTCAACGAAGCATCCTTCGAGATTGCGCTGTTGAGCTGAGCCTTAGCACCATTTACGTCGCCCTCCTTGCAAGCGATAACAGCACGCAAGTAGTCAGCCTTTGCCGACATATCGCTAGCGATGCACTGCTTTGCAGCAGCCAAGTTACCATTCTGCAAGTTTACGATAGCAGCGTTGTAGCCCGACTTCAAAGTCTGAGCAGCAGTTGCGTAGTCACCCTTTGCGGCAGCAACCAAAGCCTTAGCCTCGGCAGATGCGTTTGCAGCGTAACCCTCAGCCTTTGCAACATCACCCTCTGCAGCATAAGCCAATGCGTAGTTGTTGTTCAACTCAGCAGCAACACTCTTATCTGCGTTGTTCAAGCACTCAACAGCCTTAGCGTAGTTGCCAGCCTTAGCGTATACCAATGCGAGATTGTTCCAAGCACGTGCGTCGCCCGACTTAACAGCCTCAACCAAAGCAGCCTCTGCCACCTCGTCGCAAACCGAAGCGATGTGGAGCAACTCCTCGAGCTTCAAAGTCGAAACCTTACCCTCCTTGATGATAGCAACCATCTCCTCGTCGCTCCAGCCAGTGATATCTGCGCTGTTAACAACCTGTGCGCGACGGAGCTGTGGCAACACGTCACTCTTGAGCGACTTGAATACAGTAGCCATATTCTTAATCTCCTTCTCACGCTCTGCACTCGACGAGTACATCTTCAAAACCTGGAGGATGAGATCCTTATCAGCGATATCCGAAGCAGCTACAGCAGCCTGGAAGCCCTCCCAGTCCTCGCCATAAGCAGCAGCATCGATGTTCAAACCAGCGTCAGCGAGCAACTTCTCTACAGCCTTCAAACCGGTCTTCGAACGCTTCTCCGACAACTTGTCGTTGAACTTCTCCGGACCATCTGGCGAAGCATAACCATTAACATAGAGCGACTGTGCTACGCGGTCGTTAGCCTTATAAGCCTCAACACCAGCCTTCAACGAGGTCAAATCCTCGGTCTCAACAGCCTTCTTTGCTACACGCGAAGAGTTGATTTTGTAAACGATGTCAGCCTTGGTAACAACAGTAGTTACACGCTTGTAGTTGTTTGCTGCGCTCTGCATAGCCTCAGCGAAATCGAGGTCACCCTGCAAAGTGTTGATACCCTTTGCGATGGTCAAACCGTACTCTGCTGGAGTAAGTTTGGTCTCGGCACCGATAATCTCGCCGGTGTTTGCGTTGATGAGAGTAAACTCCTTGCAGTTGCCGCTCTTGCACTTAACCTCAACGATAAGAACGAGGTTCGAGAGCTGCATCTCTGGCTTGTAAGCGAACTCGATGTGACGCTTGATGCTAACGTTCTCGCCATTCTTAACGAGTACGCCGTTGTCAGCAACCTTCTCGCCCTGAAGTACGATAGTGTTACCCTTGGTAACGCCTCCCTCGTAAACGAGAGCAGGAGTAACCTTCAACGAAGCGGTCTTGTTGAAATACTTTGCAGGAACCGATGCGTTGATGTCAGCAACAACCTTTCCGTTGTTCAACACGAGCACGTCTGGGGTGCAGGTGATAGTGATAGCCGAAGGATTCTTCGCCATCTTCTTGAAGCAGTTACAACCTGTGAAGGTCATAGCAGCTGCTGCAAGAACCAATGTCATCTTAATAAGATTCTTCATAATGATTTGTAATGATTAAAATTAAAAAACTTGATTTCTATTCTATTCTCAAACTCTGCTGAATGGGTATAACACCCATTACGGCGCAAATATAGCAATTTATATTCAGTTTTCAAAACAGATAATTATATTTTTATATAATTAACTATTTCGAAAGTTCGCCACAGATAGATTCCTCCATCTTTTGCATCAACTCGACGCCCGAATAGCCTTCGCCCAGCAGTCGCATCAGTTTTGTAACTGCCGCCTCGGTGGTCATATCGTAGCCACATATCACACCTGCATCCTGCAACTGTCGTCCCGTTTCGTAGAGGTGCATAGCCACCGTTCCACCCTGACACTGAGTGATGTTTACAACGGCTATACCGCGGGCAATAGCGTCGTGCAGAGCCTCGATAAACCACTTTGCCGTAGGGGCATTTCCCGTACCATAGGTTTCGAGTACAACACCGCGCACCCCCTCGATAGCGAGCATCGCCCTGAACGACTCTGCCGACAGTCCAGGGAACAATTTCACGATTATCACTCTGTCGTCTAACTTGTCCGACACCTGCAACTGCGCATCGCCGCACTTATGAATCACAGCGTGGTTGTATTTGATGTTGACACCCACCTCGGCAAGCGGTTGCAGATTTCTCGACTCGAAGGCACTCAACGCCTCGGCAGAGTGTTTCGAGGTGCGATTAGCGCGGAACAGATGATTCTGGAAATAGAGGGCAACCTCGGGTACCATCGCCCTACCTTCGCTATCGGTTGCAGCGGCTATCTCTATCGCTGTAATCAGATTTTCGCGACCATCGGTGCGAAGTATACCCATCGGAATCTGGCTACCCGTAAATATCACAGGTTTTGCCAAATTCTCGAGCATAAAACTCAACGCCGAAGCGGTATAAGACATAGTATCGGTTCCGTGCAACACCACAAAACCATTGTACGAGTCGTAGTTCTGTTCGATGATGTGAGCCAACTCGCCCCAACGCGAAGGGGTTACATTCGACGAATCTATCGCCTCCATCTTGTAGACCGAGATATCTACATTCAGGTTCCTAACTGCCGGAAACTCCTGCTCGATGGTGTTAAAGTCGAATGGCACCAGTGTTCCATTCTCGTTGCGGCGCATACCAATAGTACCACCCGTATAAATAATTAAAATTGAAGCCTTTTTCATAGCCCTATAATCTGAATATTCTCTTTGCATTTGCAGTTGTCTGTTCGGCAACCACCTCATAATCTACACCCTTCAGTTCGGCAATCTTCGCCGCCACAAAGCGCACATACGACGACTCGTTGCGTGTGCCACGATGTGGTGTTGGCGTGAGATACGGCGAGTCGGTCTCGACCACCAAATCCTCCAGACGCATCGCCTTTACAACCTCTGCCAAAGCACTCTTCTTGAAGGTCACAACACCACCAATGCCAAACACGAAGTCGCCACATTTGCGCAATCGTTCATACATCTCTGCGTCCGACGAGAAGGCGTGGAAAACGCCCCTCAAACCTCTGTCGCTGTACTTCTCGACTATTGTTGCCATCTCCTCCCACGCATCACGCGTATGAACAACAATCGGCAAGTCGTGTTTTAACGCCAACTCCAACTGCGCCCTAAATGCTTCGGTCTGCTCCGCCTGCCAATCACGACTCCAATAGAGGTCCAAACCTATCTCGCCTACGCCGTAAAATCGCTCTATGCCCTGCGGTGGCGCAGCCAACAATCGCTCCACCTCGGCCAACTCCTCGCGCCAATGAGGGTTGTCATTGACGGAAGTGGGATGCAAACCCATAAGCGCAACCACATATTCGCTATAGTCACGACACATATCGAAGAGTCGTTCGTTGCTCTCGCCGTCTATGGCAGGTAGCACAATACGCTCTACGCCCTCTGCCTTTGCTCGCTCGACAACAGCCTTGCGATCGGCATCGAACGCTTCATCGTAGATATGTGAATGGGTATCTATCAGCATATTACATAGACTTTTCCGGGGAGTTGTCGCATATAACCTGCCAACTCCATATTCAATAATATGGTACTTACGACCGACACCGAGAGATTGGTAATCTCGGCAATTTTGTCGATGGTCAAACCATCCGGACTATCGGCCACAACATTATAGACCGCTCGCTCCTTTGGCGTAACCTGATGCGGAGCGAAGTGCATTTTCTCTGGCACTACACCCGGAATCTCCCACCCCAACGCCATAGCGATATCGCGTGCCGAGGTTACAAGTTGCGCCACATTGGTCTTTATCAGGTGGTTAGTACCTTCGGAGCGCGTATCGGTAACACGTCCCGGCACCGCCATAATTGTTCTGAAGTAGGCATCCGCAGCCTTTGCCGTCGAGAGCGAGCCACCATTCGATGGCGATTCAACCACCAACAAACCTGGTGCTACGCCCGCAATAATACGATTGCGAGGGATGTAGTAGGAGCCATTCTGCTTCGATTGCGAACTCAACTCCGTAATTACGGCTCCGCCTTTTTCAATCATATCTTTGGCGAGGTTGCGATGAGTTGCAGGTGCTATATCTGGGAGGCTATTTGCCACAACGCCAACCGTTCGCACCTTTGCTGCAAGGGCGGCACGGTGCGCCGCAGCATCACAGCCGAACGCTAAGCCACTCACAACAACCAAGTCGGGAAACATCTCCGCCAACTCGGGAATAACCTTGGCACAAAGGCTCTCGCCATAAGCACTTATGCGTCGTGTGCCTACTACCGAGAGGATATGTTGCGACTTCAACGCCTCTATATTGCCCATTGAGTAGACAATGTGCGGTCTATCTGCCGCCTCGCGCAATAGCGGTGGGTAGGCATCATCGAGATAGGAGGTAATCCTAATTCCGTGCTTTTGGCAATGCTCCATTTCGCGCTCCGCCTCGGCATAGCCCACTCTCTGTGTTATGCGCGTGGCTACATCCTTTCGCAACTCGGCACATAGAATCAGGTTGCACTCAGGTTGCGCATAGACCGCCGTCGCATCGTCGTAGATATCCATAAGATGCGCCACGCCACGCGACCCGAGGTCCTGAATAAAAGTCAAAGCCAATTCATCCAATATCATAATACAAAGATAACAATCTTAAATTAAAAATTAAAAATTAAAAATTAAAAATTGCACTCTTATTCATAATGGCTAACGGCTAATGGCTAAAAACAGAGAGGGCGGAATCTCACGACTCTGCCCTCTCCCGAAAAAAATGCTTATGAAAAATGGTTGGTTAGGGTTTTCAATTACATTTTCTAAAACATTTTTTATATTTTAATTGGTAGGGAATTTAGGGAAAATAGAGAATTTAGGGATTTTCTCGAAATCTTCCTACCTAAAAATTGCTTATGATAAGATTATTTTTGTGCGAAACAAGGGAGCGGAAGCGGAGCATAGTAAACCTATGTGAGCATTCCGCCACCCGATGCTCTCGTGCAAAATTTACCAATCAGAACAATTCCTGCACTAAAAATTGCTTATGATTGAGGAAATTTTGTGCGAAGCGAGGGAGCGGAAGCGGAGCATAGTAAACCTATGTGAGCATTCCGCTACCCGATGCTCTCGTGCAAAATTTACCAATCAGAACAATTTTTACTCCTCGTCGGTGTCTGTATAAGCCTTCAACAACTTCTCCTGAACATCGCTTGGCACCTGCTCGTATGAATCGAACTTCATAGTGTAGGTTGCAGCACCAGAGGTGAGCGATGAAAGGGTTGTTGAGTAGCGATACAACTCAGCGAGCGGCACGCGTGCATTCAACTTGTCGAAGCCCTTATCCGACTCCATACCCATAATCATAGCGCGACGGTTCTGGAGGTCGCTCATAACCGATCCCATATACTCGGTTGGGGTAAGCACCTCAACGTTGTAGATAGGCTCCATAATCTTCGGACCTGCATTGCGGAACGCCTCCTTGAAGGCATTACGAGCAGCGAGCTTAAACGAAATTTCGTTCGAGTCTACTGGGTGCATCTTACCGTCGTAGATGGTAACGCGGATATCGCGAGCATACGAACCAGTCAACGGACCCTCGTCCATCTTCTCCATAATACCCTTCAAAATAGCAGGCATAAAGCGTGCATCGATAGCACCACCAACAATCGAGTTGTAGTACTGGAGTTTTCCACCCCATTCGAGATCGTACTCCTCCTTGCCCTTGATATTTACGGTAATATCCTTGCCGTTTACCTTATACTTCGATGGCTCCTCGATGCCCTCGTAGTATGGCTCGATAACCATATGTACCTCGCCAAACTGACCTGCACCACCCGACTGCTTCTTGTGGCGGTAGTCTGCCTGAGCGACCTTGGTGATAGTCTCGCGATAAGGAATCTTCGGTGCGAAGAACTCCATATCGATCTTGCTCTCTGCCAAGATGCGATTACGCAAGATATTGAGATGATGCTCGCCCTGACCCTGAATGATGGTCTGCTTCAACTCCTTCGAGTACTCGACGATGATTGTAGGATCCTCGAAGCGTGCATCGAGCAACAACTTACCCAACTTCTCCTCGTCAGCCTGAACCTTAGCCTTAACAGCTGCGCGGTAGCGAGGCTCTGGGAATACGATTGGCTCCAAAGTGATAGGTGCAGCAGGGGCTGCCAAAGTATCGTTTGTCTTTGTGCCCTTCAACTTAACGGTGCAACCGATATCGCCAGCCGACAACTCGGTAACCTTGATACGATTCTTACCTGCTACGGCAAACAACTGCGAAAGTTTCTCCTTATTGCCTGTACGCGAGTTCACCAACTCCATACCCTCGGTCAACTTACCACGAACTACACGGAAGTAGTTGATTTCGCCAATGTGTCCCTCCATCTGCGACTTGAATACGAAGAGTGCTACAGGAGCAGTCTCATCGGCAACGACCTCTGTTCCATCGGTTGCAGGGAATGCAGGGGCTACAGTTGGGCCAGGTGCAACGTTGATGATAAACTCCATCAAACGCTTTGTACCTATATCTTTCTTACCGCTTGCGCAGAATACAGGCATAGCCTTACGCTTTGCAACACCAATCTTCAATCCCGAACGGATATCGTCCTGAGTAAGTGTACCCTTCTCGAAGTAGAGCTCCATCAAAGCATCATCGTGCTCGGCTGCAGTCTCGATAAGTTCGAGGTTCAACGCCTTTGCCTTCTCCATCTCGCTCTCCGGAATATCCAACTCCTCGCGAGTACCATTCTCGTCGGTGAAGCGATACATCTTCATCATCAACACGTCGATGAACGAATCGAAGCCAACGCCCTGATTTACAGGATACTGAACGATAACCGGTTTAACCGAAGCCTTATCGCGCATTGTCTCGAGTGCGTTCTCGTACGAAGCCTTCTCGCCGTCGAGCTGATTGACTACTGCGATGAGCGGCTTGTTCAAGATGCGAGCATAACGACCGTGGAGAACATTACCAACCTCCCAGCCGGTCTGTGCATTTACGAGCATAACGCCCACGACACCAACCTTGAATGCAGAGAAGAGATTACCACAGAAGTCGTCCGAACCCGGACAGACGATGATATTGAGTTTGCGACCCATAAACTCGGTAAAGAGAGTTGTCGCATAGATAGAGCGTTTGTATTCGTGCTCGATGTCGGTGTTGTCCGACAAAGTGTTGTTGTTTTCGACACTACCTCGGCGGTCAATAACCTTACCTTCATACGCCATAGCCTCCGCCAAGGTAGTTTTACCCGAGCCGGTGGCACCAATCAGAACGATGTTCTTAATCTCTTTAGGTGAATAATTTTTCATAGCATTATAGTTTTAAGTGTTCAAAGTTTTTAGGTTCTATTGCTAATTCGTTTTATAAAGTTACAAAGTTTTTTTTGAATTACAAACTATTTGCCAGAAAAAAGCGAAAAAGAGGTGTAAAATAGCGTCGGATTTTATCCTCTATGGCGTCAGGCACAAGTGCCTTCTATGGCGTCGCCAACCAAAAGTTGGCTCTATGGTGTTTCCCCTCATAAAGCACCAAAGGTGCGCCGTCATAAAGGCTTTGCAAAAGCCGCCGCCATAAAGCCGTCGTCAAACGGCGCCGCCACACTCCACTGCTCAACTACCCTTCCACCAATAAATAGGTGGTGAGTCCAAGGCTTGCGAAGTGGGAGAAACCGCAGCATACTTGGCGTATGTGAGGATTTCGAACACAAGCGTAACGCAGAAATCGCCCCTATTTATTGGTGGAAAACAAAAAAGCCCGACCACTTTCGTAGTCGGGCTGAATTAACGGAACTTGTAAACTATTAGTTCTTGAACTTAATAGTAATGTTCTTGATGTAGGTTGCACCCTTCGAATCGTTACGAACAGCAACAAACTTGTGTCCTGCAGGGATATCGAATGTGCAAGTGAACGAATATACATCGTAGTTACCATCCTTACCAATAACGGTATCTCCCTTCACGCAATTGTCAGCAGCTGCAAGAACCTTAGCTGCATCCTGTGGCAACTTCGCATCGCCATAGTAGAGGTTGAACGAAGGAGTTTCATACGAAGACAAAGCCTCAATAGTAACTGACTCTATCTCCTTATCTCCATAAGCCACACCATTTCCAAGGAAGCCCTGCTTTTCAACATTTGATGCATCACCCTGGAACTGGAAGCAACCATTGTAAACAGTCTTATCAGTGTAGTTGTTGTACAACACACGGCAAGCCTCTACTGCAACACCGTCAACAGATGTCCACTTCAACCAAGTAGCCTCATTTGCTACAACCTGATTTGTACCATCAGCCAAGTAATAAGAACCCGGCTTGCTTATCGAGTAAATCTCCTCTGCAGTAAGAGTAGTCTCGTTTACATAGGTTGGCTCCTCGAAGATGAACTTGATAGTTGCCTGAACACCCCAAGTATCCTGCTCTGCGTTAGTGTAGCTGAAGTATACAGATACTGTTGGAGCCCACGACTTATTCCAACCTGTTGGGTAGCCATTAAGCACAACCGAAACAGTCTTGTTAGCGTGATCGAAGATTGGAAGGTCGTTGTTCTCTACAAGGTTGTTAACATCCGAAATCTGACTACCGTTGAGCTGCAAAGATGCGCCCTCTACAGGATTCTCAACCTCGTAGTTGAAGGTATAAGTACCAGCCTTGCTTACCTTAATCTCATACTGGTCGTTGCTCTCGTTCCACTCAAGACCATTGCCCGACAAAGTGAGTTTTGGAGTGTCGCTAGCATCTACTGTAGTCTTAATGTGCGAAGCCTCTCCTGCAGGAGCGTCCTTAGCCTCGTTTACTGCAAATGCATATACGTGATAGTCGTAACCTACCCACTGGTACATATTGATGTTGGTCTTGATAAGGTGGTTAGTCAAAGCACCCTGGAATACCTTATACTCATCCAACGAAGTCTGAGAAACCTGCTGCAACCAGTTAATCTCAACCTCCTGGCCGTCCCAATCCTTAGCAGCTACATAATCCAATGCATAGTATGCCTCGTTGTCCGATGGAGTTACGTTTACAATGATACCATAGAAGTGAGTCTCAACAACCTGGATATCGAAAGTTACGTTCTTAGCAGCAGCGTCCTTCTCCTGAGTGAGAGTTACATCTGCCCAAGTGATAGACTCCTCCCACCAATCGTCTGGACCGTCGCCATACACGTTCTTCTTTACATACTCAACCGAGATAGTAGCCTGACGCGAAAGAGCAGCTGTATTAGCCTCATAAGTCAAAGTCAACTTGCCATCAGCATAAGTAGGAACTACCCAAGCAGCCTCGGTCGAAGCCTTAATATAAGCACCCTCCATTGCATTCTCAAGAGTTACATCGAGAACAAGCTCACCTGCAGCAGCCGATACGGTCTGCTCGGTAGCAACAGTAAGAACTGGCGAAGGAAGAAGTGGCACCTCCCAATAGTGAGGAGCAGTAGCAAGAGTAGAGTTATCGTATGCCCAATCGTTCATATCAGCATCTACATTGTAGCCCAAAACGAACATAAAGAGTTTGTCGCCTGGCTCTGCGCTCCAAGGCAACTGGCACATAATTGGATCTGGAGCATCACCCTTACCCATTGAGCCACCGCCCATATAAACCTGCTGGAGCAAGCCCAAGTATGGCAAACCCATCTCCTTTGCCTGATTGTACAAGTCGTTAACATACTCTACAGGAGTACCTACAGCAGCAATCTGCGACGATGTAGCAAAGATGCACAACCAATCCATCTCCTGATTAGCAGCCTTCAAAAGCGCGATAGCCGAGTTTGGAGTGCACTCAGTGAACTCAACAGTAAATGCAGGAGCCTGCGAGTCCTGCTTTACGGTTACGGTCTCGGTCTGAACACCCTCGCAAGCGAAAGTGATGACAGCCTCACGTGGCTCAGAACCTGGAGCCTCGTTGTTAGCGTCGTAAGTGAAAGCGATGGTCTCAGCACCGATCTCACCAACGTGAAGCCAAGCAGCCTCGGTAGTAACGTTGAGCTGTGCAGTCAACGATACGTTCTCGAGTGTGTAGTTCAAAGTGAACTCACCACCCTGAGCAGCAAGGTTTGCCTCCGGAGCACCGGTTACGGTAATACCCTTAACTGCAGGGTTGTCGCCATTTGTATCTCCATTGTCTGGAGTACACGACACGATTGTAAGCGCAGCGCATACAACCGCCCACATAAGTGTAAAAATTTTCTTCATAGTGTAATGAATTTAAAGTTTAATAAAAAGTGTTAAATGTATAGTTACAAAGTAAATTGTTCTGTATGATATTTGCTCTGTTATACTCCTTTTCGAAAACAAAAAATGGATTTTCGCCCATTTCACTTATGCAAATATAACCTTTGAATTTTGTTTCTCCAAAAAAATTTGAAGATTTTTTAATAAGTTGTGAACATTTTACCCCAGACTGAAATTTTATGCAGGAAATATGCGATTAGAAGGGTAAAAAGGGAGGGGTATGGGGCGCACCTTTAGTGCTTTATGGGGTTTCATTTACAGCCTCTACCACGATAAGACAATCTTTCCCGTGTCAGTTGTTCGCGGAAGCCACCCTCTTGCAGAAATTTATCCTTTTGTTTGTGTAAATATCTATCGAGTAAAACATCGGCTTGACAAATCAAAACTATCACCATATTGGCTACAACCTCATCACTGCGACTCTGTGCCAAAGAGATAAAATAGGCACTATCTCTATGTTCTCTTCCCAATTTTCGCATTGCTGCAACCTCGGCAGAATCTACCGCCCACTGTTGCAGATGGCGCACACGCAGATAGTCTTCATAGTCAGCGAGCAACTCTTGCAGACTAGACCGAGCAACATTCACAAGTTTTAGGAGTGTTTCGTATGATGTTCTCGCAGCCTCTTTACCTTCGATGATATTCTGCTTACCCGAACGAGCAGCCTGCACCATTTGGTCAATAGTACGATCTCCGCATTTAAGGTATTTCTGGCAGAAATAGTAGGTCATATCGTAAATGATTTCCGCCTTACGATATGCCAAGAAAGTGCGATAACTTCCAGTATGGAGATTGGAAATATCCATTATTTTGATTTATTTGTCGTCACGCCTTTGGCGTTCTATGGCGTCAGGCATAAATGCCTTCTATGACGTCGCCAATAAATTGGCTCTATGGCGTCTCCTCATAAAGCACCAAAAGTGCGCCGTCATAAAGGGCTGCAAGCCCGCCGTCATAAAGCAGTCGTCAGACTGCGCCGCCACTACGATTTTTTACAGTTTTTCACCAAAACACAAATCCCCCGCATCCCCCAAGCCTGGAACGATATATTTATGCGGATTGAGGACGGGATCGACGGTGGCTACCCACAAATCGACATCGGCAGAATTGGTGTGCTCCAAGACATAGTCAACACCCTCGGTGCAACCAAGTACTGACACCATATGGGTGTGAGCAGGTTTGCCTCCGTGGGCGCAAAGAGTCTCGTAGGCAGCAACCATAGATGCACCCGAAGCGAGCATTGGGTCGCACAAAATCAAAGTTTTACCTTCGAGTGATGGGCAAGCAATATACTCAACCTTAATCTCGAACTCGCTTTCGCTCGTGTAGCTGCGATATGCCGACACAAAGGCGTTCTCGGCATCGTCGAAGTAGTTGAGCAGGCCCTGATGGAGCGGCAAGCCCGCACGCAAAATAGTTGCGAGTACCACCTTATCCGAAATACACTGCACCTCCGCCTCGGCAAGAGGAGTTTGCACCTTTTGTGGCGCATAGTTCAGCGTTTTCGATAACTCGTAGGCCGAAATCTCGCCTATACGCTCCAAATTACGACGGAAACGCATCGAATCCTTCTGCACTTCGACATTGCGCAACTCGGCAAGATACTTATTTACGATTGAGTTCTGTTGGTCCAATATGTAAAGCATACCTATATATTATTATTAAAGGTTAATACAAAAAGTTGTTGAACGGATAGCGTCCGCAGTGAATTTCGCGTACCATACCGTAGAGGTCGGTACGGAACTTCTCGATATTCGTACGCTCGGCTGCCGAGATGAATATGCACGGTGTATTCTGCTTTGCAAACCAGCTCTGACGCAAATCGTCGAGCGAACGATTCTCCTTTGTTGCTGGGGTCAGGTCGTCCTCCTCCTTTGGTGTGTAGGTATAGGCATCAATCTTGTTGAATACGAGATAGACCGGTTTGTCGCCCGCGCCGATATCCTGCAGAGTCTGCTTTACGACATCAATCTGCTCCTCGAACTGAGGGTGCGAGATATCAACCACGTGGATAAGCAAATCAGCCTCGCGCACCTCGTCCAAAGTCGATTTGAACGACTCAATAAGCTCGGTAGGCAACTTGCGGATAAATCCTACGGTATCGGACAAAAGGAACGGCAGATTGTCGAAAACCACCTTACGCACCGTTGTGTCGAGCGTAGCAAAGAGTTTATTCTCGGCAAAGACCTCACTCTTGGAGATAAGGTTCATAAGCGTAGATTTTCCGACATTGGTATATCCCACCAGCGACACACGCACCATACCGCCACGATTGGAGCGTTGCACCGCCATCTGCTTATCAATCTTTTTGAGGTCCTCCTTCAACTTGGTAATGCGGTTGCGGACGATACGGCGGTCGGTCTCAATCTCACGCTCACCGGCACCACCACGCGTTCCTGTACCTCCACGCTGACGCTCGAGGTGGGTCCACATACCTGCCAAGCGAGGCAACATATACTCGCACTGTGCCAACTCCACCTGCGTCTTGGCGTAGGCAGTCTGCGCGCGCTGACGGAAAATATCGAGAATCAAGCGTGTGCGGTCGATAACTCGGCACGGCATTGCTGCCTCGATATTGCGAGTCTGCGATGGCGAGAGTTCATCGTCGAAAATCACAACATTTATCTCATTCTCCTCGCAGTAGGTTGCAATCTCCTCGAGTTTACCGGGACCTACATAGATGCGCGACGAGGGTTGCGAGAGTCGTTGTGTGAAGCGTCGCTCGGTCTTTATAGCCGCGGTCTCGGCAAGGAACTCCAACTCGTCGAGGAACTCCTCCGCCTGACGAGGCTCCTGACCATCACGAATCACAGCCACCAAAACAGCGCGCTCCTCACGTGCCACCTCGACCACAATACCCTTCTCTTTTTTATCGTTTTTCTGTTCTGACATATTCTTCTTTTAACAAAAGCCGAGCATTTTGCGCTCGGCTTTTATATTGGCTATTAGCTTTTAGCCATTGGCCATTAGCTTTTTCTATACTACTCTAAAAGTGCATTATAAATTGTTTTACAAAGCACCACTAAATTCAGTTGATGTGGGGATTTTAAGGCTTGCGAAACTTTTTAATGCGGAGCATACTTGGAGTATGTGAGCAATTAAAAAGTGAGCGTAACGCAGAAATCACTCATCAAATGGATTTAGTTCTGGATGCGGAAGTCAATTGGCAACGTATACTTCACACGCACCGACTGATTACGCTGCTTTCCAGGAGTCCACTTTGGCGAGGTCTTCAACACACGAATAGCCTCGTCCGAAAGCGACGAATCTGGAGTCTGAAGCACCTGGATGTTGGTGAGCGAGCCATCACGCTCGATAACGAACATCAAGAGTACACGACCCGAAATGCCGTTCTCCTGTGCAATCTGTGGGAAGCGAACTTTGCTCTGCACCCAGTTACGAAAAGTCATCAAGTCACCGCCCATAAACGAAGGCATCTGCTCTACCTTAACGAATGGCTGGTCGTCCTCGATATTCTCCTCCTCGACTGCCACCTGCTGAATAATCTCAACATCCTCGGCGAACTCGGCAAAGTCCACATCGGTAGTGATCTTCTCGTCGTTTGTTACGATATTAAGCACATCGGTGATAACCTTAATCTCTGTACGCTTTGGAGGCTCTGGTGGTTTCTGGTCCTGACGGGTAATCTCGACGATCTCCTCCTCAACGACCTCAACAGCCTGTACAATCTCCTTTGCCTCTTGCTCCGACTCGGTGTAGAGGAACGCAGCAACTACTACTAGCAATGATACCAACAAACCAATCTCCAAGAGGATGAATCGTTTGTTTTGAACATCTACTTCGGGGTTCTTTTTAATCTCCATTATTGTGTATTTTTTAATTTATTTCCCTCTATCAATAACGATACGGCTACGGTTAACGCCTAATCAACGACAAATATAGGTATTATTTTCGAAATAATACCACATTCGCCTAAAATTTTTATCTCAATAATGGCACAAATAGCGAATTTTATCTACTTTTGTTGCAAATTTGATGGCAATGACCAAAGATATCCTTTATGGCAAGAGTTTGAGCGAGTTGCAAGCAGTGTGTGCCGAGTTGCAGTTGCCTCGCTTTGTGGCGAAGCAGATTGCCGATTGGCTCTACCGCAAAAATGTGCGTTCGATAGACGAGATGACAAATCTTTCGAAGGCTGCACGCGCCGTATTGAACGAGCGTTTTTCGCTCGGTTTGTGTGCGCCAGAGCGAGTGGACGAGTCGGCTGACGGCACTAAAAAGTATCTCTACCGCACCTCGCAAAACGAGTTTGTAGAGTCGGCGTATATCCCTGACCGTGAGCGAGCTACACTCTGCGTTTCGTCGCAGGCGGGTTGCCGTATGGGGTGCAAGTTCTGCGCTACGGCACGACTCGGTTTGAAGCACTCACTTTCGACCTGCGACATACTCAATCAGATAGCCTCGTTGCCCGAGCGCGACCGCCTTACGAATGTGGTTTTTATGGGTATGGGCGAGCCGTTGGACAATCTGGACAATGTGTTGCGCGCACTCGAAATTATGACATCGGAGTGGGGCTTTGGCTGGTCGCCAACTCGCATCACGCTCTCGACAGCGGGCGTAGGTAAAGAGTTGCGCCGTTTCCTCGATTCGACGCAGGTGCATCTCGCCATTTCGCTTCACAACCCATTTCACGAGGAGCGCGAAGCGATTATGCCTATTGAGCGTGCCTACCCTATTCATCAGATTGCCGAAATCTTGCGCGAATACGACTTTACGCATCAACGACGCGTTTCGTTCGAGTATATCGTAATGAGCGGTTTGAACGACTCGCCACGACATATCAAGGAGTTGTGCCGTTTGCTCGACGGCATCAAGTGCCGTATAAATCTTATTCGATTCCACAAAATTCCCGATTCGCCATACTTCTCGCCTTCGGACGAGAAGATGATTGCCTTCCGTGATGCACTCACACAACGTGGCATTATGACCACCATTCGCGCCTCGCGTGGCGAGGACATCAAGGCCGCCTGCGGACTTTTGTCAGCGGAAAACGAAGGAAACAAATAGTAGTGAGTAAATAGTAGTGAGTAGTGATAGAAAAAGGAAGGTTGTTCAGAACAGCCTTCCTTTTTATTATTATTTCCGCAACCAAAAAAATTCATTTTAAGGAGGTAAATACAAGGCACACAAGAAAATCGCCCTATGTAAACAGAGCCCCCCCCTGCTCCCAACAGAAAATCAGAGGTGAGCGAGGGAATTTTGTGCTAAACAAGGAAGCGAGTCCGCAGCATACTTGTACGTATGTGAGGAACTCGCTTACCGAAGAGCAGTGCAAAATTCACCGCTCAGAATGATTTTTTACAATTTACGCAACTTAACGGTGAAGTGACGCATCAGCTCGGTCTCCCAAACAATCTCCACTCCGCGAGTAATCTCGTCGCGACGGTCGTAAACATTCTTCAACGCTGCTGCAATAACTCGCATATGGTTGTCGGTGTAGACACGACGAGCGATGCAAAGACGGAGAAGATCGAGACCTCCGAAACGATTCTCACGAGTTACAGGGTCGCGGTCAGCGAGGATATAGCCAATCTCGCAACCTCGCACTCCAGCCTCAAGATACAACTCGATAGCGAGAGTCTGCGCAGGGAACTCCTCCTTAGGTACCTTTGTAAGTACCTTGTCGGCATCTACGAAGATAGCGTGACCACCAACTGGTCGCTGATAAGGGATTCCATACTCATCGAGCAAGCCTGCGAGGAACTCAACCTGATGGATACGGGTTTCGAGGTTGTCGAACTCGGTATTCTCGTCGAGACCAACAGCCAAAGCCTCCATATCACGACCATTCATACCACCATATGTGAGGTAGCCCTCGAATGGAATACAGAAACGCTTTGCACCCTCGTACCAATCCTCGTGGCGAGTAGCGATAAAGCCACCCATATTTACGATACCATCCTTCTTTGCCGACATGGTCATACCATCAGCCAACGAGAACATCTCGAGTGCAATCTCCTTAATAGTCTTATCGGCATAGCCCTCCTCACGAGTCTTGATGAAGTAGGCATTCTCGGCAAAACGAGCCGAGTCGAGTACTACGCGCTTGCCATACTTGTCGGCAATGGCACGCACCTCGCGTAAGTTCTGCATCGAAACAGGCTGACCACCTGCGGTGTTGTTTGTGATGGTTACGATGATAAATGGCACATTCTCGTGGTGCTCTGCCAACGCCTTCTCCAACTTCTTAGGGTCAACATTACCTTTGAATGCTATCTCGAGTTGTGTATCCTTCGCCTCGTCGATAGTACAGTCGAGGGCAGTAGCCTTACGGCTCTCGATATGGCCCTTGGTGGTGTCAAAGTGCGAGTTGCCAGGGACTACCGAACCCGCTTTCACTAAGTGTGAGAACAAAACATTCTCGGCAGCACGGCCCTGGTGGGTTGGGATAACATACTCAAAACCAGTAATTTTGTTGATTGTTTCTTTAAGGTGGAAAAACGACGACGAACCCGCATAACTCTCATCTCCGAGCATTACTGCTGCCCACTGACGATCGCTCATTGCACCCGTACCCGAATCGGTAAGGCAGTCGATATAAACCTGCTCCGAACGCAACTGAAAGAGGTTATAATCTGCATCTTTCATCCACTGCTCGCGCTCCTCGCGAGTACTCTTTTTAATTGGCTCAACCATCTTGATTCGCCAAGATTCTGCAAAAGGAAGTTCCATATTCAAATTAGTAGTTAGTAGTTAGTAATTAGTAGTTTTATTATAGTAATGTCAAGTATTAGAGTGCAAATGCTTTGAGTTGCGCAATCTCCTGCGCCCAAATCTCCTCGTTAGGCGTTTCGAGCGTCAAAGGTATCTCCTCGAATAGTGGCGACTGCGCAATAAAGCGGAAGCAGTCCCAACCGATAAAGCCCTCGCCCAGCGAGGCGTGGCGGTCAACGTGTGAGCCGAGCGGCTTCAGGGCATCGTTAAGGTGCATTCCTCGCAGATATTTCAAACCGATGATGCTATCCACCTCGGCAAAGGTCTTCTCACACGCCTCCACGCTCGAGAGGTCGTAGCCCGCAGCAAAGGTGTGGCACGTATCGATACAGAAGCCCACGCGCGACTTATCCTCCACCTTAGCTATGATGTGGGCGATATGCTCCCACGCAAAGCCGAGGTTCGAGCCTTGACCTGCGGTATTCTCGATAACGGCTGTCACGCCGTTGGTGCGGTCGAGAGCCATATTTATCGACTCGGCAATGCGGTCGAGCGACATCAGCGAGGTGATCTTGCCGAGGTGACTTCCCGGATGGAAGTTCAACCTATCCAGACCGAGAGCCTCGCAACGAGCCATCTCGCCAAAGAACGCCTCGCGCGACTTATCCAACCCCTCACGCTCGGGGTGTCCGAGGTTGATGAGGTAGCTGTCGTGGGGCAAAATCTGTTTTGCTGTATATCCGCACTCAGCGCACGCAGCCTTGAATCGCTCGCACTGCTCCTCGGTGAGTGCCGGCGCGAGCCACTGACGCTGATTCTTGGTAAAGAGCGCAAAAGCCGTTGCACCTATCGCCTTAGCGTTGTGCGGCGCATTCTCCACTCCACCCGATGCACTTACGTGTGCTCCAAAGTATTTCATAATTCAAAATGCAAAATTCAAAATGCAAAATTAGTTTTCCGCTTTCCAATCTTAAAATCGTCGATTATGAGATTATTTTTGTGCGATGCAAGGTAGCGAAAGCGCAGCATAGTAGACCTATGTGAGCATTTCGCTATCCGACACACTCGTGCAAAATTTACTAAGCAGAAGCTTTCCCGCCATTCAAAAAATCGTCGATTATGAGATTATTTTTGTGCGATGCGAGGTAGCGAAAGCGGAGCATAGTAGACCTATGTGAGCATTTCGCTATCCGACGCACTCGTGCAAAAAGAACTCATAAGAACGATTTTAGACAAGGCCTTCGACATTACCGTCCTCGGCAAGTCGAATATTCACCGCCTGCGGTGTCTTGCTAAGTCCAGGCATACGCATAATATCGCCAGCGAGAACTACAACAAAGCCACTACCGGCATTGAGTTCTATATCCTTAATCTTGAGGGTAAAGCCCTCAACGCTACCATACTGCTTGGCGTCGCCACTGAAGGAGTATTGCGTTTTAGCAATACAGATTGGGAGTTTGCCCATACCCCACTTCTCGAGTAAGGCTATCTCCTTTTGCGCCTTGAGGCTGAACTCTACCGAGCCTGCGCCATAAATATTCTTGGCAACCTTCTCGATTTTGGTCATAATGCTATCCTCGAGGTCGTAGGCAAATTTGAGCGGAGCAGATGGTTGATTCTCGATAAGATCAACAGCCGCCTCTGCCAACTCGGTAGCACCGGCGCTACCCTCCATATATGCGTTATTGATGACGCAACGAACACCCAACGAAGCGCAATGCTCCATAACCAAAGCAATCTCCTCGTCGGTGTCGCTTGCAAAGCGGTTAAAGCATACCAATACAGTTTGACCGAACTTCTGCAAATTGGCAATGTGGCGGTCGAGATTAGCAAAACCGCGCTTCAAGCCCTCTATGTTTGGCAACTTTATCTCCTTCTCGTCTACGCCACCGTGCATTTTGAGAGCCAAGGTCGAGGCAACCAACACTGTCAAATCGGGTTGCAAACCTGCCTGACGGCACTTTATATCGAAGAACTTCTCTGCTCCGAGGTCTGCACCAAAGCCCGCCTCGGTAACGGTATAATCCGACCACGACATAGCCAAACGGGTGGCAATAACCGAGTTGCAACCGTGTGCGATATTTGCAAACGGACCACCGTGAATAATCACAGGGTGATGCTCGGTAGTCTGCACGAGGTTTGGATTGATTGCGTCCTTCAAGAGTGCCACAATCGCACCCGTAACGCCCAAGTCCTCAACAGTAAACGGAGTGTCGTCATAGCGTACACCCAACACAATACGACCGATGCGTGCGTACAAGTCGTCGATATTGCGAGCAAGGCACAAAATAGCCATAATCTCGGATGCAGGGGTAATATCAAAGCCTGTTTCGGTTGGGATGCCATTTACCGAGCCGCCCAAGCCCGATACGATATTACGCAACGAACGGTCGTTAATGTCGAGTACGCGTCGCCACATAACCTTCTTCAGACCGACCTGCTTCGAGCGGTTGTGGTAGAGGTAGTTGTCGAGCAGTGCTGCGATAAGGTTGTTTGCCGAAGTTACGGCGTGGAAGTCGCCCGTAAAGTGAAGGTTGATATCCTCCGACGGCAACACCTGGGTATAACCACCACCGGTTGCACCACCCTTCATACCAAAGCAAGGACCCAACGACGGCTCGCGCAGAGCAATCATAGCGCGTTTGCCAATGCGGTTAAGACCCATTCCCAAACCGATACTTACGGTTGTCTTGCCAACACCTGCTTTGGTTGCGGTGATGGCGGTTACCAAAATAAGATGGCTCTTTTTAATCTTCTTACTGTCGATAAGTTTGTACGGAATCTTGGCAATGTGCTTACCATAATTGAACACCTCTTGCTCCGGAAATCCAACATTTGCTGCAATCTCGCGGATATCCTTCAACTTCACCGAACGTGCAATTTCGATATCTGATTTCATAGTTTTATAATTTTTATTTTATTTTTGTTCGTTCTTTCGCAAAATACTCTACAAATATACGAAAATTATAGTTAATTCAAAACACCAGCACAACAAAAATCGCTATCTTTGCGGAGTTATCTTATAATTATGAAAGAGAGGTACTCCTTTTTGGGACATATAGCGTGCTTTACGGCATACCTAATTTTCGGACTCAACATCGTTGTTTGCAAGGATTTAACCTCCAGCAATGCTATCTCGCCACTCGCGCTGTTCACGTTGCGTTCGTTAGGTGCAGGTACGCTCTTTTGGATAATCTCGCTATTCAAACCGAAGGAGCGAGTTGAACGACGCGACTTGCCCAAAATTTTTGTTGCGTCGGTACTCGGCTTTTTCCTCACACAGATAACATTCCTGATGGCTATATCGCGCATTACTCCGATGGACTGCTCGATTGTTGCCTCGCTCTCGCCACTCTACACTATGTTTATTGCTGCATTTGCAATAAAAGAGCCAATCTCGACAAAAAAGATTGGTGGTGTAGTACTTAGTCTATGTGGCGTTTTATATCTGATTTTCAACAGCGTAACCTCGGCATCAACTGCCGTGCAGACCACCCCTGTAGGCGTGCTATTGATTGTCGCCAACTCGCTCTGTTTCTCGCTATATCTGGGCATATTCAAGCCCACAATCGCCAAGTACTCGGTCGTAACTTTTATGAAGTGGATTTTCCTATTATCGACGCTGATGAGTCTGCCATTTTCGGCGAAGGAGTTGGTTGCAGTAAATTTCGCCGCCCTGCCGATGTCGTACATTGCCGAACTCGGTTTTCTGATTTTCTGCGCCACATTTGTGACCTATTTCCTGATTCCGATAGGTCAGAAACAACTACGCCCAACGCTCGTCAGTATGTACTCCTACGTGCAACCCATAGTTGCCATTGTCGTTAGCATCTGCGTTGGAATGGACACTTTGAGCTGGCAAAAAGTCGTGGCCGCCATAACCGTATTCACGGGCGTAATTATCGTATCGCGCAGTCAGCATAAGGATGCAGCGAAATAAAATTCGTTCATTTTTCGCACGATAACCCATAAATATAGGAAATTTATCATATATTTGTATGTTCAAACGTAATTATAAATTCAAACAAATAACACTATGAAGAGATTTTTTACACTTTTTGCAATGTCGGTATTTGCGTGTGCAACCGTAAGCGCACAGGCAACCGTCGAGTCTGCCACTCCACAGGAGCAGGTAACATTCGCAAACGAGATTAAGACCGAAAAGGAGGCCCCAGCATTCAAGAGTGAGGCTCAACTCAAAGCCGAGAAGGCTGCCATCCGCAAGGAGCGCAACACCATCGAGTTCAACGCGACACTCAACGCATCGCTTTCGCACTTCAACGGCTACTGGCGTGCCGTGAATGGTAACACCAACTCGTTGAATGGCGTTGGCAACATCCTCTTTACCCACCAGTACAAGAAGGGTAAGTTCGTGTTGGATAATAAACTCACCGGCAAACTCGGTTACACCTACAATTTCCTCCCCGAGAGCGAAGGCGCAAGCAGCGTAACCAAGAGCCAGGACGAGTGGTTTATCTCGGCAGCACCTGCCTACACCCTCTCGAAAGATTGGAACGTTGGAGGTTCGGTTTCGTTGCGTTCGCAGTTCGCAAACGGATATAATGGCGACCAGAAACTCACAAGTATGGGCTTTGCTCCAGCATACCTCACTCTCGCAGCAGGTTTTACATACGTTTGCCCTAATGCTAAGTTCCCAATCAAGATTAACATCTCGCCTATCTCTATGAACGCAACCTATGTAACAAGCGACAAGGTGCGCGAGCATTTCTATGCGGAGAAGTTTGGTGCCGGCACAGACCAGAGCACATTGACACTCGACCAGAAGAATACTCCATACGCATACGGTCTGACCCTCAACAACGGTGTTCAGCGTTACGAGGGTGGTTCTTCGATCCAGATCGACTTCGACAAGACTTTTGGCAAAAAAGGTGTATTCCGCTATCGTACCACACTCTACTCATTCTATGGTTGGATCAACCAGGCTGCACAGCAGAATGAGAGTAAGAAGTGGAACGCAGACCCTGCAAACGCAGGCAACCTTCTCACATACGAGAGCATTGTTCCTACAGTTCGTTGGGAGAACACTATCGACATCAAGGCTACAAAGTACTTCTCGACACAACTCTACTTCCAGCTCTACTACAACAAGGCACAGAACAAACACGTGCAGACACAGACCGTTCTTGGCGTAGGTCTTGCATATACCTTCAAAAATAAGTAGTCGCAATGACAGGGGTAACAAAGCATCTTTTAAGAACGGTTGTTCTACTTTTAATACTATTTGTAGGTTGGCTTGTCGGAGTATATTCCGGCAGCCAACTTGCTAATAATCAGGTGCGTGTTTATCTCAACAACTACGAATCGCACAACGACAAACTCTCACGCGTGTTGTCGATGATAGAGAACGAATATGTCGATTCCATATCGCGCGACTCGTTAGCCGAAATAGCCATTCCTGCCATACTCCACAAACTCGACCCGCACTCTGTATATCTTCCTCCGAAGGAGTTCGAAGTGGCAGAGGAGTCGCTCAAAAGCGAGTTTGACGGCATTGGCGTAGTCTTCAATATGGCTACCGACACGGTTATGGTTTTGAATGTTATCCCGTCGGGCCCAAGCCGTCGGGCTGGTGTGCAGAATGGCGACCGCATCATAAAGGTGAACGACACGCTGATTGCAGGGCAGAAGATGTCGCAGATAGCTGTGATGAAGCGACTGCGAGGCCCTCGTGGCACAAAAGTAAAACTATCGATACAACGCAAAGAGTTGGATGAGTTGGTAGATATTGTGGTAACCCGCGACGCAATACCTCTACACAGCGTAGAGGCGTCGTTGATGCTCACCGAAGATATCGGCTTTATTAAGTTATCGCAATTCTCCGTAACCTCGCATAAGGAGGTTACCGACGCCATCGCCTCGCTCCGTAAGCAAGGGATGGAGGGGCTTATATTCGACCTTCGTGGTAACACAGGCGGTTATCTCGACCAGGCAATACTCATAGCCAACGAGTTTTTGCCAGCAGCACGCCTAATAGTCTACACACAGGATCGTAATGGCAAGCAGTTAAAGCAATATAGCGATGGACGTGGTCGCTCCACCACACTCGACATAGTAGTGCTGATTGACGAGGAGAGTGCCTCGTCGAGCGAGATTTTGGCGGGTGCATTACAAGATAACGACCGCGGAACAATCATCGGACGACGCTCCTTCGGCAAAGGTCTTGTTCAGGCTCAAACACCATTTGACGACGGCTCGGCAATACGCCTAACCATCGCCCGATACTACACTCCTACGGGACGTTCCATTCAGAAACCATACACCGCGGGCGATGAAAAGTCGTACGAATACGACATCGTGGAGCGATACAAACGCAACGAGTTTTTCTCGGCAGACAGCATACACTTTGCCGACTCATTGCGCTATACCACCCCGAAGGGTAAGGTTGTATATGGTGGCGGTGGTATTATGCCCGATATTTTCGTACCACTCGACACCGTAGGCATAACCAAATACTACACCGAGGTGAATGCACGCAACATACTATATCGTTACACCATCGACTACGCCGATCGTCATCGCAAGGCTCTGGACGCAGCGACCACACTCGCCGATATGAAGGTGCTGCTCGATAGCGAGGAGGCGCTCGTAGAGGAGTTTGTGCGCTATGCCGAGCAACAGGGCGTAAAGCCAAATTGGAGGGATATTGCCACCTCGTACGATATAATAAAGACGCAGTTGCGAGCCTACATTTCGCGCAACTCCGACCTCGAAAGTAACGCCTTCTACTACTTTATCTACCCGATAGACCGAACGGTACTGCGAGCGATAGAGGAGTTGCAGAGTAAATAGAAAAATGGTCGAGCTTTCCGCTCGACCATTTTTCTACTCTATCACAGCCTCCAATATGCCGACTGCCTTCGTCGGTTGCGGCGTAATAATCAGACGTATCGCATCGGCTTCGATAGGCTTGTCTGGATGTACCATATTGAATTGGTTAAGAAGTACCCCATAGCTATCGGTAATATATGGCTCGTATTCATACCACTTGCCATCGAACAGATACTCTGCACGCCAACTCTCTGGACGCATAATAGCTTTACCGTCCTCGAACCAATAGACCGAAACACTCTCGATTGGCTGGCGTCTCTTCAACTTAATCTCAATGGTCTGCACCCTACCCTCCTGTCTATATGAAGTCCAACGCAAAATAGACTTATCGCTCGACGATTTAGGATAGACTCCATCTATAACTGCATAGGCATCATCTCCCTTGCGAGCGTACGAAGCCTTTACGGTCTCGATATTTTGGGCAACCTTATCTCTGCCGGCTATTGCAGTAGCCTTATCACGAGCAAACCACACATTCATAGCGGCATAGTCGCCACGATTGTTCCAAGCATAGTATGGCACCAACGTCAATGTAGAAGCGACAACATCCTCGCCAGACAAGGCCGAGCATTGTTGCTTGATATACGGAATACCCTTCATCACGCCCGAATCGAAGCTACCCATCGAGAGTGTGCCCATATTGTCATTCGAAATGAAATAGGTTGCAACATCGTACTGATTATCCACCTCCTCGGCACAAAATACTATCGGACCGCGAGTGATACAGATACGGTTGCGGTCGGCCTCAACCTTATCTATCGCCTTCGAGTAGCGCACTTCCATAGGCAAGTCAAGCTCCACGACATCGCCCTTACGCCACTTACGCTCGATAGGCACAAAGCCATTTACTGCCTCTGCCACAATCTTTTTGCCATTGACTAGCAGAGTATATTCGATCTGCTTGCCGTCAGCATACGAGTAGAGTTCGCCAGGAACAAACTTGCTATTTACCCACGACGGAATACGCATCCAAAGGGTAAATTTCTCACTTTTAGCCTTTGGCTCAACCGTAATAGAGATTTTACCATCGAATGGATAGTCTGTCGTTTGACTCAACTTTACGACACCGCCACTGAGCGCCACCTCGGTTGTCGTTCCTACATAGAATGAGCAATATATATCATCGTCGGTCGTCGAATAGACCATACCCGAGAGCTGCGGTATAAGTCGTGCAAGATTCGACGGACAGCACGCAGTGCTAAACCAAGGCGAACGACCACCATTACCCTGATTGAACGCCTTATATTTATTGTTCTGCAGCGGATTTACATAGAAGAATCTATCTCCCTTGAGATTAACGCCAGCAATAATATTGTTATAGAGCGCAACTTCCGCCACATCAATATACTTGGCATCGGCCGACATCAGATACATTCGATAGTTGAAAAACAGATTTCCAACAGCCGCACAAGTTTCGTTGTAGGTATCACGATTTGGCAACGAATAAGCCGAGCCGAAGCCCTCAATAGCCGGCACCGTACCCAGACCGCCAATAATCTGCATCTTCTTATCGACCAGATCGCGCCAAACAGCATCGAGTGCAGGCAACAAAGTTTTATCACCCTTGGCTGCAACTATATCGGCCATACTTGCATATTGGTATGTAGCACGTACGGCGTGACCAACCGCCTCGTACTGCTCTCGCACAGGTTTATGCTCCTGAATTCGGTAGCTGCCACCTTTTTCACCACGGATATTTATAAATCGCTCAGCCATATCCAGATAGAGTTTCTTACCCGTAGCGTGATACATCTTCACCAACGCCAACTCTATCTCCTGATGGCCCGGAGCCTGCATAACAGGCTTTCCACCATTGTAGTTGGCATCGCCCTCGAAGAATACCTTGTTGATGTGTTGTGCGTTCTTCTCCGCAACATCCAACCATCGACGTTTTCCAGTAGCCTGATAATAGGCAATGGCCGCCTCGTACATATGACCTATATTGTAGAGCTCGCACGAACCCGGCACATTCGAATAAGGGGTTTTGCCTGCATCTCTGTTGTTCGACCTATTACGCAGATGCGCAGGAAGTATATGGTGCTCGTAGAGATAACCATCCGGCTTCTGTGCTGCCGCAATAATCTCTATAATCTCATCCATCTTCGCCTCAAGAGCCAAGTCCTTCTCAAGCATAAGCATATAGGCTACACCCTCCATCACCTTAAATAGATCGGAAGAAGAATAGGATCGTCCCTTAAATTGACGCGACACCTCCTCACCACGAAGGTAGGCACCTACACTACGGAGATTCTCAACCGAGTACTCCATCTTGTTGAGCGAAAAAGGCACCAACACCTCCTTCTGAATCTTCAGGCGAGGCAACCAGAAGTTGTCGTTGAGCTCAACCTTATTGAACGGTACTTGCGTGAGCGACTGCTGCTTGGCGTTCTCCTTTGCCGAGAGAAAAATCGGCAAACACAATGCTACCAGCACCACATAAAAAATCTTCTTCATAATATTATACATAGGTATTTATAGGTTTATGTTGCAAAGATAGCAAATATTTTCGGAATTTCAATCAGGAAAATATCACCCACAACCTATTTATTTCTTGTCAGAAGTCGTGAGATGTGGTGCATCGCAAAAGAATGGAGGGCGGATTACACCACCCTCCATTTATTCAAAATCAGAGATATATCAAATTCCACAACTTCAAATTGGAATTTAAGCAGATAATTTATCTCAACCAATTTCTTGTCAGAAGTCGTGAAATGTGGTGCATCGCAAAAGAAACACCTTCGGGATAGTACAAAGCGTACAGCCCGAAGGTGTTTACTTTTAGAGATGTGCCGCAGATTGCGGCTTATCACAAGAAATTACTTTTTAGCACGGCTTTTCTTGGCTGCCAACGCCTTCTCCACCTCAATCTGGAAGTCCGACAACACATTCATATAGTTGATGAATGCCTCGTAAGACGAGCCATAAGGGTTGAAGTAAGAGTGAACATCACCGTCAGAGAGCCACTTTGTTGCCATATAGTAGAAGTGGTCCGAGGTCTGCATAAAGTTCCAAACATACTCGTAGTCGGCACTCTTCAACGCACGAACCTTATCCTTCATTGCATACAACTTCGAGAACGCCTCGTTCTGCAAGTCGTTGCCCAACCAAGCGGTAATATCGCGCTCCTCGTCTGCCCACGACATAACGTGAGGGCAGTGAAGAACTGCTACAGGCTGATGCTCAGCTGCGGTCTCCGAAACGGTAGCAAACTTCAAATCGCCACGACTCAAAACTGCTGCAGGGAGGTTCTTCACAAAGTCGAAGATACCGGTCGAAGCCTTCTGATGCTCGCCGAAGGTCTCGTAGTCCATAAAGAGATTGATAACCTCTCCCTCCGACTCCGAAAGCCAAGCGGCATACTTATCTGCTGTGAGTGGGTACTCATCCCAACCCTGATTCGAGAAGCGGAATGCGATATCGTCCGAAAGTTTGTAGTTGCGGAGCAATAGACGGAGGCTCTGGTCTGCAGCACCTGCATAAACGAAATCTGGTGACTTCCAACCAAGGATATGCTTTGCACCCTCTGCCAACATAGTCTTAAAGCCGAGTTCGCCTACTGCCTCGCCAATCTCGTCCGAATAGATAAGCTCGGTGTTGCGGAAAGCCTTTGGCTTAACGCCAAACTCCGCCTTCAACATTGCGGTGTGCTTTTTAACCTGATCCTTGAAATCCTCCTTCGACGAGAGGGCTGCCAAAGAGTGCGAATAGGTCTCTGCCAACAACTCTACACAACCGGTGTCGACCAATGCACGAAACGAGTCCAACACCTCTGGAGCATACGCCTTGAACTGCTCAACTACAGTACCTGTGAGCGAGAACGACACACGGAATGCACCCTTGTTCTCCTTGATAAGTTTCAGGAGGAGGGCATTCATTGGCAAATAGCACTCACGCGCAATCTTCTGCAAAATAGCACGGTTGGTCAAATCGTCGAGGTAGTTGTGATCCTTACCGATATGGAAGAAACGATAGGTCTTCAATCGCCAAGGCTGATGTACCTGAAAATATAAACAAACTGTCTTCATATTTTTTTATGTTTTTGTTTTTCTATTCTCGTTATTTCATTGATGCAATAGCATCCTCGTAGACTGTCTTAATCTTTTTGGCAGCATCGTTCCACTTGAGGTTGGTAACCTCCTCCAAGCCCTTCTGTGCAAACATCTTCGAAAGTGCAGGATAGGTTATCAAACCATAGATGGCATCCGCCATACTGTCAACATCCCAATAATCTACCTTAACTGCGTAGTCCAACACCTCGGCAACACCCGACTGCTTCGAGATGATCGAAGGTACGTTTGCACGCATAGCCTCCAATGGCGAGATACCGAATGGCTCTGACACCGACGGCATAATGTAAACATCGGAGAGTTGGAACATCTTATGCACGTCATCGCCCTTCAAGAAGCCTGTGAAGTGGAAGCGGTCGGCAATACCCAAACGAGCCACGCGACGAATCACGTGATTCATCATATCGCCCGAACCTGCCATAACAAAGCGCACGTTAGGTACTCGCTTCAACACCTTCGCTGCAGCCTCGACAAAGTAGTCAGGGCCCTTCTGGAAGGTGATACGACCGAGGAAGGTAACAATCTTATCCTCAACGCCACGCTCTGGCACCTCGTTCTCATTCTCGGCAAAACGCACTGCATTGTGCACTGTTACAACCTTCTCTGCCGGGATGTTGTACTTCTCGATAACGATATTACGCGTGAGGTTCGACACTGCAATAACTCTATCGGCAGCAGCCATACCTGTACGCTCAATCTCGTAAACTCGAGTGTCGATATTGTCGCTCGACGAACGGTCAAACGAAGTAGCGTGCATATGCACCACCAGCGGCTTGCCCGACACGCGCTTTGCAGCGATACCTGCATAGTAAGTCAACCAGTCGTGTGCGTGGATAACATCGAATTGTCCCTCCAAATCTTTTGCAACCTGCGCAGCAACAATAGCATAGCGCGCAACCTCTTCCATAAGGTTGGCTCCATACTTGCCCGAGAAGGTGTAACGCTGACTCCAAATATCGCCCGTCTCCCAACGCTTCTCGCCCGTCTTCACGAACTCGTCGTGATAGGTTTCGTAATCCTCTGGCGAGAGGTAAGGCACGAGGTTAGAGTCCACGTGGATAAACGACATCTTGTCGATAATATCGGCAGAGTCCGAACTAACATTGCCGAATACGGTCTCGACATCGCTCGCATTTACTACACGGATAAAACGCTCATCCTCATCGCCCGAAGCGCGAGGCATAACGAATGTAACCTCGACATCGTTACGAGCCAATCCGCGAGTCATTCCGTAACAGGCTGTACCAAGTCCACCAGCAATATGCGGAGGAAACTCCCAGCCAAACATCAATACCCTCATCTTAATATATTTTTACTATTTCTTAACACTCTTTTTAGTTGTTGCGCGCTTTGCACAGCACTTCTTCTTGGCGCACTTTGTTGCAGGCTTTGCTGCACTCGCTTCCTTTGCCTTGTACTGCTCGATGATGTACTTAATGTACAACACACCTCCTACGCTCCACGCCTGCGAGATAGCACCACGAGGTGCGAACGGAGGATTTGCATCGTAGTACTCTGCAACCGAGCCAATACAGTAGGTTTGGATATTGTCGTCGAATGCCGCCAACATCTCCTCTGCCACAGGCAAGAAACGCTTGCCGTCGAGTTTCAATGCGCACTCTACGTAGAACATCAATGGCCATACCCAGACTGCACCATTGGTTGCTGCAGCCTCCTGCTCGATTGGATTCTCCTTATAGGTAGACTCGAACATTGGGTTACGAGGCGACAACGAACGTAAGCCCGCAGGGGTGAGCAAGTGCTGACGCACTACGCGCAAAACGTTCACAATCTGCTCCTCGTTGAGCATCGTGTAGTTCAAACCGCAAGCGATAATCTGGTTGCAACGGATATCGTCGTTCTTACCATACATATCTACATAGTCGGCGAGATAGCCCTCGTCCGAGAGGTAGAACATCTCAACAAACGACTTCTGAATCTGAGCCGGAAGTGTATTCCACTCCTTCTCGAACTCCTTGTCGCCCATCTTATTCGCCAAAGCCAAAGCGTACGATACTGCATTGTACCACAAAGCGTTAATCTCTACGGTGTATCCAGCACGAGGCGTAACAGGATGACCATTCATCACGCAGTCCATCCAGGTCAATGCAACGCCATCACGAGCAGCCCAAACGAGTCCGTTGGTGTGCATTGCCACACATCCGCCAAAGAATCCACGACGGTATGCAGTCAATATGCTCTTCATTGCTGCGCCATACTTCTCCCAGATAGCCTCTGCACCGATATGCTCTTCCAACTGCTGTAGAGTCCAGAAAAACCAGAGTGGTGCATCTGCCGAAACCTCTGCCGAAGCCGAGCCAGCGAAGTCGCCATTGTGCATATCGCCAACCATTGTGTCGAGCACTGCCATACAGTCCTCCTTGTAGCCCTGCTCCAAAGTCAAACCCGGAAGCGAGATAAATGCCGAACGGCCAGCCTTGCCATACCAGTGGTATCCCGACATAACCTCGGTGCGATTGCCCGGACGACGAACGATAAACTGACGTGCCGAGTGATGCAAACAGCTCTCGAAGTCGATTTTGTGAGTACGACGTACCACCGACGCATCGTATGCCTCGACAATAGCCTCGCCCGAAGGCATCTCATCTACCGAAGCCGAGAAGATAATGCTCTCGCCCTTCTTGATATTCATCTCGAAGTAGCCTGTTGTGAGGAGATCCTCGTAGCCCTCGTAGCCACGCTCCAACTCCTTCTGATACTCGAAGTCGTAGTACCAATCTGGTGCGGGAACAAACTTAGCATCCGCCTTCGACAACTGCATATGCAACCAAGGGAAACCGTCGTAGAGGCGGTTCTTCACTCCGTTTGTAACCGGGTAGGAGCGAACATTGGCATACATATTGGCCTTTGACAACTCGTGCTTGTTGCGGAATGCGAGGAAAGGACGCAAACGCAATGTAGTCTCGGAGTGAGCATCAACGAGCGTATAGCGAATCATCATCTGCGTACGCTTGTGAATCCAAAGAATCTCCTTGCGGAGAATTACTCCACCGACACGATAGGTGATGGTTGGACACGGAGTATACTCGAAATCGGTGATATACTTGTGTCCACGAGGCTCATAAACACCACGGAAGCGGTGCAAAGCCAAGTTGAACGACTGGTCGTGCTGCACGATAGTCTCGTCCAACGACGAAAGCAGCACATAGGAGTTGTTGCTCGAATCTATCGGGGCAACAATCAAACCGTGGTACTTACGAGTGTTACAACCTACGATGGTGGTACTCATATAACCGCCTCGACGGTCCGTAGCCAACATCTCGCGCTGTAACGAGTACTCCAAGTTACCAAGCTCTTGTTTGTCAAATTTTAATCCCGGCATAATTAATATTGTTGTGAAAATTTATTTCTGTTTCGTAAAGTTAATAAAAATTTCGCTTAATTATTCACTAAAAGTCGAAATTTTTCAAAAATAGACGAATATTTTTATCTTTTCGGACAAAATCGCCCATTTTTATACCCATCCAAAGCATACGACAACTCTTTTTCAGGGCGTTTTTCTATTTGCGTATTGCCCCGTCACTGCACACACAGCAACAGCACTTATTAAAATTGCTTTTAGCGAAGCAGTTTCAAGGCTTGCAAAAACTCTATTGCCACTATCCCCTTTAACAATTTTGGATATTGAAGCTATTTTTTTGCGTTGCGCTGTGGCTGAATGCGCAGCATACTAAATCGTATGTGAGCAATTCAGCCACAAGCAAGGTGAAAAAAGAGCCCAATAGGCAAATTGTTAAGCCCATTTTACGAGCGCGAAGTCCATACGATATGGCAACTTCTCGTTCTTTGGATATACACGCAAAGCGAGGTCGAACGCACCGGTGCGATTAGGTGCAAGATCGAGAGCGTAGGTTGCCTGAGTTCCCTCGGTGTGAACGAGCGACAACTGCTCGGTAAGCACCACGTCTGGAGCCTGCTGACCCACCATCTGCTTTGCCACAACGAGTTCTACGCCAATCTCCTCTGGAGAGAGTGTTGCAACATCGAGTTTAACCTCGAAGTGATACTTCTCGCCGAGAATCATAGACTCCTTATCTACGCGTACGCGCTGCGAGTCGAGAACCTTAACGCTATCCCACGCAGCCGAAACCTTACGCTTCCAAGCAGCAATCTCGCGAGCGAGGATATAATTGTTCGATACGAGTTCCTTCTTGCGCTGAGCCAACTTGTAGTAGAAGCGCTCCTCGTAGTCGATAAGCATACGGTTGGTAGTGAAGTTCGATGCGATATCCGAGATACACTTCTTAACCGAAGCAACCCAATCGGTTGGGATACCCTTCTCGTTGCGAGCATAGTACTTAGGTACAATCTGCTCCTCGATAGTGGTGTAGATCATCTCGGCATCCAACTCATCCTGGTGACCCTGGTCTGCGAAGGTGCGCTCCATAGGGAGAGCCCAACCGCCATTCTCCTTGTAGCCCTCAACCCACCAGCCGTCGAGTACCGAGAACTGCATAACACCATTCATCACACACTTCTCGCCCGAAGTACCCGAAGCCTCGAGTGGACGGGTTGGTGTATTCAACCATACATCGACACCCTGAACCATACGGCGAGCCAACTCCATATCGTAGTTCTGCAGGAAGATAATCTTACCTACGAACTCAGGCATCAACGATACCTCAACGATACGCTTAATCAAATCCTGACCTGGCTTATCTGCCGGGTGAGCCTTACCTGCAAAGATGAACTGCACTGGACGCTCCTTGTTGTTTACAATCTTCGACAAACGCTCCAAGTTAGAGAAGAGGAGGTATGCACGCTTGTAAGTTGCGAAACGACGTGCAAAACCGATAGTAAGAACCTCTGGCTTGATGCGGTCTGCAACCTGAACCATCTGGCTTGGACGGTCGATACGAACCTGTGCAGGATCGGTATAGCGACGCTTGATAGTCTTAATGAGTCGCTGCTTGAGGAACATACGCTCGTTCCACAACTCCTCGTCTGGAATATTGTATACCTTCTGCCACTCTGGGATATTATAGGTGTGTCCCTCGAAGCCTGCAGGGAAGTAGCGCGAGTAGAGACGACGCATATTCGATGCGGTCCACGTTGGGAAGTGAACACCATTGGTTACATAGCCAATGTGCAACTCCTTCTTGAAGTATCCTGGCCACATATTGCCGAGCAAATCCTTCGAAACCTCTCCGTGCAACCACGACACACCATTAACCTCTTGCGAAAGGTTACAAGCGAGTACCGACATCGAGAATCGCTCGTTCGGATCGTTTGGATTAACCTTACCGAGATTGATATACTGGTCCCAAGTGATGCCAAGTGCATCTGGATAGTGCGACATATACTGACGAATCATCGACTCTGGGAAAGCGTCGTGTCCTGCAGGTACCGGAGTGTGAGTAGTAAAGAGCGACGACGAACGTACAACCTCCAACGCCTCCGAGAACGAGAGCTTCTTACGCGACATCAGGTTGCGAACACGCTCTACGCCGATAAACGCTGCGTGACCCTCGTTGCAGTGGTAAACCTCCTGCTTGATACCCATCTTTGCGAGGGCACGGATACCACCAACACCGAGCAAAATCTCCTGCTTCAAACGATTCTCCCAATCGCCACCATAGAGGTGGTGTGTAACCTGACGATCCTCCTCCAAGTTAGCCTCGTAGTCGGCATCGAGCAAGTAGAGCGGAGTACGACCTACCTGGCAGCACCATACACGCGCGCTCAAAGTACGACCTGGCAAAGCCACCTGGGTAGTTACCCACGAGCCATCCTCCTCACGAACAGGGAAAATTGGCAACTTGAAGAAGTTCTGTGCCTCGTATGTAGCCTCCTGTGCACCCTGTGCCGAAAGACGCTGAGTGAAGTAACCATAGCGGTAGAGAAGACCTACAGCAACCATAGGGGTGTTTCTATCCGAAGCCTCCTTGATGTAGTCACCAGCCAAAATTCCGAGACCGCCCGAATATATCTTCAACGAGTGATGCAAACCATACTCCATCGAGAAGTAAGCAATCTTCGGAGCCTTTGGATTTGGCTTCTCATTCATATACTCCTGGAACTGTGCATATACAGCGTCCATCTTTGCGAGGAACGCCTCGTCCTTCTCAATCTCTGCCAAACGCTCCATCGACAACTTATCAAGCAATGCGATAGGGTTACGATCAACCTCTACCCACAACTCCTTGTCGATAGTCTCGAACAAATCGCGAGCACCGAGAGTCCAACTCCACCACAAGTTGCGCGACAACTCCTCGAGTGGACGCAAACGTGCAGGCAACGACTTCTCGACCATCACACGCTGCCAACTTGGACGCTCAACAAAGAGCTGCTGGCGTACGAAGTTAATCTGCTCGTGCGATGCACCACCGTCGCCCATAACTGCACGGTTGGTACGTGCTACGCAACTTTCGATTGCGCAGTCGTATGCCTTACGATAGTACGAGAAGAGGTTATCCCAAAGCGCATTCTTCGACATCTCCAATGCCGCAGCACGAACTGCCTTAACCTCCTTATCCGAAAGTGAGAGGAAGCGAAGCACTGCATCTGCAACCGATGCTACAGCCTCGGCAGTGTTGCTGTCGTTACGCTCAACAACCACTACGCCATTGTTCTTCTCCTGCTCGGCTGCCCAAACGCCAAAACCTGCCAATGTGGTGGTGATGGTTGGCACCGAGAATGCGATAGACTCGAGTGGAGTATATCCCCAAGGCTCGTAGTACGATGGGTAGATTGTCAAATCCATACCCACGAGCAACTCGTAGTAGTTCTTGTTGAAAATACCGTCGTTCTGGTTGAGATAGGTAGGCACGAAGATAACCTTAACCTTCGACTCTGCCTTATCGAGCACGCTACCGTTGATAGCGTTTACAACCTGATCCCAAGCCTGATACTCCAATACGTGTGTCGAGTAGCGATACTGCGAAGGATCGATTGGCTGCGACTTATCCTGCAAGTGCGCCTGCAAATCGTTGCGCGCACCAAGGTTAGCAGCAGGAACTGTTACATATGCCAACACCTCGCGATCGAGCTTACCCGATGTCTCGAGTGCCTTCAACGCCTCGAAGAATATATCCAATCCCTTATTGTGAAACTCGTAACGACCGCTGGTACCAATAATCAACGGCTCCTTTGCAAACTTATGAGAGAGGCAAGCCTCGGCAACCTCAATCATCGCCTTACGAGCCTCCTTACGTTTTGCATCGTACTCCTTACCCTTCCAAACAAAGTCGTTCTCGAAACCGTTAGGGGTTACGATATCAACCTCCTTGCCGAGCAAGTGTGCGCACTCGCGAGCGGTAATGTCGCTCACCGAGAGGAACGCATCGTGATTCTTTGCACCCATCTTCTCGATCGAGTGCTTTGCCATAACATTGAACTGACGAGCCAAATCGTCGGCATTGAACTGCTCCAAATTTCCGTAGAGAGCGAGGTTGTTGCCAGCAATGCAACGTCCCATAACAGTAGCGTGGGTACTCATCACTGTAGCGATATACTGCGAGTGCTTACGCAGATAAAGACCTCCCGAGCAGGTCATCCACTCGTGGAAGTGAGCCACAGCCTTCTCGGTAGTAGCGCAGAAGTTATCCACATACGACTCGATAACCTTACCTGCCAAATAACCGAACAATACAGGCTCAACATAGTCCCACTGACCCGAGATAGAGTCTACACGATAGTCCTCCCACAACTCGCGCAACACATCGTCCTTGCTTGCAAAGAGAGTGGTGAAGTCGATAAGAATTGCGATAGGGTTACCGCACACATTCCAACGACCAATACGAACACGAATACCATCGTTGTAGAGAGTCTGACGCCAAGTCTTCATCAACATCGTATCCTCTACGAACTCTGACGACTCGCTATCCTGCGAAAAATCGGGACCGATAGTGATGTATCGATCGCCCAACTGCTTTGTAACAGTCAAAGCCTTTGTTGCCAACACAGTGTGGATACCTCCAACTTTGTTGCATACCTCCCAGCTCACCTCAAAGAGTACATCTGGATTGAATTTAATCTCACTCATAATTATCTGATAATTTGTTGTTTTTTATATCCAAATTTTGCCGCAAATATACGACGATAAAATTACATTACCAACTATTTATTAAAATTTTTTAATAATTTACACCGATATATATAATAGGGCGCACTACAACGCCATCAACTCGGTTATAACGAAGTCGGAAGTGAGCATCATTTCGGGCTCGATGCGCAGATATCCATTATCGTTTTTCAGCAATCGCGACACACCACTTTTCGCAGCCTCGCGCTCCAATCTTTTGCGCTCGTCAATGCCAAACTCTCTCTCCACCTTCGCCAGCGACAACCCTTCGGCGCATCGCAACGACGTCATAACATACTCGTTAATCTTGTCTCTTTCGGAGAGTATCTCCGAACCATACTCTACCCCACCAATATACTCCTCGATCGGTTGGTCGCACCAACGACGCATTGTGCCATTGAACGAGTGCGCTCCGGGTCCTATGCCGAGATACTCCACGCCCTGCCAATACGACGAGTTGTGTTTGGAGCGATAGCCCTCACGCGCGTAGTTCGACACCTCGTAGTGTTCGAATCCGCCCGCAACGAGAATATTATGTACCCACGAAAAGTGTGACACACTACTACACTCGTCAATCTCAACAAATTCGCCCTTTGCCATCATTCGACCGAAACGTGTATTCTCCTCAATAGTAAGATGATAAGCCGATATATGTTGCACATTCATCGCCAAAATCTTTTTCAGCGTATCGTCGAGTTCTGTTAGACTAAAACCGGGAACACCAAAAATCACATCCACCGAGATATTGTCGTAGCCCGCCTCCTGCAACATCCGCACCGCCTCGACAGCCTGTTGCGCATTGTGGCGTCGTCCCATAAATTGCAGACAGCGGTCATCCAGCGACTGCACACCGATAGAGATACGATTAACCGAGGTCTTGCGAAGTTCAGCCACATACTCGTCTGTAACGTCGTCGGGGTTTACCTCGATGGTCACCTCCTCCAACTGCGAGCAGTCGTACTGCTCTCGCACCTGCGCCACAAATCTCTCAATCTCGCTCGGCGTAAGCAACGATGGCGTACCTCCACCAAAGTAGATGGTACGAATGGTTTTATCGTGCAGAAACGACTGTTGTGCAGATAGTTCGGCGTGCATAGCCTCAACCACTTGCGGCATATAGCGCAACTTGACACTGCGATAGAAGTCGCAATATCCGCACAAACGCTTGCAAAATGGAATATGAAAATATATCGCGGCCACAGCCTTTTCGCTTTATCCTAACAAAGATAATAAAAAAAACGGAAAACACGCAAAAATAATTGAGCAAAGTTGGAATTAGAGAAAATTTAACTACCTTTGCAGTCGCAATGCCCAGATGGCGAAATGGTAGACGCGCTCGTTTCAGGTGCGAGTGCTGAGAGGCGTGTAGGTTCGAGTCCTATTCTGGGCACTTCAAAAGGAGTTTTCTTATAGAAAGCTCCTTTTTCGTTTTCCCAGAATAGAACTCGGTCAGTTGGTGGCGGTGTGGCAGAGTTGTCTGCGCTGTGGTGCGTATGTGAGATAGTCATTGTTGCTGCGCAACGACGATAGCAAATTAAATATCATCACCTCAAATAAATTTGGCTGCTGCTATTTAATTTCCTCTCTAAAACCTTGGTTTTAATGCCTATCTCTTACCCTCCTCGCTTGCTCTACTCAAACCTGCTGCAACCGTTCGAGTCTTGGTAGTGCCGTGAAACCAAGTCGTCATTGCGAGGATCAAAGCGACGTGGCAGAGTGGGATTAGTTTTTTTTAGGATTCGATAGGAAACTCCCATAATATCCTATAACATCCTACAAACTCCCACTAACTACTAACTACTCACTACTCACTAAATTTAAAGTTTTCCGTTTTCCGCTTTCCGTTTTCCGTTTTTTTTACTACCTTTGTGGATGTATGAGCAAGGAGAAACTGATTTTTCTAACCAACGACGATAGTTACCGCAGCAAAGGCTTTGCCGCGGCCATAGAGATAGCACGACAGTTTGGTCGTGTGATAGCCATTGCGCCTGACTCACCACAAAGTGGTATGAGTCAAGCCATTACCATCCACAACCCACTACGCCTTCGCAAAGTTCAAGAGGAGGAGGGAGTGTTGGTATATTCGCTCAATGGCACGCCCGTAGACTGCGTAAAGATGGCTTTCGACCACCTCTTTGTCGACGAGAAGGTCGACCTCGTAATTTCAGGTATCAACCACGGCTCGAATGCTGCCGTAAATGTTCTCTACTCTGGAACTATGGGTGCTGCCATAGAGGCTGCATTCTACAACATCGCCAGCGTTGGACTTTCGCTCACAGACCACGACCTCGAAGCCGACTTCGAGGGTGCCGTAAAGTATGGCACACAGATTGTTAAAGCGGTATTGGAGAATGACTTACCTCGCCCGCTTTGCCTAAATGTAAACATCCCCGATATCCCGTGCGACGAGATTAAAGGTATTCGCATATCACGCCAAACGAGAGGCTATTGGCGCGAAGAGTTTTTCAAGCGCACCGACCCTCACGGCAGAGATTACTTCTGGCTTACGGGTGCTTTCTCGAACGCCGAGCCCGAAGCCGAAGATAGCGATGAATGGGCATTAGCAAACGGATATGTAGCGGTAGTTCCCGTACAAGTTGACCTTACCGCATACAACCAAATGGAGCATCTAAAAGTCTTATTATAAACAGAGCGCAACGATGGTAAGCCTTGGACTAAAAATAGCAATGGTGATTATTATGGCCGTTCAGTTATTAGCCATAGGCTATGCAGCGCACCTGGTGAGACGCACAAAGTACAGCATCATCTGGATATTGTGCATCATTAGTTTTGCCACGTCGTTTGCCCAACATCTCATACACATATTCTCGGAGGGTCCGGTAGATTACAACCTGTTTATCACCTTCGATGTCATTCTCTCGGCGTGTCTGGTTGTTGCCGTCTTTTTTGCCAACAAACTGGTAAACCACATCAACGAATTGAACGCCCAGCGCGAACTATTGAGCAAACAGTTGCTCTCGACAGTACTTCGTACCGAGGAGCGTTCTCGCTCGCAGTTTGCGAAGGAGTTGCACGATGGTATGGGGCCTCTGCTCTCCTCGGCAAAGATGTCGCTCTCGGCAATATCTGCCAAAAATATGGACGAACACCAGCAGGAGATTCTGCAAAACTCACGCTTTGTTATAGACGAGGCGATTCGTTCGGTGCGCGAGATATCGAACAATATGTCGCCACAGATATTGATGGACTTTGGACTTTCGCAGGGCATTCGTAACTTCATATCGCGCATAAAATCTCTGCACGAGGTGGATATCGTATTCGAAACCAATCTCGACAAGGAGCGATTCGATAGCGACATCGAAGTGGTTTTGTATCGTGTTGTGTGTGAGTTTATTAACAACTCGTTTAAGCACTCCGGATGTTCAAAAATAGAGGTTTCGCTTATGTTGGATGGCTGCAACCTAAAGTTGAAATACCGTGATAACGGAAAAGGTTTCAACCCAAAGCTTACAACCATATCGGGAGGTATGGGGTTGTCGAACATCACCTCGCGCATAAACTCGCTGAATGGCTCACTCCGAATAACGAGTAGCGAGGGCAAGGGTATGACGGCATCGGTGGAGATAAGCACCCAACCTGAAGCAAATACAAATCAGAGGAAGCGACGATGGAAAAAGAGATAAAAATTGCATTGGTGGACGACCACGCACTATTCCGCAACGGACTGCGAGGGTTGATTGATGGCAACCACGCGTGTCGCGTAGTTGCCGAGGCGAGCGATGGCAAGGAGTTTTTGGAGAATGCCGAGGCTATGAATGCCGATGTGGTGTTTATGGATATCGCTATGCCGACACTCTCGGGCGAGAAGGCTACGGCATTGGCGTTGGAGCAGAACCCCAACCTTAAAATCATCTGCCTCTCGATGTTTGGCGACGAGAAGTACTACTCGCAGATGATGGAGGCGGGTGCGAAGGGCTTTCTGCTGAAGGACTCATCCATAGAGGATGTCTTCGCAGCAATTAAGGCGGTGATGAATAACGAGGAGTACATCTGCAACGAGGTTATGCACGCACTCTCGGGCGCAATGCGACGCAACGAGAACGCCGAGATACTATCCGAGCGAGAGATGGATGTGCTGTTTGGCATATGCCAGGGGCTATCCACGCAGGAGATCGCCGACAAACTGTTTCTCTCGAAGCGCACTGTGGATACCCACCGAGCCAACATCCTCGAGAAGACAGGCTCGAACAACACGGCAAGTCTTGTGGTGTACGCCATAAAGAATAACCTTGTAGAAGTATAACAACACAGAACATTCAATCATTCAGCTAAGCAACACAACAGAATACAGAACATTCAATTTAGTAACAACTTTAATAATAGGTAATTATGAAGGTAAATGAGATTATGCAGAACTTGGAGCAGAAACATCCAGGTGAGCACGAGTACTTACAGGCAGTACGCGAAGTTTTAGAGTCGATTGAGGAGGTTTACAACCAGCACCCAGAGTTCGAGAAGGCAAAGATCGTTGAGCGCATCGTTGAGCCTGACCGCATCATCACATTCCGCGTAACGTGGGTTGACGATAAGGGCGAGATTCAGACCAACCTCGGCTATCGTATCCAGTTCAACTCGGCTATCGGTCCATACAAGGGTGGTATCCGTTTCCACAAGGCAGTGAACCCTTCAATGTTGAAGTTCCTCGGCTTTGAGCAGACATTCAAGAATGCGTTGACCACACTCCCAATGGGTGGCGCAAAGGGCGGCTCGGACTTCGACCCGGTAGGTAAGAGCGACGCCGAGATTATGCGTTTCTGCCAGGCGTTTATGTTGGAGTTGTGGCAGAACATTGGCCCTGATACCGACGTTCCTGCAGGCGACGTAGGCGTAGGCGGCCGTGAGATTGGCTATATGTACGGTATGTATAAGAAGTTGGCTCGCGAGTACAACACCGGCGTATTGACAGGTAAGGGTCTTACTTGGGGTGGCTCGTTGATTCGTCCAGAGGCTACAGGCTTTGGTGCTTTGTACTTCGTAGAGCATATGCTCCACCGCGCAGGTAAGGAGTTGAAGGGTGCTACAATCGCAATCTCGGGCTTCGGTAACGTGGCTTGGGGTGCAGCGAAGAAAGCTACCGAGTTGGGTGCAAAGGTTATCGCTATCTCGGGTCCAGACGGCGTAGTCCTCAACCCTAACGGTATGACCGACGAGAAGATCGACTATATGTTGGAGTTGCGCGCTTCGAACCGCAATATCGTGGCTCCATTCGCAGAGAAGTTTGCGGACGCAACATTTGTTCCTGGCAAGAAGGCGTGGAGCGTGAAGTGCGACATCGCACTCCCTTGCGCATTCCAGAACGAGTTGACAGGTGCTGATGCCGAGGAGTTGCTCGCAAATGGCACTTGGTGTGTTGCAGAGGTTTCGAATATGGGTTGTACCCCTGAGGCTATCGCAGCGTTCCAGAATGCGAAGATTCTCTTCGCTCCGGGTAAGGCTGTAAACGCTGGTGGCGTTGCAACTTCGGGCTTGGAGATGACTCAGAATGCTATGCATATCTCGTGGTCGGCAGCCGAGGTTGACGAGAAGTTGCACTACATTATGCAGTCTATCCACGAGGCTTGCGTTAAGGCAGGCGCCGAGGGCGACCGCATCAACTACGTTAAGGGTGCAAATATCGCCGGCTTCTTGAAGGTTGCACAGGCAATGCTCGAACAGGGAATTGTATAGTGCAAGCACTACACAATTTAGTGTGTTACCTATCCCCCAACCCCCTTTCTGCAAAGGGGGCTTTTTTTTTGGGGGGGGGTAGGGAGGATAGGGAAAATAAAGGTTGTTAAGGGTTATTAAGGGTTATTAAAGGTTATTAAGGTGTTTAGCACTAAATTCTCTAAACTTTCTTCGCGCAATTACGTTTTTTTTCACAGCACAACGGAACTCGAACGGCGGCAGAAGCCGAGAGCAGAGCGAAGGTAGGTTGTTGCAATCGAAGATTGTCGGGGTTGATGAGCGTTGGGGCGAAAATTTATTTTCAGACACAATCGCTCGTCAAACACGAATATTTGCGTAGCAAATAACAACCGACCGAAGACAACTCTGCCGAGGCGCAACAAGCTGACCGAGTCCCTTTAGACGCAAAAAGCGACTGCCAATTGACAGTCGCTTGTGCGGATAAAGGGACTCGAACCCCCACGCCTCTCGGCACCAGATCCTAAGTCTGGCGTGGCTACCAATTACACCATATCCGCCTTTGATGCGAGTGCAAAGGTAACCATTTTTTCACAAATCGCAACCTTCGTATCGCTTTTTTCACCGAATTTTACGAAAAAGTGCTAAATTTGCACACTGTAAAACATTTTGTATGCCAAAGATTGTAAACCTCACACTCTCGCCCAAGCACGCCTCCGATGCCAAGTTCTACACTCCGCTGGTGGCGCGCGAGTTGCGCATCAAGGAGAGCGACATTGCGCTGTTGCGCATCGTGAAGCGTTCGGTTGATGCACGGCGCGGAGCGTTGAAGGTCAATCTTTCGCTCGAGGCGTACATCGACAGCGAGGAGCAGCCAAAGCCGCTCCATTTCGATTACCCTTCGGTTGTTGGCAAGCCCGAAATCGCAATTATCGGTGCCGGTCCTGCGGGATTGTACTGCGCACTGCGACTCATAGAGTTGGGATACAGACCTATACTCTTCGAGCGCGGTAAGGAGGTTGTCGAACGAGGCAAAGATATAGCCAAAATTCAGCGCAATCAGGGTGTTAACCCCGACTCGAACTACGCCTTTGGCGAGGGTGGCGCAGGAACATTCTCGGACGGAAAACTCTTTACTCGCAGCAAGAAGCGCGGCGACTACAATCGAGCGTTGCAGCGTCTGGTATTTCACGGTGCTTCGCCCGAGATTCTCTATGAGGCGCACCCGCATATTGGCTCGGACAGACTACCTCGCATCATCGCCAATATGCGCGATGCAATTCGTACAGCAGGAGGCGAGGTACACTTCGAAAAGAGGGTCGAGGAGTTGATTGTGCGCAATGGTCGCGTCGATGGTGTTATTGCAGGGGGCGACAAGGTGGAGGCTCGTGCGGTAGTTGTCGCTACGGGACACTCCGCGCGCGATATATATTATATGTTACATCGTAGCGGTGTGCGTCTTGAGGCTAAGGCGTATGCTATGGGAGTACGAATTGAGCACCCACAACAACTCATAAACAACATACAATATCACCGTTCGCCTGAGATGGAGTATCTCCCCGCCGCATCATACTCTTTGGTGGCACAGGTGGGTGGACGAGGTGTATACTCGTTTTGTATGTGTCCGGGAGGTTTTATCGTGCCGGCACTAACCGACCAGAGCGAGTCGGTAGTAAATGGTATGTCGCCATCGCACCGCAACTCGCCATATGCCAATTCGGGCTTTGTAACCGAGATTCGCGAGGAGGATTTTGCCCACCTCACCGAGCAATATGGGGCGTTGGCAGGCCTGGTGTTCCAGCAGCAGTTGGAGCAGATGGCTCGCGAACACGCACCCGAAAACCAGACCGCTCCAGCACAGCGCGTAGCCGATTTTGTGGCAGGGCGTCGTTCGACCTCGTTGCCTAAGTGTTCGTATGTTCCGGGCATTGTCGAGTCGCGTTTGGACGAGTGGATGCCACAGTTTATGTCGTCGCGTCTGCGCGAGGCTATTTCGGTCTTCGACAAGCGAATGAAGGGCTACCTCACAAACGAGGCGGTAGTTGTTGGCGTCGAGTCGCGAACATCAACCCCTGTGCGCATTCCACGCGATAGAGATACATTGCAACACCCGGAAATAGCAGGTCTATACCCCGCTGGCGAGGGTGCAGGCTTTGCAGGTGGCATTATCTCGGCGGCACTCGATGGAGAGCGCATTGCCGAAGCGATAACAAACACAAAGTTGTAGGATGGAGAAAATATACAAATATCGTCTTGGCAGGAGCATACCCTACACCTCGGCAATATATATTGCAGTGATGGTGTGCGTGGGTGTTGTAATCGCAATGGTCTACGAAGGGGGTTATATCTCGGCGTGGTTTATAATGTTGATATTGGCACTCTTTGCGTTGATGATACTCTCCATACCGCGTCGCGTAGTGGTGGACGAAGTGGATATCGAGATTCAGTGCATCGCCGAGGATACAACTCTCGCCTACGAGAACATAACCAACATCCGCAAGGTCGAACGACGAGAGATGAATGCGTGCGTGCCTATATTTGCAGCCGTGGGATTCTTTGGTCACTATGGTCGTTTTTTGAACCTTCGCACAATGGAGTTCATACACATCTACGCATCGCGATGGGATAAGTTCGTGGAGATTACCGATGTAGACGACAACAAATACTACTTCTCGTGCGAGGAGCAAGATGACATAATAAAGCGTGTCGGAGAGTACATCAACCCCCACGACACGCAAGAAAACCTATAAGATCGTCCTATCTATTGCTCTCTTTGACCAACTTGGCTACCCTATCGTTATACTCCGTTACACCGAGCAACTCCTCGAGCGGTAGGTGCATACGGTAACGCCAATAGTGGTTTGCTACGGCAGGGATATTAATGCGTTCGCGCTCGATGTCGTCGCTGCGCAACTCCTCCGACAACGACAACCAATCCTGCAAAGGCAAAATCGTCAACATCGAAGGCGAAGCGAGATGGCGAGCCACAATCTTCTCGCACAACTCGGCGGTAGCCTCCACTGGAGCATCGCCCTCCAAGCCGAGAACATCCTTATAATATTCTGCCTGTTTTGCCTCGTCGCGCCACCACAAACGCAATGGCGACATATCGTGCGTCGAAGTCGAACAAACCGATAAGTATGGATAACGAGCCGTATCGCCATAAGCCACGCCATAAGCCTTCGGCATACGTTCAATCTCGAGCGAAAGAATCTTATTCTCGCGCATAACGGGCGACACACACGCTGGTATCATTCCCAAATCCTCGCCACACGCCAACATCTGCGTCGAGGCGGTTAAACTGCTCAGACGCTCAGCACCCGTCTGTCCCCAATAGGCATTGTGTCGGTTGTAGTAGAAGTTGTCGTGCAGTCGCACAAAGGCTTGCTGCTGCGACTTCGAAAGACCCATATATTTCTTGGTATTGAATGGCGCAATTCGTGGCACGAAACCATCGCCATACGCCAGCCACAGCACATTATCGTCGTTTAACTTCTTCGCTACATCGCGCTTCTCGTCGAAGTCGAATCCCTCGCAACGAATATCCGAATCGGAGTATGGTAACGACGGTACAAAGGCTCCCAACAGCGCATTTTTAGCACCTTGAGGTACTGCCCATATTCTGAAGAAACCGAGAATATGGTCGATGCGATAGGCGTCGAAATAGTCGGCCATCTTCGCAAAACGTGCGCGCCACCAAGCGTAGTCATTCTCTGCCATCTTATCCCAATTATAGATTGGGAAGCCCCAATTCTGACCCTCCGCCGAGAAGTCATCAGGCGGAGCGCCTGCTGACGAGGTGGTAACAAAGAGGTCGGGGTTTTGCCAAACATCGACGCTTGTGCGAGATACACCAATCGGAATATCGCCCTTCAGCACCACACCTTTCGAGTGGAGATAGTCGCGCACCTTACGCAACTGACGGTCGAGGTGATACTGCATATAGTAGTAGAAGCCTACCTCTTTTTCGTTGCGCTCGGCAAAGGCAGCACAGCGCTTCTCGGCAAACTTCGTGAAGGTGTCCCACTTTGTGAAATCTGCCGTCTTATACTTATCACGCAACACCGAGAATACCGCATACGGCATCAGCCACGCGCGATTTTGTTTCTCGAAGTCGCGGAACGATTTGCTATCCATACAGCGTGCGCCAAGTTGCTCGTACATCTTGCGCAGATACTTTATCTTGGCATTCACAACACGCTCGTAGTCCATCTCGGGCAGAGCGTTCAACTCCGCCTGCAGAGCCTCCATCTCACGACGATCCTCCTCGCCACGCAGATAGCCCACATCGCTCAATCGAATGTAGAGCGGATGCAGAGCAAAACTCGAAACGGTGTTGTATGGATAGGAGTCGTGCCACGTCATCGACATCGAGGTGTCGTTGATAGGCAATATCTGAATTATGCGTTGACCTGTCTTAGCGCACCAGTCGCCCAAAAGTTGTAAGTCGGCAAACTCGCCTACGCCGAAACTCTGCTCCGAGCGCAACGAGAACACAGGCACGGCAACGCCAGCACCACGCCACTGCACACTATCGCGCAGACGCAGCCCAAAGATAAGGCTCAACTTATTCGAAGGTTGCAACGAGCGGTTTTCGCCCTGCTCCCAACGCACAAACTCGCCCTCGGCAGTGGTCACCACAAATTTATACTCCGCGTACTCGCGCTCTCGCAAGGCAACACCCCAGCGATAGTTGCCGAGATAGGTCATAGGCAACGCCTTCGAGGTGTTCCACTCCCCCAACGCCTTCGAGGAGCCAACAATAGAGAGTCGCTCGGTCGGAGGCAACACAGCCTCGACCTCAACATAGTGGGTTGAGCCCGCAATAACAGGCGTATGCTCGGCGGTGCGGGCAAAGATACTCTGACGGAACATAGACGAGTGGAGAGGCTTGTTCGATGGCGCATCGCACCAATGGTCCATTACCTCGACAGCAGAGCAACCAGCAATCTCGGTCAGCGAGTGTCCCTTGCCCCACTCCTTGCGGATAATACGCCTACCCTCCATCACTCGATAGGAATAGAGATAAGGTCGGTCGGAGTGAAGTTCGATGGCGATACTCCAAAAGTCGCCATCCTCACGTCGCATATCCATAGCCTTACCCTCGGCAGGCACAATCTGTAACTTAGCACCCTCGTTGGTGCAGTAGTGAAGTTTAAGGTTTGCTTTCATATCTCAAATTTATGCATAATATCCGAGATATGCAACAGCAAAATGGGAAGGTTTTCAACAAGTTATTGAAACTATTAGGAATTTAAGCAGATGATTGCAAGGCGCACAACCTAAAAAATCAAATAGAAAGATGAAATACAAAGCAACCTAAAATTGCTTTTAAGAAGGCAGTTGCAACGCTATCAAAGAAAAATGAGATGGGCGCATACTAAGGCGTATGTAACCATCTCATTTTTTAAAGATAAGGAAGCAAATGCCCCTTAAAAACAATTTTTAGCCGAGGAAGGCGAGCAAAATACCCGCTGCCACTGCCGAACCTACTACACCCGCTACATTAGGGCCCATAGCGTGCATAAGGAGGAAGTCCGACTTGTCGTACTCCTGACCTACGGTCAGCGATACACGAGCAGCCATAGGTACGGCCGACACACCCGCAGAACCAATAAGTGGGTTGATCTTGTTACCCTCCTTAGCAAAGAGGTTCATAAACTTTGCAAGCAACACACCTCCAGCAGTACCGCAGCTAAATGCGAGGATACCGAGGCAGAGGATAAAGAGTGTCTTAACGTTGAGGAACGAATCGCCGGTAGCAGTAGCACCAACCGAAATACCGAGGAAGATAACCACGATATTCATCAACTCGTTCTGGACGGTCTTTGCCAAACGATCTACAACACCGCACTCCTTCATCAAGTTACCGAGCATCAAACAGCCAACGAGTGGCGCAGCCGATGGGAGAAGCAAAGCGATAACGATGGTGATGATAACTGGGAAGATAATCTTCTCGGTCTTCGACACCTGACGCAACTGCTTCATCTTGATAAGGCGCTCGTTCTTTGTGGTCAAAGCGCGCATAATAGGCGGCTGAATCACCGGCACGAGAGCCATATACGAGTAGGCTGCAATAGCAATAGGACCGAGCAACTCCGGAGCAAGACGTGCGGTAAGGAAGATAGAGGTAGGACCATCGGCACCACCGATAATACCAATCGAACCGCACTCGTTTGGAGCAAAGCCCAAAGCGTAAGCACCAATAAATGTTGCGAAGATACCCAACTGCGCAGCAGCACCAAGCAAGAAACTCTTAGGGTTAGCGATGAGTGGACCGAAGTCGGTCATTGCTCCTACACCGATGAAAATCAAGCAAGGGTAGATACCGAGCTTAACACCGAGGTAGAGAATATCCAAAAGTCCTGCCTCACCGTGAGCAAAATGCTCCCAATGAACGTGGCCACCAGCAAAGAACTCCGAGTGGAACATCTCTGCGCCTGGAAGGTTGGTGAGCAACATACCAAATGCGATAGGGAGCAACAAAAGCGGCTCGAACTGCTTCTTGATAGCCAACCAGAGGAGGAAGCAAGCGATGCCAATCATCACCGCCATCTTCCAGCCACCCGGCGCAAAGAAGAGTCCGATTCCCGACTGCTGAATGAAGTCATTCAATGAGTCGAGAATGAAATTAGACTGCAAAAGTGAAATCATAACCGTTACTCAATAACAAGTAAAACATCACCCTCCATTACAGTCGCACCTGCCGAAACAAGCACCTGCTTAACAACACCACCACGCTCTGCGTCGATATTGTTCTCCATCTTCATAGCCTCCAATACTACTACGGTCTGACCAGCCGCTACGGTATCGCCCTCCTTAACATTGATAGAGAGTACAGTACCAGGAAGCGGACAAGTAACCTTCAAGCCCGAAGCAGCTGCAGGTGCAGCAGCAGGCTTTGTAGCGATAGGAGTCTTTGGAGTTACCGAGATATCGGTAGCAGCCTGTGGAACAGCAACAACCTGTGGCTTCTTAGCAGCCGCAGCCTTACCACCCTCAATCTGAACATCGTACTTTACGCCATTAACTGTAACGTGCGCCAAAGTCGATGCCTCGTTTACATCGTCAATCTTAACCTCGTATGGATTGCCGTTGATTATCAATGAATACTTTTTCATCTTGTTTTCTTTTCGTTTAATTATTTACGCTCAGGTAACTGAGTCAATCCGTGAATTTTAGAGCTCCAAGGCGAGTATGCACGAGTGATGCGGTTGATGGTCAACATCTCCGACTCCTGATCGTGCAAGTTGCTCTTGTAGAGCTTCAACGCAGTGATAATTGCAGCAGCAATCTCCTGGTCGCTGATTGCTTCGTGCTCCTCATCAGCAGCAACGGTAGCAACGCCCTTCTCTGCAATCTTCTTAGCCTTCTTCTGATGAGTAAATGCAGCACCCATACCCTTCATAATGAATATAAGGAGTACGAGTACAACAAATACCACCAAGAAACCGATAAGCGTCATCAAGCCCATCTCGCCCCAGCCTACATTTGCAAATTTATCCATAGTTCAAATTTGTTTTGTGAGTTTGGACTACAATGGAATGTTCGAGTGCTTACGAGCAGGGTTCTGCAAACGCTTGGTTGCCAACGACTGCAAAGCACGGATAATACGGAAACGAGTGTTGCGCGGCTCGATTACATCATCGATGTAGCCATAGCGAGCTGCGTTGTAAGGGTTCGAGAACAAATCCTTGTACTCCTGCTCCTTCTCTGCAACGAACTTCGCCTTAGCCTCAGGGTCGGTAAACTCTGCCAAAGCCTTTGCGTGCAATACCTCAACTGCACCCGATGCGCCCATAACAGCGACCTCTGCCGATGGCCAAGCGTAGTTGATATCGCCACGGATGTGCTTCGAAGACATCACAATGTAAGCACCACCATAAGCCTTACGCAATGTAACGGTTACCTTTGGTACAGTAGCCTCGCAGTACGCGAAGAGCAACTTAGCACCGTGGCAGATAACGCCACCGTACTCCTGAGTTGTACCTGGCAAGAAGCCCGGAACATCAACGAGGGTTACGATAGGAATGTTGAATGCGTCGCAGAAACGTACGAAGCGAGCAGCCTTACGCGAAGCGTTGATATCAAGTACACCTGCCATAAACTTAGGCTGGTTAGCGATGATACCTACCGACTGACCGTTGAAACGAGCGAAGCAAGTGATGATGTTCTTTGCGTACGATGCAGCCGACTCCAAATAGTCGCCATTATCAACGATAGCCTTGATAACATCGTACATATCGTATGCCTGGTTAGGATTGTCAGGAATAATCTCGTTGAGCGAATCCTCCAAACGTGCGATGCTGTCGGTGCAAACTGCCAATGGAGCGTCCTCCATATTGTTCTGTGGCATATAAGAGATGAGTTTGCGAATGAGTGCAATACCCTCCTCCTCGGTGTCAACAGCAAACTGTGCCACACCCGACTTTGTGGTGTGAACAACTGCGCCACCCAACTGCTCCTGTGTTACATCCTCACCGGTTACGGTCTTAACTACCTTAGGACCGGTCAAGAACATATTCGAGGTGTTCTTCTTCATAATGATGAAGTCGGTCAATGCTGGCGAGTAAACTGCACCACCTGCGCAAGGACCAAAGATAGCCGAGATCTGCGGAATAACACCCGACGACATTACGTTACGCTGGAATATGTTAGCATAACCTGCCAAAGCGTTTACACCCTCCTGAATACGAGCACCACCCGAGTCGTTCAAACCGATGCAAGGTGCGCCGTTGCGCATAGCCATATCCATAACCTTGCAAATCTTGTCTGCCAAAGCCAACGACAACGAACCTGCGGTTACTGTAAAGTCCTGTGCAAATACATAAACGAGGCGACCATCGATAGTACCATAACCGGTTACTACACCATCACCAAAGGTGTGCTTCTTTTCCATACCGAAGTCGTAGCAACGGTGAGTTACGAACATATCGAACTCCTCGAAACTGCCCTCGTCGAGCAACATCTGAATACGCTCACGAGCGGTATACTTACCCTTCTCGTGCTGCTTTGCGATAGCCTTCTCGCCACCACCCATACGAGCCGTCTCACGATTCTCGATGAGCTTGTTGATTTTGTTTTGAATTTCGCTCATAGCTATTTATTGTTTTTTAAGATTATTTCTTTTCACACAACTCTGTGAGGATACCCTGGGTACTCTTTGGGTGAAGGAATGCGATAGTCATATCGTCAGCACCCTTGCGTGGAGTCTTGTCGATAAGACGGATACCCTGAGCCTCAGCGTCAGCCAACTGCTCCTCGATACCCTCAACGGCGAGTGCCATATGGTGAATACCGATACCCTTATTCTCGATAAACTTAGCGATTGTCGAATCCTCCGAAGTAGCCTCCAAAAGTTCGATCTTGGTCTGACCAAGCATAAAGAATGCGGTGCGAACCTTCTGGTCTGCAACCTCCTCAATTTTGTAACACTTCAATCCAAGTGCGCCCTCCCAGTAAGGAATCGCTTCATCAAGGCTCTTAACTGCGATGCCGAGATGCTCAATGTGAGATACTTTCATAATTTTTGTTTTATTTGGTTAAAGAAAAATTGTTTTAGCCGTTAGCCATTAGCCATTAGCCGTTGGCTTTTTTTAAGTTTCTATGCCATTATTGCATAAACTCCACAAAGATACTATTTTCAAAGAAAATAAACAAAACTTTTCGGAAAAGTTTTTACAAGAATGAAATAATCAACATTTCCGCTCGCCAATAGAGATTTTTTACTATCTTTGTAGTTAATTGACCAATTTTGCAAAATGAGGAGAGTTTGGCAGATAGCAATAGTTGTTGTGGCGGTGTTCTCGATGGCGAGGGCAGGGGCGCAGAACACTCAGGACGACAAGCGAATACAACTTGCCGACCCGTTTATTTTGCTCCACAACAACACCTACTACGCCTATGGCACACACAGTCGCAACGGCATAGAGGTCTACACCTCCAAGAACCTCAAAGAGTGGAGTTATGGCGGATTGGCACTCAACAAAGAGGACTCCTACGGCGATAGGTGGTTTTGGGCTCCCGAGGTCTACCATATCAACGGCAAGTTCTATATGTACTACACCGCCGATAAACACATCTGCGTTGCAACATCCGACTACCCTTCAGGGCCATTCGAGCAGCAAGATTTTGCACCGATTTTGCCAGACAACAACATTATCGACAACACGCTTTTCGTCGACGATGATGGCACACCATATATGTTGTATGTTGTTATAAATAAGGGCTTTACAATATACGTCGCCGAGTTAGAAAGCGACCTCGCGACAATCAAGCCAAGCACCATCACGCCCTGCATACGTCCCAAGCAGCGTTGGGAGCGAATGGAGGGCAAAGTGAACGAAGGTCCAAGCATCCTAAAGCATAAGGGAACATACTTTTTGCTCTACTCGGGCAACGGCTACAAGAGCCAGAAGTACGGCATAGGTTACGCTACCGCAAAGAGCATTAAAGGTCCGTGGAAGAAGTCGTCCGACAACCCTATATTGCAGTTCCCGGGCGAGTTGGTAGGCTCGGGGCACGGCGCACCATTCTACGATAAGAGAGGGCGTCTGCACTACGTCTTCCACGCCCACTACAGCAAAGAGAAGGTACACCCACGATGTATGTACATCACACGAATGAACATCAAGGGGGATAAACTTCACATAAGCGACCGATACTTTACACCAATACGAATAAAATAAAACACAACAGATATGTCCTACACAAAGATTGACCATTATGAGCGTGGCGAGTACCTCGACACCCACCACGACAGCGCACTCTCGGTAACCGATGGCGTTGCCGACCAACCCATCGTAAACCCCTACTTCGTAAAGAAGCGTCGCCGCAAACTCACGACCGACGAGTTTGTGGAGGGTATTTTGGCGGGAAACATCACTATTCTCTCGCAGGCGATAACCCTTATCGAGAGCAACAACCCCGACAACTACGCTCAGGCACAGGAGATTATCGAACGCTGTTTGCCATACGCCGGTAACTCGGTGCGTATCGGTATCACGGGTGTTCCGGGCGCTGGCAAATCGACCTGGATTGAGGCAGTGGGCAATATGGTTACATCGTTGCATCACAAGTTGGCGGTGTTGGCTATTGACCCATCGTCAGAGCGCAGCGGCGGTTCGATTTTGGGCGATAAGACCCGTATGGAGACCATCTGCCACAACCCCGACATCTTTATTCGCCCTTCGCCGTCGGCAGGCTCGCTTGGTGGCGTAGCGCGTAAGACTCGCGAGACGGTGGTATTGTGCGAGGCGGCGGGCTTCGATGTTATCTTCATCGAAACGGTAGGTGTAGGTCAGTCCGAAACGGCGGTACATTCGATGGTGGATATGTTCTTGTTGTTGCAGATTTCGGGTGCCGGCGATGAGTTGCAGGGCATCAAGCGAGGTATTATGGAGATGGCCGATCTGATGGTCATCACAAAGGCGGATGGCGAGAACAAAGTAAAGGCTGAGGTGGCACGCCGCCAATTCCAGAATGCGTTGCACCTCTTCCCTACCCCCGAGAGCGATTGGAGGGCGAAGGTTTACACCTGCTCCTCGCTCGAAGGCGTCGGTTTGGAGGAGATTTGGAAGGGTGTGGAGGAGTACCTCGAATACACGAAGGGCAACGGCTACTTCCAGCACCACCGCAACGAGCAGAATAAGTATTGGATGTACGAGAGCATAAACGAAACATTGAAGAGCCGCTTCTACCTCGACCCAGAGATTGAGAGCCGCATAGCCGACGTGGAGAGCCGAGTTCTCGATGCGAAGTTGAGTTCGTTCATCGCAGCGAAAGAACTTTTAGATATCTATTTTGGCAAAGCAAAATAGATATCAAATTGACAGTTGATAATTGATAATTGACAATTAAAAAAAACTCTACCTAAAATTAGAGGTGATTGAGGAAATTTTGTGCTAAACAAGGGAACGAAAGCGCAGCATACTAATGCGTATGTGAGCATTTCGTTATCCGACGAGCAGTGCAAAATTTACCAATCAGAATAATTTTTATTATGAAAATAGTAGTATTGACAGGAGCAGGAATTAGTGCCGATAGTGGCATTCCGACATACCGCAGTAGCGACGGACTGTGGGCAAATTATAAGATTGAGGAGGTTTGCACCCCCGAGGCATTGGCGCGCGACAGAGAGAAGGTGATAAAATTTTACAATATGCGTCGTCGCGAGATGGCTGGCAAGTTGCCAAATGCGGGTCACAAAGCCCTCGCAGAGTTGGAGAAATATTTCGATGTAGAGATTATCACGCAAAACATTGACAACCTCCACGAACTCGCCGGATCAACCAAAATAACCCACCTCCACGGTGAGTTGACAAAGTTGCGCGAGGAGAGTGGCGAGAAGTATATCACCGAGATTGGTCTGCGCGACCAAGAACTCGACGAGAAGGCTCCGAATGGCGAGTTGATGCGTCCACACATCGTCTTTTTTGGCGAGGCGGTGCCGATGATGGACAAGGCGGTAAAATTGGTCAAGGAGGCCGATATGCTGATTGTTGTAGGTACATCGTTGGCGGTCTACCCTGCTGCCTCGTTGGTCGGATGGGTAAAGGACAATAGCGTGCCAATCTACATTGTAGACCCCGAGGTGCCAAAGATTCCATACCTCTGCAACCACATATATCACAAAAAGGAGCGTGCTGCGATTGGTTTACCAAAACTTGTCGCACAACTCAAGGAATTTGCAGAGATACAAAAACTATAATTGAAAATTAAAAATGTGATAGAATTAAACTTATAACACTATGAAGTACGCAATTATTTCGACCGAGAAGGGTGATATGAAGGTGGAACTCTACGAGAAGGAGACCCCTATCACCGTAGCAAATTTTGTTAAACTTGCCGAATCGCGTTTCTACGACGGCTTGACATTCCATCGTGTGATTCCCGAATTTGTAATTCAGGGTGGCTGCCCGATCGGCAACGGCGCAGGTGGTCCGGGTTGGACAATTAAGTGTGAGACCGATGCAGAGCGTCAGTACCACGACCGTGGTGTACTCTCGATGGCGCATCGCGGAAAGGACACCGGTGGCTCGCAGTTCTTCATCTGCCACAACCGCCGCAACACCCAGCACCTCGACGGCGTTCACACCTGCTTTGGTAAAGTTGTGGAGGGAGAGGATGTAATTGACGATATCCGCCCGGGCGATTTAATTTTTTCAGTAACTATAGTAAACGAATAATTCAAAAACTATGAAACGACTTTTAATTTTGTGTTTGTGCTGTCTTGGGTTGGCATCGTGCGAGATTGTATCGGACTATGCTCCAGACTACGACATAAACAACGACGACCCATTCTACAGAACTCAATGGCACGTCACAGAACACAATGGTAGTTGGCTACGCGACCAAAATAGTATGATATTGGACTTTGACATATATAGCAACAAAGAGTTGACTATTTACGCCAAAGAGGATATCATAACTCCGGGTGAGGTGTTCTTCTCGTCCGAATCATACAGCACAGAGCGAGTGTCGGAGGTGACTTGGGTAATACAGAATTATCGCTACAAAGGTACACTGCACGACGTTGTTTTGGTGTGGAGATATGGCACTACCCTGAATATATCCATATACGACCAGGATGACAACATCGTCGACATATTCGAGGCTTCAAAGAACAACAGTATTATTGATTTGGCAACAGTAGCAAAATAATGAAACGGTTAATACTCATTTGCTTGTGCTGCATTGGACTTGCATCGTGCGCAAAGCCTTACTCCGAGGAGGAGAACATATTTCGCAATACGCAATGGACTTGCGTTGAATACGATGGTCAAACGATATACGATGGATTTGCCGACAATGAGTCTATTATATTCGACTTCGACCTATACTGCGATGGTTACTTGACACTATATGCCGACGGTTATTTGAGCAGTTCTACAGATATGTGGGATAAATATGGGGAGTATCTCCTCTCGCAAAGATATAAGTTGCTGAAAGTGGACGACGTAACTTGGTACATACCAAACTTTACTTATAATACCAACCCTTGTTGCATATATATCATTGCAAAGAACAGCGAATATGCCGACGTCCATATTTTAGGCGAAAACAACTACGAAATTGACAATTTCGCCATCCGACGCAACTCAAAAATCGTAGACTTGAATAAGTTTATAGTGGACTAACATGAAAAGGTCTATCGTATACTCTATTGCCTCTATGCTGGCTTTGCTGTTTGCTCCGAGTGCATTGGCGCAAACGGCGACCTACACACACGATGGAGCAACGATAAAACTGCGAAAGATTGCGATTGAGGTGGGTGCCGAGAAACCTTTTGCGGTGTTGCATATCTCCGACTCGCATCTTGCCTACGCCGACGAGCGTGATGGCGAGAGCAAAGAGAAGTTGGCAAAAAGGCGTATTAAGATTTTCCACACCCCCGAAGCGACATTGCGTGCGCATCGTGAATTTGCCAAAGAGCGTGGTTTGACAATCGTTCATACGGGCGATATGATAGACTTTGTGAGTGCGAGAAACCTCGAAATAGCGAGGGCGATTTTCAGCGAGGGCGACTGGATAGTCTGTGCCGGAAATCACGAATACTCGCTATATGTTGGCGAGGCGAAGGAGGATGCAGCCTATCGTGCCAAGAGTTACGATAAGGTGCAGGCGGTCTATCCGAACGATTTAACCTTCTACTCGCGTGTGGTGAATGGCGTAAATTTCGTAACGCTCGACAACGGCTACTACCAATTCTCGAAGGAGCAGTTTGCTCGGATGAAAAGGGAGGTAAAGCGGGGCTTGCCTATCATTATGGTGTGCCACAACCCTCTCTACACGCCAGAAATGTGCGAACTGATGTTGAAAAGGACAAAGGGTAAGGCGGCCCACTTGGTAGGTGTTCCTCGCAAAATTACCGACACCTATGCCGGCAAACCTCGCCCCAAAGGAGAAGAGTGGCGCAACCGCAGCGTGCAGCAGCGTGCCGACAAAACAACGCTCAAATTCTGCAAATGGCTGAAAAAGCAGGAGGAGTTGAAGGCGATACTTACGGGACACTGCCACTTCTACCACAAAACGCAATTCTCGCCTACTGCCGTGCAATATACCGTAGGTAGCGGGTATAAGGGTGCGGGGTATATTGTAGAGATCAAATAAAAAAGTGGAGAGCAAAACTCTCCACTCTCTATTTTGTTAGTTCAAAATTGGTATACTTCAATGGCGTACCATCGAATAGCACTACATTCACATCTACACCTACGGTAGTACCACTCTTTCGCATCAGTATCTTTCCGCTCTGGAGCGGGCGGAATGGTGCATAGTAGCATTGAGGATCCTCATAGACAACCACATAATCGTCGTTACAGTAGAGGTATTCTACATCCAACTCGCTACCGAGCAACGCGCTCTTTACCCCAATGATTACATTAGTCGAGAGGTTGGTCGGGTCTGTCAATGGCGACAATACAACCAACAACATATCCTCACTATCGGATATCGAGGCAAAATTTATGGGTATCTGCTCCTCGCCAAAACTAAGAGTACCATACTTGCCGTTTTGCGACTGCTCGCCACCGCCATTATCTGCCTCGCAACCCACCGCAAAGAGCAGTGTAACGGCAATAAATATATTAAATAACTTTCTCATAATCAGACTATTTAACCTCAACCGCGCCTGTGTAGTTGAACTTCACGTCGCTATTATTAAAAAACTCCAACGCAATACTCTGCGCCGCATCGTCGTACGCCGAGATAATAGTTCCCGAATAGCCATTTGCCTTGCTGTAGACCACGCCATCGTACTCAACCGTGAACTCCTTGCTCTGCGAGAAGCCACGACCGCCATCGCCACTATTGAAGAACTCCTTCGGAGCATTCAGCACCACGCTCTTGCCGCTTGAGGTTGCAACCTCGATGCTCCACACCGCGTCGCCCATTGTCAGCACAGCCGACAAAGCCTCGTACTCAACGCCTTTGTATGTGAAGTAGTTCACCTTCTTCTCGGGGGCATAATCTACCGAGATACACTTGCCGTCGAACGAAACTACATAGGTTACGCCCTGTATCTTGATATTGATATCCGCCTTATATATGCCCGTTTCCAATTTCGAGATTGTAAACTCGCCCGTAGCACCACGCAGATAGCCTGCCATAATTTCGATACTCTTCGAAGAGGTTACGTTGTCGATAAAGCCAAATTCAAACATCGAAGTTCCGCCCATATCTGCCAACGAATGCGCCTTGCCGTCAATCAACTGATTCGACACGCCCAGATAGAGATACCACGACACCTTATCTAACTCGCCGAAGTACTCCGCACCGGCAGGGGTAAAGTAGAGTGTTGTCGAGTAGTCGCCCTCGTCGTAAAACGCCGCACGCAAAGGCTTCTCCTCGCTACCACGCGCTATAAAATTTTCGTTAAGTACAACCTTCTTCTCTGCCGAGAGGTGCAACTTCATCTCCCTGCCACTGCCAAGTTTTATCGACGCCTTCACTACCACCACGCCATCCTCGTAGGTGAATTGTACCGTTCCCGACTCAACCTCGCTGTTGTTCTCCGGTGTAACCTCTTTGAGAGGCGCACCACCGAGGGTTGACATAATTGTATAGAGCGATGACTCGGTTTTCAGGTCGAACTCCTTACCCACCAAAAGCGGACTTACCGCCACATAGATATACTCCTCACTCTCGAAAATATCCTCTACAGTAGTGAGGTTTGGTGTTGGCGTAGCCACAACATAGATATTCTCATCGAGCATATCCACCGCCACACTCTGCAACTTTGTAGGCTCTCCGAAAATAGAGTAACTATTTACAGGCAACTCCTTCTCGTCATTGTCTCCGCCATTATTATTCGGCTCGCACGCCACAAGCAATGTTGCCGCCAACAACATCAAACTTAAAAATCTCTTCATATCTATTTTATCGTTATATTTTCACTCGAAATAGTAGCATCTGCCTCCACCGAGATTGCCGGCAAGGAGCAGTCGGTCAAGTTGCAGATGAAACGGTGCGAGCCGTCGGCTCCACGCTCCACGGTAATTGTTCCGCCATCAATACGGGCGTAACTATCGCTCCACTCGCCGTTGAGATACTTAACATACCACGAGCCTGCCCAATATGGCGACACAAAGCGGTTTGGCAAACCCGAGACAGCACGGAATGGCACGATACTATCCTTGTCGAATGAGGTGTCGGCATTGCGCTGCATCACGGTGTATGTTCCCGCCGGCACACCACTCTTTATATCGGTATCCCACGGTACGAGCAACTCGAGGCGAAGCACCTCGCCGCTACCTACGGGCTTACCCCACTCAAACTCTATCTCCTCACTGGCGAGGAATATCAGGAAATCGCGATAACTCTCGTCGCGAAGGTAGAAGTTATCGCCCTTGTCTTGCATAAATGCCTTGGTTAAGTTTTCGACCTTAACGTTTGCGGTGAGGGTCGAATTTGGAACCTCCTTCTTCACCTCCGACTTCGCCTCTATCACGCCACTCCACGAGAAGTTGCGCTTGCGACACTGCTTACCCACAAGCGAGCCTTTTATCGTTGTTGTTCCATCGGCATTGTTTACAATCTCCAACTTTCCGTCGTCCAGCAAATCTATATCCATCTGCTTCGAGCCGGCAGGAATCGAGGCGTAGAATGTGCCATCGGGCATCTCGTAACGACCATCAGGCAACTCGAGAATATCGAGATATCCATATATAAAGGTATAATTGGAGTAGTCACCCGTATTGCTCTGCGCCACAAACACACCATCTAACTGTCGAACATTCGGCTCTTGCGAACTCTCGTACGGCACATTCAGCACCAACTGCATAACCGAGCCAGGACCAATCGGATTGCCCAACTCATCTATCTCCATATCGGTGTAAAACTTGAACAACCAGATATCGAACTCTTCATCCTTGGAGGTGTTGCCGAGATAGTAGACATCAGCATTGGTAAAACAGACCTCCGTAGACTCTTTCTCTACAAAATCGTTGGTGGTCGTATTGCCCTCGCCACTATTTGTACAAGCGACAAAAAACATCGCAACCAAGAGCAAATAGAGTGTAAATCTCCTCATAAAAAGTAGTAAAATGTAATTTGATATGCAAATATACGAATTTGTAGCGTGATAGCCAAATATATATGAAAAGCGGGACAACGGTCTATGCCATTGTCCCACCCTATATTCAAGAAAATTTGTTTTTAATGTGTAAATACCTTGCCGAGTTGCTTCTCGCGCTTCTCGTAGGCGAGGCGCGAGTTGGTCGGATATTTCAACTTATCAAACTCCGCCACAGCATTGGCTATATCAGTCAAAAGCATATCCGCCATATCGCGTGTAAAGCCCTGACGCACAACCACTCGCATCACCAACATATCCTCTATGCTCTTTGGCATCGTATATGCCGGCACCATCCAACCGCTCTGCTGCAATACCGCCTGCAAATCGTAGAGAGTCCACTTTGCAGTCTTATCATACTCCGGATTCATATACCAGATAAAGAGCGGGTTATCCAACTTCTCGACATAGTTTTTGAAACACTTCATCTTGCCAATCTGCTCGTGGCAGTAGCAGGCAATATCCATCGACTCCTGCTGAATCTGCTTGTAGCCTTCGAAGCCGTAGCGGATAAAGTTGTAGTACTGTCCCAAAATCTGCGCTGCAGGGCGAGAGAAGTTCAAACCTACCTGCGTGATATTTGCGCCGAGGTAGTTGACACTAAACGCCATCTGCTCGGGCAGACACTTCTTGTCGCGCCATACCACCCAGCCCAAACCTGGATAGACGAGTCCGTATTTGTGTCCCGATGTCGAGATTGAATAGACCCACTTCAGACGGAAATCCCACTTGAAATCGGGCTTGAGGAATGGCAGAATAAAGCCTCCCGATGCGGCATCAACGTGGATAGCCACCTCGAAACCAGTCTTTTTGTTGAACGCATCGAGCTCCTTATCGAGAGCCTCGATATCGTCGTTCAGACCCGTCCACGTAACGCCGGCAATAGGCACAACACAGATGGTGTTCTCGTCGCACATCGCTACAGCCTGCTTTGCATCGAGCGAAGGATGCTCCAACGACAACGGCACCTCACGCATCTCCACACCCCAGAGTTGAGCGAACTTCTCCCAGACAACTTGGTATGCCGAACTCAACACGATATTTGGTTTTTCGCACGATTTACCCTCCTTCTTGCGACGCGCCTTCCAACGCAAAAGGGCTGCTACACCACCGAGCATACACGCCTCGGACGAGCCGATACCGAGCGCACCAGCCTTCCACTCCGCCTTCTCGGGAGTGTTCCAAAGGTTTGCGATGATGTTGATACAGCGACCGCACATCACCGCCACGCGAGGATACTCGGTTTCGTCAATGTAGTTGATATTCACCGCCTCGTTCATCAACTTGGTGGCGTATTCGTCCATATAGGTCGTAACGAAGGTTGCGAGGTTAAGACGTGGTTGCGTCTGCGGATAGGTCTCGTCCTTCACCATCTTGTACGCCACATCGGGCGCAGTTGGCGACTGTGGAATAAACTCGGTTGGCGCTGCCGTAAGACGAGCGTCGGCAGCGGCTGTGGTTTTGGTTTTGCACTTGGCTGTTGAACATTTAGTTGTTTTCATAGATACCATATTTTAAGGTTTTACATCAACCATACGCATCCACAAACCATACCACAAAAAAAATAGCGACCGCTGTTGGTCGCTATATTGGGGGCTATTAGCCGTTAACTTTTTTAAAATTGACAATTGATAATTGACAATTGATAATTAAGGTATTTTAGTTTTCTGTTCTTAAAATCGTAAATTATGAGATTATTTTTGGGCGAGGCAAGGCAACAAAAGCGCAGCATAGTATGCCTATGTGAGCATTTTGACGACCGAAGCGCTCGTGCAAAATTCACCAATCAGAACGGCCACTGCTCTTAAAAAAATCGTCGATGATTGAGGAAATTTTGTGCGAAGCAAGGTAGCGAAAGCGCAGCATAGTATGCCTATGTGAGCATTTCGATATCCGATGCTCTCGTGCAAAATTCACCAATCAGAACGATTTTTTACTGTGCTTTGAATACCGCAATAATCTCCCCGCCACGCATCAACATCAACATATCGTAGTCGATATCGTAGTGGGTGGTTTGAGAGAGAAGCTGAATGAGTTTCATCTCGAGGTTCTCGTTCTCGGGGCAAAGCATCTTGGTTGAACCGAGGTGCGAGAAGCGCAAAGCGAGTTTCTCGCCTGTAGCGTATTGTCCGAGAAGGCTATTGCAGGCTCCTCGACCGCCAAGAGCATTCTCGTTCAGGATGATATTGAAACTATCGGCAGGGAGTGTGTAACTCTCACCACCCATCTTCACGAGGTGCCATACTGTTCCCTCCAAATCTTTTGCATTCTTAACTCGTGCACGGCACTGCGAGCAGCAACCAACTGTAACCGCGGCCGCAACCAACATAATCAACAATTTCTTCATAACTATATAATTTTTATTGTTTTGATATCTCTCTACGATTCATCAATGCTTGGGTGATGGTCAGTTCATCAACATACTCCAACTCATCTCCAAAGCCAATACCTCGCGCTATGGTCGTAACCTTCAGGTGCGGGAAACGCTTGAGGCAATTCATCAGATAAAACATCGTTGTTTCGCCCTCGACCGATGCCGAAATGGCTATGACAACCTCCTTTACATCGCCCAACGCTATACGGTCGAGCAACAAATCGATACGCAAATCGGAGGGAGCGATACCCTGCATTGGCGATATAACACCGCCCAGAACACTATATACGCCACGATACTGGTGGGTCTTTTCGATGGAGAGCAAATCGGATACCTGCTCTACAACGCAGACCGTACTTCTATCGCGTGTTGCATCGGCACACACCTCGCAGATTTCGGTATCGGAGAGGTTGTTACACTTGGCACAACGGCATATCTTGGTGCGAAAATCTATCATACTCTCGCCCATAGCCACCACATCCTCCTCGTCCATACGCAGAATGTGCATCGCCAATCGCAAAGCCGTTCTGCGACCTATACCCGGCAGACGCGAAAGTTCGCCAACAACATTATCCAATAGTTTCGACATACTCTTCTAAATCAATTCCACGTGTTTCTTCTCGGTCCAGCCCTTCTTTCCATCGGCAAGCGACACCTCATACCACTCCTCCATATCCGATACGATACGCACCTTTGCGCCCTCGTGCAGTACAAACAAATCGGTTGCAGCACGATCGGGAGAACTCTTAACCGATATTGCAGAGGAGAGAACTATCGCCTCGTCGTGCGTGAGCATATCGTTGCGCGACGAGATGGCAAATGCTGTGGTCAACACAAAGAGCAATATGCTACATAGTGCGCCATAGAAGCCCGCCTTACGCACACCTATGCGCTCTGCGAGCAGAAAGATTATTGCAAAGACGAGCAGTAGACCGAACATCGTAAGCGACAGCACGCTCCAGACCGTACAACCGAGCGAGTTGCGGACAGCACGCCACCAACGACCCACGACAAACTCCGACTCCTCGGCAACCTTATCCTTGGTTTGAGCCTCGGCTATGGCGAGGTTGTGCAGCACATCCTCTTGCGAAGGATCCAGACGCAACGCCTTGTGGTAGTAGAGTATCGACTTACCGACATTGCCCGACTTGAAGTAGGCATTTGCGAGGTTGTAGTATAGGGTTAATGAATACTCGCCACCATTTACAATCGCCTGATACTCCTCTATCGCCTTGGCGTAGTCGCCCTCGACATACGCTTTGTTACCTGCATCCCAACGCTCGAGCGAGGTGGTCTGTGCCGTAGCCACCACCGACAGAACGAGCAGTATTGTATATATCAAAAATCGTCTCATCTCTTCGCCACTTTTTCAATTTTAGACACCGCTTCCACGCCCTCGTCATAGATATTGTTCATATCGGCAGACGACTGCGGCGAATATTGCGCCTCCTCGCATCGTGCAATCACAGCAACCACACACTCTGCCTCTATCGATGCACCACGACGGCTCAACTCCTCGCGCACGACCTCACGAGTGAGATCGGCTACCGGAATATTGAACTTGTCGCTGAGATATCCCCACAACGCACGCAACATCTCCTCGTAGAAGGCTCTACGATCCTGCTCTTGCATATACTTCTCGGCGATGCGGAAACGCTTTATCGCCACCCTATTGGCGCGTTTACCCTTAACGAGTACCACATCTTGATTGTCGCGTATATGTTTGCGAATAACGACGTATGCCACCACCGCAATCAACAACATTGCAGCAATCACAGCCCAGTAGGTCAAAGAAAGCACCAATGGCGACACCACCGACACGAGCGAAGGGTTATCCATCTTTATGAAGTGAATATCCTTGCCGAGAAGTTGCACATCCTCGCGCTTGACGCCCGTCACAACTTGCGGTTGCAGTGGCGTATTCTTATCGGGCGTAACCACCATCTGCATAGGTGGTGTGGCGAGTGTTATATATCGCTTTTTCGACAAATCGAAGTAGGTAAACTCGACCGGTGCAATCTCGTATTCGCCCTCGGCACGCACAATGAATGGGTAGTCGAAGCGGCGATATCCTCGGCTTCCCGATGGGCTGTTGTTGATACTCTCCTCGCTCTTGATGTCGTACAACTCAAACGAGGATGGCAACGAGAGCGCAGGTGCCGAGATGAAGTTGAGATTTCCACTTCCCGAGATGGTGAGTTGCAACGTCACAGCCGAGTTTGCCGACACCTCCGACGCAGAGAGTTGGTGCGACAGAGAGTACTCTCCCACCGCCCCCGTAAACGAGGCTGGCGCACCCGCAGGGAAGGGCTTAACCTTCACCTCGATGGTAGGAGTTGTAAGCACACGACGCACATTATGAAACTCCTGACCGCCAAAGAATGGATTGAAACCGCTATTCGACTGCAACACAACCTGCACCACCACAGACGCCTCGACCGGAGCAATCGTAATCTTTCCGTCGTGCTGTGGATAGAGCAGATACTCGGCAATTTTGATGGCGGTATACGACTTACCATTGAGCATTTCGCGCGTCTCTGCCCCCTTTACATCGAGTTCCTGAGTCCAGAAACCATTAAACTCGGGCTTCTTCAGCGATTCCAAACCGCACGCAACACGACTATAGAGTTTTAGTGTAGCACGCAATGGCTCGCCCTTGTATACCGACTTTGAGGATAGTTCGAGTTGCAATACCAAATCGTCCTTGCCTATGGAGTTGTTCGCACGACTCTCGGATGAATCACTCTGCGAAGCCTTACGTACCTCAATGGTCGAAGGCGAGGTTGAGTAGGGTTTACCATCCACCTTAACCGTCGCTGCACCCACAGCAAAATTGCCTTCGCTATGCGCCACCAGTACATAGGTAAAACTGTGGCTCTTGTTCGACGACATCTTGCCGTTTACAATCTGCACCGAACTACTACTCGACTCGGTAGGCCCAGCCATAACGTCGAAGTTGTCGAACTTTGGCGCAACAAAAGTGTTCTTGTCGGGCGAAGCATTGAGCGTAAACTCCAAACGGAACGGCTCGCCCTCCGACACAATCATCGGGGCGTTTAGTTCGAATGCCACCTTGTCTGCCGCACTCGCCGACAACACGACAAACAAAGCCGTTACGAATAGGTATATCTTTTTCAAAAATGTTTGCATAGAGAACAAACGTAATGTTTTATCTTTTATTGCCAGAGTAGGTGGTAATCAGCCACCTACTCCGATAGTTATTAGCCATTGGCTGTTAGCCATTAGCTGAATTATTCCGATTAGGTTAATATGTTGTGTAAAATTCAACCTCCACAACCCCAACCCCAAAATTGCTTATGAGCGAGGGAACTTTGTGCGAGGCGAGGCGACAAAAGCGCAGCATAGTAAGCCTATGTGAGCATTTTGGCGTCCGATGCTCTCGTGTAAAATTCAACCTCCACAACCCACAACCCCAAAATTGCTTATGAGCGAGGGAATTTTGTGCGAAACTAGGCGGCAAATACGCAGCATAGTAAGCCTATGTGAGTAATTTGCCGTCCGACGATTCGTGCAAAATTCACCGCTCAGAACAATTTTTAATGTGCGAAGTCGGCAAAGAAATCATTACCCTTATCATCTACAATGATGAATGCAGGGAAGTTCTCCACGTAAATCTTGCGAACAGCCTCCATACCGAGTTCTGGGAAGTCTACCACCTCGACACTCTTGATAGAGTTTTTGGCGAGGATTGCAGCAGGACCACCGATAGAGCCGAGGTAGAAGCCGCCATTGTCGTGGCAAGCGTCGGTAACAGCCTTTGAGCGATTGCCCTTCGCTACCATAACCATAGAGCCGCCGTGCTTCTGGAAGAGGTCTACGTAAGGGTCCATACGACCTGCGGTGGTAGGACCAAAGGAGCCCGACGCATAACCTGCAGGGGTCTTTGCAGGACCTGCGTAGTATACAGGGTGATTCTTGAAGTACTCAGGCATTGGTTTACCCTCGTCGAGCATCTGCTTGATGCGTGCGTGAGCGATATCGCGTGCCACGATGAGCGTACCCTTGAGGTTGAGGCGAGTCTTGATTGGATACTTGGTGAGAATCTCACGCACCTTATCCATACCCTCGTCCAAATCGATATCGATGGCTGGCGACATTGCAGGTGCCTCGGCTGGAAGGAAGCGTGCAGGGTTCTTCTCCAACTGCTCTACGAAGATACCCTCAGGGGTAATCTTACCCTTGATATTGCGATCCGCCGAGCAACTTACGCCGATTGCCACAGGGCACGAAGCGGCGTGACGAGGTGCGCGAATTACGCGAACATCGTGTACGAGATACTTGCCACCAAACTGTGCGCCAATGCCCATCTCCTGACAAATCTTGAGGATCTTCTCCTCCCACTCTAAATCGCGGAAGCAGCGACCGCCCTCGTTGCCGGATGTTGGAAGTTCGTCGAGGTAGCCCGCCGAAGCCTTCTTTACGGTTGCGAGGCACATCTCTGCCGAAGTACCACCGATGCAGACTGCGAGGTGATATGGAGGACACGCCGAAGTACCGAGGTCCTTGATATGCTCCTTGAAGAACTTAACGAGCGACTCCTCGTTCAACAACGCCTTGGTCTGCTGATAGAGGAAGGTCTTATTTGCCGAGCCTCCACCCTTGGTGAGAAAGAGGAAGTCGTACTCCATACCCGGATGGCCACCATAGATATCAATCTGTGCCGGGAGGTTGGTACCGCTGTTATGCTCGTCGGTCATTGTGATAGGCACAACCTGCGAGTAGCGGAGGTTACGCTCCTTGTATGTTTCGTAGACTCCGCGCGAGATATACTCTACATCCTCAGCACCTGTCCATACATCCTCGCCCTTGTGAGCCACGCAGATGGCAGTACCCGTATCCTGACAGGTTGGCAACTCACCCTCGGCTGCTACGCACGAGTTCAAAAGCATAGTGTAGGCTACAAACTTGTCGTTATCGGTAGCCTCTGCATCGTTCAAGATGTTGCTCAACTTCTGCAAGTGTGCCGAACGAAGATAGAACGACACGTCGGTGTATGCCTCCTTTGCGAGAAGTTCGATACCCTTAGGGTCTACTTTGAGAATTTTGCGTCCGTCGCACTCTACGACCTTCACGTAATCCTTCGTCAAAAGACGATACTCAGTGTTGTCGCGCTCGATTGGGAGCGGCTCCTGATAGATAAATTCTGCCATAATAGTTTAATTTTATTGTTTTGTTAATTGTTTTTCCTTTTTATTCGCTTTTAGCTATTGGCCATTAGCCATTAGCCTTTTTATAATTCAAAATGCAAAATGCAAAATGCAAAATTCAGTTTCTTCTTCAACCCAAAATCGAATATGATTGAGCTATTTTTGTGCAAAGCCAGGTAGCAAAAGCGGAGCATACTTTGGCGTATGTGAGCATTTTGCTATCCGCCGATTTGTGCAAAAAGAGCCAATCAGAACGATTTTTATTTCATCACTCGTTCGAGCAACGACTTCTTGGCTGTACCTACCACAAAATCTTTGAGGTAGAACGGCTCGAAGTAGGCTACATCTTCGGTCTTACCTTCGGCAAATGCCTGCTCTGCCAAACGAGCCATACCACGTGCCGACGGAACAACCTCAATAAGCGTTGCACCCTCCAGCACCTCGGCACACTTGGCTGCACCACTACCGAAAATCACAAATGGCTTACCCGAGTTGCGCTCCTCCGCAAAACTCTCCGCATCGATAATTTTAGCCTCTACGCCGCTTTGCGCCACACCCTCGGCATCGAACATCTGCGTATAGACCTCCATACGACGTGCATCAATCATTGGGCAGAGAGTTGCCTCGCCCCAATTCTCGACGTCAATAATTCCCGCCTCGTAGTCCTCGCGTGCCACCTCAACCAAAGAGTCGAGCGAGCCTACGGCTACCAAAGGGATATTTTGTCCGTAGCACAAACCCTTTGCAAACGACACGCCAATACGCAAACCCGTATATGAGCCGGGACCCTTCGATACCGCCACAGCGTCCAACTCGTCCGCAGCAACGCCACTCTCGCGCAGAAGTTCATCTACGAATACGCCTATTTTCTTGGCGTGGTTGCGCTCCTCGTCGCTCTCACGCAGCGCCACAAGTTCGCCATCACGGACCAACGCCACCGAACAAATATCCGTTCCAGTCTCTATTGCTAAAATTAGTGCCATATTCTATAATTCGAAATGCAAAATGCAAAATGCAGAATGCAAAATGCAGAATGCAAAATTATTTTATGTATCCTTTCTTAAAAATCATAAATGATTAGGCTATTTTTGTGCGTTACGCAGTGGCGGAAAGCGGAGCATACTAATCGTATGTGAGCATTTACGCCGCAAGTAAGGTGCAAAAAGAGTCAATCAGAATGATTTTACTTCCATTTCTTCATTGCCTGATCCATCTCACGCTTTGCGTCATTCTCTTTCAAATACTCGCGCTTGTCGTAGGCTTTGCGACCTCGTGCAAGACCTATAGCAATCTTTGCGAGTCCTCGCTCGTTGAGGAATAGACGCAAGCCGACAACGGTCAAACCCTTATCCTGCAATGAGCGTTGAAGTTTCGAAAGCTCCTTTTTATTGAGCAACAGTTTGCGGTCGCGCTTTGGGATATGGTTGTTGCAAGTACCCCACGCATACTCCGAGATATTCACACCTCGAATCCAGAGTTCGCCCCTCTCGAAGTAGCAGTAGCAATCGACCATCGAGGCTTTGCCGAGGCGGAGAGACTTAATCTCGGTACCCACCAAAACAACGCCTGCGATATACTCCTCGAGTATCTCGTAGTCGAATGTTGCGCGCTTATTGCGGATATTTATCTTTTTGAAATCTGCCATTACTACACAATATCGCACAAAGATAACAATTTAAACGGAAAACGGAAAGCGGAAAACGGAAAACTTTTAGTTTTTCGGTTTTCGCTTGGAGTGGAAAACGGACCCGACGACAAACCGAGCGCAAAGAATGCTTGCATTCTAAGCCGAGGTGCGAAGGAGGAAAAGCCTGCATAGCAGGATTAAAGCGGAAAACGGAAAACTGAAAAACTTTTTTAGTTGCGCCGTTATAGGAGTGAATAGGAGCGCAGTCTACGACTGCTTGAATAGGAATGGGCTTTCGCCCTTGAATAAGAGTGAATAGGATAGGCGCAAAACCTTACCGCGCAATCCCATCAAGCACCGCAGGTGCGAATCCTATTCCTTCCTATCAAATCCTATTACCTCTAACTCCCTCTAACAACCCCTACAAACAAAAATAGCCAACGGCTAACTGCTAATGGCTAATGGCAAGAAAAAAGGAGGGCCGGGGTGTGCAAACAGAAAATAACAGAAAGATGTGTAAACATATCAAAGATAAGAATAATTACCTTTTTCCGACCACTCCCTTTGCCTGTGAATAGGGCAATAAGTATGCCATATTAGACGAGGAATGATGTAATAAACAACGAAGCGAGTCCACAGCATACTTGACGTATGTGAGGAACTCGCCTACTGAAGCGCAAGTGCAAAATTTAACCGCCAGAACGCACAAAAAAGCGCTTATGTGGGAGCAGATTTTGCGATAAACAAAGAAGCGAGTCCGCAGCATACTTGACGTATGTGAGGAACTCGCTTACTGAAGTGCAGCGCAAAATATGCCGCACAGAACGCTTTTTATCCGAGGTACGATTTCAAAATCGAACTCTTCGACGACTGACGCAAACGACGAATCGCCTTCTCCTTGATTTGACGAACACGCTCACGGGTGAGGTCGAACTTCTCGCCAATCTCCTCGAGAGTCATCTCGGAGCAACCGATACCGAAGAAGTAGCGGATGATGTCGCGCTCACGCTCGGGAAGAGTCTCGAGTGCGCGCTCAACCTCTGTTGCCAACGACTCGTTGATAAGACCACGATCGGCATTTGGCGAGTCGGGGTTTACCAAAACGTCGAGCAGTGAGTTATCCTCGCCATCGGCAAACGGTGCATCCACCGAGATGTGACGACCTGCAACGCGCAGAGTATCAGTAACTTTCTCGCGTGGCAATTCCAACTCTGCAGCCAACTCCTCGGGCGACGGAGTACGCTCGTGCTCCTGCTCGAAACGAGCAAACGCCTTGTTGATTTTGTTGAGCGAGCCAACCTGATTGAGCGGAAGGCGTACGATACGCGACTGCTCTGCCAACGCCTGCAAAATGGACTGACGGATCCACCACACAGCGTAGGAGATAAACTTAAAACCACGTGTTTCGTCGAACTTCTCGGCAGCCTTAATCAGACCGAGGTTACCCTCATTGATAAGGTCGGGAAGGCTCAGACCTTGATTCTGGTACTGCTTAGCAACCGACACCACGAAACGAAGGTTTGCCTTTGTCAGTTTCTCCAAAGCCTCCTGGTCGCCTTTGCGAATTCGTTGGGCGAGTTCTACCTCCTCCTCCACTGTAATAAGTTCCTCTTTACCAATCTCCTGCAAGTACTTATCGAGAGATGCACTCTCACGATTGGTGATGGATTTCGTAATCTTTAATTGACGCATATTTTTGTTTCTTCTTAGCTTTTAGCCATTGGCTTTATAATTCAAAATGCAGAATGCAAAATTAGTTTTCCGTTCCCTTCTCTAAAATCGTCGATGATTGAGGAAATTTTGGGCGATGCTAGGCGATAAAAGCGCAGCATAGTAGGCCTATGTGAGCATTTTAGCGTCCGACGCATTCGTGCCAAATTTACCAATCAGAACGATTTTTTAGCTACTCTATCACGACATAGCTGGCTGATTTACCATTCGGATAGACTCCATCTATCGACTGAACCTTGTCGGTAAGGCGACCGAGTTCAGCAACAGAACGCACCGCCTTATCGTTGATGTGGGTGATGATAAATCCCTCACGCACACGGGCTTTGGCGAGCAAACCGCCATCTTTCAACGACTGCACCTGAACACCGCCTTTGATATCGAGTTTCTTGGCTGTGCGCTCGTCAATATCGGCAAAACGACCGCCCAAAATCTCGACCACATCGACAGCATTCTTTGCGAGTAACTCTGTCTTTCCTGCTTTATTACGAAGAACAACGTCAAAATGTTTCACTTTTCCATCTCTTTTTACAACCAACGATATTTTATCGTTAGGGCTGTGCTTGCCGATTTGCTCGGTGAGGGTTGTTGGAGCGGAGATTTTTACACCGTCAATCTCGGTGATGACATCACCCTTGCGGATGCCCGCCTCGGATGCCGAGCCATCCTCCATAACACCTGCAACATAGACTCCGCCGACCTCTTTTATGCCGGTCTCCTTACCCATCTGGTCGATAAAATCTTGGTCGATGTAGCGGTAGGATATGCCGAGCAATGCACGCTGCACAACGCCATACTCGCGCAAATCGTTAACTACCTTACGCACAATGCTTTCTGGTACTGCAAACGAGTAACCAATGTAACTTCCGGTCGAGGATTTGATGACGGTGTTGATACCCACCAACTCGCCCTTTGCATTGACCAACGCACCACCCGAGTTGCCCGGGTTTACGGCTGCGTCGGTTTGGATAAACGACTCGATGCGGAACTCGTTAGGGATAACATCCAACTGACGCGCCTTAGCACTCACGATGCCGGCGGTGATGGTCGACTGAAGGTCGAAGGGCGAGCCTATAGCCAACACCCACTCGCCAAGTCGGAGATCGTCCGATGAGCCGAACTTAATGATTGGTAGACCATCCTGCTCAATCTTCACGAGTGCGATATCGGTATTTGGGTCTTTGCCAACAAGTTTTGCGTCGAACACACGTCCGTCGTTGAGCTTCACGCGCAACTTTGTCGCACCATCCACTACGTGATTGTTGGTTACGATATATCCGTCGTACGAAATTATCACGCCCGAGCCTCCCGAACGCTGCTCGCGCTTGAGTGGTTCACCCTGACGCTGTTGCGGCTGTGGAAAACCAAAGAACTCGAAGAATGGGTTGTAGGGTATCTGTTGCTGACGCACCTCAACCTCGGCAATAGCCTCGATATTTACCACCGCCTTTACGGCTGTCTCGGCAGCGTAGGTCAAATCGGGATAGAAGGTCGATTGCTCCAACTTAACAAATTGGGTATCTGCCGACGTGTCGCCCGTCCACGCCACTGCACTATTGTCTGCGTGGCTGAGAGTCACATACGAAACAACCCCCGCACCCACAAGCGCAGAGATAAAACTTACTGCTACTAATACAATGATATTCTTTTTCATAATTTGTGTTTTATTTCGCTATCCAAAACGAACGTTCCTACAAAATTATTGTAAATCGCAGAGAAAATCAAATAATTTTCAAAAGATATTTATATAAAAAGTATAACCTATGACTTTTATATTTCGAAAAAAGCCCCTATCTTTGTACGATTGTACAGGAAAACAGAGAGCGGAGCAGCGTGAGTATAACAGCGCCAACAAATTGGTGCAAAATAAAAAACTAATGGTTATATAGCAAAAAAAAATTAGAGGTGATTGAGGAAATTTTGTGATAAACGAGGGAGCGAAAGCGCAGCATACTAAAACGTATGTGAGCATTTCGCTATCCGACGAGCAGTGCAAAATTTACCAAGCAGAATAATTTTTTAATATGAAGGTAGTAGTAGGTCTATCGGGTGGTGTTGATTCGTCGGTGGCAGCGTACTTGCTCAAAGAGCAAGGACACGAGGTCATCGGTCTGTTTATGAGGAATTGGCACGACACAACAGGCAAGTTGGAGGGTGAGTGTTCGTGGCACGACGACCAGGTATTTGCCGAGTTGGTGGCAAAGCGACTCGATATAGCCTTCCACTATGTCGATTTATCGGAGGAGTACCGCAAACGCGTGGTCGATTATATGTTCTCGGAGTACGAAAAAGGACGTACGCCTAACCCCGATGTATTGTGTAACCGCGAGATTAAGTTCGACGTATTCTTGAAGGAGGCGTTAAAACTCGGTGCCGAGGCGGTGGCTACAGGCCACTATTGTCGCAAAGAGGAGCGCATCGAAAATGGTAAAACCATATACTCGCTATTGGCAGGCAGCGACCCCAACAAAGACCAGAGTTACTTTCTCTGTCAACTCTCGCAGGAGCAGTTGAAATATGCGATGTTCCCGATTGGGCATCTGCTGAAGCCCGAGGTGCGTCGCATTGCCGAGGAGCAGAAGTTGGCAACCGCCAAGCGCAAAGACTCGCAGGGAATATGCTTTGTGGGCAAGGTCGATTTGCCCGTATTTTTGCAGCAGCAACTCGCAGCCAAGAAGGGAAACATTCACGAAATTCTACCATCGTGGCGACGTTATGCCGAGCGCAAGGGGGTCGTAGAGTTGGAGCAACTCGCCGAGCCATACCGCTACACCGTGCGTGACGGCAAGAAAATTGGCGAACACAATGGAGCGCACTTCTACACCATAGGTCAGCGCAAGGGGCTTGGAATCGGCGGTCGTAAGGAGTCGCTATTTATAATAGGTACAGATATTGAAACCAACACCATCTACGTTGGCGAGGGCGACAGCCACCCAGGATTATATCGTAAGGCGTTGCGCATAGACAATAGCGAGGTGCATTGGGTGGAGCCAAACGAGGCTCTCGGTGCAGGCGAGGAGCGACACTACAAGGTGCGTATCCGCTACCGCCAGCCGCTCGAAGAAGCGACACTCATTCAGCGTGAGGATGCGCTCTACATACTCTTCGACAACCACCAACGAGGCATTGCAGGCGGTCAGTTTGCTGCTTGGTATGAAGGCGACAGATTGATCGGCTCGGGAGTGATAAAGTATTAACCTAAAACACAAACTTATATGAAACGAATTTTAACCACTCTTGTTTTGACAGTAGCCATAATCGGCTCTTCATTTGCGCAGAAGTGGGTTGACGCCACAGAGTTAGGCATTCACGGACACACGAAACAGACGGACAAAAGCCCTTACTACCGCTTCGACCACACTCCATACGAGGGTTTCAACAAGACCATCGTAAACTACTCGAAGCAACCAGCCGGAATGTACGTGGTATTCAAGACCAACTCCTCGCAGATTTCGGCTTCGTGGGAGTGGAAACCACGCCGTATGGGCGACAACATAACCGGCATTTCGCAATCGGGTTTGGACCTCTACATAAAGAGGGACGGCAAGTGGCGTTTTGCTGCGGTAGGTCGTGTTTCGACTCTCCCGAGCAACAACAAACGTAACCGCTCACTTGTCAAAAATCTCGCCGAGGGAGAGAAGGAGTGTCTGCTCTACCTACCGTGCTGGTGCGAACTCACAAAGTTGGAGATTGGCGTAGACGAGGGTGCCACAATCGAGGGGTTGCCTTCGCCATTCCGTCACAAAGTGATAGTACACGGCTCGAGCATTACGCACGGTGCATCGGCATCGCGACCAGCAATGGCATACCCTGCATTATTAAGCCGCAACCTCGGTATCAACTTCGTAAACTTTGGCTTCAGCGGTCAGTGCAAGATGCAACCACAGTTCCTCGCATTTTTGAAGACGTGCGAGGCTGACGCCTTCGTATTCGACGCCTTCTCGAACCCATCGGAGAAGCAGATTGTGGAGCGTTTGGAGAACTTTGTTACCGAAATGGTAAAGGCGCACCCCGGCAAACCGCTTATCTTCATACAGAGTCCTATCGACCAAGATAGCAACTTCGACACCAAGAAGTACGCTGCACGTATGAGCCTCACAGCCACCGCAGCAAAGATAATGAATAGGTTACAGAAGCAGTATAAGGATGTATACTTCTTAGCTGTTCCGGATGTATTAGGCACAGATGCGACCATCGACAATTCGCACCCTACAGACCTCGGCTTCGACCGCTTCGTAAAGGCGTATCAGCCAAAGATTGCAAAGATCCTCAAAAAGTACGGCATTAAATAGTTCAAGATTATGAAACGAGTTTTCATATTGCTCATTGCTGTTGCCTTCGCCATTTCGGGCGCGACAGCACAAACACCAAAGTCGTGGCGCAAACTGAAGCAGGATATCAACATCTTTTGGGCCAGCGACCTCGACCGTAGCGGTTGCTACGACCAGAAGGTTGTAGCCAATCTAATGGGCGAGATGGCCGGCAAAATCAAGCCCGAGTGCATAATATCGACAGGCGACACCCACCACGGAAATGGCGTAAAGAGCGTAACTGACGACGATTGGCAGGAGCATTTGGTAGATATGTACAACCACCGCAACCTCGCCAAACTCGACTGGTGGGCAGTAGCTGGAAATCACGAATATCGTGGTAACTCGCAGGCTCTTATCGACTACTCGAAGGTCAATTCTCGTTGGCATATGCCTGCAAAGTACTACACTATGGTATTCAAAAAGGGCGGAGCTACAATTCGTTTTGTAATGTTAGATACCACACCTCTTATTAAGAAATATCGTCAAAGCGAGAAGTATCCCGATGCGGCAGCGCAGGACTACGAGGCTCAAATCGAGTGGTTGGACAAGACATTGAGCGAAGCAACGGAGGATTGGGTTATAGTGGCTGGACACCACCCCATCTATGCCGACACCAGCAAAAGCAAAGAGGAGCGAGATGATATGAAGAGCGCAATCAACGGCACTCTCCGCAAGCACAATGTGGCGATGTATATCTGTGGTCACATCCACAGTTTCCAGCATATTCGCCGCAAGGGTTACGACATCGACTATCTTGTCAATTCGTCGGCATCGTGGGCTCGCAATGTTAAGATAACCAAGGGTACGCAGTATTGCAGCAACGAGGCGGGCTTTTCTATCATCACCGCGAGCAAAAAGCGACTCTCGGTGCATATGATTGATAAGAATGGTAACATCTTGCACTCGGTAAACAAGACGAAGTAGGAACTCCGAGCGTGGTCACGGCGCAAGGATTATAGGAGGCGCACCTGTGGTGCTTTATAGGAGACGGGCTACGCCCTTGATAGGAGGCGCAGTTTGCAACTGCTTGATAGGATGCGCTGAAAGTTTTTTTAACTACTCACTACTCTCTACTCACTACTCACTAAAACAAAAGTTTTCCGTCTTCCGCTTTTAGTTTTCCGTTTAAGTTACTATCTTTGCACCGCCTTTGGAGTTATCCGAGGGCGGTGTTCTATTCCAAAAGTTAGGTTTTAAGAGTTATAAATATGGACTGGTTTGTTAATCTATTTACCGGTGATGGCATCGCTACGGCGGTGATTCTCCTTGCGTTGACCATCGCTATCGGTCTGCTACTGAACCGCATAAAGTTCGGCTCGGTATCGTTGGGTGTTACGTGGGTGCTGTTTGCGGGCATTCTGCTCTCGCACTTCGGACTCACGATAGACCCCGAAATCTGCCACTTCGTAAAGGAGTTTGGACTTATTCTGTTTGTCTACTCTATCGGTATTCAGGTGGGACCAAGTTTCATCTCGTCGTTGCGTGATGGCGGCATAAAGATGAATCTGTTGGCTGTGCTTATCATCGCATTGGGCTGCATCGCGTGCTACGCCATACACATAGTTACGGGCGAGGAGTTGACCACAATGGTCGGCGTATTGTCGGGTGCAGTGACCAACACTCCAGGTTTAGGTGCTGCGCAGAGCGTTGTCGAGGGAGAGCAAGCCTCGAAAATGGCGACTGCATACGCCGTAGCCTATCCGCTCGGTGTTGTGGGTATCATACTTTCGATGCTGTTAGTTCGCTGGGCATTCCGCATCAAGATTGACAGAGAGGCTGCCAAGTCGGCTCGTTCGGATGCTCCACGCACCGTACGCATCGATGTGCGTGTGACCAACCACGCCATCTTTGGCAAGACCATCGAGGATATTGGTCGCATCACCCGTAGCCACTTTGTTGTGGCTCGAATATTCGACCACGAGAATCAACAACGCATAGCATCGGGACAGACCGAACTGCAGGAGAACGACATTTTGCGTATCGTAGTAAGCAGTCAGGAGGTTGATTTGGTGCAGTCAATTATTGGCGACGTCGTGAAGATTAACGACTCGGAGTGGGGCTCTGCTTCGTCGCACCTCGAGAAGCGTCGTATCGTGGTTACAAAGCCTGAACTCAACGGTAAACACATTGGCGACCTACACATCCGCGAGAACTACAACGTTACGATCACTCGTGTTGTACGTGCGGGTATCGAACTCGTTGCGACTTACGAACTGCGTCTGCAGATGGGCGACGTAGTGGTAGTTGTGGGACGCGCAAACGACCTCGACCAAGTGTCGACCATCCTCGGCAACTCGGTGAAGCGTTTGGACCGCCCGAACCTCTTCCCTATATTCGTGGGAATGTTCCTCGGAGTGCTGTTTGGCTCCATTCCTATCGCTATTCCGGGTATTCCTGAGCCTGTGAAACTCGGTTTGGCAGGTGGACCACTCATTATCGCCATCTTGCTGGCCAAGTATGGTCCTAAGTATAAGATGGTTACCTTTACGACCAACTCGGCAAATATGATGATTCGCGAGATTGGCATCTCGCTATTCCTTGCTGCCGTAGGTTTGGGTGCAGGCGAAGGCTTTGTTAGTGCTATTGTAAATGGCGGTTACTGGTGGATATTGTACGGCTTCATCATCACCGTGTTGCCACTGCTCATCGTGGGCATCATCGCACGAAAGGGAATGAAGATGGACTACTTCTCGCTGATGGGTTTGATGGCTGGTGCAATGACCGACCCTCCGGCACTCGCATACGCTAACACCGTGGCTACGAACGACCGCGCTGCTGTGTCGTATGCTACGGTCTATCCGCTGACTATGTTCTTGCGAATTTTCACGGCGCAGATTTTGGCGTTGGCGGCATTATCGTAGATAAAAAGAAAAATTTTTAGCATTTAGTTTTTAATTCTAAAATTTCTTTGTATCTTTGCGGGCTGAATTTTAGTTCAACACATAACAAATTTTAAGTTAAATGTTTGTAATAGTAGAGATTGCAGGTCAGCAGTTCAAGGCTGAGAAAGGTCGTAAGCTCTTTGTTCACCGTCTTGCAGGCGAGGTAGACTCGTCGGTGAGCTTCGACAAGGTCCTGCTCGTAGAGAA
>JAZOMA010000025.1:0-39286 GCA_045653565.1 Alistipes sp.
TAAAATGTCTAGAACAGATTTTAATACATTGTTGGAGGCTGGCGTTCATTTCGGTCACTTGAAGCGCAAGTGGAATCCTAAAATGGCTCCATATATCTTTATGGAGAAGAACGGCATCCATATCATCGACCTTCACAAGACTGTAGTGAAGTTGGATGAGGCAGCTGCAGCACTCAAGAACATCGCTAAGAGCGGTCGTCGTGTGTTGTTCGTTGCAACCAAGAAACAAGCAAAGGAGATTGTTGCCGACAAGGTAGCAGCCGTTGGTATGCCATACGTAACAGAGCGTTGGGCTGGCGGTATGCTCACAAACTTCCCAACTATACGCCGTGCTGTCAAGAAGATGGCTACCATCGACAAGCAGATGGCAGACGGCCTTTACAACAACTTCTCGAAGCGTGAGAAGTTGCAGATTTCGCGTCAGCGTGCTAAATTGGAGAAGAACCTCGGTTCTATCGCTGACCTTACTCGCCTTCCAGCTGCATTGTTCGTAATCGACGTGCAGAAGGAGCAGAATGCTGTTAAGGAGGCAAAGCGTTTGAATATTCCGGTATTTGCAATGGTCGATACTTGTTGTGATCCAACCGACATCGATTTCGTGATCCCTGCAAATGACGATGCTACAAAGTCAATCGCTACCATCCTCGACATCGTATGTGCTGCTATCGCAGAGGGCGCTGAGGAGCGTAAGCTCGAGAAGGAGAAGGAGGCTGTAGAGGCTGAGGCTAACACAGAGGCTCCTGTAAAGAAGACCACCAAGACTCGCGTTAAGAAGAGCGTAAAGGTTGCTGTTGACGCAGAGGAGGCAATCGCAGCAGAGGTAGTTGCAGCGGTTGAGGAGGCACAGGCTGAGTAATTATTAACCACGAAAATCAGAAAAAACTATGGCAATAGAGATTAAGGCAGCTGAAGTAATGAAGTTGCGTCAGATGACCGGTGCCGGTATGATGGACTGCAAGAAGGCTCTCGTAGAGGCTGAAGGCGTTTACGAGGGCGCAAAGGCAATCATCAAGGAGAAGGGTAAACTCGTAGCAGCAAAGCGTGCTGACCGCGAGACTTCGGAGGGTGCTGTTATTGCAAAGGTTCAGGATGGTAAGGCTATCGTAGTAGGACTCGGTTGCGAGACTGACTTCGTTGCAAAGAATGCCGATTTCCAGGCACTTGCACAGGCAATCGCAGAGGCTGCTATCGTAAACTTCCCTGCTAACAAGGAGGCCCTTATGGCTTGCACACTCGCAGACGGCCGCACTGTAGAGGCTGCTGTTACCGAGTTGACAGGTCAGACTGGCGAGAAGCACGTAGTTGCTGGATATGAGGCTATCGAGGCTCCATACATCTCAGCTTATATGCACGTAATCACTGGTAAGCTTGCTGCTATCGTTGGCTTCAACAAGGAGCTCGATGCACAGGTTGCTAAGGGTGTTGCAATGCAGGTTGCTTCGATGAACCCAGTTGCTGTATCGTCTGCAGATGTTGAGCAGAGCGTTCTCGACGCTGAGTTCAAGACTGCAGTAGAGAAGACTAAGGCTGAGCTCATTCAGAAGGATATCAACGCAGCTCTTACAAAGGTTGGCATCAACCCTGCACACGTTGATAGCGAGGATCACATCGAGTCGAATCAGTCGAAGGGCTGGATCACAGCAGAGCAGGCTGCAGAGGCTCGCGAGATCATCAAGACTGCAGGTGAGGCTAAGGCTGCAAACCTTAATATGCAGATGATTGAGAACATCGCTAAGGGTCGTGTTCAGAAGTTCCTCAAGGAGAACACTCTCGAGGAGCAGGGCTACCAGATGGGCGATGGCAAGACCGCCGTTAAGGAGGTTGTTAAGGCTGCTGATGCTGAGGCTAAGATCCTCGTGTTCAAGCGAGTATCACTTGCTGACTAATCGGTACAAAAAACCAATACGAAGATACTACGAGCAATCGTAGTATCTTTTTTGCATTTTTTCGGGGTTTATTATTATTATTATTATTATATTTGTAACTGGAAAATCTATTTAAAACCCAATTTTATTATGAAGAAATTACTTATCGTTGCAGTTATTGCGTGTGCAGCACTTTTGACAAGCTGCTCTACTCACTTCTATTCGTCGAGCAATGCTAGCGTTGCAAAGACCGAGGTGGTACTTTCGCAGAAGAATTTTAAGGTTATTGGCCAGGCTGAAGGCGTAGCTACAATTACCCAGGTGCTCGGTATTGGTGGCTGCTCGCAGAAGCAGGTTCGTTCGAATGCTGTTGCTGAGATGTTTAAGAATGCAAACTTGACAGGTGCGCAGACTATCGTTAACATCAATGTAAAGCAGGCTCTTTCGGGCTTCGCTCCATTCTATTGGCGTACGACCTATACGGCTACCGGAACTATTGTTGAGTTTACGGAGTAGGGTAGTCTTACCTACGAAACTACAAGCACCGGGCCATCGGCTCGGTGCTTAGTTTTTTAGTGGTGGTGATGTTCCAGCACGGTATGCGGAACGTGACCGTGCGAGATAATCTGAATAGGGCAGTGGTAATTCTCTAACTGCTCGGCGGTTATGACATTCGAGTCGTGACGATGCACGGTGCGATTAACGCAAACAATGCTCTTTACGACGCTCGTAATAGTTCCGAGGTCGTGCGATACCATAACTATCGCCATACGCTCATTTAGGCGGTGCAGTAGGGTATAGAGTTCATTTTCGAACTGGTTGTCCACAAAGTTGGTCGGCTCGTCCAAAATCAGCAACTTCGGCTCCAGAATCACCGCACGACAGAGCAGCGCACGTTGCATCTGTCCACCCGATATCTCACTGATTTGACGCTCGGCAACCTGCTCAATACCAGCCATTTTCAACAACTCCATAGCGCGCTTGCGATCCTCGGTCGTATAGCGCGAAAAAGCCCCTTTTTCAGCCTGTAGGCCCGACATTACCACTTCGATAACCGATATCGGAAATGCTCGGTCAAACTCTGATTGTTGCGGCAGATAGCCTATAAGACGATGCCCACGCTCAAAAAGAGTGGGGGAGTAAACAACCTCGCCCGAATGCGAGATAGCACCCAAAATAGCCTTCACAAGTGTGGTCTTACCTCCACCGTTTGGACCTATAATGCCCAGAAAATCATTGGGATAGATATCTAACGTGACACCCTCCAACGCCGTGGTTTCATCGTAGCGTACGGCTACGTCTTTAAGCGAAACAATACTATCCATCGTTACTCGGTTATTAGGGTTACGATATGGTCGATATTTTCGACAATATCCTCGGCTAATAGGTTGATTTCTACGGCAGTAGCGTCGATATCTTTGCATATAATCTCCACCGATGATGCCGGGAATTCCGACTGGTAGAATATGTGCTTAATGCCCTTTTGACGAGCCTGCTCAATGATATTGGCGATGTGCTTTGCGCTTGGCTCCTTGCCTTCATTTTCGATGGCTATCTGCTTAAGTCCGTAGTCACGAGCCAGATAGGTTAGGGCAGGGTGGTATATCATAAAGGCTGTATTCAACTTTGGGCTACACTTATCGGCAACCGTTTTGTGAAGGTCTGATAATTTGATAATCAAGTCGTTATACGCCATTTTATACTTCATCGAATCTGGCATTTCGGTGATGATGGCAGAGTATATGTTTTGGCTCATTTTGATAAGCGATTTCGGCGAACACCATATGTGCGGGTCAACACCGTGGGCGTGTCCGCACGAGTGATTGTGCGCGTGGCTGTGATGGGCGTGTGAGCAACTACCGGCAATTACGTCAATTCCTTGTGAGAGGTTGACAATCTGCTCTTTACGAGCAACTCGGTGGAGTAGTTCTTGCTCGAACTCGAGGAGTCCGGTGCCGAATACAAATCGCGCAGACTCTACCTTCTGCAACTGTTTTGACGTGGGTTCGAAGGTCTCGGGCGACGCTCCCTGAGGCACAAGCACAATGACCTCGAAGTCGTCACCTAAGATGCTCTCGACCAGAGGTTTAATCGGAGCAATCGAAACAACCGCACAGTTTTCAACCGTTGTAATGTTGTTGCTGCACGCTGCGAACAACAACGAGATAAGAGCAATTACCAAAGTCTTGATACTTGTCATATAAGATGAAATATAATTTTTCATAAACAAAGTCCTAATTTCAATATTCGTACTAATTTTGCCTCACGGCAGATTTCACTAAATATAATTTAACATAATATACATATTGCACACCTTTGAGGTGTAGGGTAGCGAGAGTGGTGGGTCTTACTGTTTTTATTAACCAGAGCCCTATTCTCTGTAACTAATTTCCCGTATCCTCAATTCTCGAATACAAAGATAGAAAAATTTTGTGTTATTCAGCGTTTTTTCTTTAGATGAAAAGGAATCTAAAGAACGCGCATATCGAGGTTTTCGACTGATATACAGTGAGATAGGTGCGATTGTGCCTGTATTTTAACTCTCTGAGAATCGCGTATTTTCTGCTGCGTGCGTAATGGTGCGTGAATTTTCGACGAAAAACGCACCAAAATAGCCTTATTATATATAAGGTATAAAAGGGTAGGCTCTACCCTATGAATTCTTCGGTTTGAGTTCCTCGAAGGTGTGGTCGTTGTAGACGACGATAATCTTTGCAATGTCTGAACGCGAAAGTGCAGATGTCAGCGGATGCGACTGAACGGTAGCGTTGGTTGCTGGTTGCTCAGCCGTGGCAAAGAGATCGCCCGTCGAAGATGGCAAAGTTGCGGATGTTTGAATTTGCGCATTTTGATTCTCCATTACATCGTCATCGCCAAGTAACCAGTATGGGTTGATGTGCGGAAATCTGTTTACGATTTTGCAAATCAACTCAAAGCCCGGCTTGTTGCGTCCACTTAAAATATGGGATACAGCAGCGGGTTTTATTTCGAGAATCTCCGCCAGTTTGCTTGCGGTTAAATTCTCACTTTGCATCAAAATACGCAATTTTTTATCCATCTCTGTGATTTTTTACAAAGTTAAATATAATTAACGAAATAAACAAATAAACTTATACAAATGTAAAATGCTGATAATTGTTAATAAGTGTTACATTTGTTAATAATTCCGAAATCGTTAAAACGCAGAACTATTGAAATGTGATATTCTACTTTAGGTTATCAAATATAAAATACTGATAATATGGGTATAATGTGTTTGTATGTTCGTGCATATTGAACATTAATGGAAAAATGGGTTATACCTGCGCTGTGTCAATATAAATGGCTTTAGGTAATTTGCGTAAGTTGCTGATATATAACATCTAAATATTCACATATTCAATAGATGAACACCGATTAAGATGCCTGATTTTGCGGCTTAAATGGTTGCCTGTTTACGTTTACAAATGTAACCATTAAATAGCGTATTAACAACTATCAACAATTACAAATGTTAATATTGTAAATTGTTGACAGGTCTGCATTATTTACAAATGTTAATTTATTGGAGGGAAATGTTGCAATTTGAGTTGAAAAGGCTCTATTTCGATATGTTTATAAGTAGAAATTTTCCCTTTGTTGATAATTGCTCTATATTATGTTAAATATAGATATGAAAAATGCAGAGAATACTTTTGTATATCTCTGCATTTTAGTGAGTTACAGAGTTGTTAACACTCCCCTACTTTGCTAATGCTGATGCGATTTCCGAAAACTCTTCTGGGGTCAAATGGAGTTTTTCTTTGCTGAAATCGACATCTTTTTCGCTGTTCATAGGTATCAAATGGATGTGTGCGTGAGGCACTTCCAGTCCCAAAACTACGGTCGCTACCCTATTGCAGCCGCTATATGCCTTGATTTTCTTCGCAACCTGTTTGGCGAAGACAATCATCCCCTGCAGTGTGTCGTCGTCGAGGTCGTAAATATAATCAACCTCCCGCTTTGGTACTACTAGCGTATGTCCCTTTGTGAGAGGGTTGATGTCCAGAAAAGCGAAATAACGCTCGTTTTCTGCCACTTTATAGCACGGTATCTCTCCTGCTATGATTCGTGAAAAGATTGTTGCCATATCTGTCCTTTGTATTGGTTTTGTTATATTCGTCTGCTCCACCACCCTACTGGCTCTACTTGTCGGTTGCGACGAGAAAATGTGTACCAACAGAGTGTCTGTTTGTAAACATAAAAATGTTCTATTTCTCGCATTTGGGGCTGTTTGCCCAAGTTGAGAATTAGTTCATTTCGCTGTTTTCTATGCGTTTTACGCTCTCCAAGCCCTTCATTTGTCTGAATTTGTCCATCAGGGCTGACAAGGCATCCACGCTTTTTACATATAGGCTCATTTTGCCCTCTACTATTCCGTCGTGGCTGCGTAGGTGTATCTCGCGCATATTGATGCTGAAATCGTCCGAAACGATGTGCGTTATGTCGGATAGAAGGCCCATTCGGTCTATGCCGCGTATCTCGATAGTCGAAAGGTAGGCTGTTGCGCTATGCAATTCCCAGCGAATCTTATCCTTGATGATGTTCTTGCCGTATTGGGAAGCGAGGCGATTCAGTTCGTCGCAATTCGCTTTATGTACGATGATTTTGTTGGTTACGGGGTCATTAAAGCCTACTACGTTGTCGCCAGGGAGAGGCGAACAGCACGAGGCGATAGTGAAACTACCCTCGTTAGTTACCTTCTGTTCGTTATTTTCCTCGATGTTTTCGTCCTCCTTGTTGCGCAACTCCCAGAATTTCAACTTCTTCTGGTCGGATGATGACTGTAGAACCTCCTCTATGTTGTCGAGAGAGATGATACCTGCACCGATGCGGCTGTAAAATTCGTCCTTATATTTACATCCGTACGCCTCCATCGCTTTGCGTAATACCCTACCGCTCATAGCGATGTTGTACTCGGCTAACTTGTTCTCGAACAGCGCAATGCCGTTTTCGATGTTATTCTGTTGCTCGCGCTTCAGGAAGGCGGTGATTTTCTGCTTTGCCTTGGTTGTAGATACGATTTCGAGCCACTCTGCCTTAGGTTTTGCGCTGTCGGCTGTGATGATTTCAATCTGGTCGCCCCACTTTAGAGTCTTGGTTATAGGCTCAATTTTGTGGTTTATCTTTGCGCCTATGGCGTGATCTCCAACCTTGGTGTGTATGTCGTATGCGAAATCGAGTGCGGTGGCTCCATTTGGTAGTTGTCGCTGCTCGCCTTTGGGGGTAAATACCGTAATTTCAGATGTATAGAGCGATAACTTGAAGTTGTCGAGGAACTCTACTGCGCTCTCTGTCGGGCTGTTCAACGCATCACGAATCTTCTTCAGCCAGGTATCGAATGCGTCATCGTTCTGCGAAAGAGTCGCCTTCTTGTACTTCCAGTGAGCAGCAAATCCTCGCTCTGCGATGTCTTCCATACGCTCGGTGCGAATCTGCACCTCCACCCAATGACCGTTAGGGCCCATTACAGTTGAGTGTAATGCCTCGTAGCCATTTGCCTTAGGCATCGATATCCAATCGCGCAGACGGTCTTGCTTGGGTGCGTAAATGTCTGTTATATTGGCGTATATCTGCCAACATTGGCTCTTTTCGGAGGTGTCGGGCTTGGTCTTGAATACGATGCGAATGGCAAACAGGTCGTATACCTCCTCAAACGGAATCTGTTTGCGCTGCATCTTGGTCCATATCGAGTAGACGCTCTTGACACGTCCCGAAATCTCGTAATCTATATTGTTGCGATCGAGAGCCTCGATTATAGGCTGGCAGAATCGGTCGATATACTCCTGTCGCTGTTCGGAGGTCTCGGAAATCTTGGCGCAAATCTGCTTGTACTCCTCCGGGAAGCGATACTTCATACAGAGATCCTCCAACTCGCTCTTTATCGGGTACAGACCCAGTCGGTATGCGAGCGGAGCGAATAGATATATCGTTTCACCTGTAATCTTAACCTGCTTATTTAGAGGCATATACTGCAATGTTCGCATATTGTGCAGTCGGTCTGCAATCTTGATGAGAATTACGCGAACATCGTCCGATAGTGTAAGCAGTACCTTGCGGAAATACTCGGCTTGTTCCGAGGTGTCGGCATTGAATACACCCGACATCTTGGTCAGTCCATCAACCATAGAGGCTATCTTTGACCCGAATATATGCTCTATATCCTCCACCGTATAGTCGGTGTCCTCTACAACATCGTGCAACAGTGCCGCTACGACCGATTTTACGCCCAACCCAATCTCGTCCACGCATATCTGAGCCACTGCTATAGGGTGCAGCAGATATGGCTCGCCCGAGCGACGACGTACGCCTGCGTGTGCCTCTTTTGCGAGGAAGTAGGCGCGCTTAATGCGATTCCAACCATCCTCGTTTTTGCAAATATTTTTGCACGACTCCAGGAGTTTTCCCCAAGCCTCGTTAATCAATTTCTCGTCTTCCGCAGTATAATCCATAACCTATACCTCTAAAAACCAATATAGAGAGTAGTACCGCCGAAGCGGTACTCTACTCTCGCTATCTTATGGGTGTAAAACCCTCTATTGCTGTGTCATAGCCTCGCGAAGTTTTGCCTCGATCTCGTCGCACAAAGCCTTATCCGAGGTGAGCAAATCCTTCACAGCGTCGCGGCCCTGACCAATCTTTCTGTCGCCATAAGAGAACCACGAACCCGACTTCTTGAGGATGTCGTAGTCGACTGCCAGGTCGAGAATCTCGCCAATTTTCGAGATACCCTCGCCAAACATAATATCAAACTCGGCCTTCTTGAATGGAGGTGCTACCTTATTCTTCACAACCTTAACGCGTGTGCGAGTTCCGAGTTGCTCGTCGCCATCCTTGATGACGGATGTACGGCGGATGTCGATACGTACGCTGGCGTAGAACTTCAGCGCGTTACCACCTGTTGTGGTTTCAGGGTTTCCATATACCACGCCAATCTTGTCGCGCAACTGGTTGATAAAGATACATACGGTCTTGGTCTTGGCGATGCTTGCCGTGAGTTTACGCAATGCTTGCGACATCAGTCGTGCCTGCAGACCCATCTTCGAGTCGCCCATCTCGCCCTCGATCTCCGCCTTCGGAGTGAGTGCTGCTACAGAGTCTATTACGATGATGTCGATTGCGCTCGAACGAATCAACGAGTCGGCAATTTCGAGTGCCTGCTCGCCATTGTCTGGCTGCGATACGAGGAGGTTCTCCACGTCCACACCCAACTTCTGCGCGTAGAAACTATCGAATGCGTGCTCTGCATCGATGAATGCTGCGATACCGCCAGCCTTCTGCGCCTCGGCAATCGCGTGAATTGCGAGGGTTGTCTTACCCGACGACTCAGGGCCAAAAATCTCAATTACACGGCCCTTTGGGTAACCACCTACACCGAGTGCCACATCAAGAGTGATGGAGCCGGTGGGAATTACCGGAACGTTCTCTACATTCTCGCTCGACATCTTCATAATCGAGCCCTTGCCGAAGTCCTTCTCGATCTTCGCCATAACTGCCTGCAAGACCTTCATCTTCTCGGCATTCTGTGTTGTCTTTTCGCTCATAATATATCCTTTTTTCTATTTGTTTCGTTTATCGGTTGTTTGCTGTAAGCAAACTTTCCTCAAAGTTAGTGATTTTTTCTGATAATTGATACGATTGGATAGAGTTTTTTCATCTCTGTTCAATAAAATTTTAGATATCAATCGTCAATTCGGGATGTTAGTCCCAGCAGAGTTGCCCAATTATCTGCTCGTTGAACTCCTCCTCGGAGTTATTCAATCGTTTCATACATTGCGGACAACGAATTGCCGTCTCAGTCTCGACGTGGCAAAAGCCATCCTCGCAGTCGAATTGTCCCATAAATCCCAAGCCGGTCAAGTGCATAAACTCGGTACCGCAGTGCTTGCATCTGATAGTTTGTCCTGTTCCCATAGTTGTAATGTTTTAAGGTATAACTTTAATTTCACGATGCAAAATTACGGGGCGTTTTTGACAACTCTTGTCAAAACAATAAAAAGTGCGGAATAATTTCCGCACTTTTTATCAATTCTCAATTCTCACTATTCGTTCCCCAAAACTACCCTTTCGGCTACGCTACGCAGATAGCGAGCAATTTCGGGGTCGAGGCGCACGGGTGTGTCGGCTTTGAATGGCTCTTTGAATAGCGTAAGATAACCGACTGCAGCAGCGAGGTACGAACCTGCATCCGATGGGTGTGAGCCGTCCTTTACGTACAATTCGATATCGGGGCGTTCACGACGAACAATCTTCCACGCCACGCCCACAGGCGAGAGCCCTACACCCAACTCCTGTGCCATAGTCGAGGTGTTTCGAACGATTACCTCCTGCATAGCTTCATAGCTCGTAAAGAATTCAGGGTGAGCTGTTTTGATATCTTGCAATGCCTTAGCCTTCGTTGTGTCGTCGCCATTCTTGCGTCCCCAGGTCATCTCAATAATACACTGCGCCTTTGGGCTGAACTCCTTAACGCGAGTAATCATCTTCTCCATATCGCCCACTACATTCTGGTCGGCTGTGGTGCCGATGCGTAGCGACGAGAGGCTCTGGTCCTGCAGAAAGGCATAGTCGAAACCTCCAATCTCTACGGTTTCGCGCGAGATGTGGTCAGCGAGATGCTTTTTCATAGAGTAACCTCCGTGGAAGTAGAGTGAGCAATCGAGGTAATGTCCCTCGTTCCACGCCAACTCCTTCAACTGCATAGGATAGAGGTTGCAATAGGTGTAACTATTACCTATAAATAATACGCGCGTGGTGTCGCTCGGAATGCGCTCGTCGAGAATAGCGACTTTCGGGGCTTGCCCCGAGGTGCTACCATAGAGCGAACTCTTTGTTACACCCTTGTCGCAGTGGCGCAATCGCACTTGTAACTCGCCATTTTTGACCTCTTTGTTAAGACGAATGGTGTGCCAGAGCATACGTGGCCACTTATTCGACTTCGAAGAGATGCAATTGGCTCCAGTATTGTCGATTGGAGTTACAGGCAACCACTTCTTGCCATCACGATACTCGAAGGCGTATGCGTGTGGCGTGTCGCTCGGCTCAGCGAGGAATGGAAGCCAAATATCGACGGCTGTACTGGCTTTGAGATTTTTTACCGGCAAAATCATCAACCAATAGTCGCCCTTGCCCACGTTCTCAACTGCGGGATAACTCTTTCTAACACCTAAGGCAGTTGTAGCCTTTTTGCCAACAAACTCAATCGTTCCCTTGCCTACCGAGGCGTTATACTCTCCGCTTTCGAGGTATTGTGCGGTGCGTTTGGTCGAGAATCTCCACTCAATATGTTTAGGAGTCTGTGCCGACAAAGCACAGACTCCTGCAATAGCCAAAATAGATATAATAAATCTCTTCATAACTCGTTGTTACTCAAATGTATGAATCACAACACCCGAGCGTAACTTCGGCTCGAACCAGGTGGTTTTCGGAGGCATAATGTTGTCCGTATCGGCGATGTCAATAAGTTGTCGCATCGACACCGGATAGAGAGCAAAAGCAACCTTCATCTCGCCCGAGTCAACGCGCTGTTGCAACTCGCCAAGTCCACGAATACCGCCTACGAAATCAATTCGATTTGAGGTACGCAAATCTTTGATACCGAGAATCTTATCCAATACCAAGTTTGACAATATCGTAACATCCAACACTCCAATAGGGTCGGCATCGTTATATCTGCCCTCCTTTGCCGTAAGGCTGTACCACTCCCCTGCTAAGTACATCGAGAAGTTGTGCAAGGCTTGCGGTTTGTAAATCTCGCTACCCTCCTTCTCCACCACGAAATCCTCCTCCAAAGCGGCAAGGAACTGCTCCTCGCTCAAGCCATTGAGGTCGCGCACTACGCGGTTGTAGTCGATAATGCGGAGGTGCGATTCAGGGAATGTTACCGCCAAGAAGTAGCAGTACTCCTCGTCGCCCGTATGGTTCGGGTTGTTGCTCTTACACTCTGCGCCTACGCGCGCTGCAGCGGCTGTACGGTGGTGACCATCAGCAACATACAATGCAGGTATGGTGCTGAAAACGGTGGTTATATGGTCGTTATACTCGGTTGGTACAACCCACAATGTGTGACCAAAACCATCCTCTGCAACAAAGTCATATTCAGGTTCCGATGCGGTAACCTTCTTGACGATGGCATCTATGTCGGCGTGGTCGGGATATGCGAAGAATACCGGCTCGATATTCGCCTTCTGGTTGCGTACGTGATGCATACGATCATCCTCCTTTTCGGTGCGTGTAAGTTCGTGTTTCTTTATCGCACCAGAGAGGTAATCCTCGAAGTGACAGCACATTACAAGACCATACTGCGTGCGTCCATCCATCGTCTGTGCATAGATGTAGTAATGCTCCTCGCCATCTTGCTCGAGCCACCCCTCTTTACGCCATTTGGCAAAGTTTTCGACCGCCTTGTCGTAAACCTCCTGAGAGTGTTCGTCGGCGATAGGATCAAAGTCGATTTCGGGCTTAATGATGTGGAGCAGAGAGCGTTCTGTAGCCTCTGCCTTCGCCTCTACCGAGTTTAATACGTCGTAAGGGCGTGAAGCCACCTCGTGAGCCAACTCTTTTGGTGGGCGAATACCTTTGAATGGTTTAATCTTTACCATAATTACAAAAAATTATTTAATTGACAATTGACAATGGATAATTGACAATTAGCGGTAAAACGATAAATCGTTTTTGAATTATAAATATAAAATACCTTTAATTTTCAATTCTCAATTTTCAATTTTCAATTTTTCCAAGTGGACTATTTATTTACTTGGAAACGGGTGTTTCCGTTTACGAAATAATCTACAATCTGTCGTGCTGCAGCCAAACCAGCGTTGATGTTTGCCTCGGCGGTCTCGGCACCCATCTTCTTTGGCGTTCCAAAGTAGCGTTTGCCAAACTTCTCGGCATACTCCGCAGCGGCATCTGGTGCAACGTCGGTGATGTATTTCAAATCCTCGCGCTCCTCCATTGCCTTTGCCAAGCCTACCTCGTCAATAACCTCCTTACGAGCGGTATTTACGAGCGTAGCCCCCTTTGGCATCGACATTGCGAGGTCGTAGCCGATTGAGCCTTTGGTCTCGGGTGTTGCAGGGATATGCAACGAAAGGAAGTCTGCACGGCGGTACAACTCCTCTATCGAGTCAACCTTCTCTACCCCATCGGCCTCGAATACCGCTGCGTCCGAGATAAATGGGTCATAGGCGATAACGTTCATACCGAGAGCCTTTCCCTTGCGACCTACCAACTTACCAACATTTCCGTAGGCGTGAATTGCGAGAGTCTTGCCGATAATCTCGTGTCCGGTACCCGAGGTGAGTTGATTACGCGACATATAGACCATAAAGCAGAGGGCCAACTCTGCCACAGCATTCGAGTTCTGTCCTGGTGTGTTCATCACCACAATGCCTCGTTGCTTTGCCTCCTCGCAGTCCACGTTGTCGAAGCCTGCTCCGGCACGAACTACGATTTTGAGGTTCTTGGCTGCGTCCAAAACCTCCTTTGTAACCTTGTCGCTACGCACGATAAGTGCATCGACATCGGCTACTGCGGCGAGCAACTCGCACTTATCTGTATATTTCTCGAGCAGAACAACTTCGTACTCTGCCGCCTGCAAAATCTCTTTAATGCCATTTACCGCCTCGCGTGCAAACGGCTTTTCGGTTGCAATAAGAACTTTCATACCCTTAATCAATGATGTGAAGTGTACAACTCTCTCCTCTTTTTTCTCGTATGTGTATGGAACGATAGTGGGCATAGGCTTACTTGGTTTTCAGTTGCTCAAACTCCTGCATACAAGCCACTAAAGCCTCTACCGACTCCTTCGGACAAGCGTTGTAGCACGATGCACGGAAACCTCCAACAAGGCGGTGTCCCTTAATGCCTACCATACCGCGCTCCTTTGCGAACTCCAAGAACTCCGGAGCCAACTCCTCGTTGCCCTCGGTCATCACAAAGCAGATGTTCATCAACGAACGGTCCTCCTTCGCTACGGTTGGGCGGAACAGCGAGTTGCGCTCAATTTCGTTATAGAGAATCTCTGCTTTCTCCACATTGCGACGATACATCTCCTCTATGCCTCCGATAGACTTCAGCCACTTCAAAGTCTCGTTCAATACGAAGATTGGGAATACCGGTGGTGTGTTGAACATCGAGTCGTTCTCAACGTGAGTATTTACGTTCATCATTGTTGGCAACGGGCGAACAACCTTCTCGAGCATATCCTCGCGGATGATTACGAAGGTTACACCTGCAGGTGCGAGGTTCTTCTGTGCGCCACCATAGATGAGGGCATACTTCGAAACGTCTACCGGACGGCTCAAAATATCCGATGACATATCGGCAATGAGTGGTACAGGGCAATCAATATCCTCTTTATACTCAGTACCATATATGGTGTTGTTTGCGCAGATGTAGAGGTAGTCCAAATCGGTTGGAATCTCAAATCCCTTAGGGATATACGAGAAGTTCTTATCCTCGCTCGAAGCCACAACCTCGACCTCTCCATAAAACTTAGCCTCCTTAATAGCCTTCTTGGTCCAAACTCCAGTGTTTACATAACCGGCCTTCTTGCCGAGGAAATTTGCAGGTATGTGGAAGAACTGTGTACTTGCGCCACCTCCTACGAAGAATATTTTATAGTTTTCTGGGATATTCAGCAACTCGCGGAAGAGTGCTTTAGCCTCTGCCAATACCGCCTCAAACTCTTTGCTGCGGTGTGAATACGAAAGTACCGAAATGCCGGTTCCGTTAAAGTCAAAAATCGCTTTTGCTGCGTTTTCGAGTGCAACCTCTGGTAATACAGAAGGTCCCGCGCTAAAATTGTGCTTTTTCATACCTTTGAAAAATTTTATGTGTGATGTTTAGTCTTTGTTCTTGAACTTTGCTCCGTCCACTCGGTAGCCGAGCAACAAGTCACGCACAGCCATACGCTTTTTACCCGCCACCTGCAACTCCTCGATGGCTACTACTCCATCGGCACACGCCACCTTAATATATGTTCTGTTGTCGGTGTATATTGTACCTACCTCCGTAGAGATATCCTTTGCTTCGAAATGAGCCTTGAAAATCTTTACCGACAACTCCTCGTCGCCGCGCTGAAGGATGCTCCACGCTGCTGGATAAGGCGACAACCCTCGTACAAAATTGACAATCTGTGTGCCATTTGCGCTCCAGTTAACCTCGCACATATCTTTGAAAATCTTTGGCGCGGGGCGTAAATCGGCATCCTCTTGCGGTTGTTCTATTGGTTCGATACTACCCGAAGCAATCTTTTCGACACTCTCCACAACGAGTTCAGCACCCATCGTCATCAATCGGTCGTACAACTCGCCAACGCACTCCTCGTCGCCTATCGGTGTTCGTTGCTGACCTATAATTGCACCTTTGTCAATCTCGTGATTGAGCAAGAAGGTCGTGTTACCGCTCTCCTTATCGCCATTTATGATTGCCCAATTTATTGGCGCAGCACCACGATATTCGGGTAGGAGCGATGCGTGGAGGTTGAATGTGCCAAAGCGTGGCATAGCCCACACCACTTCGGGCAACATCCTGAATGCAATGACAATGCCCAAATCTGCTTGTAGCTCTTTCAGAGCCTCCAGAAATGCCTCGTCGCGCAACTTCTCGGGTTGGAGTATGGTTTGAATGCTCAGCTCCTTGGCCGCGCGCTTTACGTCGCTCTCCTGTAGGCGCATACCTCGCCCTGCAGGTTTGTCGGGCATAGTAACCACACCCACAACATTGTAACCACCCTCGACCAAAGCCTTCAGTGATGGCACGGCGAACTCGGGTGTACCCATAAATACAATGCGAATATCTTTTGCGTTCATATTTTCCTATTTTTTATCCTCTTTTTTGAACTTTGACTCTACCCTTTCGCGTAAATTTTTGATGCGTCCGGCATACCAGTCCATATCGAATAGAGGCGAGTCGTTGTTTGCCTTCTGCGAAAGGAATAGAGCCAGCGGTATCAATATCATAGCAGGAAACCACATTCCAGTCAGCGAACTCCAAGTTCCCTCTTTGGCGAATTTCTCGCCCGATATGGAGATGATGTAGTAGACCACGAAGAATGCCACCGATATCACGATTGGCATACCCAAACCGCCTTTGCGGATGATTGCTCCGAGAGGTGCGCCGATAAGGAAGAATATAAGAATCGAAACTGGCAACGTGAGTTTGCGATGCCACTCATTCTTGCTACGGTAGAGTTGATCCAATGCTGTTTTCGAGGTACTTTCGTCGAACGAAAACATATTTCGCGAGTTGCGAGCCGAGCGCAAAGCCTGCTCGTAAATTTTATCCTTGGTGCGAGTGTCCAGTCGTGCAATCGAATCGATGAGTGCTGCGTTGAAACTCTTTGCCGAGCGATCTACCTCGATGGTGTCTATCTGCGCAACGGCGTCGGGATCACTTGCAAAGATATGTTCGCGTAGCAGAGGTGTATAAGCCGTTGTGGTAATGTTGTTTACGAGGTTACCGAGCGAGTCTATACTATGCTCCAACTGCACGATGTTCTTGGTTTGGCTGTTCTCGCCAAACATACTCTCGTCGCTACGCTGGAAGTCGAAACCCGAAACCAGAATCTTGCCATCCTGACGGTCGAACTGGTGTCGTCGTAGCGAACTCTTGGTGTACCACTGATGGTTGCGCGACTGTTCGTACGACTCGCCGTTAAACAGAGTTGCGAGAAGGAATTTCTTATCGTCCGAAAGTCGAATGTAGCCCGAGTCTGCGAGCGTAGTGGTCATATTTCCATTGCGCGCTCTGTTATCGTAGATAAGCACTCCGTGCAACAACTTTGTGTCGGGGTCTTGCTTATCTACGCGGATGGTCATATCCTCGATGCCGTTGAAGAATAGTCCGTCTTGAAAATCGAGTGCTTGGCTCTGCTGTTTGATGTCGTAGAGTGTTGTAAACATCTTGCGGTTTGCGTACGGCACAAGGTTGTTTACTATAAAGAACGAGCCTATGGATATGATGCCGATAACCCAGAATAGAGGTTTCATAATACGCATAAGCGACATTCCGGCGGACTTCATCGCCAGCAGTTCGTGATTCTCGCCCAAGTTGCCCATTGTCATAATCGTAGCCAGCAGAATAGCCAACGGCAGTCCCATCGGAATCATATTTATGGTGGCGTACATCAGCAATTCGATGATTACCATAGCATCCAAACCTTTACCCACCAACTCGTCGATATATCGCCATACGAAGTTCATCATCAGGATGAAAATGATGATGAAGAAGGTCAGAATAAGTGGACCGAGGTATGATTTTAGAACAAGTAGGTGTATCTTTTTCATTGTTGACTATGCGAGAGTTTGTGCCATTTCAAACACAAAGATAACAATTTTATTGTTAAAAATAACGATGTGAGGATAAATATTATTGCCGGGCCCGAAGGAACTTCGGCGTGATAACTCAATGCAAGTCCGGCGATACCTCCTGCGATGGCAATCACCACCGATACGGGAATTATGCGTTTATACTCTTTGCAAAGTAGGTTTGCTGTAACTACAGGCATTGTCAATAGCGATATTAGCAACACTATACCCATTGTACGAATCGAAAGCACGATTGTGATGGCGGTCACTACTGCCATAGCGTAGCCGATAAACTTTACCGGTACCCCCGATGCCTCGGCAAAGTTGCGGTCGAAGGCTACGAATATTATCTGTCGATGCCACACTATCGTGCCTATAATCAGCACAATAGATAATGCTGCCAATGCGATGATGTCATTGGTGGTTACAGTTAAGATGTTGCCGAACAGAAAATTCGCCATATCGCCCGAGGTGTAGCCGGGTCGTAAAGCGATGAATAGGGCGCCAATCGCCATACCTATACCCCACACCATTCCAATTGCCGAGTCGGGTCGAATTTTCGAGCGTGAGTTGCTCCATTCGATGCCGAGTGCCGACAATATCGCAAAAATGGTCGCTCCAAGAATTGGGTTTGCGTTGAGGTAGAAGGCTATGCCCAGACCTCCGAACGAGGCGTGTGTGATGCCTCCGCAGAGAAACACCATTCTGCGCGCCACGATGTATGTGCCAATAATTCCGCAGGTTATGCCTGATAGCACGCACGCAATCAGAGCGTTCGACAGGTAGTTGTATTGGAGTATGTCGTTGAAAAATTCCATCTTTTACTTAAATGTACGCACAAATATAACAAAAAAAACGGAAAACGGAAAGCGGAAAGCGGAAAACCATCTATTTTTTATGGCTTTTAGCCATTAGCCGTTAGCCATTGGCTAAAATCGTCATTCCGAGAGCCATTAGGCTCGTGGGAATCTCCCTTATTGTTGTTAAGATTAAAGTGGGAGATTGCCGCAGTCGTTACACTCCTTCGCAATGACGGTTAGTTTATTTTTGCACTTTCTGAATAAATTGCTAAATTTGTGATTGAATAACTACAGTAGTAAACTTAAACATTCGACAATATGAGGCTTTATGCTAAACTTTTGGTGGCGATTGCCGGCCTATTGATGCCGCTTTCGCTCTCGGCCCAAAATATCAACGAGCTAAAAGCTCAGGCGGAGCGAGGTGTGGCCGAGGCGCAATACAAATTGGGCAGATGTTACGCAAGTGGTATGGGCGTAACCAAGGACTACTCCGAGGCAGTAAAATGGTTTCGCAAGGCTGCGGAGCAGGGGGTTGCCGAAGCGCAATATGATCTCGCATCTTGCTATTACAATGGTAGGGGTGTAACCCGGGACTATGCCGAGGCGGTGAGGTGGTTTCGTAAGGCTGCCGAGAATGGTCCAGCCAACGCCAGGATGCAATATGCTTTGGGTTTGTGCTACTATAGTGGTAAGGGTGTAACCCGGGACTATGTCGAGGCAGTAAAATGGTTTCGCAAGGCTGCCGAGCAGGGTCTTGCCGAGGCGCAAGATAGATTAGGTTTGTGCTACTACAGTGGCCGAGGTGTAACCAAAGACTATGTTGAGGCAGTCAGGTGGTATCGCAAGGCTGCCGAGCAGGGATACGCCTCGGCGCAATACGCTTTAGGTGTGTGCTACTGCGAAGGTCTGGGCTTAACAAAGAGTAGTGTTGAGGCTTTAAAGTGGTGGCATAAGGCTGCTGAAAATGGAAATAGGAAAGCGCTGAGTCTTTTAGCAAGTTGTTACTATGAAGGAAAGTATGGCATTGCTAAAAATTACACCGAAGCAGTAAAATGGTTTCGCAAGTATGCCGAGCGGGGAGATGCTAAGTCGCAATATATGTTGGGTCAATGTTACGAGAAGGGTCAAGGTGTAACGCCAAATCGCGACGAGGCGATAACGTGGTATCGTAAGGCGGCTGAGCAAAATTATGCCGATGCAAAACTGAGGCTTAACGATATGAGAGTAGTTTGGTAGTCAGTGTTTTATGCGTGTATTAAGCGACCATGGTCGCTTTTTTTTTGTGCCGCAATTTTATAGTGGTTGTTAACGGTTATTAACGGTTATTAAGGCTGTTAAAGTGTGCAATTTAGGTGTTTCTTAACCACCCTTAACCACCCTTAACTACCTTTAATCGCCCTTAGTTGCCCTCTAATCTCCTTAAATTCCCTAAACTCTCTACTCTCCCCCGAAAATAATTTTGCATTTTGCATTTTGCATTTTGAATTTTCCCTATCTTTGTCCCCGATATGAGAAAGGTGAATTTTCATACGCTCGGTTGTAAGTTGAATTTCTCCGAGAGTTCTACCCTCGCACGAGAGTTCGAGGCGGGAGGTTTTGTGCGTGTGGGTACCAATGAGGATGCCGATATTTCGATTATAAACTCCTGCTCGGTAACGGCTCAGGCGGATAAAAAATGTCGCAATCTGATACGTAAAATTCATCGCCGAAATCCCGATACGATTATCGCCGTTACGGGTTGCTATGCACAACTCAAGCCCTACGAAATTGCAAAAATTGAGGGTGTTGATATTGTGCTGAGCAACAACGATAAAGGCGAAACATATAAACAAGTACTTCAACTCGCTGAGCGAGGTAAAGCGAAGGTCTTTTCGTGCGAGACCGACGAGATAACATCGTTCTTTTCTGCCTTCTCGAGTGGCGACCGCACGCGAGCCTTTTTGAAGGTGCAGGATGGCTGCGACTATTGCTGTTCGTACTGCACTATTCACAATGCCCGAGGTGCGAGTCGAAATACTCCGATTGCCGAGGCGGTTAAGCAGGCGGAGGAGATAGCTCGCGGTGGTCAGAAGGAGATTGTGATAACGGGTGTTAATACGGGCGATTTTGGTCGCACAACGGGCGAGAGTTTTCTCGATTTGTTGAGGGCATTGAACGAGGTTGAGGGTATAGAAAGATATCGAATTTCTTCGATAGAGCCAAACCTCTTAACTGACGATATAATAGCCTTTTGCGCCTCGTCACCTAAATTTCAACATCACTTCCATATTCCTATTCAGTGCGGCTCGAATAAGGTGTTGGGTTTGATGCGCCGTCGCTATACGGTCGAAAAGTTCGAGGAGCGCATAAATGCGGTGCGAAAATCGATGCCCGATGCCTTCATCGGTATAGATGTTATAACCGGTTTTCCGGGCGAGGACGATGCTGCATTTGAGGAGTGTTACAGCTTCTTGGCGAAGATAAAGCCGTCGTTCCTTCATATATTTCCATTCTCGGAGCGAGAGAATACGCCGGCGGTGAACTTTCCCGATAAGGTGTCGCCCGAAGTTTCGATGGCGCGAGCAAAGCGATTGGAGGAGTTGAGTAGTCGTTGCCACTACGATTTTTGTAAGCGTTATCTTGGTGTTGAGGCGGAGGTACTTTTCGAGAGTACAATGCGTGGTGGAATGATGACGGGATTTACGAGTAACTATCTGAAAATCAAAGTTCCATACGATAGAAAATATATCAACCAAATCGTCAAAGTTCGCCTCTGCGACATAGAGTCGAATGCCGATATTTTGGGCGAGATAGTTGGATAGGACATCAATGGTCGTTGGTGTGTCAGGGTGTGCCGAGCAGAAAAACTGCTCGGTTTTTTTTAATTTTTAATTAAAATCCGCAAAATTTTACTACCTTTGTAAGTTGAAAACAATCATAGTAATTCTATTCGCTATATGAAAGGTTTTGGAAAGAAGGTTTCGGTGGCATTTTTGAGTATTGTTTCGTTGTTGGCGGTCTCGGGTGTCATCTCGTTGTCTGAATTGAGTAATTTGAGTTACGATACCGACGAAATTCTCGTCGCAAGTAGTCGTGATATGGAGCTGACCAAGGAGCTGCTGCGTGCTGCTCACGACCATAGTCGTGCGATGATTGACGTTGCTTTGTTCGATGATGAGAGTCGTCGCGAGGGGTGCCATAACGCACTTAAAACTATGAATCAGCAAATCTCGAATGCGCACTCGAAGGTGCCTACTGCTGTGTATAGTGGTCTGGATACGCTCGCCTTCTATGCAAATGAGTTACAGCGAGTTGCCGACAGTTATCACGAAACACAGGAGGTTGTGTCGGTAGATTCGTTGGGTGTTAAAACCGTAGTGGTCAAGACGATGGATGGCCGTAAGTGGTACTCCGAAAACTACGAGCCGGCCTACAACCGTTTTATTGATCAAGTCAATCGTTACATATCGTTGTCGCACGGCGAGTTGGAGCCGCGTGCCGAGCAGTTGTCCAAGAATGCATATCGTTCGGTTATGCCGGTGTTGATATCGTTGGCTGTGATGATAGCCATTGTGTTGATGTTGTACTACTTTGTCTACATTTACGTAGTAAAACCACTGCTTGTGATGAGTCGTTCTCTCTCCGACTATCTGATGTATAAGATGTCGTACAAGCCCAATGCGACGATGGTTGACGAGGTTAAGAGTTTGAACGATGGCATCGAGCATCTGATTAACTCGTCGGTGTCGGAAATAAAGCAAAGAAAGGATGCGATTTAGTCTAATTCTGAAATATTCAGGAACAATAGTGCTTGTTCTCGCTGTCTTTATGATGATATCGGCAGCGATATCCTATGTGTCGGGCGATTCGGGCTTCTATCCGCTGTTGCTCTCGGCGTTATTGGCGTTGTTGTTGGGCGTTTTCCCGATGATTTTTGTTCCTAAGTCGGCAGATTTGACCATCAAGGAGGGCTTTATGGTGGTCGTTGGCTCGTGGTTACTCTCGTGTGTGGTCGGAATGTTCCCATATCTGATTTGGGGAGGCGAGTTCACATTTATCAATGCTTGGTTCGAGAGTGTCTCGGGCTTTACCACTACGGGTGCCTCTATTTTGACCGATATTGAGGCTCTGCCTCGAGGTCTACTCTTCTGGCGATCGGTGACGAACTGGATTGGTGGTGTAGGCGTTGTGGTATTTACGCTGTTGGTTCTACCATCGTTCGGAACCAATAAGATGGAGTTGCTGGGTGTGGAACTATCGTCGTTGGCGAAGGATAATTTCCGCTACCGCACGCACACTTTGGGTAAGATGCTGCTTGTTATCTATCTGGGTTTAACGGCCGTTGTTACCGTAGCGTTGAAGTTGGCAGGAATGAGCTGGTTCGATGCCGTAAATCACGCAATGTCGGCGTGTGCTACGGGCGGTTTTTCGACCAAGAATGCGAGCGTAGGCTTCTTTGATAGTCCGCTTATCGAGTGGGTGTTGATTGCTGCGATGTTCATCTCGAGTATTCACTTTGGTGTCATCTATACGACTATTACCTGTAAGGCGAACAATATCTTTCGCTCGGAGGTGGTGCGTGTCTATGTTGCAATAATAGTTATAGCAGCGCTTTCTGTAGCGCTAAATCTGTACTACACAGATCATTATACCTCGTTACTGGAGTCGCTGCAAGATTCGGCGTTCCAAGTGGTTGCTATCATTACCACAACAGGCTTTGCAACGGTAAATACGAATTTGTGGACTCCGTATGCAATTATGGTGTTGATGCTGCTTTCGATAATTTGTGGTTGTGCCGGCTCTACCTCGGGAGGTGCAAAGGTTGATAGAGTGTTGCTCTACTTCAAAATATTGATAGCCCGTTTGCGCGGTCAGCAACACCCGAGTGCAGTTATTCGTATTCGTTTGGATGGCGTTTTGCAGGAGGAGCGACAGGTGAATGCCGTAACGCTATTCCTTTCGTCCTACTTTGCGTTGATAATCATAGGTGCTTTGGTGAATGCCATTTTCGGAATGGACTTCCTCTCGGCTCTATCCTCATCGGTGGCGTGCGTGGGCAATATCGGTCCGGCATTTGGTAAACTCGGCTCGTTAGATAACTACGCAGCCATACCATCGTTCCTGAAGTTCCAAGACACCATACTTATGCTGATGGGTCGTTTGGAGATATTCGGATTTATTCAGTTCCTCTTTATTAGAATGTGGCGATGAAAAGAGTTGCGATATTAGTGACTACCCTGCTCTGTTTTGTTGCAGCGCACGCAGAAACGGACAGAGATATAGAGAAGGCGGCTTTGGCGTTAGATTCGGTGTCGAATGTGTTGGCGCAACATCGTATGAACTATGCACGCAACGAGCCTCTGCGCGAGAAGTTGGCTCCGACCATACTCTCTTTGGAGAGGGATATTGTGCGTCTACAGGCGGAGTACGATAAGGCGGTTGAGGTGGTTTCGCAGCGCGATGCAAAGGCGGCGTTGAGTGCATATGCCGATGCGTTGAAGGTAGCGACACAGCAGACTGGAGCGTCGTCGGCGGTTGAGGAGCCTAAAAGTAGTGCATATGTTCCGGATAGAGCTCGTATGAAACGCGATTTGGTGGCTAACGACTACTTTGCGGAGCGACTTCCGCAGAGCGATTATGCAACGCTGCTCAAGTCGCAAAGGCGTGAGGGCGAGATAAAGGGTATGGTGGCGCAGGTGTTTGCCGAATATCAGACACTCATCAATCTGCAACGTCAATATATGGAGGTGCCGACCAAGGAGGCTGCCGATAGTTTGACACGGCTGTTTGCTGCACAGGAGCAAGTTATAGCGAATTTGGATGCTCGACTCTCTGCCGAGTGGTCGTCGCTCTACTACAATAAAATCTACGCCTACGATCTGATAATGGAGCGAGAAGGTAAGGTAGCTATGCTCGACTACTCTGCCGAGATGGCTGCGCGTGCCGAGCGCGAGATTAACGACAATAGCGGTTTGTATCAGTCGGATGCACTGGTAAACTATTACGCTCGCAAGAAGGCTCTTTCGGAGTATGAGTCAAAGATTGCAAACGAGTTATTGCTCTCGACGGCCAGCGATTCGTTGAAGGTTGTGGTTGCGGGATTGAAAAATCAAGACTATCGCCTATCGAAACTCTCGTTGGAGCGTCGCAGTTTTATCAATTACGAGGATATAGCGGTTAAGATTCCTTCTGTCTATAACTCGAGCAACCCGATACCGCAAACCCCAATCTACGACTACGGTACAGTATATCGTATCCGCATAGGTCTGTTCAGCAAGAAGCCAAGCATCTCGTTGCTGCGAGGTGTCAAGCCGCTATACTACTCTACCGAGTACAACGATGGGTTGTATGCCTATTTTGTAGGAGGTTTTCGTACCGAGCAAGAGGCGAAAGAGGGCGTAGCACAACTCAAGCGAATAGGCTTCAGAGATCCGGTTGTGGTTGCGTGGGTGGATGGCGACTACTTCTCGTCGCTGGATGAGATGCACCGTTCGCAAAACCAATATAATGTCGAAATTTCGGGCATTGCTGCCCTGACCGACGATATTAAGGCTGCGATACTTTCGCACAAAAGCGATTGTACCATTTCGCGTATTGGATCGTCGTTTGTGGTTAGTGCTTTCGAAGGCAAGTCTGCTGCCGAGTCTGTGGCTGCCGATTTGCGTGCTTTGAGTGGCGAGATAAATGTAAAAATAGAAAAACATCAATAATATGAAGAATATGAAGAGATTATTTATTGCAGTTGCAACTATTTTGTTGCCGTTGATTGCTTTAGCTGAGAATTGCCCAAAGGCAGATGAGAGAGCGCAAGTGATTGCGGGAAATGCTCGTTTTACGGTACTCTCTCCGCAGATGATTCGTATGGAGTGGAGTGCAGATGGTAAGTTCGAGGATAGAGCGACCTTGACATTTGTCAATCGTAAGTTGGAGGTGCCGCAATTCAAGGTTAAGCAGAGTAAAACGAAGGTTACGATTTCCACCTCGAATGTTGTTTTGACCTACGTTAAGGGTGCAAAGTTCTCGGCTGAAAATCTCTCGGCAGAGATTTTGGTTGCGGGTAAGAAGGTGGTATGGCGCTATGGCGACAAGGATAGCCTAAACCTTATGGGAACCACCCGTACCCTCGACCGCTACTATGGCTCGCAGGATCACCCACGTAGCTACAAGCGCCGCAGCTCTATGGAGCAGGGCTTGCTCTCGCGTGGCGGTTGGACTCTGATTGATGATTCTAAACGTCATCTCTTTGTGCCTGTAGATAACCATTGGAAAGAGTGGGTGGAGTGTCGCCCCGAGGGAGATAGACTCGATTTATACCTCTTCGCCTACGGACACGAATACACCAAAGCGTTGAAGGATTACACCCGTGTAGCAGGAAATATTCCGTTGCCTTCAAAGTATGTTTTTGGCTATTGGTGGAGCCGCTATTGGCAATACTCGGATAACGAGTTGCGCGATTTGGTCGAGACGATGCGTTCGCTGGATATACCGATTGATGTGCTTATTATCGATATGGATTGGCACGAGACCTGGGGCTTGACAGCCAAGAATACAAAGACGGACGAGTATGGTCAGCGTAAGGGTTGGACTGGATATACGTGGAAGAAGCAACTCTTCCCTTCGCCCGAAAATTTCTTTACGTGGTGTAAGAAGCAGAACTTGAAGACGTCGCTTAACCTCCACCCTGCTTCTGGCATTCAACCTTTTGAGGAGCCCTACAAGCGTTTTGCGGAGGCTTACGGCTGGAAGGATGATAACAAAAGTGTGCCGTATAAGATGTCGGAGATGAAGTGGGCAGATGCCTATTTCAAAACAGTGCTAGAACCTATTGAGAAGCAGGGAGTCGATTTCTGGTGGCTCGATTGGCAGCAGTGGGCAAATAGCAAGTATGTGCAGGGTTTGAGTAATACATTTTGGCTCAACCACACCTTCGATCATCATATGGCGGAGAAGGGCAACGAGCGATCTCTGATTTATCACCGTTGGGGCGGACTTGGCTCGCATCGCTACCAGGTAGGTTTCTCGGGCGACACCTACATTTCGTGGGAGTCGTTGGCATTCTTGCCTTGGTTTACTGCTACTGCATCGAATGTGGGTTACGGCTATTGGGGACACGATATTGGTGGTCACTACTTCCACAACGAAGATGTCAACAAGGTTGATCCAGAGATGTACCTTCGTTGGTTGCAGTATGGAGTATTCACGCCTGTGTTTAAGACCCACAGTTCGAAGGATGCTGCTATTGAGCGACGCATTTGGCACTTCCCAGATCATATGCTCGATATGCGTGCAACAATGCACTTGCGCTATGCACTTGTGCCATATATCTATGCTGCCGCTCGTGAGACATTCGATACTGGTGTTTCGATGTGCCGCCCGATGTACTACTCATATCCAGAGAACGATTTGGCATATTCGATGAAGGAGCAGTATATGTTCGGCAACGATATTCTCGTTGCGCCGATTGTTGCGCCGGCTGACAAGATTACCGGCTTGGCATCGCGTAAGGTGTGGTTGCCAAAGGGTAAGAAGTGGTATAATATGGTTAGCGGCAAGATGTATGAGGGTAGCGACGAACTTGTAGAAATCCACTGTACACAGGCTGAAAACACATATTTTGCCCAGGCTGGTGCGATTATTCCGATGTATCCTAAGTCGGTACGTAACCTCCAACAGCCGATTAATTCCTATGTATTGACTTTTGTTCCAGGAGGTGATGGTGAAACAACGCTATACGAGGATGATGGCAAGTCAAAGGAGTACTCTACCGCTTATGCTACTACCAAGATTACAAAGCGTACCGAGGGCAATAAGGTTGTTATCAAAATTGCTGCACGTCAGGGTTCGTTCGAGGGAGCAACATCGACAACATCGTACGAGTTGCGCCTACCTGCCAACTACCCTCCGAAGTCGGTGCGTGTAGATGGTAAGGAGTACAAATATAGTCGCTACGCCGAGGTCGGAGAGTGGGGTTACGATGGTTATAGCCTTGCACCTTATATTCTCCTCGGCGAGATCGATAATGCGAAGGGTTGTACTGTTGAGGTGGAGTTTGCCGAGAACGATTTGGCAGAGCAATCGAAGCTGTTTGGTGTTCAGGGTATTGTGAATCGTTGTGTGCCACTTACCGCCGATTTCAAATTTGCGTACGGAACACATTACGACTCGATGGAGATGTTGCCAGATTTCTATATGAATGTTTCGCAGGCTCCAAACTTTATTATGGAGTCACCGCAGGATATTCACAAGAGTTTGGAGGCGTACTACAACTCTCTTGCAGAGTGTATTGTAGCGATTGAGAAGATGGATAAGTTCCCTGCAGAGTTTCGTGCTCGTGTGAACGCGTGGTTGACAAAACAATAAAATAAAAAGATATGCTTAAAAACATAGTTTTCGACCTCGGAGGTGTGGTTGTGGCGCACAACGAGGAGGGTTTTAGAGAGAAACTTGGAAAGTTTTTCGACTTCGTGTTTGGTCCCGATATGAAGTGTGTTCCTTCGTTTTGGGTGGATTACGATTTGGGAATCCTCACCATCGACGAAACGGCTGCTGAGGTGGCTAAGTTCCGCGATTGTGATGCCGAAACAGCCAAGGGTCATATGTTGCAGGCTATCGCCTTGCAAGAGGAGGTAGAGCCTACGGTGCGACTTATTAAGGAGTTGAAGGAGCGTGGTTACAAACTCTATGTTCTTTCGAATATGTCGAAGGAGTATATCGAGTTTTTGCGTAAGTTGCCGGTGTTCGAGTACTTCGATTATCAGGTTGTGTCGAGTGAGGTGCATCTCGGAAAACCCGACCCAAAGATATATCAGTATCTGCTCGACCACTGCGGCTTAAACCCTGCCGAAACAATCTTTATAGATGATCGTCACGACAATGTTGAGGTTGCTGCCGAGTTGGGTATTACCCCATTCCATTTCGACCGTCGCAACCCCGAACAAGCGTGCAGCGATTTGCGAGAAGTGATTTATAATAATTAGGCTCGAAACAGAGAAAAGATAAAAATAGATGGAGGAGAATATTGAAATGGAGTTGTCGCATCCATACTACGATGTAGTGGTTGTTGGTGGCGGTGCGGCAGGATTGATGGCTGCTGGTACGGCAGCGCGCACGGGTAAGAAGGTGCTGCTGCTCGAGAAGATGGAGAAGCCGGCGCGTAAGGTGCGAATTACGGGTAAAGGTCGTTGTAATTTGACCAATGCACGTCCTGTTGAGGAGTTTACCGAAAATGTACGCACCAATGGCGAGTGGCTGAAGGTTGCGATGTCGGAGTTTACCAACCGCGCTACGATGCGCTTTTTCGAGCGTATGGGCGTGAAACTCGTTACCGAGCGTGGTGAACGTGTCTTCCCCGAGAGTGGCAAGGCGGCAGATATAGCCAATGCGTTGGAGTTCTACTGCCGCGATTACGAGGTGGATATTCAGTGCAATAGCCGTGTAACCGAGATTCTAATTGCTGGCGATAAGGTCTATGGTGTGAAGTATATGAACAAGCGAGGCTTTATTCGCAAAATCGAGGTCGAGAATGTGATTATTGCAACGGGTGGAGTATCCTACCCTGCCACCGGCTCTACGGGCGACGGATATACATTTGCAGACCGCGTTGGGCATAAGATTGAGGATGTGCGTCCTTCGCTTACACCGCTCGTGTCAAATCACCCACAAATTGAGTATATCAAGAGTGTATGGCTCAAAAATATCAATGCCCGATTGTTTGTCGCGGGCGAGATGGTGCGTGAGGAGTTTGGCGAGATGTCCTTCTCGGATCGAGGTTTGGAGGGTGCTGTAATTCTCCGTTTGAGCCGCGATGCTGTAGATGCGCTGCTCGAGGAGAAGAGCGTGAAGATTGAACTCGATTTGAAGCCGGCTCTGACCGAAGATATCTTGCGTGAGCGTATCAAGCGCGAGGTTGCCGAGATGCGCCCTGAGGACTTCTTTGCCGAGTTGGTGCGCCGTTTGGTGCCAAAGCCACTTGTAGTGCCTATCTGCAAGGAGTTGGACGTCCATTCGCGCCTCTACATCTCGAAGGTTTCGGACAAGGAGTTTGAGCGACTTATCAAGGTGTTGAAGGGTTGGTCGTTCCCAATATCGGATTATGCACCATTTGAGTATGCGGTAGTTACCGCAGGTGGCGTAAGTTGCTCGGAGGTGAACGAGTACACAATGGAGTCGTTGAAAGTTAAAGGTATGTATTTTGCCGGCGAAGTACTCGACGTAGATGCGAATACGGGTGGTTACAACCTCCAAATCGCCTTCTCCACAGGACACTTGGCCGGATTGCTGAAAAAGTAGAATAAGATGAAGAATAGTGGTCGTAACCTTGGTCGCAGATTGCTATTGCTCGGCAATAGACTTTCGCGTATGAAGCACCATAAAGGACACGGAGTTCATTCTCCGTTTGTCTATTCGTTGGTGCGTAAAGTCTTTATGCCTAAGAGCCTTATCGAAAATTCGGGTACACAACTCTACGATACCCTCGTGGCCGAGGGTGTGAAGGAGAAGCGCGCACGACAGTTGCACAATCTCCTCGTTCATATCGAGGGAAAGAACTACTCTATAAACGAGATTTGTGGCGACTTGTCGATACTCTTGGAGGGCTACCCTACCGAACAGCTGCGCCAAGCGTACGAGCAGGCAAAGGCGAAGGGTGTGACGCTGGCAGTCTGTCAGCCATATCTTACCCGCGAACGCCAGAATTGCATTAGTGGGCTTGTTGCTACGCACACCTGCACTACGGTCGATAATCGCGGCTACATTCTCTTCTTTAATAATAGATTGCCAAAACAACACTATCGTCTATGAAACTCTATACAAAAGGTGGCGACAAAGGCCGTACTTCACTTATTAGCGGCGAGCGCGTACGCAAAACTGACGTGCGCGTAGAGGCGTATGGAACAGCCGACGAGTTGCAGGCTCATATCGCATATTTAACCGATAAAATGGCGCACGAGGCTGAGTTGAAGCCTTACGTTGAGGATTGCCGTCGCATCTGCTCGTTGCTGATGACTACCTGCTCGCTGTTAGCCCTTGGCAATGGGTGCGCCGATAAGGTGCCGCACCTCACCGAAGCGGATATTGCTTGGTTGGAGGGGCGAATCGACGCTTTGCAGGCGGAACTGAAACCAATCGAGTACTTCACTATTCCGGGCGGTTGCGAGTTGGCATCGCTTTGCCACATTTGCCGTACGGTGTGCCGTCGTGCCGAGCGTAGAGCCATCGAGGCAGCAGAAAATTACGAGATTGACCACTCGCTCTTGATTCTATTAAACCGACTTTCAGACTATCTCTATGCCCTATGTCGCACTATTACGGAACGACTTGAGGTAGAGGAGGTTTTGTGGCGTCCGTAAATTTATGTGTATAAATATTTGCATATCAGAAATTTTTTATACTTTTGCACTCGCTTTAGCGGAAATAACTAATAATTAAAAAGATAAAACTATGTATTGGACACTTGAACTTGCATCGAAATTGGAGGATGCACCATGGCCAGCAACCAAGGAGGAGTTGATTGACTACGCAACTCGCTCGGGTGCGCCACTCGAAGTAATCGAAAATCTTCAGGAGATTGAGGACGACGGCGAGGCATACGAGAGTATGGAGGAGATTTGGCCCGACTACCCTTCAAAAGAGGACTTCTTCTTTAACGAGGAGGAGTACTAAATCTGTGTCGAGCGCAAATTTCTGCGTTAAACATCAATAACCGAGTTCCTATATACGTCGAGTATGTTGCGGACTTGGTTTTTCGTTTTTTTAATCTTTAATTCTTAATTTGAATGTCTTACACACCATCACTTAAACCCAACACACGAATTGATGTTGCCGATATCTTGCGTGGTATCGCAATCGGTGGTATCGTGTTGATTCACTTTATCGAGCAACTCAATTTCTACAAGTTCCCCGAGGCGTCGAGCGAGTTTATGGGCGCTCTCAACCAGACCGTTTGGGATAGCCTATTCTTTATGCTTGCGAGCAAGATGTACGCCATATTCTCGATGCTCTTTGGTTTGAGTTTCTTTATCCAGCACGATAACCAAGCGCAGCAGGGCAAAGATTTCCGCCTTCGCTTCCTGTGGCGTATGGTGCTGCTGTTCTGTTGGGGTCTGTTCGACCTCCTATTCTACAATGGCGATATCCTCACCGTATATGCCGTGTGTGGCGTGCTTGTGGTGCCGTTTATTCGCGCGAACAATAAGGTGTTGATTGCTGCGATAATATTCTTTGCGTTGCAGCCGATAGAGTTGTTCTACATTGTCAAGGGTTTGATAGACCCTGCTACGCAGTCGCTCAATCTCGGCTCAAGCGAGTTGTTCAAGGCGATTTTACCGGCGCAGTCGGAGGGCTCGATTATCGATGTGGCAGTTGCGGGCATTAAGTATGGCTTCCCGGTAAACTTCACTTGGGCTATCGAACACGGACGTATGACGCAGACCATATTCCTCTTCCTACTCGGCATCTACCTCGGTCGCAAACGCTTGTTCTACGATGAGGGCAACAACGTAGAGATTTGGAAAAAGATTCTCGTTGTGTCGTTGTGTGCCTTTGTGGTGCTGTTCCCAATCTACGATGCCGTTCACGATGTTGTTAGAGCAATTCCGAAGGCGGATAGAACTTGCGTGCAGAAGAGTTTGGATACGATGCTCAATATGTGGAAAAACCTCTCGATGATGTTTACCTATGTTGCGACCGTCGTACTACTCTACTATCGCACTTCGGCTCGTAACTTCCTTATCAAGATTGCACCATACGGCAAGATGAGCCTTACCAACTATCTCGGGCAGTCGATTATCGGCGGATTTGTATTCTACAACTGGGGGCTCGGAATGTTTCGCTACTCTGGCCACGCATCGAGTTTGCTTCTTGGAGTACTCTGTGTAGCATTGCAGTATATGTTCTGCCGTTGGTGGTTGAAACGCCACTCGCACGGTCCGTTCGAGATGGTGTGGCGAAAATTGACCTGGTTAGGCAAGAAATAGTTTTTAAGCAACAAAAAAATCGAGCTTCACTGAAGCTCGATTTTTTTTACTCCTTCGCTACCGGATCGCAGGTGAGTCCTACGCCCAACTTTTTGAAAATCTTGTGGTCTACCTCGCTCAACATTACCGTTGAGTGAACCTGGCAACCATTTAGTTTTGGAAGTTGGTCGAGAGCTTTGCGGCAGTTGTCGTCGGTGATGCTCAACATCGAAAGCGCAACCAAAACCTCGTCGGTATGAAGGCGTGGATTTCCGCCGTGCAACAAACCCACTTTGGTCTTTTGGATTGGGCGAATCATCTGCTTCGGTATCAACTTTATGTCGTGTGGAATACCCGCCAAATGCTTCGCTGCATTGAGCAAAAGTGCCGCACTCGGACCCAATAAATCGCTTGTGCTTGCGGTGATTATTGTGCCGTCCTGCAATTCTATAGCCGAACAAGGCACTCCATCGCGCTCTTTGCGCTCGTTTGCTGCCACGGTGGTTTTGCGGTCGGCGGTAGTGAGTTTCGCCTGCTTCATAATAAGCGACAGCTTGTTTACCTCGTTCTCGTTTTCGCCCTTCTGTGCGAGGTTGCATAGTGCGTAGTAGTAGCGACGAATAACCTCGTCCTTGGCTGCTGCGCAACACACATCTTCGTCGCTAAAGCAGAAGCCAATCATATTTACACCCATATCGGTAGGCGACTTGTAGGGACTCTCGCCATATATCGCCTCGAAGAGCGTGTTCAAAACGGGGAAAATCTCTATGTCGCGGTTGTAACTCGAAGCCACAGTGCCGTACGCTTCCAAATGGAACGGGTCAATCATATTGACGTCGTTCAAATCGGCTGTAGCAGCCTCGTAGGCGATGTTTATCGGGTGTTTTAACGGGAGGTTCCAGACTGGGAATGTCTCGAACTTGGCATATCCCGCCTTTATGTTTCGTTTGTTCTCGTGGTAGAGTTGGCTCAAACATACCGCCATCTTGCCACTGCCCGGGCCGGGTGCAGTTACGAAAACGAGCGGTCGCGAAGTCTCGACGTAGTCGTTCTTGCCAAATCCTTCGTCCGAGTCGATAAGGGCGACGTTGTGAGGATAGCCCTCGATGGTGTAGTGATAATAGACCTTTATGCCTTGTCGCTCCAATCGCTTGCGATAGGTGTCGGCACTCGCCTGACCATTGTAGTGGGTGATGACTACTCCACTCACGCAGAGTCCCAAACCTTCGAATATACCTCGCAAACGCAAAACGTCCTCGTTGTAGGTGATGCCCAAATCGCCGCGCATCTTGTTCTTTTCGATATCTAATGCGCTGATTACGAGAATCATCTCCGCCTCGTCCTTCAACTGCAGGAGCATCTGCAGTTTGCTGTCGGGCTGAAATCCCGGCAAGACGCGGCTGGCGTGGTGGTCGTCGAACAACTTGCCACCAAACTCCAAGTAGAGTTTGTCGCCAAACTGCGCAATACGCTTCTTAATCTGCTCCGACTGTATTTTGAGGTATTTCTCGTTATCAAATCCTATTTTCATAACCTACTATTGAGTATCTATTTCCGACTCTATATCAAACTCTTCGAGTGCTTTCTGTAGCATCGTATTGAGTTTCTGTGGATCAATCTTCGACTTAACCTTTCCTCCCTTTACGATGCTTATGCTTCCGGTCTCCTCCGAAACTACCAATACAACGGCATCGGTCATCTCGCTAACGCCAATAGCCGCACGATGACGAGTGCCATAACTCTTTGGTACATTGCTCTGTGTGACAGGCAGAATGCACTTGGCTGCTACTATTCTGTTCTGGTCGATAACCACTGCGCCGTCGTGCAAAGGAGAGTTTTTGAAGAATAGATTTCGCACCAACGAAGCCGAAATCTTTGCATCAATCGGAATGCCACCCTCGGTGACAAATTGCAGGTCGTCCCTGCGGCGAAATACTATAAGTGCGCCAACCTTCTCCTCGCTCATTGCTATGCACGCCGAGGCGATAGGCATAGTGTTGATGACGCTATTTTTGCGGTTGAACGAGAATATGCGATTGATGAACTCCAACTCCTTTTGGCGCATACCCAGACGGAACAGAAAGCGACGCAATTCGGGTTGGAAAATTACAAGCAAAGCGATAACTCCTACACTGATTATCTGTCCGAGAATCGTCGAGAGCAACTCCATATTCAGTGCTTTGACGATAATCCAGACCAGATATATCATAATGATACCTACCATAATATACGGCGCGTTGGTGCCCTTCATCGCCCTGTAGACTATGAATAGAAGCCCCGCAACGAGCAGAATATCGAGGAAATCGATAAAGTTGAATGGAATGAAACCCATAACCGACTACTCCTTTAATCTGTGTGTAGAGTTGTTATTTGCTGAAACTATTTCTTTGCAGCCTTCTCTGCGTTGTAGAGTTCGTTCACCTTGGCGAGTACCTGCTCGGTGATGTTGAGCGACTCGTCAGCATCCAAAACAATAGGCATACCTGGAACCGAAGCGTTGAGAATCATCTTGTACTTCTTGTCGGCGTTAACGCTCTGGATGGCGCGGGTAATCAAATCGTCGATGCGGTTGTTGAGTACCTGCTCCTCCTCCTGCAATGCTGGAATCTCGTTCTGGAACTGCTTCTGCAGGGTCTCTGCACGCTTCTGCAACTCCTGCTCCTTATTCTGAGCATCGCGAGTGGTGATAAGTCCCTTCTGATACTTCTCTGCGAGCTGTTGCATCTCGTTTTGGATATCTTGCTCCTTCTTTGCAAACTTCTGCTGAGCCTTCTCAATCTTTGTGCGGAGTGTTGCACCCTCGGTCTTGACGATTTCGCTCTCTGCCATTACGTAGATTGTGTTTACTACAGCCACGCCCTCAATCGCGCTGATTGTAGCCTCTGTAGCAGCAACCTCTGCAACTTCGTTTACGTTTTCTGTCTTCTTGTCTGCACCGCAGCTTGCGAGTGCCAAAATAGCCAATACCGAAATAAAAGTCTTTTTCATATCTATAATTTGTTTTGTTGATTCGCAACTATATCGCACAAAGATAATAATTTTCTCTGAAAATTATGTATAAATAGTACAAAAAAAGATGACAACTCGAATGTTGTCATCTTTTCTTATGTTCCTATAATGAAAATATAATAAGATTCAGTGTGTCTAAAAGGTATCGGAAACACTATTTTTAGAGTTAAATTATTAATCTCTATAACGACAACTATATCAAACAGTTATACGATTTAATAATTTCATTTTGAAAAACTGACTATCAGACCCATAATATATATTATATATAATCACCCCAAAACCACCCACCATCTCAACTCTGAATTATTAATCTTTATAACGATGTCTATAACAATCAATTAGACGAATTAATAATTTAAGTCATTAAAATCACTAAATCTATCCTCTTTTTTGTTATTTATAATCCTATAAATAACAGATTATCAAGACATTGAAAAAGGTAATAGTATTAAGTAGAGTAAGTACATCGCATCAAGACCTCACCCAACAGACCGAAGAGATATTGCGAGAGGTACACAAAGATGGTTATACAGACCCAAACATCATTATTATAGAGGATGTGGAATCCGCAATCAAACTCTCCGAAGAGGAACGACACGGATTGAATAAGATGAAAGACCACATCAATAAGAATCCCAATATTGAGTGTGTCTATCTCTACGAACTTTCGAGATTGAGTCGTAGGCAATTGGTACTATTCAGTATCCGAGATTTTTTAGTTGAACGGAAGATACAACTTATCTGTCTTAAACCCTACTTCCGATTATTAGACATCAATAGAGAGATGTCGCAGACAGGCTCTTTAATGTTTTCGCTTTTCTCTTCCCTCTCTGAGTCCGAAATGATGTTAAAGAAGGAGCGACTGATGAGAGGTAGAAGAAGAAATAAGGAGTTAGGCAGGTCTGTAGGCGGTAGACCTCCATTCGGATACGATGTAGACAAAGAGAAAAGATACATCATAAATCGCTCAGAATCAGTTGTTATCTCTCGTATTTTCAATGATTATGGCTATAACAATAAATCTATGAAGGATATAGCCATCGAGTTAAAAGAGGAAGGTTATTTCCCAAACTATCAAATAAACACTATGCGATTGAGGGTGCACAATATTTTGAACAATAAAATATATATAGGTGAGTTTCCCTATCCCAAAATCATTTCAGAAGAGTTATACAATCTCGTTCAACATAACATAGAAAGGTATAATCAGAACAGAATCACTCGTAAGAAAGAACCTTTTCTATTAAAGGGTTTAGTATGCGATGCTCGAACAGGCTATCTACTAAGTATTAATGGGGCTCTTAACTCGTATTTTAGTAAAACTCATTCGGGGGTATCTATCCGTAGGAGCAACATAGACCCAGTGGTTTGGGAGCATTCAAAAGTGATGTACGAGCGATATATAATGAATAAGGATAAGTTACTCCAACAGATTAAGGAGTCTTACAAAACCACTGCAAAGAAAATCTCGGTGGTAGACCAAGAAATAAAGGATATAGCCACCAAACTTGAACGAGTCGAAGAGAGTTATATTCTTGGTCGAATCTCCAAAAAGAAATCGGAACAGTTAAGAACTCGACTCATTGAAGAACGAAAACTAAAAAAGAGTCGTAGAGAAGAGTTTGTGGATTTGTTTATCAGAAAGCAATCTCAACGAAAATGTCTAATTCTCGACTCCATAAACGAAGAACTCCTTACCCACGAGGACAAAGTAGAGATTATAAATAAGGTAGTATCAATCGTAATGGTCGAGAAACCAAATCCGACCTACTCGATAGTCAAGGTTTACAATCGTATAAACTCATTGGTCTATGTCTATGAGGTACACTGTTGGCGACACTCGTGGGAGCTCATTCGTGAATCCACCTCAAACAAAGACCCTCACACCGAAATTAAAGCGTGGGTGAGGTAGTTTTCATATTAAAACTCAATTCATATTAACTTAACATTGAAATAGAGTTTAATATCCTGCTAAAATCATATTAGTTTAAGGTTTTATATTAAAGAAATATCCTTTTTTGTTATATATAATCAACTAACAGTTAATAACATACAACAATGGAGAAAGTAGTAATTCTTGCACGAGTAAGTACAGACAAACAGGAGTATCAACGACAAATCACAGAACTTACCGAACACTGTCGAAAGATGGATTGGAAGGTAGTTAGAATCTTTGCCAACAAAGTCAGTGGTGCGAAGTCTAACGAAGACCGAACCGAAATACAGGAACTCATAGAATTTGTAAAGACCAATCAAATTCAGAGAGTCGTATGTTTGGAAATTAGTCGTATGGGTCGTAATACATTGGAGGCACTCAAAGTAATCCGACTCCTCAACGAACACAAAGTAAGTCTATATGTGAAGAACTACAATTTGGAGACTTTGGATAGTGAGGGCAAGGTCAATCCAGTCGCATCATTGATTTGCACTATACTTTTAGAGATTGCACAGATGGAACGGTTAACCATCAAAGAACGAATGGCGAGTGGTCGTAAACAGTATATTGATAGATGTAGGAGAGAAGGTGTCAAAATGGGTCGTCCAGATACCTATCGTAAGAATATCGAAGAGTACAAAAAACAATACCAGAGAGAGTTCTCACTCATTCGTAAGGGTCTCTCTCTGGCAAATATCTCCGCAATTACGGGTACTTCAATTAATACTATCCGCAAACTCCGTATTCTCGTTAGGGATGGGAGGGTTTAGTTTGTTATTCTTGTAAATTATGCCACCAATCTCTCTCGGTTAGTTTGTATAGATATGTATTGAAATATTGTTCACCGTAATCTGATTCAAAATCAAGAAGTATTTTATCTCTATTTATATCATAACCTTCACCTCTTTGGTAGTACAAGGTGTCCACTGGGAATACATTATCCCCAAGTAATTCATCATTTATCTTGTTATCCCTAACAATATATAGTTTTTCTTTATTGAATGGTTCATTTAACTCAAACTCGCCAGCATACCAACAACCTTTAATAATCTGAATGCGTGTTAGATAGTTACCATCTTTAATGCCTTGAAATTTCCAACCTTCCACTAGTATCTCTTCTTCCTCCTCATCATCATATGTCTTATCAACTAGGTCTTCAAAATTTTCAGTTTCATAAACTATATTATCATTTTCATCTCTGATAGTAAGACTGAATCTATCAACAGTAGGCATTAGATACTGACCTTCTAACGCAAATTCATACTCTTTTCTTTCCATCCAATCTAAATAAACTTCATCAAGGTCTTCTTCTAATAATTCCTGTTTCTCCTCTTCGGTTACTTCTAACAACTGCACCCCTTTTGCTCTTACACCCAATTCCACTGTGTACTTCATTTTTGAAATAGATTCTTTCATAAAAGTTTTTAAATCTTTCATTTTGTTATACTTTTTATTTTATACAAAATTTAATAATTGTTTTCGAATAAATTACGATTAGATTTCATATTTTTCAAACGGAAAATCCAAATATAATGTCTTATAGATATCCATTCCTACACTATATACCTTTTGCTGTATTTCAAAATCTGTATTGAAATCGTTTTCTTTAAGACATTGACGAATCTCATTTAATCTCTGTGTATAGTATGGATTATTTTGTATTAAATTAATTAATTTACCTGTTCCTAAATAATTCAATCGTCCACCAGTGTGTGGGTTGATATTTATTGTTAAGGTCTCAGTATCAAAAAAATGAAACTGATATTTATCACAACATACTCCCATTTGAAAATACTCCAGTCTTACATCATTTTCTCGTTTTATATCTTTTGCAGATATTTCCATTCTTCGTTTCTTCGCAAGATGGTCTTCTCCTGTCTCATAGGTCTTGGATTTATTTTTCCAAAAAACTAATAACTGTTTAGTTTTTTCTAACTCGTCCTCCCAAACCCGTCTTTCCTCATCAAATTTGTTGTGTAATAATTGAATCTCTTTTTGAAGATTTGCAATCTCTGATTTATAGTTTTTCCCAATCTCCATTATGTCGCATTTATTTTCTTTTCGAGAGAGTTTATTACCCCTTTTTTCCTCTTTTAATTGGATAGTAAGTTCTGCAACTTTTTGTTTTAAACGGTTAATGGTTTGGTCTTTTGTCTCTCTCATCGTTACATATATCTTTATTGTTTGAAATAACATATAAAAAACCGACCCTAAATTTAGAGTCGGTCAAAAAATAGTGTTATGAGATGGTTACTTTATATCTACATAGATACTTACCATATCTTCTATCGCATTGACATCGGGATATAATCCCTCTTTTGTTTTGCGAATCAGTGTTTTCATTGGAAAGAATGTACCCTCACTACCTTTTGGTATTGCCCGTTGTGGTTTTAGAAAAACTCTATTCTCT
>JAZOMA010000026.1:0-1506 GCA_045653565.1 Alistipes sp.
GAAGTGGCCCGCACGGTGTGAGATATTCATACGGTCGAGCATCTTCTGCACACGCTCCTTACGCTCCGAGGCCTTCACGCCCATATAGATAAGTGGCAACTCGACATTCTCGGCTACCGACAACTCGTCGATAAGGTTGAATGACTGGAACACGAAGCCGTTATTACCCTTACGGAAAGCGGTGCGGTCCTTCTCTTTCAGACCGCCCACCTCTTGGTCGAGCAGCTGATATGAGCCGCCCGTAGGGTTGTCCAGCAAGCCCAAGATGTTGAGGAGCGTAGATTTACCGCAACCCGAAGGTCCCATAATGGCAACAAACTCGCCCTCCTTAACCTCAAACGATACACCGTTCAGAGCAACAGTCTCGATCTCCTCGGTAAAAAAACTCTTCTGTAAATTTTCTACTTTTAACATAGCTGTAATTGTTTTAATTGTTATTTAATTTTGAATTTTAGTGCATTATTGAATTTGTAGGGTTTTCGTTGGCGGCCGACCAAGAACGGAGCGAAACGGTAACGATGGTAATCAACAGGATTACACCCACCGCCAAAGCATATACCCACCATGACATCTCTACGCGATAGACATACTGCTCCATCCAACGACTGATGATGTAGTAGCTTACAGGTATTGCCACAGCCGAGCAAGCGGCGACAATGTAGAGATACTTGCGGTTGAACATTCTCAATATTCCACCCACCGATGCTCCGTGAACTCGTCGGATGCCAATCTCGCGGCGGCGATACTGCGTCTCGAAGAGTACCAAGCCAAAGACTCCGATAATCGAAATTACAATCGAGAGGAACGAGAACAAGGTAACGAGTGTCGAGAGTTTATCCTCGCGCTGGTACACCATTTCCAACTCATTGTCATAGAATTTCACATTGATTTTCTCAGGGTCGATATTGGGTTCGAGTTCCATCACGGTGTCAACTATGAACTCTTTGACTTTGGCAATGTCTGCCCCCGCCACCGTGCGGATATAGGCAATGCGTGGTAGATCCCAAGCATATTTACCGAAAACGAGGAACGCATAGGGAGAGATGTTGTATTGTGCCGACTGGAAATCGAAATCTTCGCAAATGCCGACAACAGGAGTTAGTCTGCCATCAATATGTCCTAATATGGATGTTTCTGTGTTGATATTTAGGTTTTTGGCTGCCGTTTGATTGAATATCAATGCACCCGTTTCGCTCTGCTCGTCGGTTGTTGTAAAGTTGCGTCCCTCGACAATCTGAATACCCATGACTTCAAGGAAGTTCCACGATACGGCATATACATTAAACACCTCGCTCTCACCGTTTTCGATGGGTCGTGTCCACTGCATCCGCGAGTTGGTGAACTCACCACGCCCCCAAGCTATGGCTTTGATTTGAGGATTTTGATATAGCTTATCCATAAGAGCATCGCGTTTGGTATAATCAGATTCAAAGCTCCAAGCGCCATTCACAGCCTCGTAGGGGATTGTGGCGACCAATAAATTCTCTTTGTCGAAACCCATATCGC
>JAZOMA010000027.1:0-20005 GCA_045653565.1 Alistipes sp.
AGCCCACGCCGATATACAGCGTGAGCGTCAAACTTTATTCCTTTGGGTGTGTTTTGAAAGTGTCTAAGTTCCAGAATCCCGAAATAAAAGCTAACGCCTTCTGTTTTATATGTCTTTTTGTCCGTTATTTAATCATAGGCAGAGAAATTATCATATTGCTACCACAAAGATAGTAATTTTTTTGTATCTTCGCATTACATAACTATAAATTATCCCTACAATGAAACGAATTACAATTTTCTTGGTAATGGTGGTCTCGGTGTTGGCGGTGCAGGCGCAGACGCTCGACCGTATGCAGTGGTTCAACGAGCCGGAGTCGTGGAGCATCAAAAACAACAAACTCACAATGCAGGTAACACCTCAAAGCGACTATTGGCGTATCTCTCACTATGGTTTTACCGTCGATGATGCACCGTTTCTCTATACCACGCGTGGTGGCGAGTTCGAGGTTAAAGTTAAAATCTCGGGCGACTACAAGGTACGTTTCGACCAGGCGGGGCTGATGTTGCGTGCCGACAAGGAGAACTACATCAAGGCGGGTATCGAGTTCGTCGATGGCAAGTACAACATCTCGTGCGTGGTAACTCATCACACGAGCGACTGGTCGGTCATCACGCTCGACAAGCCGATTGACCATATCTGGATTAAGGCTGTACGACGCTTGGACGCAGTGGAGATCTTCTACTCGTTCGACGATAAGGAGTATGTAATGATGCGCAACTGCCACCTCGCCGACAATACGCCTGTTATGGTCGGAATGATGGCGGCGTGTCCCGACGGAAAGGGCTTCGAGGCGCGTTTCGAGGAGTTCAAAATAACCCATTTGCCAGACCTGCGACGCCTGGAGTGGTTGAAGAAAAACCAATAATAACGCATATTAAAAGCACGAAGACTCTCCATAAAAAATGTGGAGAGTCTTTGTCGTCTTTGTACATTTTTGTCCGTTTTTTGTTGTTTTATGCGAAATTTTATTAACTTTGTTATTATGAACCATTCGATATAGATGTAATAATATATAACACAAATAACTACTACTATGGCTAAGACTCTAAAAATCAGGGATTTGACTTTGCGAGATGGACAGCAGTCCTCTTTCGCAACGCGTATGACACAGGCTCAAATTGAGCGTTGCTTGCCATACTACAAGGATGCGCACTTCTACGCTATGGAGGTGTGGGGTGGTGCAGTGCCTGACTCGGTAATGCGCTATCTCGGCGAGAATCCGTGGTATCGTTTGGAGAGTATCAAGAAGGAGGTGGGCGATGTGTCGAAGCTCACTGCTCTGTCGCGTGGACGCAACCTCTTTGGATATGCTCCATACACCGATGAGATTATTGAGGGCTTCTGTCGCAACTCTATCGAGAGCGGTTTGGGTATTATGCGTATTTTCGACTGTTTGAACGACGTCGAGAACGTGAAGTCGACCATCAAATATGTAAAGAAGTATGGTGGTATTGCCGACTGTGCAGTATGCTACACCGTAGATCCAAAGTATCCGAAGTTGTCCTTCTGGCAGAAGTTGATGGGCAAGAAGAACCCAGCACCTGTATTTACCGACGACTACTTCGTCGAGAAGGCGAAGGTGCTGGCTGGTTTGGGTGCCGATATGATTACCATCAAGGATATGTCGGGTTTGATTCCGCCACAGCGTGTCAGCGCGTTGGTCAAGAAGTTGAAGGCTGCGGTTGCTGTTCCGGTTGATTTCCACACCCACTGTACTCCGGGCTATGGTTTGGCATCGGTATATGCAGCGATTGCTGCGGGCGTAGATGTTGTAGATGCTAACTGCTGGTGGTTTGGTGGTGGCACAGGCGCTCCAGCGGTGGAGTTGGTATACCTCTTCTGCAAGAAGTTGGGTATCGACATCGGCGTGAATATGGAGGCTGTAGCCAAGATTAACGAGCAGTTGAAGGATATCCGTTCGGAGTTGAATATCTCGGTATTTGGTGCCGATAAGCCTGCACCAAAGCCGTTCAACCCAGTGGTTGATGCTACACCTGCCGAGGTGGAGGCGTTGCTCGACAAGGCTGTTGCAGCGGCTCAGAACGAGAAGTTCGACGAGTTGCTCGATGCTGCGCAGAAGATTGAGGCTTACTTCGGCTTCCCTGCACCGAACAAGTTGGTTCAGGAGGCGGAGATTCCGGGCGGTATGTACTCGAATATGGTGGCGCAGTTGCAGGCTCTGAAGGCAGAGGAGATTTTGCCTAAGGCTATGGAGTTGATTCCTGAGGTGCGCCTCTCGGCTGGTTTGCCACCGCTCGTTACCCCTACGTCGCAGATTGTTGGTGCTCAGGCGGTTAACTGCGCACTCGATTTGAAGGCTGGTCGTCCGATGTATACCACAAAGAACAATCAGTTCGTGAATCTGGTGAAGGGCGAGTATGGTACTACGCCTGTGAAGATTGACCCTGAGTTCCGACTCAAGATTTGTGGTGTTCGCGAGGAGAGCAACTACGATATCTCGAAGTATCAGCACCAGCCAAACCCTGAACTCGCGGAGGCTGGCGGTGTACTGCTCGCCGAGAACGAGAAGGAGATGTTGCTGCTCGAGTTGTTCCCACTCGTTGCTAAGCCATACCTCACGGGCGTTAAGACCAAGGCTTATCAGGCGAAGGTCGCTGCCGAGGCTCCTGCGAAGGTGGAGGTTGCTGCCGAGGCTCCTGCAAAGGCAGAGAAGATTACGGGTCACACCATCGTTGCTCCGCTGCCTGGCAAGGTGCTCGAGTTGAAGGTTAAGGTGGGCGACGTAGTGGCTGTAGGTCAGGAGGTTGCGTTGCTCGAGGCTATGAAAATGGAGAACTCCATCACCTCGGATGCTGCGGGATATGTTAAGCAGATTTTGGTAGTCGAGGGCGAGAATGTCGCTACCGATGCGGTGCTTATTGAGTTGGGCGAGGCCCCTGTTGCGCCAAAGGCTGAGGTTGCTGCACCGAAGGCTGCCGTAGGTAATAAGATTGTTGCGCCACTGCCTGGTCGCGTTATCTCGTTGAAGGTGAAGGTGGGCGACGCTGTGAAGGCTGGCGACGAGGTTGTAGTTTTGGAGGCTATGAAGATGGAGAACTCCATCACTTCGGACTACGACGGAACCGTTCAGCAGGTACTTGTTGCCGAGGGCGAGAATGTCGCTACCGACGCGGTGCTGCTTATCGTTGGATAGTTTTTTTGAATCTATAATTTATTGATTACTAATATTTTAAAGAGTTTGACTTATGGGATTTTTGAAGGACTTTAAGACATTTGCGCTGAAGGGTAATGTGATGGATATGGCAGTCGGTGTTATCATCGGTGGTGCTTTTGGTAAGATTGTTACCTCGTTGGTGAACGACATTTTGATGCCTCCTATTGGTATGCTTTTAGGTAATGTCGATTTCAAGGATTTGAAGGTAAACCTCGCAGCATTGAAGGATGCGGCAGTTTCGGTTGTTTCGGAGGGCGCAGCACCTTCGGAGCCAGTATACTGGAACTATGGTGCTTTCATTCAGCAGGTTGTAGATTTCACAATCTTGGCATTCTGCGTATTTTTGTTGGTTAAGTTTGTTGCACGCCTCTCGAACTTGAAGAAGAAAGAGGAGGAGGCCGCACCTGCACCAGCACCTGCACCAGAGCCTGCTCCATCGAAGGAGGAGGTGCTTCTCACCGAGATTCGCGACTTGTTGAAAGAGAAAAAGTAGTGAGTAGAGAGTAGAGAGTAGAGAGTAGAGAGTAGAGAGTAGAGAGTAGAGAGTAGTGAGTAGTTTTTCCTACAACATCCTATAACATCCTATCAAATTCTACAGCATCATACCACACCCTATAACACATTGTTACACTGTTACATCGTAATGGTGTAACTTTGTTTTATGGGGTAGGCTAGTAAGGAAACGATATAGGATAATGTAGGAATATCCTAACTGTGTGCGATCTACATTATCCTGCGGAACAGGGCGAGGGGGTAGCGGCGTACGGGGCGCATCCATAGCCATATCTTTGCTAAGAAGAGGTGCAGAGCCGAGCAGTCGACCACGCCATATATCTTGTCGCGTGTAACACGCTCTGTACCAATGTAGTTGCCGTCGCCCAACAGCGTAACAGCCTCATCGCCAACCTCTATCACGCGATGCACGACAAAGTTGTCGCCCGCATCTGCCATCACCACGGCGTACTTGCGGATATCTTTCGCCTCGACGGGTCGCAATGTTATGGTCGAGCCGCTGCGGAAGAAGGGGAGCATACTCTCGCCCTTGACCGCTACGCGCACGGTTTTGCCCTCCAAAAGCGTATCGCGCACGATGGAGAACAACTCACGGTTCGATATGACGAGGGTCTTTGCCATCTGCTATTTCCCGAAAATTGTTGAGTAGGACAACTGTGCCGCCGCAGCATCGGGCAGACACTCCAAGTGGTAGACCGGTGTGCAGGAGATAATCTCCGACACGGTGTTGCAGATGTGGTCTTGCAGCGCACTGTCGTAGGCGAATGCTGGTGGGCACGACGGGATAACCGCACCTATAGCCCACAGCGCAGGCAGGCGTTTGATTTTGTTGTGAGGTGCTTGCGAAAGGCGTATCAACGCACGCACAGGTACGCTCTTATTTACATAGCAAGGTGTTTTGCCACTCCACGGCGAGCCGTAGACGAGGCATTTGCCGTCGATAACTCGGATAATCGGGCTGTCGTCGTTGAGCAACTTTGCGCCTTCGATATTCTCGCGCCACAGGCGTGTGTGGGTGCTCTTGCCCGTTCCCGACTCGCCCAAACAGAGCACTCCCTGATGCTCCTTAACGGCAACCGACGAGTGAATGGCTATAGCCCCGAGTGGTGCAATGACGATGCCGAACATTATCCAGATGCCAAAGCGCACGAGCGTAGGGTCGGCAATGGCGGAGGTTGCGAGGTTGCTCTCCACAATGTTCGAGCCATCGCGCTTAACAAGCAAAAACTTATGCTCACCACGCCACATTGCAAAGCGGTAGCCCTCGCTGAAGCGAGCCAACTCGCCCTTGGCGAAATCCTGCTCGAAGTCGAAGGCGTGAATCACCTCGGTGGTGGGGTAGTCGCCGTCGCTTATCGGGCTATCCATACGCAGCACCATCGTAGGCTCGGCGTCGGAAGCCTCCACCTCGAAGGGTTTGAAGCAGTGCAAGCCACCCTCCACAATGTCGTTGTTAGTCCCTTCGGTGCGTAGAATAAAATCTGCTATGCGGTAATTCATACTATTGTTCCTATTTTTCGAGTGTTACGATGCGGTCGCAGTAGTCGAGCGAACTATCGCGGTGTGCAACCACAACTATTGTAAGGTCTTTGTTTGTTGTCGAGAGGTTCTCGATAGCGCGGTTTATGCTCTGCTCGGTGGCGTTGTCCAACGACGAGGTCGCCTCATCGAAGAAGAGTATGTCGGCACGCTTGTAGAGTGCGCGGGCAATGCCTATACGCTGACGCTGACCTCCCGAGAGGAGTGCGCCACACTCGCCAATGCGCGTGTGGATGCCCTTCGGCAACGATGCCACAAACTCCGACAACGATGCCGCCTCGATACATCGCTCAACCTGCTCCATATCAATCTCTTGCTCCTCGCATCCGAGTGCTATGTTTGCCACGATGGTGCTATCCGTGAGGAAGGTGTTCTGCGACACATAGCCAATGCTGTTCTGCCACTTGCGCAGACGTTCGCCCTCCAGCCTTTCGCCATCGACGTATACGCCACCTTCGGTTGCTTGGTAGAGTCCGAGCAGTATATTTAAGAGGGTGGTCTTACCCACGCCCGACTCGCCATTTATGCCCACCTTCTCGCCCTTGCGAATGGTTAGTGAGAGGTTGTGCAGCGTGTCGCTGGTGCCATTGTCGAAGCGGAACGAGAGGTCGCGTACCTCGATTGCGGTGTCGAGTGCAAGACGCTCGTTGTCCGTTGTGCGCTCTCTGCTATCGATGTCTGCCTCGTTCAGCACGTCGATAGTGTAGCGGTTGTATCGCAGTGCGCTCCACGCACCCATAATGTTGCGTGCCGAAGGCAAAAGTCGCAGTCCTGCAATGGCAAAGACGCCAAAGAGCAACTTCATATCTGCCGACGACCACAAGGTGCCGAGGCAGAGCAGCAACGCCATACCCACAGCTAAACCCGTCTCGGTGAGGTTTTGTGGCAGCATCGAGATGGTGGCGTTCTTGCGCCCTACGCTAACGATGGTAGCCAACTCCTTATCGAACAACGCAAGACGATGGTCAAAGGCGTTGTTTATCTCTACGTCGGCATAGCCACGGAATGTTTCGATTACATCGCGATACTTGCGACGTTGTGCCTCGTTCTCCACACTGCCATAGCGGTCGAGGCGACGACGCATCAAAGCGAAGTAGAACCACGCCACAGGCACAAATACCGCCACAGCGAGCAATGCCCCCACAGGCGAGTAGATGGCTATCGAGAGGAAAATCATACCGAGCAACAACACCTCGCTGGCGAGGGTTGCCAAAGGTCGCAACACGCCCGTTATGAAGGAGTAACACACCACATTCACATTGCGCGATAGTACTGCCGAGTTCTCTCGTTTGACAAACTGCAACCCCTTGTCGAAGTAGCCGACAAACAATCGGCGCGAGAGGTGGCTATAGAGCGCATAGATGTAGTCGCGCTCGGCACGATAGAGTAGTAGGTTTATGCTGTTTTTGATGACTATAAACGCCACAACAGCCACCGCCACTGCGATTACGAAACTCTGGTCGGAGCCAAAGCCGAGCAGGGTGTAGAGTCGCTGCAAGAGGGCATTTGAGTGAATACTCTCCGAGTCGAGTATAAGATATAGCACCGGCAACAACGCTGCCAAACCTACAAAGTTGAGCAGTGCACGCACAAAGATGGTGAAGGCTACACCCACACCTCTAAGGCGAAATTGTTTCGGTATTATTCTGAAAATATCGAGTTTCATTGCGCAAAGATAGCACTAAAATAGTTAATCCTCAATAGGCAGTTTAACAATCTTGCCTGTCGGCACATACCAAACATACCCATTGACCGAGGTGTAGCCCATATTCTGCAACGCAGCGATATACTCTTCGACCTGTTCGATGTGTTTGTTGCTCTCGCGTCCGAACTTATAGTCCACCACAACAGCCTCCTTACCACGCATCAACGCCCTGTCGGGACGCTTCGACTCGCCATCTTTGAGGATGATGCCTCGCTCGCAAAACATTCTATCCCAACTGCCGTCGAACCATTCGCCCGCAATCGTCGTGTCGAGCGTGTTGGCAATCTGTCGCTTCAGCATATCAATCTCGCCCCCGTCCAACTCGCCATTGAGCACCATCTCCTCCAGCGCAGCAAATATATCCTCGCGCGAGGAGGCTTGCTCGAAGGCGTGGTGCAGACGAATACCCACGATGCGTGGCGAGAGCGCACCTTGCTCGTCGGCAAAGTAACGCGATGTTGGTGTCGAGAGTCGTAACATCACAGGCGAAACCCTATATTCGTTCACTACCGAGGTTGCTATTTGGTTGCCACCATTCTGCTCAGGCTCGGGACCTTCGAACACTCCGAACTCATAAAAGAGATAGTTGTCGTCCGTTTTATTATCATCTAACTCTCCGGCGTATATCGCCCTCAGCATATGGTTTACCGAGTACTCGCTTCTGACTTTGTCGCTTGGCTTTGGCAGGTATATGTGCAACTGCTCGCCTGCGCGTGTAACGGCAACGTAGAGCATATTCATCGCATCTACGCGCTCGTGTACCATTTCGCGAAGGTAGCCCTCTACAAAGAGCGAATCGCTAAACTCTTTGCCGAATGTCACAGGGAACATACCAATCTTTTCGAGGTGGCTATTGCCGTTGGCTTTAGCCCACACCGTAGATTTTGTTTGACCTGTTGCCGTGCGTGGCACCATAAGCCACGAGCAACGAGGAATGAATATCACCTTATTTTCCAGACCCTTCGCTTTGTGGATGGTCATAATCTGTATGGCTCTGTCGCTGCGCTCAACCCTGATAGATAACTTCTCGCTGTTCTCCTTCCACCATTTGTAGAATAGATCCAGGTCGGCACTCTTGTTGGCCGAGAAGCGTGCTATGTTCTCCTGCAACGACAGTACATATGCCGCCTCGCCCTCCAAATCCTCGGCATAGCGAATCGCTATCTGGCTGAAAGCCTCGATTGGCGACATCGTACGAATGTGGTCGAAGAAGGCGTTTTCCTCCTCGCTAAACCCTACGTCGAATCTATCGTGATTGTGCAGATGGTTGTACAGCACACGCGAAGAGATGTCGTTGCGCTCTATTGCAAGGTGCATTATCGCCACAATCAACTTCACGGCAGGCGACGATATGAGGCTCAAAGCCTCCTCGGTGGTTATCTCGAACCGCAACTTCTCCGGGAACGATTTGCGATGTTTCAGCATCTCCTCGGCAATGGCCATAGCCTCTTTGTTTTTGCGTACGAGGATGGTTATATCGCGTGGCAAGAAACCCTTCTCCAACACCTCGCGTATGCGCTCTATGTAGAGCGGCATACCGTCGCTATTCTCGAGTTGTTTGTTCTCGTCGGTTGCTGCGGTTATGGATATGTAACCCCTCTGCGTGCATTCGCGACAAGGATTCTGATGATGACCTTCGTAGGCGTGCAGGAGCGTGTCGCGCAACTCTGCTTTGCACTCTTCGGATATGCCACTTGCCGAAGCCTCCGCAATCATAGTGTTGAGTCGCTCGTTCTCGTATGGCACCGCCTTATCGAAAAGTTGGTTGTTGAACTCCACGACGTTTGGCAGACTGCGCCAGTTGCTATCCAGCGGTATGCGCTCGCAACGGTGGTGGAGGTCACCATCTACCTCTTTACCCAAGATGCGCCAGTCGCCACCTCGCCAACGGTATATGGACTGCTTGACATCGCCCACAATGAGTACCGACTGGTCATTCTCGCCCGACTGCGACATTGCGTTGTAGAGCAGCGGCAGGAAGTTGCGCCACTCCTTTGCCGAGGTATCCTGGAACTCGTCAATCATAAACTTGTCGAAGTAGTTGCCCACCTTCTCGTATATGAATGGCACCTCGTCGTCCGCTATGAAACTGGCTATGGTGTGCTTGGTCTCGTTCAGCAACATTGAGTTTTCCTGCTGGCATATTGTCGCAATCATCGCCTGCAGGTCGTTCAGCAGCGCAAAACTGCGGTAGTTATTCTTGATGATATAGAGCGTGTTGGATAGTGTTATTGTGCCTTGCAACGCTTCGTTAAGGCTCTCCAACAGCCCCTTCAACTCGGTGGCGAGAGCAACCAATGCTCCCATATCTATGCGCTTATTGACCTTAACCCAATCTTGAGGCTCTTGCTCGAGGCGCGAACAGAGAGTCTTGTTGAATGGCTCGACACTGCCTTCTGCGTACGGTTTGATATACTTATCGATGATGTTGTACTTGAAGTTCTCCCCATCGAAACCGCTGTCGCTAAGGCATTGAATCATCTTTTCGGCAATCTCCGCAACTTTGCTCTTTGCTGCGTTAACCTCCTCTTCGAAGGCATTAACGGCATCTTTGAGCGTAGATTTATCGCAGATGTTGCTGACTATATCCTTGGTCGACTCCTTGAAAAGTTCTGTGCTGAGCGAACCTATGGCGGTGCGAATGTCGCACTTTGTTCCATCCGCTATGCAGTCCGAAACTATCTCCTGCAACCAACCTTGCAACTCGCTGTTGTTGGGAATGTCTTCGATTACCGCCTCGATACTCTTCGACAGCACCGGAGCAGTGTCCAACTCGGTCGAAAAGTTCATATCTATATCCAACTCTCGCATAAAGGCACGCAATATGCGTTGGAAGAAGGTGTCGTTGGTCAACACCGTAAAGTGCGAATAGTCGTGCAGAATCTGCGAACGAACTATGCGTGCGCGATCACGGAGTGTCTGCTCGGAGAGTTTGGTCTCTCTCATCAACTCGGCGAGGTGTCCGCTCTCCTGATTCGAGGCGAGCCGATGAATCTCCTTCAGTATGCGGGTCTTCATCTCCTCGGTAGCCTTATTCGTGAAGGTCACGGCAAGGATGCGTTTGTAGAACGACTTGTCGAAACCAACATTGTCGCCTCCGAGGTCGCGATCTCGAAGTACGTCACGGATATATTCGTGGGCTATGCGATATGTCTTTCCCGAACCAGCACTTGCCGGAACTATCACTGCTGGTTGCGATGTGTTTGTGTTGGCCATACAACTAAAATTTTCGTAAAGTTACAAAATTAAGATTAAAAAGTTAGAGATTTCAAAAAAAATTTATAACTTGCATACCTAAATATAATAGCAAAACTATGAAACGACTACTCTCACTTATGATATTTGCGCTGCTGGCACTCTCTGTGTCTGCGCAAACCGACACAACTGCGGTTAGCAACCCACAACCCGAACAGGTGGTTTCGATTCCCAAGACCGATTGGCTCACCTCGTTCAATAGTGTCAAGGTTGACGGTCCTATGAATGTGTTATTCAAGAAGGTATCTACCTCCGAGGAGTGTCGCATAACCTACGATACGAAGGGTAATATAACATCCAAGTTCAAGTTCGAGGTCGACAAGCGAGGTATGCTCATAGTTAGCGAGAAGTTCGACCCCAAGCGTACCTCTGTTACCGATGTAACCATATTCTACAACTCGTTGCGCGAAGTGAGAATTGCTCACGCAAAGGCTATTTTCGAGGGCGTTCTCGAGACCAAGTTGTTCGATTTGTCGGTTTCGGGTGGGGCAATGGTGTCGCTCAACATTCAGACTATGGATACAGCCGTAGAGTGTACCGGCGTAAGCCGTTTGACGCTTAAGGGCTCGACTAAATATTTAACGATGAAGGTCTCTACCGCCAAAGTCGATTGCACGGAGTTGTCGATTGTCTCGGCAACCATCGAGGCGTCGCACTCGTCCGAGACTCGCGTCAACATCACCGAGAGGTTGGACGCAACAACATCCACTGGCGCAAAACTACTCTACAAGGGAACCCCTGTCATTTTGCGCGATCACACAGCGGTCTTTGGTGGCGAAATCATCAACATAAACTAAATTCGTGGTATGGCTACATTTATAGAGGAGGTTGCAACGCGACTCTACGAGAAGTATGGCGACGATGTTGCAACTCTAACGCTGGTTTTGCCCTCCAAACGTGCCAGATTGTTCTTTGCCGAGGCGTTGTCGAAAGCGGCAAATCGTGCCGTTTGGGAACCTAAATATATCTCGATGGACGAGTTGATGTGCCAACTCTCCAACCTTCGTAAAGCCGATAAACTGCGTCTTGTAGCAGAACTATATACCATCTACAGCGAGTATCACACCGAGGATATTGACAAGTTCTACAGTTGGGGCGAACTCCTCATTTCCGACTTCGATATGTTGGATAAGTACAATGTCGATGCAGCCCAACTATTCTCCAACATACGCGATTTGAAGGAGTTGGAGCAGAGCATAAATTGGCTCGACGACGAGAAGATTGCGCTGATAAACAGATTTTGGGGAACTCTGCTCAAAGATACCGAGTCGCAGGATATATCGAAAACCAAGGAGCACTTCCTGCGTGTTTGGCGTTCGCTGAACTCCGTCTACGAGGGTTTCCACAAACGATTGCACGAGTTGGGTATCGGCTACACCGGAATGATATATCGTCAGGCTATCGAGCGATTGAAGCAGGGCGAGGCGGAACTGCCACACAGCGAGAAATATGTGGTGGTGGGCTTCAATGCCCTCTCCGAGTGCGAGAAGGAGTTGCTCACATATATGAAGAATAACTGCCACGTGGAGTTTTTCTGGGACTACGACAACTACTATGTTGAGAACAAAGCCCAAGAGGCAGGTATGTTCATTCGTCAAAATCTGGAACTATCGCAGTCGGAGGGCGTATCGCACAGCAACTTCCAGAATATAGCCTCTGTCAATGTTCTCTCCACATCGTCGAATGTGGCGCAGTGCCAATGCGTAGTTGATATTTTGGAGGATATAGCCAGCAAGAGTGACGGTACCATCGGCAAAGATACGGCCGTTGTGCTTACCGACGAGAATTTGCTGATGCCGTTGTTGTACGCTCTGCCCGAGAAGTTCAAGGTCGAGAGAAGTGTGAAGGATGGTGTTGAGGTTGTGAAGCCAATTCTCAATGTAACAATGGGTTATCCACTCCGTAATACGTTGGCATACTCGTTTGTCGAGCGATTGTTGGAGTTGCAGAAGCACGCAAGCCACAACTCGTCGGGCGAGGTTACCTTCTACCACGCCGATGTGAATGGTTTGCTCTTTCATCCCTATGTGGCAGAGAGTTCAACCGATGAGTTTGCCGAGTTACGCAAGTATATCGTAGAGCATCATCTATTCAACGTGCCAATTTCGAAACTTTCGGGTACGCCCCTTTTGCAGACCATATTTCGCAAAACGGAGGGGTGGCAGCAGTTGTCGGAGTATCTGTTGGAGGTTGTCGATGCCGTTTCGACCACTTCGAAAGCGTGCGAGGAGGGTGCATCGCGTTCGGAGTATCTGTCGGTGGTCTACGATGCGCTGGTTAAGTTGCAGAACATCATCAAGGCGTGCGGCATAGAGAGTATCAAGTCCGTAGCAGAACACCCCGAGAAGTTTATCTCAATCTATCGCTCGTTGGTGCGTCGTCATCTCCAGGCGGAGCGCATACCATTTACTGGCGAGCCACTTAAAGGTTTGCAGATTATGGGTATTCTCGAGACGCGAAATCTCGACTTCAAGAATGTTATATTGCTCTCGATGACCGACAACAACTTCCCGGGTAGTCGCTCTACCGACAAGTCGTTCATCCCGTATGGTCTGCGTTGCGGCTTCAACATCCCTGTGGCAGAGCATCACGAGGGCGTCCACGCCTACTACTTCTATCGTCTGATTCAGCGAGCCGAGAATCTCTATATGCTCTACTCCTCGTCTACCGACGACAAGAGTACGGGCGAGCCGAGCCGCTACATTCGCCAACTGGAGTACGAAACAGATTTCAAAATCAACCATACGAATGTGGGTGTCGAGGTGGCGTTGTCCGACCAGCGAGCCATCGAGGTGGAGAAGGACGACAAGGTGTTCGAGAAACTTCTGCGCTTTACCGATGCTTACGCAGGCAAGGGCAAGCGCACTATCTCGCCAACGGCGATATCTACCTATGTGACCTGTCCGCTCAAGTTCTATCTCAATGTGGTGGAGTTGATGCGTCCGGAGGGTGAGTTGGAAAACGAGGTCGATAATATGACCTTCGGAAATATCTTCCACCGTGCTGCCGATTTGCTCTATACCGAGATTATTGGCGACGCCAACCCAAAGGCGAGCCTCGAGCGATTGCGTAAGGAGGGTAAGGTCGAAAAGTGTGTTGATCAGGCTATTGCCGAGGTCTACTTCAACAATAAGGAGGGCAAACTACAGCAACTGGGTGGCGAGATGCTCATCACTCGCGATATTGTTCGCGAGTACTTAGGCAAAAATCTGCTTAACTACGATATGGAAAATAACGACTTCGTGGTTAAGGATACCGAGTATACGTTGGAGTTGGGCTTGCCGATTGATGTTGGCGAAAATCGCTATGTGGTCAACTTCTCGGGACGTGCCGACCGCGTCGACTCGTTGAATAACGGGCTACTTCGAGTTATTGACTATAAAACCGGAAAGCCGAATGTGCGATATAACAGCATCGAGGATCTGTTCCACGGTACTCCGATTAGCGACCATCGAGAATATAAGATTATCAACACTTTGCTCTATGCGATGATTTTGCATAAGATGGAGAATCGCGATGTACGCCCCGAGTTATTCTTTGTGGGACGAATGGTAGACCCTAAGAGTGCCGAAACATTGTTTGTAGAGGGCTCGGGCAAGGGCAATAAAAAGACGCTCGAGGCCTATTCCGAGTGTGCCGAGGCGTTTGAGCAGGAGATTCAGAACACCCTGCGCGAGATATTCGACCGCAATGTTCCATTTAGGCAGTGCGAGGACTCCTCCCCTTGTGAGTATTGTGACTATCAAAAGGTTTGTAACAGAAAATAAAATATCGTGGCACTACGCCACGATATTTTATTTTCTGTTAATGATGAACCCTCTCTTACTCCAACTCTATTGCAGTAAAGAACTCTGGGCAGTGGAAGCACGGTTGCGGTAGTGCAATAGGCTGCCACGATAGGAAGTGCGGTTTCGAGAGGTTGTCGCCACATTTGTAGAGGTTAACCTTCAACTGCAAGCCATCCCAACTCTCAACATTGTGCTGGTGCATAATCGAGGTTGGAAGTCCTAACATCAACGACCACTTATTATCGCCCACGCGCTCCTCGAATGGCTCCGAGCCGAGCGATGTAATGCGCTCCACCTGCGAGAGAACTGCGTCGTCGGCGTGGATAACATCCTGTCCCTTCTGACGATAGCCAATCAGCATCTTGCCTATGCAGGTTGTCTCGACGTTGTAGTACGCCTCGCCATCTAACGAGAGGAAAAACTCGCAGCACGAGTCGGTCCACACCTCGCCATTGTCCTCGGCAACACGCGCAGCCGTATACTGCTCGGTCACGTCGTAGCGAACGTACAACTTATCGCCCGTATGGAACATCTTAAACGTCACCTCTGGAGCGTAGGGGTACTCCTCCGCCCAGTTGCAGCACGCAATTTTCTCGGGAGCGATACCCTCGAAAACTTCTTCGAGGGTACGACCCGACAAATCTATCTTTGCAACCTTCATACTATGCCAAGTGTTTAGCGGTTGCCTCTTTGATTACCTCGCACATAGCCTCGTACTGCGACTCGATGCTCTGCAACAAAGCGTATTGAGCGTGAGTACGCACGAGGTTGTGGTTAGGCGACTTAATCTTATAATAGGTATCGCCGTTGATGTAGTCCATCAAGAATCGCAACACCTGCTCGAACGTGATGTAACGAGCCGAGAATGCAAGATGATCCAACTCTGCCTGTGTGAGAGTCTTCGCCTGCTGCGAGAGGTAACCATCGGCATATGCTGCAAACATAGGCAACGAGAGCGATACGGTCGAGAGATCCTCGGCATCCTCAGCACCAGTGTTTGCATAGGTGCGGATAGCGTCGCCAAAGTCATTCAATGCAGGAGCCGACATCACGGTATCCAAATCGATAACACAGAGAACGTTACCCTGCTTATCGAAGAGGATGTTGTTAATCTTTGTGTCGTTGTGAGTTACGCGCATTGGAATCTCGCCCGACTCAACCTTTGCCCAGAACGAGAGCATCTCCTCGCGACGCGACTCAATCCACGAAATCTCCTCCGCAAGCGAAGCAACACGACCTGCGGCATCCTGCGCGATAGCCTCGTCCCACTGCACAAAGCGGTGCTTGATGTTGTGGAAGCCCTTGATAACCTCTGCCAAAGGCTCGGTGAAGTCAGCCAACTGCGACTGGAACTTACCGATACCCATACCGCCCATACGAGCCAAAGCCTCGCTGTTTGCCGAGTCGTAGGCGATGGTGTCGGCGATAAACTCGCAAACTGCCCAGTACTCGCCAGCCTCGTCCACGTGGTAGAACTTACCGTCGTGGGTGTGGTTGATGGTCATAACTTCACGCTTAACGTCGCCACCTTCGGCTGCCACCTTCTTGCGAATGTGCGAAGTTACGCGGTCGATGTTGTCCATCATTGCAGGCACATCCGGAAATATTGCCTTATTCTTGCGCTGCAAAATGTAGTTTGGGGCCTCACCCTCGGTGTGAATAATAAAGGTGTCGTTGATGAAACCCTGTCCCAACGGAGTAATCTCTTTGATTGTACCTTCGAGAACAAACTCGGAGGCTATTTTAAGAAGTTTTTCGGTCATTGTGGTCTATGTTTTACGATGTGAATTATAAATTATCCTTCTCGATATCCTTGAAGTAGCGGTATGTTCCAACCTTCAACTCTACGGTTGCAGCCTCGTCGCAGACAATCATTCCGTGAGGATGTGTCTGAATTGCCGAAGCGGTGCAGGTGTGCGAGTAAGCACCCTCCACTGCGTTGTGCAATGCTACGGCCTTCTTGTGACCGAAGGCGAGGATGATAACCTCCTTAGCCGAGAGAACAGTGCCGATACCTACGGTCAAAGCCAACTTCGGAACTTTGTTCACGTCGTTGTCGAAGAAACGCGAGTTTACGAGCAGTGTGTCGTAGGTCAAAGTCTTAATGCGGGTACGCGAATTGAGCGACGAGAAAGGCTCGTTGAATGCCAAGTGACCATCCTCGCCAATACCACCCAAGAACAAGTCGATGCCGCCTGCAGCAACAATCTTAGCCTCGTACTCCTCGCACTCCTTTGCCAAGTCTGCAGCGTTGCCGTTGAGGATATTTACGTTCTCAGGGTTGATGTCCACGTGCTTGAAGAAGTTGTTCCACATAAACGAGTGGTAACTCTCGGGATGCTCCTGTGGCAAACCAACATACTCGTCCATATTGAATGTTACGACATTCTTGAACGACACCTTACCCTCCTTATACAGCTCAATCAAACGAGCGTAGGTGATAAGTGGGGTAGAGCCGGTAGGCAAACCGAGAACAAAGCGACCACCTGCCGCCTCCTTCTCGTTGATGCGCTTTACGATATACTCTGCAGCCCAACGGCCTGCAGTCTGTGCGTTATCCTGAATTATAAGTCTCATAATCTCTTTTTTTACTTGTTAAAACATTCTTACAAACAACTCAATAGCCTGATACTCAGCCATACCGAGAGCATCGTATTGCTTAGCCGTAGCCTGTGTACGATCCTCGCTACGCTGCCAGAACTCGCGTGGGTCTTCGCCAGGGAACGGAACGATATCCTTCTGCGAGAGGTGACGATAGATTGCGTGACGCTTTGTGATAATCTCGTTTGGCGAGAGAGGCACTGCCATATCCACCGAGCCGAGATCCCACTCCATCCACGCTCCACGATAGAGCCAGAGGTGGCAATCTTTGAACCACTCATCATCCTTAACTACAGCGATAGCCTCCAAAACTATCTCGATGCAGGTGCGGTGTGTTCCGTGTGGGTCCGACAAGTCGCCTGCTGCATAAATCTGATGCGGCTTAACCTCGCGCAACAACTTCGCTACGATGTCAATATCTGCCTGAGTGAATGGGCTCTTGCTGATACCTCCAGTTTCGTAGAATGGAAGGTTCAGGAAGTGAGCGTTAGTGTCGGCATTCAAACCGAACGAACGAACCGCTGCACGCGCCTCGGCACGACGCAACGCACCCTTGAGGTTCAAAAGTGGTCGTGGCTCAGGCTCGCCTGGCTTCTTACTCTTGATTATAGCCTCCACCTTTGCGTACTCCTCTTTGCTTGCAAAGCCCAACTCGTGAGCAGCATCGATATTCTGCAATACCACGTCGTCGTGTACGGCTACATTACCCGAAGTCTCGTATGCTACGTGAACGTTGTGTCCCTGCTCTACGAGGCGGATAAATGTTCCACCCATCGAGATAACGTCGTCGTCTGGGTGTGGCGAGAAAATCAACACATTCTTTGGGAATGGGGTAGACTTTACCGGACGTGTCGAGTCGTCAGCATTTGGCTTACCTCCCGGCCAGCCGGTAATGGTGTGTTGCAAATCGTTGAACACGTCGATGTTGATTTGGTCGTAGGTGCGACCCTGCTCCAACAACTCGCCGAGCGAATTTTCGATATAGTCCTTATGTGTGAGTTTCAAGATTGACTTATTCACAACGCCGCACAACCAAACCACAGCCTTACGTGTGAACTTTGGAGTCCACTGGCACGAGCCAACCAACCACGGAGTCTCTACGCGTGTGAGTTGCGACGAAGCACCCTCGTCGATAATCATCTCAATGTTGTTGTGCAACTGCAAGTGCGAAGCCGGAACCTGCTCCGAAATCTCGCCCTCGATAATGCGCTTTGCGATTTTAGCCTTATCCTCGCCCCACGCCATTACTACGATGCGCTCCGCCTTCATAATGGTGTCAATGCCCATCGTGATAGCCATCTTCGGAGTGTTCTCCAAACCGCCGAATGCGCCCGACTGTACCTTGCGCGACTGGTAAGAGAGCTGCACCAAACGAGTACCCGACTTAACGTGCGAACCAGGCTCGTTGAAGCCAATCTGTCCATCCTCGCCAACGCCGATAATCATCAAATCGATGTGAGCCTTACCGTAGTTAGCGCAAAATGCCGACAACTTCTCGCGCGAGAGTGTGCCGTCAGGGAAGTTGATGTTCTCAGGGAGGATATCAACCTGATCGAGTAACTCTGCGTGAATACGATAGTTGCGACTCTGCTTCTCGGTTGGTTTGATAGGGTAGAACTCGTCGAGGCTGTATACTGCAACATTTGCAAAACTCACCTCGCCAGCCTTATGACGCTTAACGAGTTCGCGGTACAAACCTATAGGGGTCTTACCGGTGGTCAAACCGAGTACAAAAGGCTTCTCGCCCTTGTGTGCGTTGATTGCAGCAACAATGCAGTCGGCTACATACTGCACACCCTCATACTCGCTCTCATAGGCGCGTGTAGCGATACGCTCGTAACGCTGTGTGAGATCCTTGAATGCCTCATCGGCGATTAAACCGCCATCCTTTGGCAACGCATACTTGTTGTTCATAACTTATAGTTTTAAGATTGTTTTCTCTTTCTCTACTCCTCGGTGTCGCCCTCGGCCATCGTGTGATAAACGTTTACCACATCGTCGTCCTCCTCCAACTTCTCGACCAACTTCTCAACAGCCTCGCGGCCCTCTGCGTCGAGCTCTTTGGTGTCGGTTGGTATGCGAACGGACTCTCCCGATACGATCTCGTAACCCTGGTCGTCGAGCCACTTCTGAATAGCACCGAACGACTCGTATGGAGCATATACGTTGATGCCGTCCTCCTCTACGTAGAACTCATCTACGCCGAGGTCAATCATCTCGAGCTCCAACTCCTCTGGGTCTGCACCCTCAGCCTTGAACTTGAATACACACTTATGCTCGAACATAAAACCTACCGAGCCCGAGTTTCCGAGCGTACCACCGCACTTGTTGAAGTACATACGGATATTTGCTACGGTACGGTTGGTGTTGTCGGTAGCAGTCTCCACGAGTACAGCGATGCCGTTAGGGCCGTATCCCTCGTAGATTACCTCCTTATAGTCTGCTGCGTCCTTGTCGGTAGCACGCTTGATAGCGCGTTCTACATTCTCCTTTGGCATATTCTCAGCCTTCGCATTCTGCATAAGGATTCGCAAACGGGTGTTTGCCGATGGGTCTGCACCACCAGCCTTTACCGCCATTTCAATCTCCTTACCAATCTTTGTGAAGACACGAGCCATATGACCCCATCTCTTCATCTTTCTCGCTTTGCGATACTCAAATGCTCTTCCCATACTTTTTCTTTTTTATTTTGTTTGTTGACTTAATACTCTTTGCGTTGTGAAATTATATTTCACTTCCAACCTACAAAGATAGAAAATATCACTAAAAAATTCAACTTTTCGAGAAAAATTTTGCAAAATAGAAAAAAGGTCGTACCTTTGCGCCTGGAAAGATGGCAGAGTGGTCGAATGCGCCGGTCTTGAAAACCGATGACCTGAGAGGGTCCGGGGGTTCGAATCCCTCTCTTTCCGCTTCAATAAACCTACAAGGATTTGAGTATCAATCTTGTAGGTTTTTTTGTGCCCAAAAAGTTGCACCAAAAATGCACCACCCCCGTTTCTACGCACTTCTACGGGTATCTTCATTGATTAACACGAACCCGACCATGACCTACCCGAAGAAGAATAACCACCTTCAATACATAACATATCTTCATATCCAGCCGCTGTAATGTTAGACATTATGGCGGTTGTTTTTTTGTGTTGAAAATATTATATGATGATTTGACTGGTGGATTTGGAACTTTGAATTATTGTTCGGATATTTGCGAACAGAAACAAGCATAGACACTATGGCGAACAAGGAATATACACTTAATCAAGAGCAAGTTGCACGCTTTGCAAAGGCGATGGGACACCCTGCCCGCATCGCTATTCTCGAATTTCTTGCCAAGCAGACAGAGTGCTACTTTGGTGATATTCACGAGGAGTTGCCGATTGCCAAAGCTACCGTATCGCAGCACCTCAAAGAGTTAAAAGAGGCGGG
>JAZOMA010000028.1:0-24606 GCA_045653565.1 Alistipes sp.
AAGGCTACCGTAGGTGCACTCTGCGAGTTGCGCGACGCATACACCGTAGCACAGACTCGTGGTATCTCACTCAAGCAGGTGTTTAATGGTTAATTTTTCAAGGAAGAACTATGGCAACATTGAAGATTACACAGATTAAGAGCCGCATCGGTTCGACTGCACAGCAGTGCAAGAACCTCGACGCACTCGGACTTCACAGAATTAACCACACAGTAACTCACAGCGATTCGGCTATCATCTTGGGTATGTTGAACAAAGTGAAGCACTTGGTGAAGGTTGAGGTAGTAGAGGAGTAGTAAGTAACTTAAATTAAGGAGGAATATTTAAATGGAACTCAATAATCTTAAACCCGCAAAGGGTTCGACACACCACGATAAGCGTGTAGGCCGTGGTGCAGGTTCGGGTCACGGAGGCTACTCGACTCGTGGTAACAAGGGTGCGCAGTCTCGTTCCGGATATTCGCAGAAGTTGGGCTTCGAGGGAGGTCAGATGCCATTGCAGCGTCGTCTTCCTAAGTTCGGTTTCACGAATCTTAAAAGAGTAGAGTTTAAGCCAATCAACCTCTCGACTCTCGATGCTCTCGTAGCAAAGAATGGTGTAACAGAGGTCAACATCGACACATTGGTAGCTGCAGGTTTCGTATCGGGCAAGGACCGTGTGAAGATCTTGGGTAATGGCGCATTGACTGCTGCTGTAACCGTAACAGCTCACGCTTTCTCGAAGAGCGCAGAGGCTGCTATCGTAGCTGCAGGTGGTAGCGTTGTAAAGTTGTAATAACAGGCTAAAACCTAATTTCTATGAAAAGTTATCTGATTGTTGGTATTATCCTCTTGGCGATCTTCGCTTTGATGTTTACCAATAAGAAGTTTGTAGAGACAATCAAGAATATATTCAAGATCGAGGAGTTGCGCAAGCGTCTTGGCTACACCGCACTCTTGATCTTGGTATATCGCTTGGGTTGTTATGTGGTAATTCCGGGTATCAATCCAAACCTTTTGGGCGAGGGCACATTGGCAAACCAGACAAGCGAAGGACTCTTGGGCCTTCTCAACGTATTCTCTGGTGGTGCATTTGCTAATGCAGCTATCTTCGCGCTCGGAGTTATGCCATACATTACCGCCTCGATCATTATCCAGCTTCTCGGCATGATGGTTCCTGCCGTACAGAGACTGGCTAAGGAGGGAGAGAGCGGACGACGCAAGATGAATCAGTGGACACGCTTCTTGACCATCGGTGTGCTCGCGTTGCAGGGTCCTGCCTATATGGCAAACCTCTACAACCAGCTCCCATCGGCTGCGTTCCTCTACGGTTCGAATGTGTTGTTCACCATCTACGCAACGATCGTGCTCATCGCAGGAACTATGTTCGTGATGTGGTTGGGCGAGAAGATTACCGACAAAGGTCTCGGTAATGGTGTATCGTTGATCATTATGATTGGTATTGTGGCTCGCTTGCCACACGCCTTGCTTGCCGAGTTGAGTGCTCGTTTGAACCTCGCTAATGGCTCGCTCATTATGGTTATCGTAGAGTTGGTATTGCTCTTCTTGGTATTCTTGGCAACCATTGCAGTGGTACAGGCAGTTCGCAAGATTCCTGTACAGTATGCGAAGCGCATCGTTGGCAACAAGCAGTACGGTGGTGTTCGTCAGTACATCCCAGTGAAGTTGAATGCGGCAAATGTAATGCCTATCATCTTCGCTCAGGCTTTGATGTTCATCCCAATGTTGTTTGCTAATGTAGCACCTGGCTTTGCCGGCGCATTTGCCGATATGACAGGTGTTTGGTACAACCTTACGCTCGCAGTGTTGGTAATCGTATTTACTTTCTTCTATACTGCGATTATCATCAATCCTCAGCAGATGGCAGACGATATGAAGCGCAATGGCGGCTTTATCCCTGGCGTTAAGCCTGGCAAGTCGACCGTTTCGTATATCGACTCGATTCTGACTCGAATTACCCTTCCGGGCTCAATCTTCCTTGCAATTGTGGCAATCTTGCCAGCTATTGCAATGACATTGTTGGGCATTCAGCAGTCGTTCGCATACTTCTTCGGAGGTACCTCGTTGCTGATTATGGTGGGTGTAGTTCTCGACACTCTGCAGCAGATTGAGAGCCACCTTTTGAATCGTCACTACGATGGTCTTATGAAGACCGGACGCATTCAGGGTCGCCGCTAAAAAAGCCACACGAGTTTAAGATGATATATCTGAAAACAGAAGAAGAGATTGAGTTGCTCCGTGAGAACAACCTTTTGGTGAGCAAGACGCTTGCCGAGGTTGGTCGCCACATCAAACCGGGCGTAACCACGAAGCAGTTGGATAAGATCATCGAAGATTTTATCCGTTCACACGGTGCAACTCCGGCTTTTCTTGGATATCAGGGCTATCCTGCTTCGGCTTGTATTTCGATCAACGAGCAGGTGGTACACGGTATCCCTTCGGACAACATCGTAATAAAGGAGGGCGATATTGTATCGGTCGATGTAGGTACATTTATGAAGGGGTTTGTCGGTGATTCGGCATATACGTTTGCCGTAGGCGAGGTTTCGAGCGAGGCTCGACAACTTCTGGAGGTCACCAAAGAGGCTCTTTATAGAGGTACAGCACAGGCAAAGGTTGGAAATCGCGTAGGCGATATTTCGGCAGCTGTGCAAGACTACGCCGAGAGTTTCGGTTACGGCGTAGTGCGCGAATTGGAGGGACACGGACTGGGTCGCAAGATGCACGAAGAGCCAGGGGTGCCTAATTACGGTTTGCGAGGCAGAGGCCCCCTCTTGAAGGAGGGTATGGTCATCTGCATAGAGCCGATGATTACGATGGGAAACAGAGCGGTAGTGTTCGAGCGCGACGGATGGACAGTCCGCACGCGAGATCGCAAGCCTGCAGCACACTTCGAGTTTGCAGTGGCAATCCGCAAGAATGGTCCCGATGTGCTTACAGACTTTAGTATTATCGAAGATTCACTTATTTAAGAGAAACACTCTGAAAATATGGCAAAACAGACTGCTATTGAAAGGGACGGAACAGTAACCGAGGCGTTGTCGAATGCAATGTTTCGTGTTGAGTTGGATAACGGACACGTTATCACCGCCCACATCTCCGGAAAGATGCGTCAGCACTACATCAAGATCCTTCCAGGAGATAAAGTAAAAGTGGAGATGACTCCTTATGATTTGAGTAAGGGTCGTATATCCTTTAGGTACAAATAACAAAAGATTGCTTGAAAAATTATGAAAGTAAAAGCATCAATCAAGAAGAGAAGCGAGGATTGCAAGATTGTTCGTCGCAAGGGTAAGCTCTATGTGATTTGCAAGAAGAATCCTAAGTTCAAAATGCGCCAAGGGTAAATAAAAAACGATTAAAAAAAAGAAAAGAAAATTATGGCACGTATAGTCGGTGTAGATTTACCAAAGAATAAGCGAGGCGAGATCGGCTTGACCTACATTTATGGTATTGGTCGTAGCACAGCTCAGAAGATCCTCGACAAGTGTGGCATTAGCCGCGATATTAAGGTAGACGAGTGGACAGATGATCAGGTCGGAGCAATCCGTGCAGCTATCGCCGAGATGGATATCAAGGTTGAGGGTGAGGCTCGTTCGCTCGTACAGTTGAATATTAAGCGATTGATGGATATCGGTTGCTACCGAGGCATCCGTCACCGTATTGGTCTTCCGGTTCGTGGTCAGAGCACCAAGAACCACGCTCGTACTCGTAAGGGTAAGAAGAAGACTGTTGCAAATAAGAAGAAGGCAACTAAGTAATAGTGAAGAATTATGGCAAAGAAAACACAATCAGTTAAGAAGAAGGTCGTTAAGGTTGGTGCGAATGGTATGGCTTTCGTACACTCTACCTTCAACAATGTCATCATTACCATCACTAACGAGGTTGGTGAGGTTATCAGCTGGTCGTCGGCTGGTAAGATGGGCTTCCGTGGTTCGAAGAAGAACACCCCTTATGCAGCGCAGACCGCAGCAGCAGATTGCGCAAAGGTTGCCTTTGATATGGGATTGCGTAAGGTTAAGGTTTATGTGAAGGGTCCAGGTCAGGGACGTGAGAGTGCAGTCCGCACAATTCACGGTGCAGGCATCGAGGTTACCGAGATTATCGACGTAACTCCACTGCCACACAATGGCTGCCGCGCTCCAAACCGTCGTCGTGTATAATGTAGCGCGACGCACACAGAGAATCACTAAAAAACTTAATCAAACAAAAAAAGTAAAAAACAATGGGAAAGTATATAGGACCAAAAACTCGAATCGCCCGCCGCTTTGGTGAGGCAATTTATGGTGCCGACAAGTCTCTCGACAAGCGCAATGTACCACCGGGACAGCACGGTCTTGCACGCAAGCGTAAGAAGGTATCGGAGTACGGCGTACAGTTGAGCGAGAAGCAGAAGGCAAAGTACACCTACGGATTGTTGGAGAAGCAGTTTGCTCGTACTTACGAGGCTGCAGCTCGTATGGGTGGTATCACTGGTGAGAACTTGTTGAAGTTGTTGGAGTGCCGTTTGGACAACGTAGTATATCGTCTTGGCATCGCTCCAACTCGTGCAGCAGCACGTCAGTTGGTGTCGCACCGTCACATTTGTGTTAATGGTAACGTAGTTAACATTCCATCGTATTCGTTGCGTGTAGGCGATGTAGTATCGGTACGCGAGAAGTCGAAGACTTTGGAGGTTATCACCGAGTCGTTGCTCGGCACCAACCACAGCCGTTACGCTTGGTTGGAGTGGGATGGCGCTTCGATGAGCGGAAAGTTCTTGGCTCGTCCAGAGCGTGAGGAGATTCCAGAGAACATCAAGGAGCAGTTGATCGTCGAGTTGTACTCTAAATAGTAACATCTAACACACAATAACATTATGGCAATTTTAGCATTTCAAAAACCCGAGAGTTTGATCGTAGAGGAACCAACCGCGTCGTTCGGAAGATTCGAATTTCGTCCGTTGGAGCCAGGCTATGCAACAACTATCGGTAATGCTTTGCGCCGTGTATTGCTCTCTTCGTTGGAGGGATTTGCAATCACAACCGTAAAGGTTGACGGCGTTGACCACGAGTTTGCCGCTATCCCGGGCGTAATGGAGGATATCATGCATATCATCCTGAATCTCAAGCAGGTTCGCTTCATACGCACCGTCGAGAGCGAGGAGTTCGAGGTGGCAACAATCAACGTAGTAGGTGTAACCGAACTTACCGCTGGCTACCTTTCAAACTTCTTGCAATCGTTCAAGGTTCTCAATCCGGAGTTGGTTCTTTGCCACCTTGCACCTGGAACAAAGTTGAACATGGTCATCACCATTGGTAAGGGCCGTGGTTATGTTCCAGCCGAGGAGAATGCTCCGGAGAACGCAGAGTTTGGTTTGTTGCCAATCGATTCTATCCACACTCCAATCGTAAACGTAAAGATGGAGGTAGAGAACTATCGTGTAGAGCAGCGTACCGACTACGAGAAGTTGACCCTTGAGGTTACTACCGATGGATCTATCAAGCCATATGATGCAGTACGCGAGGCAGCAAAGATTTTGATTCAGCACTTTATGCTTATCTCGGACGAGAAGATGACAATCAACTTCGACGAGGTATCATCGGAGATAGAGTTGAACGAGCCTGAGTTGCATATGCGCCAACTGCTCAAGACCAAGTTGGTAGACAAGGATTTGAGTGTTCGTGCGCTCAACTGCCTTAAGGCTGCTGATGTAGAGACCATTGGAGATTTGGTAAAACTCAATCGCAATGACCTTCTCAAGTTCCGTAATTTCGGAAAGAAGTCGCTCACAGAGCTCGACGCTTTGTTGGCATCGCTCGATTTGCAATTCGGAATGGATGTATCAATTTACAAACTTGATAAAGAATAATTATGAGACACAATAAGAATTTCAATCATCTCGGCCGTCAGGCAGGACACCGTAAGGCGATGTTGTCGAATATGGCTTCGTCTTTGATTCTCCACAAGCGCATCGAGACGACTGTTGCCAAGGCGAAGGCTGTACGTCAGTTCATTGAGCCACTCGTAACACGCTCGGAGGAGGATACTACCCACTCGCGCCGTATCGTATTCTCGTACCTCAAGCAGAAGGAGGCAGTTACCGAGTTGTTCCGCACCATCGCTCCAAAGATTGCAGAGCGTCCAGGCGGTTACACCCGTATTTTGAAGACCGGCTTCCGTTTGGGTGACGGTGCTGATATGTGTATCATCGAGTTCGTTGATTTCAACGAGGCATACACACTCGGCGTAACTCCATCGGCAGCACCAGCAGCTGAGGCTAAGCCAAAGACTCGTCGTTCGCGTGCGAAGAAGGCTACTGACTCGGTAGAGGATGCTACTGTAGTAAAGGCACCAAAGGCTAAGGCACCAAAGGCTGCTGCTACAAAGGCTACTGCTGCGAAGGTTGCGAAGAAGACTAATGTCGGCAAAAAAATGTAAAAAAGCATTTTAAGCAGCGATAGCTTCGTTGCACTTCGATAATCCGCTTGCTCACATACGCTTAGTATGCTGCGCAAGCGGATTTCTTGTGCGCCTTGCTCTCATCTACTTAAAATGCTTTTTTGTGTTGGAAGATAGGGTAGACTCGGTTTCTTGTTTGCATTAAAAATAGCACAATCATTGACGGCTCTTTGTCGTGAAGGTCTAATCGTGTTCTCCCCATAATCCCTAAACTCCCTAAACTCTCTAATTCCCCTTATCGCTCTCTCTTAATTTTTGCAAAATCAAAAATAGATTACTATCTTTGTAAAAGATAAACCAAACTACAAAACTATGAAACGACTGATTTTTGCACTTATAGCAGCATCCTTCGTATTGGGTGCATCGTTCGAGGCGAAGGCGTGGGGTACAGTAGCGCATCACGCAGCGGTATATATCGCCGAGCAGAATCTCACCCCAAAGACCAAGGCCGAGATTCACAAGTATCTCCCACATACGCTTACCTACTACGCTACGTGGATGGATCACTATCGTTGCACCGTTCCGTACGAGCCGCTCGATTGGTGGCACAACGTTGCTGTTGATGACAAAAACAACATAGTGGAACTCGATGGCCACAGTGGATATGTTCAACTGACCCGCATTATGACGGAGATGGCAGACTACAAGAATCTGCCCGACTCGCTCGTTTCGCTCAACTTGAAACTCATTACTCATATCGCAGTAGACCTTCACTGCCCGTCGCACAATCGCTATCTCGCACCTCCATTCAACTGGAAGAAGCCGCAGTGGGCTCCGGGCTACTCGCAGGGTATAAGGTTTAAGTATAAGGGCAAGAAACAGGGCTATCACGGCTTTTGGGACAACTCGCCAGCACTATTCCACCGTGGCTGGCATTGCGAGAAGTTCAACGAGGAGTTGGGCAACCTGAGCAAGAAGGAGGTTAAGAAGGCGTGCAAGGGAACCCTTACCGATTGGGTTAAGCAGTGCGTGAAGGATAACCGCGCCTCGTTCAAGTATATCGTTGCGGGCGAGGACTTTGCAAATATTCCGAAGGAGCAGCACGACGAGATGGTTGCGCTCGCCGACCGCCAGTTGCAACTCGCCGGTTACCGCCTCGCACACCTATTGAATAGCATTTTCGACGCACCCAAAAAGAAGTCGAAGTAAATAACACACAACAAGAAAAGAGATAGGCAAATCCGATGGATTTGCCTATCTGCTTTCTACTGGCTTTTAGCCGTTCGCCATTAGCCGTTGGCTAAATAAAAATTAAGAATTAAAAATTATTTAACTCTGCTCACTGCTCACTGCTCACTGCTCACTGCTCACTGCTCACTGCTCACTGCTCACTGCTCACTGCTCACTGCTCGCTGCTCACTGCTCACTGCTCACTGCTCACTGCTCACTGCTCGCTGCTCACTACTCACTACTCACTACTCACTACTCACTACTCACTACTCACTACTCTCTACTCTCTACTCTCTACTCTCTACTCTCTACTCACTACTCACTACTCTCTCCTCTCTACTCGTGGTGGTATGGTTCGCCCTTGATGATTGTGAAGGCGCGATAGAGTTGCTCGGTGAATATGGCGCGAACAATCTGGTGAGAGAATGTCATCTTCGAGAGCGATATTTTGGTGTTTGCACGTGCGTAGACCTCCTCCGAGAATCCGTATGGACCTCCAATCATCAGCACCACGCGGCGCACTCCGCTATTCATACGCTTCTGCAGCCACTGCGCAAAAGCCACACTGCGCATCTCCTCGCCCGCCTCGTCGAGCAACACCACATAGTCGCCTGAGGTTATATCTTTCAGCAACATATCCCCCTCTGCACTCTTTTGCTGCTGCTCGGACAGACTCTTTGTGTTGCGCAAGTCGGGCAGATACGTAATCGAAAATTTTGCATAGTGGTTTATGCGCTTTGAGTACATCTGCACCAGCGCATCCACCTCTTTCATGTCGGTCTTGCCAACAACTATTAGCTCTATATTCATAATAAAAATTGTTCCGATGGGCTCTTTTTGTGTTGCTCTTCGGATGACAAAATGCTCACATAGGCTTACTATGCTGCGCTTTAGTCTCCTCGTTTATCACAAAAATAACCTCATCGCCTCCAATTTTTTCTTTGGAGGATTTAGTTTTCCGTTTTCCGTTTATAAGTCCGTGTTCCACTCTCCCTCTGCCGAGGTGCAGATTACGGCACGATGTTTCTCTACCCCTTTGAGCCACTGGTACGCCTTATACATATTGTAACCGTTGCCCGCTTTGTCGCCACCGAGCGCATAGGCGATGATGCACGAGTGGTTGCGAGTGCGGAAGTACATAGCCTTCACTCGTGCGAGATACTCGCCAACGAGCGTTGGGTTGTTCGATGGAGTACCCCCAATCTTACGATTTTCCGCCTGACTCTCGGGGTGGATGGCTGCACGCTCTATAACGTAGATGCCCACCGCATCGCATATGTCGTAGAACCACTCCGCCTGTGGATAGTCGGGCAGAAGGGTGTTCACCCCCTTTGCCTTCAATGCCTTAATCTCGGCGAGAGCCTCGGCATAGGTTGTGCGGGCGTTGTAGCGAGCAGAGCGAATATCTACGGCTTTGCCGTTGCGCTCAATTTTACCATTTGCGAAGGTTGTAGTGCCAGCACCCAGTCGGAACGATATATATTCGCGTGGCTTGCCATCACGCTTTGTGTAGAGCGTAAGGCGATACAACTGGGGGTTGGATGCACTCCACAGAAAACGACTCTCCTCGCCAAGTTTGGTGCGTATGCGGAGGGTATCTATGCTGCGACCTGCCACAGCAATCTCGCGTACGGTGTAGTCGATAAGTTTGTTCTCTGGCGAGTAAATGTCATATCCTACCTGTACCATCTCCTCGAAGTTGAAGTCGTTGCGCACGGCAATATCGAGTTCGAGCATCAACTCCTTACCCTTTTCTATTATGCGTGCATCGTAGTCGTAGATGTGTCGGCGGTGCTGCGCAAAGAGGTACGAGCCACTAAACTGCTCTACACTATTTCCCTCGATGCTACCTTGTAGTTCTGTATGCTGAGAGTCGCGCACGAGCAACAAAATCTCGTTCTTGCCCTGCTGTAGATAGGGCGAGAGGTAGAAGTCGGCTGGCGTGAGAGCCTCCTCTGCCGAAGCAACCAATTGCTCATTTACGACCAGGTCGTACGCCTTGCCGCTATTTTGAATGTGTAGATATACGTTGTAGTCGCTCCACGCCGTAGGCATATCGACGCTCTGACCTACAACCTCCACATTACCTACCTTCTCCATCATCTTAGGAGCAAAGCGAATATGTCGCTCGGTCTGCGTGTGGTCGTTGTTGAGAGCATTGTCGCGGGTGTCGAACACCGAGAATTCGGTGCGGTAGACCTGCTGTGCAGATAGTGCGTAGGCAGCACATACCGCCAATATGGTTATGAATAATCTCTTCATCATCTTAAAACTTTCAACAAATATGGCAAAAAGTATTGAAATATCAAAGCACAACGACAAAAAAGGGTCGCCCCAATGGACAACCCGTCAAACCCTAATAACCAAATCTCATTATATCGAAATATCGAGAATTTCGAACTTGATGATACCGGCAGGAACGGTAACCTCCACGATGTCGCCCTTCTTCTTGCCAAGCAGAGCCTGTGCAATAGGTGTGCCGATAGCCAACTTACCCTCGCGGAGATTAGCCTCATTTTCCGAAACGATGGTGTAGGTAACCTCACGCTTGTTGTTGTGGTTGAGCAACGACACCTTGCTGAGAATCTGCACCTTATCCTTGCTTATTTTGCTCTCGTCAATAATGCGCGAGTTGTTGAGCGTAGCCTCCAACTGTGCAATACGCATCTCCAACAAACCCTGTGCTTCGCGTGCAGCATCATACTCTGCATTCTCCGACAAGTCGCCCTTGTCGCGCGCCTCTGCAATAGCCGCAGCGGCAGCCGGACGCTCCACCGAACGCATATGATCGAGTTCGTCCTTCAACTTTTTGTAACCCTCTGCTGTGAGGTAGTTAATCTGTGCCATAATATCCTTAAATTTTACTTTTTTCTACTCAAAAACAACAAAAAAATAAAGAATTTCAACCCCCTTCAAGATTGAAACCCTAACGTTTGCAGTGCAAATATAAGGCAAAAAATCTAATTCACCAAATAATCGTTCTGCTGAGTTCTTTTTGCACGAACCTACGGACTCCAAAATGCTCACATAGGCTCACTATGCTGCGCTTTTGTCGCCTTGCTTCGCCCAAAAATAATCTCATCATCGACGATTATTTACATTACAGAATGTTCTGCTGAGTTCTTTTTGCACGAATCTGCGGACTCCAAAATGCTCACATAGGTCCACTATGCTGCGCTTTTGTCGCCTTGCTTCGCCCAAAAATAATCTCATCATCGACGATTATTTACATTACAGAATGTTCTGCTGAGTTCTTTTTGCACGAATCTGCGGACTCCAAAATGCTCACATAGGTCCACTCTTACCCTCCCCGAACTACTCCGTAAGGAATGTTTTGCTCTCCTTGATAATCTCCTCGTGAACTACCCCAAATCTGTCGGTACTCTTTACTCGGATGGTAGAGGTTGGCGAACTTCTCTGCACTCGGAACATATGTGGGCAGTTGCTGCGTGGAAGGCGCGGTTTTTTGCGGCTGTTGCGTAGCGTTATAGCCATCGAAGTGGTGACATAGAGTGGGTCGGCTTGGTATATCTGTCGTACGCGAAGAGGCTTGCCATTCTCGAAAACCTCCAGTTTAGCACCACGCTCATGGCCCCACCAATTTATATATATGAACTTCGCAAAGTCGGGCGATCCATAATTGATTACCGTCTTCGAGAACTCGCGAATAAGATTCTGCATATCCAGATTATCGCGATAGTACGCCCCCACCTTCGCCATATCGTATACACGGAATGGGGTACTGTCGCCCTCTTGCGACGTGTGACGCCACGACAACTTGTCCCGCTTTACGTCGAACACCTCGAAACCGGCCGGCACGCCACCCGAATTTATCAATTCGTAGCCATCGTAGCCCGTCTTCCATCTATCACCCGAGGTCGATGCTACGGCGTGTTCCGTAATATGTGGCAACTCGCGGGTGCGCGATATGCGTCGGTCGAGGTTGCCCGCCGTTACAAAATGCACATTCTTATACCCGGCGAAGCAGTTGGTCAGTGAGTCGAGCAACTCGGGCTTGCTGAAGCGTTTCGAGATGCGATGCTTCGAGTTGGCGACGAAGCCTGTTTGGTGCATACACACCACAATAGGTTTGTTCTTGTCTGCCACCAACTTCAAATCGCGTCGCAGCCACTCCAACTGGTCGGAGGTCACAAAGCGGTCGTAGTTGCGTTTGCCCACGATTTCGGGTGGATACTTGCCCTTGCCCGGTTCGTTGCGGAATACGGTGTTGTCGAGAACGATATAGTGAACATCGCCTATGTTCATCGAGTAGTACTTCGGACCACAGGTGTAGACATATTGTCGCTCGGCATAGTAGTCGGTAAGTCCAGTTCCCGGTATCGCGCCGTCGTTGTCTTGGTCGCCCATAACGGTGTAGAGCATTGTGGGGTAGCGCAGCGATGCAATCAACGATACGGCATCGCCCACATCGAACTCACGCGAGTACCAGTGTGGGCAGTTGCTGATATCTCCCAGTAGGATGGTATATACAGCGGTCGAATCTGCCACACTCTCACTCAGTTTGCGTGCTGCGGGAATTATCTTCTTCTTGAATTGCAAAAGGTCATCGTTGGCATTATGCAAAAAGAGGTTAGACATAAAGATTATGCGATGGTTGCTCTGGTCGCGCTTACGGAGAGAGAAGTTGTGCTGCTCGGCTATCTCGCGCTTCTTGCGCAACAGCGACCAGAACTTCGGCAATATGCGCTTGCGACACTCTGGCTCGTAACCCGAAGGGGTAATTACGAATACCGTATTTTGAAACTTGTGCGACGCAATAGCATAGCGTCCCAGCGAGTCAGTCTTTACAATATGCACTCCATCCGAGACAGGAACATCTGCCAACGGCTTACCTTCGCACGAAACCACGCCATAGATGGTTATCGAATCGCGACGCACCTCTCGCTTCGCCTCGACCGATAGAGTCAGGGCGACGAGTATAGTGCCAAGGATTAGTTTATGGAGCCTCATATGCTGTTACTCTTTGGAATAGACCACCTGTTTGGTCTCGAAGAACTCCTCTTCGAAGAACTCCGAGATATAGTATCGTTGCCACTCGCGACGGCTTGCGCGCAACTCCTCGCTCAAATCGCCACCCTTGAGGTAGAGAATGCCATTAGGCAACGACCCCTTTTTGCCCTTGCGCACCATTCCGCGTACCCAACCCACAAAGGTTGGCATATCGGTTACGGCTCGCGATACAATGTAGTCGAACTTCTGCTTCAACTGCTCGACACGACCATTCACGGTGCGTATATTTTTGATGCCTATAGCCTCGCATACACCCTCCACTACACGAATCTTCTTGCCTATGGAGTCGCACGACGTAAACTGCACATTTGGAAAGAGTATAGCCAACGGTACCGACGGAAAACCGCCACCACAACCAACATCCAGCACCTCGGCACCATCCTCAAAGTTGCACACTTTGGCTATAGATAGCGAGTGTAGAATGTGGTGGAGGTAGATCTGTTCTACATCCTTACGCGAAATGACATTTATCTTCGAGTTCCACTCGGCATAGACCTCGCCAAGACGAGCAAACTGCTCTCGTTGCCTCTCGCTTAAGTTCGGAAAATAGTTCTCTATAAGTGCTATACTATCCATCTCTATCGCTGTTTTTCGGGTTGTTTCTCCCCCTCGATGATGAGGTTGCACATCATATTGCGCACGCGAAATATGCGAGTTTTGACCGTGCCTAGCTTCATATCGAGTTTCTCGGCAATCTCCTCGTAACTATACTCGTCTATGAAGCGCAACTCAAAGAGTTGGCGGTAGTTTTCGGGCAACATCGAGATATATCTTTCGATCTGCGCTCGCTGCTGTGCGTTGATTATGTAATCCTCGGGTGTTGGCGAGGAGAGTTGTGCCGTATTGTCTATCTCGGGCGTTAGAATTTGCGGATTCAGTGCGCTGCTTTTGCGCGAACGACTGAAGTCTACGAAGGTGTTGCGTGCGATGGTGTAAATCCACGCTCCAAAGTCGTATCGAGGGTCGTAGAGTCCAATCTTGAGGAAGGCTTTCATAAAGGCCTCCTGCATCAAATCGTTCACGTCGTCGGCGTTGCCCGAGAACTTGAACAACATTGCATGTATGGCTTCGCTGTGGCGTGCAAAGAGGGTGTCGAAGGCGGAACTATCCCCCTCGGTAACCATCTTAGCCAGCGCACGATCGTCGTATTTGTCGTATCCAACAGCCATACCTAAGCCCACTTATTTTTGTGTACTCGCTGCGATGCAATGGCTACAACGAGTCGCAATATCGGCTCCACAAAGTCGTAGATGAAGTGCAATGCCACCAAACCGCCTTCGCCCAGTCGGCGAGTGTTGCGTAGTGTCACAAACACCACAAAGAAGTATCGGATGAGTGCCACCACCAAAGCGGCAATCTTCAACTCGAATGGCAGCAGCACTATCGCCGCAATCGTCGCCGCAAAGAAGAGTACTCGGAACACGAGTTCGGCGATGTTGGGTGCCATAGCCCACTTCGGATAGTAGCGGTGGGTTGTCTGCAACAACTTGATTCTGTTCCACCACCATTTCCATCCGCCGAAGATATACTCCGAGCAGGTCGCACGCGACGAGAGTATGATGCTCACGTTGTCGCGTGTGGCAATCTTCTGCAAAAAGAGGTCATCCTCGCCAACATTCATATCGAGGTGGTTGAACCCACGCACCTCGAAGTATAGGCTCTTCTTAAAGCCGAAGGCGTTGCGTGATGCGGCGTATGGACGACGGCGTATGGCAGAGGATAACCACGCCATAGAGTTGCAATATTGATATTCGCGGAATATGAAGTTTGCAAAACCGCTCTTTTTCTGCATTCCGCAGTATCCCAATGTGATATCGCCATAGAGGAAACCCTTTGCCAAGAGCGACAACCAACGCTCCGACGATGGCGTAGCGTCGGACGAGGTGGTTACGACAAAGTCGTACTTCGAACTCTTGATACCCACATTCAAAGCAATTTTCGAGTATACTGGATATTGCGGTGTGTAGTCAATATGGATGGGTGCGAGGTTAGGGTAGAGGCGTTGCAGCGACTTCAGATCGTCGAAGAAGTCGTTGTTTTTGCCAACATATACCACAACCACCTCGAACTCGGCATAGTCCTGTGTCAGCAATACCGGAAGTGTCGTGTCGAGATACTCGGCATCCTCCGAAAAGAGTGTAGTGACCACCGAAATGGCAGGCTCCTTCTCGCGAATTTGCTGTTTGTTGACAAGACGGAACGAGTAGATTCGACTATACAAACCCACATATAGAGCAATTTGAATGATTAGCAGCAACAACAGCGCACCACCGAGGATAATATCTTCGGTGCTGTAAGTCATTAAGGCATTGTATATTACGGTCTGTATTCTCTCCATTTTTGTGGGCGTATAATCAATTATTTCGCAAATTTACACAAAATTTCGAGGAAATTAGTAATTTTGCAGAAGATTATGAAGTTTACTTTACAACATAAGGACACAGCAACCAATGCGCGTGCGGGCGAAATAGTCACCGACCACGGCGTTATTCAGACGCCAATCTTTATGCCGGTGGGTACTGCAGCGGCTATGAAGGGCATCTTTCATCGCGATGTTCGCGATGAGGCGAAGGCGCAGATTATTCTGGCAAACACCTATCATCTCTACCTCCGTCCCGGAATGAAAATTTTAGAGGAGGCGGGAGGCGTGCATCGCTTCTCGACGTGGGATAAGCCGATGCTTACCGATAGTGGTGGCTTTCAGGTCTTTTCGCTTGCGGCGTGCCGTAAGTTGAAGGAGGAGGGTTGCCATTTCCAATCGCACATAGATGGCTCGCGCCACCTCTTTACGCCCGAGAGCGTAATCGATACGGAGCGCACCATCGGTGCCGACATTATGATGGCGTTCGACGAGTGTCCTCCGGGTGATGCTCCAAAGGAGTATGCCGCCAAGTCGCTGGCGTTGACTGAACGATGGCTCGACCGTTGCTTCAACCAGTATCACAAAACCACGGCAAAGTATGGGCACTACCAGTCGTTGTTCCCTATTGTGCAGGGTTGTGGCTATCCGGATCTTCGTGCCAAGGCGGCAGAGAATGTGTTGCAGTACAATGCCGATGGCTATGCCATAGGTGGTTTGGCTGTGGGTGAGCCTACCGATGTTATGTATGCAATGATTGAGGTTGTGAATGCGGTGCTTCCGACCGACAAACCTCGCTATTTGATGGGTGTGGGTACTCCGATAAACATCTTGGAGGCTATCGCTCGAGGTGTGGATATGTTCGACTGTGTTATGCCTACACGCAATGGACGCAACGGACAACTATTCACGAGCGAGGGTGTGATAAACATCCGTAACAAGAAGTGGGAGAACGACTTCTCGCCGATAGACCCTAACGGAACGACCTTTGTGGACCACACCTACTCGAAGGCCTATCTGCATCACTTGGTGGTGTGTGGCGAGATGTTGGCAGCGCAGATTGCGTCGCTACACAACATCGGCTTCTATTTGTGGCTGGTGGGCGAGGCTCGCAAGCACATTATAGCGGGCGACTTTGCACAGTGGAAGAGCGTGATGGTCGAGAAACTCAGCCGACGACTTTAATAAAGTGAGTAGTGAGTAGAGAGTAGAGAGTAGTGAGTAGAGAAACGGAGAGCTAATTCTGCATTTTGCATTCTGCATTCTGCATTTTGAATTAAAACTATGATGGAACCGCAATACAAAACAGGGCGTAGTTGGTGGCCGGGATTGAAGATTCTCGACCGCTACATCATTCGTAAGTTTGTCGGAACTTACCTCTTCGCCATTGCGATGATTATCGTTATTGTGGTTATATTCGACTATGTCGAAAAGATTGATGACTTTGCGGCGACACAGGCTTCGTTCAAGAGCGTTGTATTCGACTACTACCTCAACTTTGTGCCCTTCTTTATCAATCAGTTCAGTGCGCTATTTACCTTTATCGCCTGCATATTCTTCACCTCGAAACTAACCCACCGCACCGAGATTGTGGCAATGTTGTCGGGTGGTATGAGTTTCCGCCGATTGATGTGGCCATACTTTATCTCGGCAGCCATCATCACCTCCATTTCGTTGGTGTTGAGCCTTTGGGTTATCCCTATTTCGCAGCGCAGTTGTGTGGCGTTCGAGGAGCAACATATTGTGCGCCGAAAGAATGTTAAGTACGAGCGTCATATCTACCGCCAAATCGAACAGGGTACCTTCCTCTATCTCAGGGGCTTCAGCCCGAAGAGTATGCACGCCTCGTTCCTCGCTATCGAGAAGTACGAGGATGGCACACTGCGTTCGACATTGGAGGCTTCGGATGCAGCATTCGACAACGAGGCTAAACGCTGGACGGCACAACGCTACATAACTCGTCATCTGGACGACGAGCGTAAGGAGACCTTCGAGCAACATCGTAACCTCGACACAATGTTGAACCTCGATGTTGTAGAGTTGGGCAATATGCAGGAATTGGTTCGAACGATGAATATCGGCGAGTTGAACGAGTTTATCGACCAACAGCGCGAGAAGGGCTCGGATATGATTCGACAGTTTGAGGTGGAGCGTCATATTCGCTACTCCTACCCTATAGGAACATTTATTCTTACGCTTATTGGAGTGTCGCTCTCGACGCACAAAACCCGAGGCGGAATGGGTATGCACATCGGTATTGGCATTACACTCTGCTTCTCATACATTATGCTGAACCGCATTTTCGAGGAGTTCGCCAAGGGTGGCACTATGCCTACGATGTTGGCGGTGTGGTTGCCAAATATAATTTACACCATAATTGCGGTATACCTCTATCGCCGAGCACCGAAATAGTATGAATGTAGCGAGCATAGCCGAAAAGTTGTCGTATGGCGAACGCATAGATGCTGCCGAGGCGAAACTGCTTTGGGAGCAGGCTCCGCTGTGGCTGTTGGCGCGTTTGGCTACCGAGGCGAAGCAGCGCAAGAGTGGCAATAAGGTCTACTACAACAAAAACTTCCACCTCGAGCCTACCAATATCTGCCTTTTCGAGTGTCGTTTCTGCTCCTACCGTCGTCGCAAGGGCGAAGCGGGAGCGTGGGACTATTCGGTGGAGGAGATGCTGGCGCAGGTTGAGGCTCGCAAAGATAGCGGTGCTACCGAGATACATATTGTTGGCGGAGTACACCCCGACCACGATATCTACTATTATGCCGATTTGATTCGTCGCATTAAGGCAATTATGCCCGAGGTGTGTGTCAAGGCATTTACGGCAGTGGAGTTGCACTATATGATTCGCAAGGCGGGACTCGCTATTGACGAGGGACTGCGACTGCTGAAGGAGGCGGGTATGGAGTCCATACCGGGTGGCGGAGCCGAGATTTTCGACGAGAAGGTGCGTGGCGAGATTTGTCCGGGCAAATGCTCCTCGGCGGAGTGGCTGGAGATGCACGAGAGGGCGCATCGGTTGGGCTTCGACTCTAACGCCACAATGCTCTATGGTCATATCGAGAGCATCGACCACCGCATCGACCATCTGCTTCGTTTGCGCGATTTGCAGGATAGAACGGGCGGCTTCAACGCCTTTATCCCGCTCAAGTTCCGCAGTGCCAACAACGGTATGGAGTCAATGGGCGAAACTTCGGTTGTTGACGATATGCGCACGCTGGCAATGAGCCGACTTATTCTGGATAATGTGCCGCACATCAAGGCGTATTGGGTTATGTATGGCAAGGCTACAGCCGAGTTGGCGTTGTCGTTCGGTGCCGACGATATTGATGGCACTATCGAGGACTCGACCAAGATATACTCGATGGCGGGAGCCGAGGAGGAGCGTCCACGCCTAACCATTGGCGAGATTGAGCGTATGTGCCTCTCGGCTGGATATAGGGTGGTGGAACGAGATACACACTACAACGAGATTTAATACGAATATAATATGGCAAAAAATAGGAGTTCAAAAGGTGGCTTTGTGGCGTGGTTGCGAAACCATCCCCTCATCGCCAACATATTGGGTATAGGGTTGCTATTTATCTGTTTGGCGGTGGTGGCATTTGTGCTTATGGCACTCGGTACTCGCCACGATGCACGTCGTACGGTGCCCGATTTTGTGGGGCTGTCGATGGATGACGCCGAGTACTTTGCCGAGCGTCGCGATTTGCAGATTATCATCAACGACTCGCTTCACGTTTCGGCATCTCCGGGAGGTGTAGTGCTGGAACAACTGCCGGCAAAAGGCACCATCGTTAAACCGGGTCGAAAGGTCTATGTTACAATCAATGCGCTCGCTCAACGAAGGGTTGAGGTGCCATATGTTGCAGGTCTGTCGTTGCGACAAGCCAAACATCTGCTCGAGTCGTCGGGCTTCACCATTGCCCATCTCGAATATGTTGAGGATATCGCCACAAACTATGTCCTCGGCGAGTATTTGGGCGAGAACGAGATTTTGGAGGATAGCGTTACGGTGGCAAATATCGGCAGCGCGATGGTTCTGCGTGTAGGTCTTGCTCCAAACGCCTCGCCTTTCACAATGCCACAACTTTTGGGACTCTCGCTTCACGAGGCTAAGAGTCGCCTTTGGGAGTCGGGCTTGAATGTGGGCGAAGTGGTGTTTGACGAGGATGTGCCACCATTCGAGCGTGCAAATACGAAGGTCTATGTGCAGTCGGTATGGCCGGGTAGCGAGATTGGATATGGCGAGCGTGTATCTCTCAATCTAACCCTCGAGAGTGCTAAGGTTGAGTTCTCGATTGCCGAGTACGAGAGACGCGTCGAGGAGGAGTTGGAGGCGAAGCGAGTGGCAGACTCTATAGCCCTTGCCGAGAAGCGACTGCTCGACTCTCTTGCTACGGCAAAGGGTGCTGCGCAGCCGCAACCACAGCAGAGTGAGGATAACTTCTTCTTTTAACGGATATGGCAGACGAGAAGTATATAAACGAGGAGTTGGACGAGGATATCGAGGTTGACTTCGAGGGCGACGACGAGGAGTCGGGCGTGGGCGTTATGCCGCGTCGATTCTTGTCGGATCAGCAGCCCGACGAGAATGGCTTGTACGAACACTACGCCATAACCGTCGATAAGGGACAGTCGATGATGCGATTGGATAAGTTCCTCACTACGCACATCGAAAACTGCTCGCGCAACCGCATCCAGAATGCCATAGACGATGGCGGAGTATTCGTAAACGATAAGCCACAGAAGGCGTCGTATAAGGTAAAACCTTTCGACCATATCTCTATGCGCTTGGCATTCCCTCGCTACGAGGTGACGCTCACACCCGAGGATATACCAATCGACATTATGTACGAGGATGACGATGTTATCGTGGTGAATAAGGAGGCGGGAATGTGCGTCCACCCAGGTCACGGCAACTATTGCGGTACGCTTGTCAATGCGCTTACTTTCCACTTGAAAGATAACCCGATGTTCCAGCAGGGCAACGAACGAGCCGGCTTGGTGCATCGCATCGACAAGAACACCTCTGGCATATTGGTTGTGGGTAAGAACGAGCAGGCGTGTCAGCACCTCTCGCATCAATTCTTCCTCCACTCCACGCAACGCCGCTATATTGCGCTGGTGTGGGGTAACCTCGCTGACGATGAGGGTACTATTACGGGGCATATTGGACGCAATCCAAAGAATCGCCATCAGATGTATGTTTTTGCCGATGGCTCGGAGGGCAAACACGCAGTTACACACTATAGGGTTTTGCGCCGCTATGGATATGTAACACTGGTGGAGTGCCGACTCGAAACGGGACGTACGCACCAGATTCGTGTGCATATGCAGTATATAGGTCACCCGCTGTTCAACGACGAGCGATATGGTGGCGACAAGATATTGAAGGGTACGACCTTCTCCAAGTATAAGCAGTTTGTCGAAAACTGCTTCGAAACGATGCCTCGCCACGCTCTGCACGCACGATTGCTCGGCTTCGAACACCCAACGACGCACGAGTATATGGAGTTTACGCTCGACCTTCCTGCCGACTTTAAGGCGGTCATCGAGAAGTGGGAAACATACTCAAAAGCGAGTGCAGTTGAGTAGCGAGTATATAGTTCCGATAAAAAAGGGTATGTTATGAATTGTTGGGATATTGCACCATTGCTATTGACTCCGTTTGCTGGCACTATATTGGGCGCAGGCTCGGTGTTGTTTCTCGGTGACAGGTTTGCCGAGCGCATACAGCGTGCGTTGCTCGGCTTTGCCTCGGGTGTGATGGTGGCGGCGTCGGTGTGGTCGTTGCTCATCCCTGCAATGAACGAGTCGGCAGCAATGGGTAAGTGGGCTTGGATGCCTGCGGCAGTTGGCTTTTTGTTGGGCATTCTCTTTATGCTTGCGCTCGACACCTTTACTCCCCATCTCCACGCCGATAGCGATACTCCCGAAGGTCCAAAGTCGAAGTTGGGACGCTCCTCGATGCTTGTTTTGGCGGTTACGCTGCACAACATCCCCGAGGGTATGGCGGTGGGCGTTGTGGCGGCTGGTGCGTTGACGGGCGAGGTGGGTATGACCTTCGCCGGTGGCTTGGCTCTCGCCATAGGTCTTGCCATCCAGAATATCCCTGAAGGTGCTATCATTTCACTTCCACTGCGAGCCTCGGGCAATTCGCGAGGTCGCGCCTTTGGCTATGGCTCGCTCTCGGGTTTGGTGGAGCCTATAGCCGCACTTTTAACCATCCTCTGCATCGAGTATCTCACAGGCGTATTCCCTTATATGCTCGCCTTTGCTGCGGGTGCAATGATCTATGTTGTGGTCGAGGAACTTATTCCACAATCTCACAATGGCGCACACTCGAATGTGCCGACCATCGCCTTTGCCATCGGTTTCGTGCTGATGATGGTACTGGATGTAGCACTCGGCTAATCTCTCGCATACGATAGGTAAAAATACCTATTTATACGCCAAAATGCTCCTTTTTGGAACATCCAACCGCTTTTTTGCCTATATTTGTAATCGTTAATGTGGCGAAAATGCCCAACAATATAACCCTATGTTATTGACTATCTTCAACTATGTGTGGCTTATAGCGATGTTCTGCCTCATTCCTGCAGGCGTGCTATGGTTGTGCCGAAAGTATCCGATTTTCGATAAAATCGGACCTGTGATGATTCTCTACGTTATCGGTCTGGTGTTTGCCAATATCCCGATGCCCGAGGAGATTAAAACGCTGCAAGGCATTATCCCTACGATTATGATTCCGTTGGCTATTCCGATGATGCTCTTTGGCTGCACCTTCAAGACAAGCGAGGTGTCGCTCCAGGTGCGATTGGTCACTTCGGGTGTCATTTCGGTATGTTTGGCAGTTGTTGGTGGATACCTTCTCTTTGGTCAGGGCATTCCGCAGGGCGAGGAGATTGGCGGAATGTTGGCAGGTAAGTGTACGGGTGGAACGCTCAATGCTGCAGCCATTAAGGAGGGATTAGGCATTAGTAGCGAAACCTATGTTTTGCTTACGACCTACGATATCGTTGTATGCTTCATCTACTTCGTATTCCTTCTGGCAGGAGGTATTCGTATGTTCCGCTGGTTGTATGGCGAGAAGGGTAAGCGCACTATCTCGGAGGAGGATGCCGAGGAGATTAAGCGCGAAATGGCTGCTGTGAAGGCAAATCCATATAAGGGCTTATGGTCGAAGGCGGGCTTTGTGCAGATTGGCAAAGTTTTGGGATTGACTATAGTTGTAGTTGTTCTCGGTGCGGCGATGTCCTACCTTATCGGTTGGGTGTTTGGTGCCGATTTGGCAAACTTTATGAACGAGAAGAAGGGCGGTTGGTTTATGGCTCCATTTATCCTTATGATCACAACATTGGGTATTGCTCTCTCGTTCTGGAAGCCTGTCAAGACGCTCGACAAGAGTTACGACCTCGGAATGTACCTTATCTATATATTCTCGTTGGCGATAGCCTCGATGGCAGATCTTTCGCACTTACAGATTATGGAGAATCTGCATATGATTGCATTCCTCATTTTTGTAATATTCGTTTCGCTCTTTATTCACGCCATCATCTGTAGGGTGTTCCGTGTGGATGCCGATTCGATGGTTATCTCGTCGGTGGCATTTATCAACTCGCCACCATTTGTACCTATGATATCGAATGCTATGAAAAACCGCGCTTCGCTCGTTACGGGTATTAGCGCAGGATTGTTGGGTTATGCAGTGGGCAACTACCTCGGCATCCTTATGGCAAAATTGTTACACCTAATCTAAAAAAAAATATGCGTAAATTTTTCGCTTTGGCACTCGCTGCCATAATGTTCGTGTCGTTCGATGCTTCGGCAGAACCTAAAAAGGAGAAAACGACAACAGCCATAGAGCAGAAGTCGGACAAAACGGTTACAAAGACGGTTGACAAGAAGGAGACAACCACCGACAATAAGAAGCAGACCGTAAAGAAGGGTTGGAACTTTGCTCCATTCCCATCTATTGGCTACAATAGCGACACGGGCTTCCAGATTGGAGCGTTGTGCGAGATTTTCGACTATGGCGATGGCTCGACCTATCCTGCCTATAAGCACAAGTTCAATATCGATTTGTCGTGGACTACCAAAGACCAAGTGAAGTTGCACTTCTTCTACGACTCGAAGTACCTTATCCCGAAGGTGCGTCTTACATTTGCCGCAACCTATATCCTCGCGCAGATGTACCCATTTATGGGCTTTAATGGTTCAGCTGCACCATACTTTACCGACCTCGCAAGTGGCAAGAAGCAGATGAATCGCGTGGCGATGTACAACGTAAAGCGCAATTCGATGCGTATAATGGCGGACTTCCAGGGCGATATCCTCCCGAATTTCCGTTGGGCTGCGGGTATCTCGTATTGGTGGTACGACATACAGGACATATCGTTGAAGAAGAAGGGTGCTGCGGCATACGACTCGCAGGTTGCTAACGCATATTTGACCAACCAGGGTATCAACTCGCCATCGTTGTGGCAGTTGTATCAGAAGGCTGGACTTATCCACGCCAACGAGGCAAATGGAGGTCACCACCTCGAGTTAAAGGCGGGTTTGGTCTACGACAGCCGCGAGCACGAGGCTGACCCTTCGCGCGGTATCTGGGCTGAGGTCTATGCTTACGGCTCGCCCGATATTCTCAATGGTCGTGGCAAGAGTGGTTACCACTATCTGAAGTTGGCTGCTCACTTCCGCCACTACGTACCTGTTTGGCAGGACAAAATCACCTTCGCTTATCACCTCGCATATCAGGGCAAATTGGCAGGTAATGCGCCATACTACACGCTGCAAAATATCAACACCCTCTACCTCCGCCAGATTATCTCGGATGGTTTGGGAAGTATCAACACCGTGCGTGGTGTGCCATACAACAGCGTAATTGGCGATGGCTATGCGTGGGCAAATATCGAGATGCGATTCAAGATTGTATCGTTCCGCTTCATCAAGCAGAACTTCTATCTCGCAACAAACCCATTCTTCGATATCGGTGGTTGTGTTCAGCCTTACCGCCTCGACGAGATGAAGAAGATTCGCGAAACAGGCACATCGCTCGATGGCGCAACAACATTCTCGGATGCCGAGTTGAACCTCATCTACACAGGCGAGCCTCGCAAGGTGCATATGAGTGCAGGTGTGGGCTTGAAGTTGGCTATGAACCGCAACTTTATCCTCTCGGCAGAGGTGGCGGTGCCACTCAACACCAAGGTCTACACCAACACCAACCTGAATGTTCCCGTTTCGGAGTTGAAGATGAAGAACTCCTACAAGCCGGGTGTGAATATTGGTCTTAACTATATATTTTAAACAAGTAGGATGATGGCTAAAAGGCGTGTTTTCGGACACGCCTTTTTCTGTATAACTGTAAAAAAATCAAAAAGTTTTCCGCTTTTAGTTATTCGTTTTAAGTTTTTTTACTACCTTTGCACCCGATTAACCTTTGTGGGTTAGTGAAAACCATTTATTAACAATTAAAATTTTATAGCATTATGGCTGTTAAAATTCGTTTGGCACGACATGGTAAGAAGGGTTATGCTTTCTATCACATTGTTGTTGCAGATAGCAGAGCGCCACGTGATGGTAAGTTCATCGAGA
>JAZOMA010000029.1:0-73706 GCA_045653565.1 Alistipes sp.
TCCTCACATACGCTAAAGTATGCTGCGGGGCGATTTTTCCATTTCGCATAAAATTCCCTCAATCATCTCTGATTTTTCGGGGTGTAAAGTTTGCCTTGCAACCATCTACTTAAAATTATTTTTTCATATATATAGTTTAGAGAAATTCCTTAAACTCCCTATATCCCTTATTCTCCCTAATAAAAGCCAAGGGCTAATGGCTAAAAGCCCCAAAAAGAAATCGTGGCCGATTAGCCACGATTTCTTTTATCTCTTCTCGCCGAAGTCGGTCTGTTGTTTCTCGACCTCTTTGAGTCGCTCGGCGTTGGCTGCGCTGATGGCTCGCTCGCGCTCGATGTCGGCATCGCTCTTTGCCGAAGCTGCCGAGAACGACGAGTCGGATGCCGTAGGCAATAGTGCCGCCTCGCTCTCCTTAAATATCAACTTCTGCGCCGTAGGCTTGCTCTCGAACTCGAACACTGCGCTGATAGGCATCTGCTCGCCCTCGAACAATACCGATGCGGTGATGCGAATCTTGCCCGCCTTCAAAGTGGACTGCACGATGATAGGTGCTGTTCCCCACTTTACAGGAGCAGGGTTTGCCAACTCGCCCGCGCCACCGAGAATGCGTCCCTCGCCTTCGATATGGAACTTTATGTAGTAGTTGTTCAATCGCTTGATGTTGCCGTCGCGGTCGGTGATGGCCGCCACCACAGTGGTGAAGTCCGAGCCATTCGCCTCGAGGTCGTTACCCTCGTTATCCAACCACATCATAATCTTCGAAGGGCGACGTGCAGGGCAAACCTTATGCGTAGCCACAACCTCGCCATTCATCAAACCCTCTGCCAACAGATAAACATCCTTCTGACGCTTCTGGCGGCTCAACTCCTTATCATCCATAAAGTTGTAGACATCTTTGAATGTGATGATTGGCGACGGCATACCGCCATTGTTCTTTGGCTTGCGGTAGGTCCACGTCTTGCCATTGGCGTTGTAGGTCAGGCGCACCTCGTCGCAGTTCGAATATACGGTTACGTCTTTTGGCGAGAATGGAGTCATCTCGTGCGCGATATATACCATAGGTCCCGTTTCGTAGAGGCGGTTCTCCTGCTTCAAAGGCGGACGCTGCGCCATAAACATATAGTACGAATACTTAGGCTGACGGAAAACATCCGCTACACCACCGTAGAATGGGTCGGGGTGGTAGCCGCGCTGGTGGTCGAACGAGTGCCACAAACAACCTCCGATATGGTCGGGGAATACACGATACAGCACATCGAGCGAGGTGTATTGGTATGGTGGCAGAGCGTAGTGCTGCGCCTGTACGAGCATAGGAACTTCGCCCCAGTTGCGCGCCACACGACTTGGCGAGTTGTGCGAGTTCCAATCATCTACGCAGTCGCCAAATTCGCGTGTGAAGTAGGTTACGTCGTCGCGCAAATTCAACTTCTTGTTGGCGTAGATGCTTCCATTGCCAGCCGTTGGATGAGTGTATTGAACAGGGTAAACCTCGTTCGACTTGGTGCGAGCCTCTACGTCGTACGATGAGTATGCGCCCTTGTATGGATACTCTTGGGCTACCAGACGCAACGCATTGTCGGCAAACGATGCAGGGAAACGCGTTTCGTTGAGCGTAGGCTCCCAGAACCACACGCAAGGGTGGTTGCGGTCGCGACGCACAAGTTGGCGGATATCCTCGTAAATGTACTGCTCGAATTTAGGGTCTTTGTTCCAGAACTGCCAACCAGGTACGTTGTCTATGACGAAGAGTCCCAATTCGTCGCACGCATCCATAAAGGCAGGGTCTTGTGGGCAGTGGGCGTTGCGGATTACGCGCATACCGAGGTCGCGCAACTTCTTTGCATCGCGCCAATGGGCAGAGTTTGCTACGGCATTGCCCACTACGGCAAAGTCTTGGTGGCGATTTGCGCCAATCAAAGCCTCGTTGTAGTGCTTGCCATTGAGGAAAAAGCCCTCCTTGCCCTTGAACTCAATCGAACGAATGCCGATGCGACGACGATAGCCGTCAATCACCTTTCCCTTTTGGTCGAGAACTCGCACATAGAGGTTGTAGAGAGTAGGGGAGTCGGGAGTCCATAGTTGAGGCTTCGAAACCGAAATCTTGCGCTCGAAACTTGCAGCATTGCCGCTCGAAACCGATATGCGACTCTTCGCCTTGGCAACAACCTCGCCCTCGGCGTTCTGAATTTCGTATGCTAACGAACCCTTGAATGCCACCTTACCGGCGTTGCGGATATGGCTTTTGAGAATTACATCTGCCGAAGCCTCGCTGACGTTGTCGAACGCCACGAAAAGACCACCTCCAGCCGATACTTGCTCGTGGTTAGGGTCGGTGATGAATACGTTGTTGTGCGCCACCAACCAGCAGTCGCGATAGATGCCGCCAAAGTAGGTGTAGTCCAACACTCGCTGTGGCTTGCCCGGAGGGTAACTCTTGTCGTCGCTGTTGTCCGACCATACGGCAACGATATTTTCTCCCTCCCAATTAACTGCATCTGTAATATCAACAACTACAGGCAAATAACCGCCAAAATGCTCGGTTAGTTGCTTGCCGTTTACAAACACTCGGCTCTTGCCCATAATCGCCTCGAAGTGCAGGAACAACTTCTTGCCTTTGAGCGATTTTTCTACATCGAAGTGCTTGCGATACCACACTACGCCCTGATAGTTGATGCAGCCACTCGCCTCGGTAGGCAAGTATTCGGTGCCGTGTGGCAACGATACAACGCTCCACTTCGAGTCGTCGAACGCCACAGCCTCGGCATTTGCCACCTCGCCTTTGTGGAAACGCCACGCCGGGTTCATCGAAAAGACCTCGCGCGGAGAGTCGGCAATGGTGTAGAAACCTGCGGTGGAGAAGTGTGGTTGATAGTTTGCACTCGCTTCGATAAATGGTGCGAGGAGTGCAAAACAGAGAATCGGTAAAAGTTTGGTTACTCTCATTTTATTATAGGTTTTTGTGTTATTCTATTGCTTCGGCATCTTCGATTTGCGTCTCGCGTGCCACCCTCAAAATCTCGTCGCGCAACGCCTTGGGGGTGATGTTCTTGCGAATGACGGTGAGGTAGGAGTGGCGAATTTCGCGCTCTACAACCTCGCGTGGCAACTGCTCGAAGTAGATGTCGTTCCAGTGCTTTTTGTTGAAATGCCACGCCGGAGTGATTGCAGAGAGATAGTTATCGCGTAATACAACCGCACGCTCGGGGTCGCACTTTACGGCTATTCGCTCGGCAAACTCCAATACACAGCAGGCGAACATCCTACCGCCTACCTTATATACCACAGCATCGTCGCCAAAGGGTTGACACTCCTCAACCAATGGTAGCGAGAGTATATATTGGCGCAAATCAACAATATCCATACTCCAAAGATACAAAAAAACGGGAATGAAAAAGAATAAAAAAGGAAATTTCTGCGTTACGCTTGCCCTCAAAATCCTCACATACGCTTTAGTATAAAGAAAGACTGACTAAAATATTAGCCAGTCTTTGTTGTGCTGTGTTGTTGCGTAACTTCTACTATTTCTCGAGGTCGGCCAAAGCAGCCTTTGCAGCCTCGACGCTACCACCGGCAACAACCTTCTTCAAAGTTGCGATAGCCTTCTCGCGAAGTTTGATATCCTTGTTGCCTGTTGCGTTGTACTGTGCGTTGTATGCAGCACCTACCAAGAAGTAGATTGCGCTCTTATCCTCCTCGGTTGCCTGTGCAGCAGCAGCGGTGTCGCCCAAAGCGATAACCTTAGCGTAGTCCTTCTTGCCGTTGTAAGCCTCGATGCGAATCTTCTCTGCGAGAGCAGGAGTTGTAGCCTGCAACTTGTCAGCCATAGCGATTACGCCATCGAAATCGCCTGCCTGCTGCAACGATGCTACTTTGTTGTTGGTGTAGAGGGTCTTGTTTGCCTCAGCCTTTGCGATGGCTGCAGCGTACTTGTCGGCTGGCATCTTGCAAATCTTGTCGTAGATTGCCATACCCTCCTCGTATTTGCCCAACTCGCAGTACGATGTTGCGAGGTTCAAAGCCATATCGGTGTTACGAGGGTTTGCTTTGTAGCCCTTCTCGAATACGGTAACAGCTGTAGCATAGTCCTTTGCGTTGAAAGCCTCGCCACCCTGTACCTGATAAACTTTTGCGAGGATTACATTAGCCTTCTGCTTTGCTGGAGCGTTGCCATACAACTCGGCAATATCGGCAGCCTTAGTCAAGTACTCGATAGCCTTGTCGTAGTTCTTCTGCGAAGCAGCGGTAAGACCTACGCCCTGGTAACTTGTTGGGAGATACTTCTTTGCGGTTGCTACGCAGTTCAAAATCTTTGGATCCTCCGAGTCCATACCCTTATCGATAACGGTCTCGAAGAGAGTGATTGCCGATGCGTAGTTCTTGTTCTGGAGAGCAGTAGCACCCTCGTTGAATTTTACAATAATCTCGCTCTGTGCCGAAGCAAAACCTACGGCGAGAAGCGCAAACATTGTTACGAATAACTTTTTCATACTATTTTTATGGTTTATTGTTTTGTTTCCTTATACAGCCCGCAAAGGTAAGAAACTTATCGGAGTTTTGCAAAAAAATCCATCATAAGTCTTTCGCATTCATCGCGAAGCACTCCTGCAGTAACAACGGTGCGGGGGTGGAGAATATTGTTCGATATGGTCGAAAAGCCTCGTTTGGCGTCGGCGGCACCGTAGACGATGCGTCCAATTTGGCTCCAACCCAACGCTCCGGCGCACATCGGACACGGCTCGACCGTCACATATAAGGTGCAGTCGTTGAGGTATTTTCCGCCTATGGTCGATGCGGCAGCGGTGATGGCTTGCAACTCGGCGTGGGCGGTAACATCGGTCAATGTTTCGACCAAATTGTGACCTCGCCCGACGATGCGACCACCCGCCACGATGATGGCTCCGATGGGTACTTCGTCGGCTTCGAGTGCGAGTTTTGCCTCTTCTATAGCCAAACGCATATATTTTTCATCTTTTTCGCGCAATTCTTCCATATTTTTTTGTAACTTTGTGGGTTATTTGACGACAAAGATACAAAAAATATATACAAAACTATGTACAGAAGTAATACTTGTGGCGAACTACGTGCCACAAATGTCGGACAGACAGTAACATTGGCAGGTTGGGTGCAGAAGGTGCGCAACCTCGGAGCAATGACTTTTATCGATTTGCGTGACCGCTATGGTATCACCCAGATTGTTGTAGAGGAGCACTCGGACGAGGCTACCAAAGAGGCTGCGGCAAAACTCGGTCGTGAGTGTGTGGTTCAGGTTATAGGACGAGTTATCGAGCGCGAGTCGAAGAACGCCAAGATGGCTACAGGCGATATCGAGGTCGTTGCCGAGAAGATTAACATCTTGAATCAGGCGGTAATTCCTCCGTTCACTATCGAGGAGAACTCGGACGGTGGAGATGACCTCCGTATGAAGTATCGCTACCTCGACCTTCGTCGTCCGCCATTGCAGCGCAATATGATTCTCCGTCATAAGATGGCGCAGGAGATTCGTCGTTTCCTCGATGGCGAGGGCTTCCTCGAGATTGAAACTCCATATTTGATTAAGTCTACACCGGAGGGTGCTCGCGACTTCGTGGTACCTTCGCGTATGAACCCTAACGAGTTCTATGCTCTGCCACAGTCGCCACAGACTTTGAAGCAGTTGTTGATGGTGTCGGGCTACGACCGCTACTTCCAGATTGTACGTTGCTTCCGCGACGAAGATTTGCGTGCTGACCGTCAGCCAGAGTTTACTCAGATCGACTGCGAGATGTCGTTCGTAGAGCAGGAGGATATCCTCGAGATTTTCGAGCGTTGGGCAAAGCATATGTTCAAGAGTGTCTTGGATATCGACTTTGCAGAGCCATTCCGTCGTATGCCTTGGAGCGAGGCGATGGAGAAGTATGGCTCGGATAAGCCGGATTTGCGTTTTGGTATGGAGTTCTCGGATATTACCGACTTGGCACACGGTCACAACTTCTCGGTATTTGACGATGCAGAGTATGTTGTAGGTTTTGCCGCTACAGCCTGCGCTTCGTACACTCGCAAGCAGATTGACGCATTGACCGACTACGTTAAGCGTCCGCAGGTTGGCGCAAAGGGTTTGATTTGGATTAAAGTTGAGGAGGGTGGCATTAAGTCCTCTATCGATAAGTTCTTCTTACCAGAGGAGTTGCAGGCTATTGCCGAGCGCATCGGTGCAAAGGCTGGCGATTTGTGCTTGATTCTCTGCGGTAAGAAGTATAAGGCTCTCACGCAGTTGTGCGCACTTCGTTTGGAGGTTGCCGAGCAGTTGGGCTTGCGCGATCCAAAGAAATTTGCTCCGCTGTGGGTTGTCGATTTCCCTATGTTCGAGTGGGATGAGGAGACCGAGCGTTTCTACGCAAAGCACCACCCATTCACCTCGCCAAAGCCAGAGGATGTGGATAAGTTGGAGAGCGATCCGGGTGCAGTGCGTGCCAACGCTTACGACTTTGTCTGCAACGGTACCGAGATTGGTGGTGGCTCGATTCGTATCCACGACCCTAAGTTGCAGTCGCTTATTTTCAAGTGCTTGGGCTTTACTCCAGAGCAGGCAGAGGCTCAGTTTGGCTTCCTTATTAACGCCTTCCGTTATGGCGCACCACCGCACGGTGGTTTGGCATTCGGCTTCGACCGTCTTTGCTCGTTGTTTGGTGGCGTAGATTCGATTCGCGACTTTATCGCCTTCCCTAAGAACAATGCCGGACGCGACGTTATGCTCGATGGACCATCGCCAATCGACCCTGCACAGTTGGAGGAGTTATACCTCTCGCTCGTACCATTCGAGAAGTAGGAATATAGTGTAATGGAAGGTATTACCCTGCAATGAGTGGGGTAGTACCTTCTTTCGTAAAGGAGGAGCGATAAATAGGCTGTAAAATGAAAAAAGTAATCGCAATATTGGTGTTGACGGTGATTGGGGCTGTGTCGTTGCGTGCTGCCGAGCGACAAACTCGCGAGGAGTATGTCGAGAAGTACAAGGCGATAGCCATTGCCCATATGGAGCGTTATGGTATCCCCGCAAGTATCACTATGGCACAAGGCATTCTGGAGTCGGATAGTGGCAATAGTCGCCTTTCGCTCTCGTCGAACAACCATTTTGGTATCAAGTGCAAGAAGTCGTGGACGGGCGATAGGGTCTATCACGACGACGATGCGAAGGGGGAGTGCTTCAGGGCCTATCCTTCGGTCGAAGCGTCGTACGAGGACCACGCCGACTTTCTCGACCAGTCGCCACGCTACGACTCGTTGTTTGCCTACTCGGCAGACGACTATCGCAGTTGGGCGCGCGGTTTGAAGGCTGCGGGCTACGCCACAGCACCCGACTATGCCGAGCGTTTGGTCAAGATTATCGAGTCGATGAAGTTGTACCTGCTCGACAAGGAGAATGGTAACAAGATTTATGCGGCGGCAAAGAGTGCAGCGGCAAATACGGAGCAGTGGTGGGAGAGCAATATTGCAACCTCCGATGAGCAGATTAACCCGAACGCCTTTCGTGTAACTGTGAATTCGCATAAGGGGTACGGCGTCTATCGCACCAACCACACCTTCTACATCGTAGCCAAGCAGGATGACACCTTCGAGTCGGTGGGTAAGATTTTCGATATCTCGCCGAATATGTTGCGTAAGTTCAACGATGTGGCGAAGGATGGCGAGTTGAAAAAGGGCGATATCGTCTATATCGAACGCAAAAAGTCGCAGTGGCTCGGCAATGTTATGCAACATAAGGTTGTACGAGACGAAAATCTCTACTCGCTCTCGCAGTCGTATGGCATTCGCCTCAAGTCGTTGGTTAAAATCAACCGTATGCGCCCTGGCGAAGATGTTAAAAAGGGTGATATAATTAGATTAAAATAGTACGTATTATGAAAAAGGTATTATTTGTATTGGTGTTGTCGGCGCTATCTGTTAGCTCCGTATCGGCACAAATTGTAAAGATGACGGAGCTTCCGTCGGACAAGGAGTTTCGTAAGGCGGTAAAGACGATAATGTATCGCACAAACGGTCATGATATGACCCCGAAGCGTTTGGATGCGATGGAGAAGATTCAGAGCGTGCTCAATCGTTTTGAGCGCAATGATTGGGGTGCATATCGCAAGGAGACCGACCCGCAAAAGATTGCCGAGATGGAGCGTACAGGTGTACCATACTTCTTGCGTCAATCGTTCGAGAAGGTGCGCAAGGAGATTCGTACTACCAAGGTTAAGGAGGGAACTGTAGCGGTGTGGTTGCTCTACAATATGGGCTACATCGTGAAGACTCCGACCACAACTTTCGGTATCGACCTCTATTCGAGATATACCGATGAGTTGCTCGATATGATCGATTTCGGAATGATTACTCACGCCCACAGCGACCACAACCACGCAATCTTTACGCAGGGCTTGGCAAAGCGAAATAAGCCTGTCCTTGCGGCGTTTGACATTAAAGATGTTGAGGAGATGCGTGTTGAGCATGAAGGCGTCTACAAGATGGGTGATGTAACCGTGCGAGTAACCATTGGCGACCACAACAAGAAGAATCTGCGCAACTTTGTAGCTTCGTACGAGATTGATTGCGGTGCAAATACCAACCACACGATAATCTATCATACGGGCGATTCGCACGACCACGAACAGCTCAATCCGCAGCAGCGCGTGGATATTTTTATCCCGCACATTCGTGTTGGCATGGACGTTCAGCAGGCAATCTACAAGTTTGCCCCTCGCCACGTCTTTATGTCGCACATTCAGGAGTTGGGCCACCGTATTAAGAAGTGGCGCTGGACCTTCCACGATGCGCTCCGTTCGCGCGAAAAGTGGGACCACAACCACCTCTGGATACCTTGCTGGGGCGAGCGTGTGATATACAATCGCAACGACTGGAAATAGTGAAATAATGAAAAACAACATAATATTATGGTAGAACTTCGTGAGAAAATATTGTCGGCAATTATCGACAAGTCGTCGCTCAAGCAGCGAGTTTTTGACAATACTTTTGCCGTATTTGGCGAGTTGAAGGATACTTTGTTGGAGATGGCGTCGGAGATTGATGATGCTCTGGATGGCAAACTCGACCGCCGTGTGCGTATCGAGTATCGCGATAGAGGTAAGTTCGAGGCGCAACTCCAAATCGCATCGGATCTGTTGATTGTGCGTATGCACACCGATGTTTTCAACTTCGATTCGGACCACGTTATCTGGCAAAACGAGTATGTGCAGAGCGATAAGGCAAACTCGTACTGCGGAGTTATCGACATCTACGACTTCCTCTCCGACTCGTTCAAATTCAACCGCTCGGCAGATGAGGGCTATTTGATTGGTCGTATCTTTATCAACCGCGAGAAGATGTTTTTTGTGGAGGGTAAACGACAGACATTGGTGCGCGCATCGAATTTCGGCAAGGAGGCTATCTCGCGCGAGAATCTTATTACGGTGCTCGAAACCGCTATTAATTATGCGCTCAATTTCGACCTCTTGACACCGCCTTACGATGCGAACAAACGAGTTACCGTCGAGCAGTTCAACACCAAGATGGATAACTCGAAGTTTGTAACCGGTAAGCGACTGGATTACGACTTCAATGTAGACGATATTTAGTAGGTCGACAAAAAAGTGTGATTTTGTCGTTACGCTTCTCCTCGAAATCCTCATTTACGCCAAGTAAACTGCGGTTTCTCGGAGTGCGCAAGCCTAAAAATCCCTACTTTTTAGTCAACCTACGGTAGTAGATATAAAGAAAGAATGTTTCTATGAAAAAAACAGTTCTCTTGGCAGTGGCGATTATATGCGCCACTGTCGTTACATACGGCTCAACCGTAAAGTATAGCGATATAGCCAAGTGCCGTGCTGCAAATGGTGCGATATATGGCGTGCGCTCAATGGCTGATGGCGAGCATTTTACGATTATTGAGGGCTCGAAAATTGTGCGATGCAACTACGCCAATCGTGCAGATAGCGTCGTCGTATATAGTGGTGATTTCCGCATTGGCTCGTATACCTTCTCGGCAGACGAGAAGCAGATTTTGCTATCCGATGCTCGAAGCATAAAACCCATCTATCGCCATTCGGCTACTGCCGACTACTATGTAGCAGAGGTGGGCGGCAAGGCTCGCAAAGTGTTGGAACGGGTGCGCGACGTGGAGTTTCTGCCCGATGGTAAGTCGCTCGTCTATGCCAAAGAGAACAACCTCTATACATACGATATTGCTACGGCAGAGTCGAAGGCTATCACAAGCGACGGCGAGTGGAACAAGATTATCAACGGCACAAGCGATTGGGTCTACGAGGAGGAGTATGGCTTCACGAAGGCTTATGCCGTGTCGCCCGACGGCGCAAAGATTGCCTATCTACGCTTCGATGAGAGCGAGGTACCTACCTTCGAGATGATGCGTTACGACGACAAACTCTACAACAAGGCCTATTCGTTCAAATATCCAAAGGCTGGCGACAGAAATTCGGTAGTTACACTTCATCTCTACGATGTCGCTACAGACAAAGTCGAGCAGGTGCCTACGGGCGAGTGTAGCGACCAATATATCTTTAATTTGGTGTGGACACCGGCGGGCAAGTTGTCGTTCTACCGAGTAAACCGCCTTCAAAATCACTTCGAGGTGTTGCTGTGCGAGGATGATGGCGTGCGAACAATCTACGAGGAGAAGAGCGCGACCTATGTCGAAAGACCTTCGGCATCAACCGTGCAATTTATTGACGACGAACGATTTATAGTGTGCGAGGAGACAACCTCTGGTTACAATCATCTCTATCTGCACAGCATCCACAAAGGGCGTTTGAATGCTATCACTTCGGGTAAGTGGGAGGTTACGTCGGTTGTAGGTGTTGCTAAAAATCGCATCTACTACCTCTCGACCGAGCGTTCGCCGTTGTGTCGTGATTTGTACTCGGTGGGGCTGAATGGCAAGGGCAAGAGGTTGCATACAACGGAGTCTGCGTTCTATTCGGTGCAGGCCTCTGCGGGTATGCGCTACTATATCCGCACTGCAACGACTGCCGATATGCCGAATGTTGTAACGGTGCATCAGGCATCGGACAAGGTGGTTGATACGCTGGTCGATAACCGTGCAAAAGTTGCCGAGCGAGGTGTTTGGTCGAAGCGCGAGTTTAAGCAGTTTGTAACCGAGCGTGGCGACACACTCAACTACTATATTCAGTTGCCGTTGGGCTTTGAAAAGGGCAAGAAGTACCCTGTTTTGCTGACGCAGTATTCGGGTCCCGGCTCGCAGTCGGTGCGCAATCGCTGGTCGCTCGATTGGGAGGATGCGCTGTCGCACGATGGCTATATCGTGGCGTGCTGCGATGGTCGCGGTACGGGCTTTAGGGGCGAGAAGTTCAAGAAATGTACCTATGCCGACCTCGGTCGCAAGGAGGTCGAGGATCAGATTTCGTTTGCTCGTTTTCTCGCCAAGCAGGAGTTTGTCGACGCCGAGCGAATTGGCATTTATGGTTGGTCGTATGGCGGGTTTATGGCGTTGAATTGTGCTCTGCACGGCGAAGGTCTGTTCCGTATGGCTATTGCGGTGGCTCCGGTTACTTCGTGGCGATACTACGACACCATCTACACCGAGATTTACAATGGTCTGCCACAACACAACCCAAAGGGTTATGACGATAACTCACCACTCTCTCACGCCGAGAAGCTATCGGAACGTACTCGCCTGTTGATAATTCACGGAACGGCAGACGATAATGTCCATTTCCAAAACTCGATGGAGATGTGTCGTAGGTTGAACGAAGCGGGTAAGCAGTACGATATGATGGTCTATCCTGACCAAAATCACTCGATGCGCCCTTCGGCTACGACCTTGGTGCGACAGAAGATGATTGATTACACCCTCGAAAATCTATAAACCTAAGGTCTTGATTCTATGAAAAGGGGACTCTCTTTTGCTTTGTTGTTGGCCGCCACCTTCCTATGTAGCGCCAAGGGTAACGATTCGCGTACGAAGTTGTGGTACGACTATCCTGCCGACGAGTTTATTGAGTCGTTGGTGATGGGTAATGGTCAGATGGGCGCTATCGTATATGGTGGCGTCGAGCAGGAAACAATCAACCTAAACGAAATGACTTTGTGGTCGGGCGAACCGGTCAAAAGCGAAGTCGATGCCGAGGAACAAAAGAGAATTTTAGCAGAAATTCGCCAAGCTTTGGCGGTCGATGACTATCGCAAAGCCGATGAGTTGCAGCTGAAAAAGCAGGGCAAATTCTCGCAGGTATATATGCCGATGGCTACGCTTAATATCGACTTCAATGCGGGAGGCGAAGCTGTGGATTATCGTCGAGAGCTCAACCTGACAAATGCCACCACCACGATAAACTACACTCTTGGCAAGACCAACTATACTCGCACCTACTTTGTGTCGCACCCCGATAAAGTTATGGTGGTGGAGCTTGTCGCAAAGGGTAAGGAGAAGATGAATGCCGAGTTGTCGTTAGGCGGAAAATTGCGCTACAAGATTACAGCAAAAGATGGCGTTCTTACGGCCGATGGATACGCTCCGTACAATATCTCGTTCAGAACAAAGGAGGTGTCGTGGGACGAAAAACGCGGTATCCATTTCGCTACACTTGTCAAACCTGTAGAGTACGATGGCGAGGTTGAGTGCAAGGATGGAAAACTCTATCTTAAAGGTTGTAAGCGCGTTGTCTTGCTTGTAACCGCAGCAACAAGTTTTAATGGCTACGATAAAGATCCGGTAAAGGAGGGTAGACCTTATATGTCAATTGCCCACAAGCAGTTGGCCGAGGCCGAAAAACTCTCGTATAAGGAGCTGAAGGAGCGCCATATTGCCGACTATACTTCGTTCTTTGACCGTGTGGACGTGGAGTTCGACGGCAAGGATATGTCGCATATCCCAACTGATAAGCGTTTGCAGGCCTACACCGAAGGTGGTGAGGATAAGGAACTAGAGGCGTTATATATCCATTTTGCTCGCTATTTGGTTATCTCCTCGTCGCGTACAAAGTATGTGCCTACGAACTTGCAGGGTATATGGAACGAGCAACTACTTCCGCCTTGGAATAGCAATTACACCATAAACATCAACACCGAGCAGAACTATTGGCCAATCGAGGTGCTCAACCTCTCGGAGTTGCACGACCCGTTGTTGTCTTTCCTTTCGTTGTTGGCAAAGTCGGGTGCAAAGACGGCTCGCGACTACTACGATTGTGGAGGTTGGTGCGCTCACCATAACACAGACTTGTGGGCTATGACACACCCTGTTGGCGAGGGCGCAGGTCGACCATATTGGGCAAATTGGAATATGGGCGGTGCGTGGTTGGCGACACACTTGTGGGAACACTACCTCTATACCCAAGACAAAAAATATCTGGCCGAGCACGCCTATCCTCTGTTGAAAGGGGCAGCGCAGTTCTTGCTCGACTGGGTTGTTACCGACGAGAAGACGGGCTATATCATAACCTCGCCATCCACCTCGCCTGAGAATCCGTTCAAAGATCCAGCGAGCGGTCGCAGAACGGCAACATCTTATGGCGCCACGGCCGATCGTGCTATTATTCGCGAGTTGCTTTCGGCTACTTGGCTAGCGGCCGAGGAGTTGGGTGTAGATGCTGCGCTGAAGGGCGAGATACACTCCGTATTGGAGCAACTCTACCCATATCAAATAGGCAATCGAGGCGATTTGATGGAGTGGTATCACGATTTCGATGCAAGAGATCCGCATCACCGCCACGTATCGCACCTCATAGGCGTATTCCCTGGCAACCAAATCTCGCCAGAGAAGACCCCTGAACTTGCAAAGGCTGTGTTGCGCACTATCGAGTTGCGAGGTCCACGCTCGACGGGTTGGTCAAAGGGATGGCGTATCGGACTCAATGCGCGATTGTTGGAAGGTGAAAAGGGCTACGGCTATTATCGCTCGTTGTTGAGCTATACACGTGAACTTAATACAAAAGTTAAGGCGGCAGGTGTGATGGGGGGAACCTATCCGAATATGCTCGATGCTCATCCACCATTCCAGATTGATGCCAACTTTGCAGCTCCTGCCGGTGTTGCGGAGTTGCTTATGCAGTCGCAGTATGGCTCGATTGATTTTCTGCCGGCACTGCCAAAGGCGTGGGCAAAGGGTTCGTTCCGCGGTCTGCGTGCAAGGGGCGGCTTCGAGGTCGACTTGAAGTGGAAGAAGGGTGCCATTGCAAGCGGTAGAGTAGTGTCGTTGGCGGGCGGACACTGCACACTCCGCACGCTCACACCTGTAAAGATTAAGGGTACGAAGGCGACCTACTCGCAGTCGGGCAGATACTACGTTGCCGAGTTCAACACCGAGAAGGGCAAGGAGTATAGATTTTAATAATCATAAACCTACAAACGAAAATTGGGCTTCCCGAAAGAGAAGCCCAATTTTTTTGTCTTAACCGATGACCTATTTGTTGAACGAAGCAACTCTATCGTTGAGGTATTTGCGAACATCCTCCCACTTGTAGAATGGTGCGGTTTCGCTCGCAATAGGGAGTGTTACGTCGTTCTCGTTGTGGAGCATACGCATCAACACGTCGCCGCTCTTCTTGTTGCGGTAGAATACGAACTGAATGTTCGACGCCATAGTTACGAATTGGTATGCACGCCACGACTCCGCCAACTTATCTACATCCGAGTAGTCGTGGTCGGCACGAATCTCGTTGAAGTTGGTGGTTGCCAAAATGGCGAGCAGGTAGTAGTCGTGACCAAAGCGAAGGTCTGCCGAGGCGTTGTTCTTGCCCTCGATAGCGAGGTCGGCATACTTAACCAGATCGTCTACAAAGAGGTTCATTGTCGCAAAATAACGATTAGAATCCTTCAACGAAGTACCTCCATATATGCAGAAAAGAGTGTAGTTCTCATACTTGTACATAGTATGACGCTCCGCAGGGGTGAAAATCGAATCGATGAATGCACGGTCGTGCCATCCCAAGTTCTGTACAAATGCTAAACGTTTGTAGATGGATACGATGAACTCCATTTTGCTTATGCCAATGTGGGCGCAGATAGGCTCGATGTTGGTGAAGAGGGCGTTTGTTACGTGCGAGAGGTCTTGCTTTGCCGACCACTCGTTCAAAATATCCTTCCAATCGTGGTGTGCGTCGCGACGAATGTTGTGGTCGTATCCGTTGGTAAGAGGTCCCGTTGGACGAATCATCTTCTGGTCGCGAGCCGACGCCGATAGACGAGTCTCGATGAGTGGCTCGCACTCTTTGAGCGACTCGTTGAATGCTGCCATACTCAATATGCAACGAATGATGGTTGACGAGCGTGAGCTGATGATTGCACCGCGCTTGAATACCGGCTTGAAACGGTCGTACATACGACGTGCAATGGCTTTGTGCTGCTCGGCGCCCGAGAGAGTGAGTTCTCCAAAACGCCCCTCTTGTGTGGTGTGGATCTTCTCGATAAGGGCTTTCGCCTCCTTGCCCTTAGCGGTCAAAAGACCATTCTTCTCGGCAAAGGCAAACGCCTCGACCAACTCGGCAGACTGCTTGCTGCTCGCCTCGCAACGCGAGCCGTGGCGACCATAGTGCGAGATGTAGAAAGGCTCGTAGCCCTTTGGTGCCTCGGCAATAGGTGCAAAGTAGTAGCCACTGGCATAGACCGAATGGGTAGGAATTGCAAGGTGAGGGTGTAGGTCAATCTCCTCACGCGAAGTTTGTGCAAATGCGATGGTTGCAATGCACAATGCTGCTAAAATCAGTAAAAATCTCTTCATTGTTTTATGTTTTTAATTAGTCTTTTTTCGTTTTAAGGCGCAGTCTTTGTCGCAATTTTCGCACTGCGATACGGGGCAGACTAAGCGTCGTATGCACCACACAGCAGCTGTAGCGAATGCCACCACTATAATCACCCACGCCAATATCTCGTGCCACTCCATACGCCTAAATAAATAGTAGTGCAATACGATATACTGCAAAGGCACACAACCACGCCACCGAGGTGTTGTAGAGTAGTGATGCGATAGCCCACTTCCAACCGCTCTCCGCCCAAATTGCCACTATGGTGGCGACACAAGGGAGGTAGAGTAGTGTGAATACCAAAAGTGCCAAAGCCGAAGGTGTGGTAAAGTCGCCACTCTTTGCCAAATTCTCGCCCAACTGCGCCGAACTATCCTCCGTGTCGCTGTCGCTGTAGAGAACACCCAGAGTACTGACCATAAGTTCCTTACCTGCAATGCCCGAGAGTAGCGATACGCTAACCTTCCAATCTAAGCCCAATGGTGCGAATGCTGGCTCGCAGAAGTGACCAATATTGCCGATATACGACTGCTCGAACTGCTCAGCCTTGCTCACCTCTGCCTCTTGACGAGGGAAGTAGCCTAGTGCCCATACGATGATTGATGCCACAAGCACCATTCCCCACATCTTTTTGATATATTGGTAGCATCGCGCCCACATATGCGAGAGTGTAGCCTTTGCCGTAGGTATGCGGTAGGGTGGTAACTCCATAACAAATGGTGTTTCATCCCTCTTAAATAGCACTTTACGCAACAGCAGAGCCGTAATCATTGCTACAACTATGCCGAGCAGGTAGAGGCAAATCATAACCAACGATGAGTGTGCAGCGAAGAATGTACCGATGAGAATTATGTATATCGGCAATCGTGCGCTACACGACATAAATGGTATGATGAACGAGGTGATGAGTCTGCTACTGCGACTCTCGATTATACGGGTGGACATAATGGCTGGTACGTTGCATCCGAAGCCCATAATCAGCGGAATGAACGACTTGCCGTGTAGCCCAAATTTATGCATAAGCCTATCCATAATGAACGATGCACGAGCCAAATAGCCCGAGTCCTCCATAAACGATATGAAGAGGTAGAGAATCATAATGTTGGGTAGGAATACGAATACGCTACCTACGCCACCGATGATGCCATCGCATACCATATCTTTGAGTATGCCATCGGGTAGCCACGTGTCGAAGGCGTTGCCAATAAGTGTTACAAGACCCTCGAGCCACGCTTGCGGATAGGCCCCAAGACTGAATGTGCAGTAGAACATCAACCACGCAACAAAGATGAAAACGAGGTAGCCGAGTATGCGGTGCGTTACAATTTGGTCTATCGTGTGCGATATATTCTCGAGGCGGGCCTCACCTTTTGTGAATGTTTCGCGCAGTGCGCCGACAATAAAACCTCGCTTCTGGTTGGCTATCGTAGTGGCTATATCTTCGTCGGCTCCGAGGTCCGAGCGTAGATGCTCCTGCTCTCTTTGACAGATGTGTTGCCACTCCGCAAAGTGTGTGCAGTGCGATATCATATTCACGATATCTTGGTCGTCCTCAAGCATCTTCATCGCAAAATAGCGCGGCGGAAAGCACTTTGGCAACTCGTCGCGATGTTTTCGTATCTCGGTGTTGAGTTCCATAAGGCTCTCCTCGATGACGCCCTGATAGATGTGGATGTGACGCACTCGCTCATCTCTGTTCTCGTAGATTGCAACAATCGTATCCAGCAGTTCGTTTACCCCTTTGCCGCTGTGTCCCTCGACGCACAACATCGGCACACCCATCATCTTGCCCAAGAGGTCGTGGTCGAGAGTTGCGCCATTGCGCTCCACTTCGTCGTACATACTCAACGCCACCACCACGCGCTGACTCATATCTATGAGTTCGGTTGTGAGGTAGAGATTGCGTTCGAGATTCGATGCACATATGACGTTCAAAACGATGTCGGGTGTGTGGTCTATCAGGTGCTGACGTACATACGACTCCGTAGGCGTGGCTGCCGATAGAGCGTATGCGCCGGGAAGGTCGGTGATGGTGATGGTGTAGCCTTTGTACTGGCACGAAGCACTCTGCGCCTCGACCGTAACGCCGCTGTAATTGCCGACGTGTTCGTGCTCGCCCGTAATACGATTGTAGAGCGAGGTTTTGCCGCAATTTGGATTGCCTACGATGGCAATAGAGATATGTTTCTTGTTGCTATCCACTACCATATACGCGACAAAGGTACGAAAAATTATTATTTTTCATACCCTTGTCCCTAACAATTATAGTGTAGTGCCTATTTCAGCAGTTTCTCGAACTTCTCTTTGAGAACATCCTTTTCGCTGTAGCCTATGTGTTGATCCACGACCTTGCCATTCTTGATGAAGAATAGCGCAGGAATGCTTCTGATGCCGAAGTTGCTGGTGAGTTGGCGGTTGTTGTCTACGTCGCATTTGCCCACTACAATCTTGCCTTTATACTCCTTTGCCAACTCCTCGAGAATTGGTGTGAGTGCTACGCACGGTCCGCACCACGTAGCCCAAAAGTCGACAACTACCAAACTGTTTTGTGCAACGACCGAGTCGTAGTTGTCGGTTGTGATTTTTACCGTAGCCGAATCCTTTGCTGTGTCAGCGATTGCTGCGGTTGGTACGATGGCGAGCGTGAAGGCAATCGCCAATAGAGAGAGTAACTTTTTCATATTCGTATTGCTTTTTGTTTCACAAAAATAGTCATTTTGTTCTAAAAACGAACACAAACCCTCCATTTATTGTATAAAAGTGGTTATTGTTGGCAGAAATAGGGAGAAAAATATCGTATTCCCAAAAGTTTTTGCTATTTTTGCAGATTGGAAACAAGCGATTATAAAAACAAAAAATATATAACTATGGCGATTGCAGACAAGTATTTACCACAAGAGATTGAGTCGAAGTGGTACGACTACTGGATTGAGAAGAACCTTTTCCACTCGGAGCCTGATGCTCGCGAGCCTTACACCATTGTTATCCCACCGCCAAACGTAACGGGTATGTTGCATATGGGACATATGTTGAACAATACACTTCAGGATGTGTTGGTACGTCGCGCTCGTATGCTCGGCAAGAATGCGTGCTGGGTACCTGGTACCGACCACGCTTCGATTGCTACCGAGGCGAAGGTTGTTGCGAAGTTGAAGGCAGAGGGTATTGATAAGGCGACCCTCACTCGTGACGAGTTCCTCGCTCACGCGTGGGAGTGGAAGGAGAAGCACGGTGGCATTATCCTCAAGCAGTTGCGTAAGTTGGGTGCATCGTGCGACTGGGAACGCACCTGCTTCACGATGGATCCGGAGCGTACCGAGAGCGTGATTTCGGTATTCTGCGACCTCTATCGTAAGGGCAAGATCTATCGCGGTGTGCGTATGGTAAACTGGGATCCGTCGGCAAAGACTGCTCTCTCGGACGAGGAGGTAATCTATAAGGAGTCGCAGGGTAAACTCTACTACTTGCGCTACAAGTTGGAGGGCTCGGATCGTAACATCATTGTTGCTACAACACGTCCCGAGACCATTTTGGGCGATACAGCAGTCTGCCTCAACCCTAACGACCCTCGCTATGCCGATATTCCGGAGGGTGCGCGTGTGATTGTGCCACTCGTGAATCGTTCGATTCCGATCATTCGTGATGAGTATGTAGATATCGAGTTCGGTACTGGTGCATTGAAGGTTACCCCTGCGCACGACGTGAACGACTATATGTTGGGCGAAAAGTATGGACTCGAAACTATCGATATATTCAACGACGACGGTACAATCAACGATAAGGTTGGTATGTATGTTGGCGTAGATCGTTTCGACTGCCGCAAGCAGATTGAGAAGGATTTGCAGGATGCCGACCTTCTCGAGAAGACCGAGGCTTACACCAACAATGTAGGTTACTCGGAGCGTACAGGTGTGGCTATCGAGCCTAAGTTGTCGATGCAGTGGTTTATGGCTATGAAGGAGATTTCGGAGCCTGCAACCAAGGCTGTATTGGAGGATATTATCCGCTTCGTGCCTGAGAAGTATAAGAACACCTACCGTCACTGGATGGAGAATATCAAAGACTGGTGTATCTCGCGTCAGTTGTGGTGGGGTCAGCGTATTCCGGCATACTACCTTCCAAAAGGTGGTTATGTTGTAGCCGAGACAGCAGAGAAGGCGTTGGCTTTGGCTCACGAGAAGACGGGCGATGCGTCGCTTACGTTGGCAGACTTGCGTCAGGACGACGATGTACTCGATACTTGGTTCTCGTCGTGGTTGTGGCCAATCTCGGTATTCGATGGCATTCGCAACCCTGACAACGAGCAGATTAAGTACTACTATCCAACCAACGACCTCGTAACAGGTCCGGATATTATATTCTTCTGGGTAGCTCGTATGATTATGGCGGGCTATGAGTATCGTGGCGAGAAGCCGTTCGGCAATGTATACTTCACAGGTATTGTGCGCGATAAGATTGGTCGCAAGATGTCGAAGCAGTTGGGCAACTCGCCTGACCCACTCGATTTGATTGCTGAGTATGGTGCGGATGGCGTGCGTGTTGCGATGATGCTCTGCTCGTCGGCTGGTAACGACTTGATGTTCGACAACGCTCTCTGTGAGCAGGGTCGTAACTTCGGAAATAAGATTTGGAACGCTTATCGCCTTATCAATGGTTGGCAGGTAGATGAGTCGTTGGCGCAGAGCGATTGCTCGAAGCAGGCTGTGGCGTGGTTCACAAACCGCTTCAATGCAGCGTTGGCGGAGATTGAGGATAATTTCACAAACTATCGTATCTCGGAGGCGTTGATGGTGGCATACAAACTCTTCTGGGACGACTTCAGCGGTTGGTACTTGGAGATGATTAAGCCGGCGTATGGCTCGCCTTGCGACGCTACTACGATGGCGGCTACAAAGCAGATTTTCGAGCAGTTGATGCTCCTCTTACATCCATTTATGCCGTTCGTGACCGAGGAGATTTGGCAGGATTTGGCAGAGCGCAAGGAGGGTGAGTCTATTTGTGTGGCATCGATGCCTAAGGCTGTCGAGGCTGACGAGAAGGCTCTCGCACGCTTTGCTTTGGTGCAGGAGGTTGTATCTGCCGTGCGTAACATTCGCAAGCAGAAGAACCTCGCACAGAAGGAGGCTTTGGAGTTGAAGGTTGTTCGCGACGAGAACTATCCATCGGAGTATGAGGCTGTTATCGTGAAGATGGCTAACCTCTCGGCAGTAACCTTCGTAACCGAAAAGAACCCTATGGACGCTGCCTTTATTGTTAAGACTACGCAGTACTTTGTTCCGATGGGTGATAATATCGACAAGGAGGCTGAGATTGCGAAGTTGGAGAAGGATTTGGCATATCAGCAGGGCTTCCTCGCAACCGTGATGAAGAAACTCTCGAACGAGCGTTTCGTGTCGTCAGCACCTGCTCAGGTTGTTGAGAATGAGCAGAATAAGAGACGCGATGCGGAGGCTAAGATTGCGGCTATTGAGGAGCAACTCAAGGCTCTAAAATAAAAAAGCTAATGGCTAACAGCCAATAGCTAATAGCAAAAAAAGAGTGGTCGCAATTTTGCGACCACTCTTTTACTCTCCGAAGTATTTGTTTAGCAGGTAAGCCAGTCGGTATCCTGCGTGGCGTAACTGAATGTCTATTACGCTTTTGGATAGTTCGATGGTGTCGTCGCGTAGGTCCTTTGTGTTATCGTTTGGATTCCACTGATGTATTACATATGTGGTGCGCATACACTCTTGCGCCCACACGTAATGGTCGCCTTTGCACGTCTTTTTAATCTTACCTTTCGAGTATGTGTCCAACTCCTTTGCGAGTTCTGCCGGCTCCTTATCCCAGCCGTAGATATGCTCCGGCATTGAGTCGTAGAAACCGTGGAACGAGCCCATTGGTTGCTCCTTTACAAATACGTGTGGCTTTGCATCGTCGCGACCATCTATGTATTTGCAGTGCGAAGGGCAGTGCATATCGCCCACGAAGTGCAAAATAGCGCGGAGGTTGAATACTACCGCAGAATCAGACAACTCCTTGTAGTTTTCAAGGTTGTATGTTGCCAAGTCCAGACCTCGCATTGTGTCGCCATTCTGAATCTTATGCTTTACATTCGGGTCGTGGCGAAAGTTCGAGTCGTAGTAGTATGAGTGCCAGCTATTTGTGAAACGGTACGGAGATTTCTTACCTCGGTTATAATCCATCCATAACGCATCTTTGGTAATGTCGTAAGGCATATACTTTGCTATGTTCTCCTTCGCCTTCTCGCTCAGGTGTCGTTTGGCAATCTCTACAACCGTGCGATGCCCCAACTTGTTCCACGCCTGTGCGCTATACGATATTGACAGAAGTACAGCGGCAATAATAAGAATCTTTTTCATAGTTTAGTTGTCGAAGTATTGGTCTAAGAGGTAAGCAAGACGATATCCTGCATCGCGCATCTGTATGTTTACGAGGTCGCGCGAGAGTTCTATTGTGTTGGGGTTCAGAACCTTTGTGTTGTGCGGGTTCCACTTGTAAATCACAGCATTCTTCACACCCACATCCTTTGCCCAATCGTGAAAATCGCCCTTCTGAATACGCTTAATATCGCTCTTCTTGGCGTTGTCAATCTCGGCGGCAATCTCCTCGCACGATTTGTTGGGGTGAAGGTCTTTAGGGATGTAGTCGTAGAGACTGTGGAAGGCTTTGATCTTCTTGCCATTTAACTCACAGGGCCAGAAACATCGTGGTCCCGGCACGTAGGAGTGGGTAGGGCAGTGCATATCGCCCACAAAGTGAATCAGGCAACGAACATTCATCACCACGGCAGAGTCGGTCAACTTCTCCAATCTCGAAAGGTTGTAGTCCGACACCTTCAACGCCAATACTACATCGCCTTTGTGGAGTCGAGGGTTCATATCGTATTCGCCATTCTCGTCCACGTTGTAGACGTGCCACGATGTTGTGTAGCCAATCTCCTTATCGTGACGGTGGTAGTCCATATACGAGCCATCCTCGGTGATGTCGCACGGCATATACCTCTCCAACTTCTGCTTAGTCTTGTCGGATATGTGTCGTTTGGCAACCTCGATAATCACTTCGTGTCCCAACTTTCCCCACGCCAAAGCACTGCTCGAGTAGGCTATACCTATAATTAAGAGGGTTAGAAAGCGTTTCATATCGGATGTTATATTATTTCGAATGCAATCTCCATCATATCTGTGAAGGTCTTTTCACGCTGCTCGGCGGTAGTCTCCTCGTGGGTTACGAGCGAGTCGGAGATGGTGCAGATGCAGAGTGCCTGATTGCCACTGCGTGCTGCATTCATATAGAGTGCCGAAGCCTCCATCTCGACAGCTAAAACACCCATCTTCTGCCACTGCTTCCACGCCTCAGGGTTGTCGTTGTAGAATATCTCCGATGCGAGAATATTGCCTACAGCATAGTTTACGCCCATAGCCTTCGCCTTCTCTACCGCTGCGCTCAACATCTCGTAGTCGGCGATAGGGGCAAAAGTGCCGGGAAGGTTATACTGCGCTGCGAAATTGGAGTTGTCGCACGCACCCTGCGCTATCACTATATCGCCAATGTGCAAATTGGGTTGATATGCACCAGCCGAACCGGTGCGGATGATGCGCTTTACGCCGTAGAAGTTGAACAGCTCGAAGGTGTAGATGCCGATTGATGAAATACCCATTCCGTGTCCCATAACCGAAACCTCTTTACCTTTGTAAGTTCCCGTGTAACAATACATTCCACGCACTTGGTTTACGAGTTTTGGGTTCTCGAGATAACGCTCTGCCATAAACTTTGCACGCAGAGGATCGCCCGCCATAATTACTCGCTCGGCTATCTCGCCGCGCTTGGCTGCGATATGTGGGGTTGGTGTTAAGTCTGTCATAATTATCTAACTATTTTGCATAAAATTTATAAATACAAGTGTGCTTGTAAACCTCTCCTGGCTTTACAACAACGCTTGGGAACGACGGCTGGTTTGGTGCGTCCGGATAGCGTTGTGTCTCGAGGGCAATCGCTCCACGATAGAGGATAGGTTTACCATATTTGTTGTTGTACGAGCCATCGAAGAAGTTGCCGCAGTAGAACTGAATGGCAATCTGGTCGCTCCATACCTCCATACCGCGACCACTCTTTGGCGAGTATACGTCGGCAACCTTTATAATCTTGCCGTTGTCCTCGCGATCGATTATCCAGTTGTGGTCGTAGCCTGCACCCGCTTTTAGCTGTGGGTGGTCGGCGTTTACGCGCTCGCCAATGGCGTGAGCCTCACGGAAGTCGAACGGAGTGCCCTCAACATCCATAATCTCGCCCGTAGGGATGAGGTACTCGTTTACCGGTGTAATAGCTTTGCTGTTTATTGTCAATACGTGATCAAGAATTGTGCCTTCGCCATCGCCTTCGAGGTTGAAGAATGAGTGGTGCGAGAGGTTTAATACGGTTGTTGCATCGGTTGTAGCCTCGTAAGATACCTTAAACTCGTTCTCTGGTGTGAGCGAGTAGGTCATCAATATTGTGCGGTTTGCAGGGAAACCATCCTGACCATCGGGTAGGGTGGTCTTGAATGTGATTTCGCTCTGCTTGTGCGATACAACGTCCCAAACGATGCAGTCTACGCCTAAAGTTCCGCCGTGCAGCGTCTGTCCATTGTTGTTTTGTGGCAGGGTGTACTGCTTGCCCTCGAGCGAGAATGTACCATTGGCGATGCGGTTGGCAACAGGACCAACTACGGCGCCGAGATAACGCTCGCCGGTGTTGTTGATATAGCGGTTGATGTTTTCGTAGCCAATCTCAATATCGGCATATTTGCCATAGCGGTCGAGTGTCCACAACGACACTACGCGGGCTCCGTAGTTTGTGACCTGCATAATCACGGTACCACCACGCAGTGTGTAGAGCGATACCGCTTTGTCGTTTACCTGAGTTTCGAAATTCTCTTTGTCGAGGAGTTGAATCTGTGGCTCGCCACACGATGCTGCCAACAAGAGCGTTAGCAATGCAAAAATCTTTTTCATATATCTATGTTTTATAGTTGTTTCTTCACAAAGATACGAATTTTTGCCAAAAAGTGCAATTCTTTCCTCTAAAATTATTATCTTCGCTCTCGCAAGAAACCAAAAAAAATGTTGGAATCGTGAATGTTCGTATAGCAGAGGATTGGAAGGAGTTGCTTCGTGAGGAGTTCGAGAAGCCCTATTTTGCCGAATTGGTCGATTTTGTCAAGGGCGAATACGCCTCGACGCAGGTCTTTCCGGCGGCACGAAACATATTCAGAGCGTTCGATAAGTGTCCGCTCGATAGGCTGAAGGTTGTGATTATCGGTCAGGATCCATATCATGGTGATGGTCAGGCGAATGGACTATGCTTCTCGGTGGACGACGGAGTGGATTTCCCACCCTCATTGCGCAATATTTTCAAGGAGGTGTCCGAGGATATCGGCAAACCTATACCAGCGAGTGGCAACCTCGATAGATGGGCAGAGCAGGGAGTGCTGATGCTGAATGCTGTGCTTACGGTAAGGGCTCACGAGGCGGCATCGCACGCTGGTCGCGGATGGGAGCAATTTACCGATGCGGTAGTGCGACTTATCGCAGAGAAGAAAAAGGGTGTGGTTTATATGCTTTGGGGTAGTTATGCGCAGAAAAAGGGTGCGATGGTCGATACCTCGCAAAATCTTGTGCTTAAGGCGGTTCATCCGTCGCCACTCTCTGTTTACAGAGGCTTCTTCGGTTCGCGACACTTTTCAAAGGCGAATGCCTATCTTGAGGGCGTCGGCAAAGAGCCGATAGAGTGGTAGCCGGGGAGTGAACTTTTTTTTCAAAAAAATGTGTTGCAAAGGGTTGTTTGTAAGAAAAAAATTTGTACCTTTGTATCACCAAATGAAACTGAATTGAGTCACGTCGAATGGACGCATTCGTGTGGCGAAACCTTAAAATAATGATTGTACGATAGTTATGAGGACTTGCTGTAGGGTATAAGTCCGTTGTGGCAAAGATTTATCGCCTCGCAAAGATTGCGGAGCGACTAATCTTTTTGTTTTTCTGCGTGCGCGCGCAATTCACGCATACGTAAGAACAATGACAAAAAAAACGACGATTTTGAACGAAGCAATAACAAAATCAAAATATAACAAACAATTACAAACTTTTTAAAAACTATTAGCGTGAAAAATTTTACTAAACTTTTGATGTCGGTAGTTCTGCTTGCAGCGGCAGGTTGTACGCAGGACTTGACAGAGGACCAGGCTCCGATTATCTCGGAGGTTGGCGGAGGAAGTGGCGAAGTAAAGACGCTGCAAGTTTCGATGCCTGTTCCGACTCGTACCGAGTTGGGCGAAAAGGTTGACGGAAAGTATCCAGTATCGTGGAGCGAGACAGATGTACTCGCTGTCAATGGTAAGCCAACAACTGGCATTGCCATCTACGAGGAGAAACCGAACGTTGCAGTGTTCGACTTGCCTCTTGGAGTTACGATTCCGTACCACATCGTTTATCCTTTCCAGGGCGATGATGTTGCGGTTGTGGCTAACAGCGGAAAGTACCCTGTAGTGTTCTCTGCAGAGCAGCAGCACACCGAGGGCTCTTTTGCACCGAACAGCGCACCTATGTATGCGTGGTCGAGCGGTTTCGATGATATCCATATGGAGCATCTCGCGACAGCTCTTCGTTTCGCTATTAAGGCAAAGGCTGGTCAGAACGTAGATTTGAAGTATATCTCGGTTTCGACTGTTGACGCTGCGCCAATTGCTGGTGTGTTCGACGTTTACTGTGCTGACAAGGACGACGTTGTAGCTGGAACACTCGAGGCTCGCGAGAGCACCTATCCAACCGTGTTCTACAACTTCGAGGGCGATAGCTATAAGCTTTCGTCGGACAAGGAGGATGTATTCTACATCGTAGTTCCAAAGGGTGAGTACACAACCTTCGAGGTGAACTTCGTAGAGCAGTCGGGTAAGGTATATTCGAGAACTTTCGACGCTAAGGGCGACAAGAAGTTGCTCGGCGGTAAGGTTCGCGAGTTCCCTGCGGTTGAGTTCGACTTCGACGCTTGCGAGACTATGCTCCTCATTGGTTCGGATGCAGATATGCAGACTTTGGCAAACGAGGTTAAGGCTGGTACTTTCAATAGCAACTACGACGGTGCGCTCCTCGTTACCGATGTCGATATGACAGGTAAGGAGTGGACTTCGTTGGACGGCTTCTCGTCGTTGTTCGAGGGTCGTGGCTACACTATCAAGGGCTTGTCTGCACCTCTCTTTGGTGAGAATGTTGTTGGTACTATCTCGAACGTTAAGGTTGAGGGTAACATCGTAGAGGAGACCAAGGGCAAGGTTGGTTTGCTTGCTCGCTCGCTCTCCGTTTCGGGCGACAAGGTTGGTACAATCTTCAACTGCTCGGCAAAGGGCTCTATCGAGTATAAGAATAGCAAACTCGCACTCAGCAACGACTACAAGTTGATTAACATCGGTGGTGTTGTCGGAGGTGTATATGGTGGTAAGGTTTCGCTCGCTGAGAGCAACGTAGATATCAACATTACAACTGTTGCGGGTGCTGACGGTAAGAGCAAGGAGTTCTATCCAAGCATTGGTGGTGTTGTAGGTTATGTTTGCGCTAATGGCGACAAGCACCCTGTTGTTGCAGAGAATACCAGCAACGGTACTATTGCGTGGAACGATGATTCGGAGAGTACAAAGGCATTCCCATACATCGGAGGTGTTGCAGGTTATGTTGTTGACGGTGCATTCGACGGCAATGTAAACGGTGGCGAGTTGACTATCAACAAGCCTATGCTCGATCTCGATTGGGGTGGTGTTATTGGAGCATCGAAGGTATTGGTTGCAAATTGCGAGAACAAGGGTTCGCTTACAATCAACGATGCTCTCACAAAGGCAAATATCGGTGGCGTACTCGGTAAGTTGGAGGCTAACTCTATTACTGATTGTGAGAATAGTGGTCAACTCTACTTTGGCGAGTTGTTCAAGATTAATAAGAATTGTAATATCGGTGGTGTAGTTGCTTATGCCGAGAAGGGTACCAAGGAGATTAAGGGTTGTACAAACTCTGGTTCGATTGAGTACTTCGGTTCGTGCTACTACGTTGCTCGTGATAACTTTGGTGCATCTTGTACTGGTACTTCTTCGAGTCACGCAAGTCACCCTAAGGGTAGCCAGGTCGTTGAGAATGCCAATATGGCACTCGGTGGTGTAGTAGGTTTCACTTGGTCGGAGTTGGTTAGCGATTGCCACAACGAGAAGAGTGCAGTGCTCAACATCGCTGGTAGCGTGGCAGGTAACGGTGATATTCAGTATCACAAAGCAACAATAGATAAGAATACTGCTATTGCGGGCGTTATTGGTGCCCGTGCGGGTCGAAAGGCTCAGTTGGGCATTGGCAATAACGTTAAGACCGAGAATTGTAGTAATGACGGTAATGTTAACTTCGGCTGGCAGTACTGCGGAGCTTCTAATATCTTCAGCTCGGCATGTATTGGTGTCTTTGAGTCTGACTACATTGCAGATTGTAAGAATAGCGGTGCCGTGAATGTGCAGTTTAATGTATCAACTGATTCATATGAACACCCAACAACCAATAACTTGATCGCATTTGCTTCGGGTATGTTCGGTTATATCAGCGACAGCTGTGACGAGATTCACAACTGCTCGAACTCGGGTGTGGTTAAGGTTTCGAATTCGTCATCTCGTATGATGTGGGTGTCGGGCTTGCTCGGTACAGCAGCGTATAAGGCGGAGATTAAGATGAACAACTGCTCGAACTCGGGCGACATCATTGTAGAGGATGATGTGAAGGCTCGTATATTGTATGTTGGAGGTATCTTGGCTAATACCCTTAACATTACATTGCAGTATCCAGGTTGTTACAACTCTGGTAGTGTAGAGACAAGAGCAAATACTTCGGCAGAGACCTATATCGGTTCGATTTTCGGTTACTCGTATGGCTCGGATAAGGGCGCTGGTACCACAGGTATCCGCAATACAGGTCGTGTAACCTATGCCGGTAAGTCGCCTTTGGCTTACGTAGGTGGTTACTGCGGTGTATATCGTGAGAACTCTCATACCGTACAGTTCGATAATGCAACGACGGGCGTCGTTGAGTATAAGGGCGAGGCTTCGATAATGGCTTGCGTTGGAGGTATTGCCGGCTTGGCTGGTGCTGTTACAACCGATGCAGCTCCTGCAAATGGTGGTGTTGCATCCAATATCACCAAACTCGATGCTATCACCGCAGGTAAGTTCCAGAATGGTATGACCAATAACGGTAACGTAACAATCTACGGCTACGCTCCGAAGATTTACGTTTCGGGTGGCTTCGGTTACCTCACAGCTAAGGACGGTGGCATTAGCGGTTTGACCAACAATGGTACTGTTGAGGTGCCTGATATGACAAACGCTAAGAATATCCCAGCAAGCATTCACGTAGGTGGTGTATTCGGCTACGCTACAATGAATACAGCATATCCAACTACGGCAGGCTCGATTAGCGTTGACAAGGCTATCTCGGGTTGCGACAATACAGGTAGTATTATATATAAAGGTATAGCAACCGATGGTGCTTACATCGGCGGTATCGCTGGTTGGGCTTCGAAGGCTGCTCTCTATGATTGTATCAACGACGGTGATATTCTCTCGGAGGGACACGCTGGTAACACTTGTCCTCGCTTCAACGAGGCGACAGAGAAGGCTACTGCAAACAACTGGCGTAACATTATGACTCACGACCTTGCAATTGGTGGTGTAGTTGGTGAGACTGACTTCAATATGTCGGGCTGCCAAAATAATGGCGAGATTACTCACAACTGTTTGCTCAACCCATTGCGTGTTGACTACCTCGGTGAGTTGGCAACTTCGCGTTTCGATGTAGGTGGTATCGCGGGTCGTGTATTCACACCGCAGGAGAACCAAACTGCTTACGTATGTGAGTTCGGTGGCTTGGTGAACAGTGGAAAGGTAACTATCCTCGGTACTCCAGCTTCGACCAACAACTCACCATCTGCCGATATGGAGGATACTGGTGAGTATCAGTGGTCTGACGTCGATGATAACGACCGTCAGAACCGTCGTTTGTTCGTACGTGTAAACGTTGCAGGTCTGTTTGGTCGTATGATGGATCTCTCGAAGATGCCTGGTACAACAATGAAGGAGACTTCATACAAGTTGTCGGGTTGTACAAACAAGGCGGACGTAACCGTTCCTAACGCTGGTGGTGCGAAGTGTTTGAGCATTGCGGGTGGTATCGCCGACATTCTTGTAAGTAACTTGGAGTGCGACATCGTTAACAACGAGGGTAGAATTGCTATCGACAACGCAGGTATCGGTACAGTTATCGACGCAAAGAAGTATATCCACGCATTCTTTATCAATATGGGTGGTATTGCTGCTACACACTTCGACTATCGTGTGTTCGGTAACTTGGAGGGCGACTTCTCGAAGTATAAGCACTATGCTATATTCCGCAACTGTACCAACTCGGGTGATATTCATTATGGCGAGGTAGGTGCTTCGGTATATCAGTGTGCCGGAGGTATCCTCGGACAGGCTCTCCACTGCGCAGCAGACCGTTGTACCAATATCGGTCTTGAAGGCTACTCGGGTGGTAAGTGGTATAAGAGTCAGTTGCAGGCTGAGTTCTACAACTGTAAGAATAGCGGTAATATCGAGTATCGCACAACTTCGATGGTATTGACCTACAACTACAACTATGCAGGTGGTATCCTCGGTAGTGCAAATATGGGCCACAACGGTTTTACACAGCACTATGGCAACATCAATGTTGTTGCAGACCACTGCGAGAACTCGGGCTCGATTCAGTGGGATCGTAGCAATGGCGTAGCATCTCCAAATAAGGAATACTACTATACAGCCGTAGGTGGTATCATTGGTCAGTACACCGGTGGTATCGGCCACTCTACAAATAGCGATACCGCAGTAGGTGGTAACCTTGGTACTCGCGAGAATGGTTGTAACGCAACGATTACCTCTTGTAAGAACTCGGGCCGCATCCACGGTTTCTCGGGTATCTTGGGTGGTATCATCGGTTGCGGTAGCTGGTATGTGAAGATTACCGGTACCGCAGATGATCCAACCATCAACACGGGAGATATCGTAGTTATTCGTGAGAACGGCAAGGTTGTAACTCGTGGCCGTTACGGTGCTAAGTATATGTATGCAGGTGGTATCGCAGGTATCTTGCGTGAGAACAACTCGGCAGCTAATGCAGTAGCTAGTGCGAAGTCTTCGGATAATAATGCTCATCCAGACTATATGCCTGAGCATCAGTACTGCCGCGTTGAGTACGCTGTAAACGAGGGAGCTGTAGGTTCGACAGGTTATGCAGGTGGTATCGCAGGTTACTACTGGTCGGCAGTAGAGCCTTCGAAGCGTGAGGAGGCGGTAATAGCACACCGTGGTGGTATGCAGTGGTGCCGCAACACAGGCGATATTTACGCATTGGAGCAGGCTACAACCAACGTAGGTTCGATTGTAGGTATGCCACGTATATTTGTCTATACTCAGAGCACTGCAAACGACGTAGCGAAGTACCTCTCGGAAGGTGAGTGGCCAATCGGTATCAACGATTGCTACGTAGGTGGTTATATATTGCGTGGTGCAACCGCCGAGTTGAAGGTCGATGCAACCAACTATATGAACGCAATCTATGGCGAGCCTTGGGATATCAACTTCACTTCGACTTCGGATAGTGAGTTTGACGGTTGTACCTTCTATGCTCCAGCAACAGAGGAGACTCCAGAGGATGCAATCTAACCAGCAAAAACGGAAATAATTGTAAAATAAAAAAATAAAACACATGTTTAAGATGAAATCAGTACTTTGCATTGTGGCAATATTCTCGCTTGCGCTGGTATCGTGTACAGAGCGCATTCCCGAGAAGGCTATGCCAGATGTTGATAACGGTGTCATCACAATGATACAGGCAACTGTGGAGCCCCTCACTTTGAAGGGCGCCACAGGAACCGGTAACTTTGTGTGGAACGAGGCACACAATATCGGTATCTATGGCACAACCGAGGGTGAGAACGAGAGTTATATCCCTGTAAAGTCAACAATCGGTGACAATGAGGCGTATTTCTTCGGAAATGCAGTGGGTGGCGATTTGACCATCTATATGCCTTATGTAAGTGCGGGCAGCACTGCTGCTCTTGATGGTCGAGTAGTCGTTCCGGCACAGCAGAAATACTATGCTGACGCGTTAGACCATATGATGTACAACTCTACATTCCTTGCAAATGTGGAGTCGGAGAATGTTTCGTTCGACTATCACACAGGTCTTGTGAAGGTTGAATTGCACTACGACCTCCAAAACGTTACCAAGGTATCGGTTTTGGTGGGTAACATTACTCCTGACGGTGGTTACGACGACTATTGCGTTGGTGATCTCGCTATTGATGATGAAGCCGAGGAACTCGTGGTGAATGGTGGCAGTCAGGTAACCGTTACAGGTTTCCCTGAGGGTACTAGCACCTCTCTCGCGCAGCCATTGACCCTTTGGGTTTCGATGGCTCCGGGTATATACGAGAACTTCGTTGTTGCAATCGAGAGTGCCGATATGACCATCTCGACACCGGTGAAGGGTCCATTCGTTGTCGAGAAGTGCGCTATCACAGAGAAAACCTGTGAGGCGAAGGAGGTTAAGTACGACAACGGCGTTGGCGACTTCGAGGGTGAGGATGGCGAATTCAATCCTAAGAACTAAGAGTAAATGAAGTGTTTGACTTATTAAAAGAAAGAGAGATATGAAAAAGACTTATTTACTCGTTATAATGGCTGCTATCTTCGCTATCTGCAGCTGTACCAAAGTGGAGTATATTGAGGTTACAGGCCGCGTTCTCGCCGAGAAGGAGGTTCCCGTAACTGCAGGTTCGTTCCAGTTGCCAATTACTGTGAATGACGCCAATAAACTCGTATGGAAAGTACGTCCGGTGCATAATTGGTTGCACGTAGACGATGCTGATTGGAAGCAGAATGCTTACAATGTAACTGTTCGCTACGATTCGAACGAGTCGTCGATGAACACTCGTAATTTTGCTCGTGTAGGACATCTCGTAGTCGAGACTTACGACGGCTTCGTGGCTGATACTATCGTTGTTAAGCAGCGCGGTATCACTCCATCGATGAAGTTGAACGACGTAACAATCGAGGCTTCGGAGACCAAATGCTTGATTCCTTTCAACACTAACCTTACTGATGCTTGCCGTCCGGGTCTTACCATTTCGGCAAACGCAGAGTGGATTAGCGGTATTGAGTATCTCGGCAATGGTAAGGAGTTGGAGGTTGTCCTCTCTGCAAACGATGGCGTTGAGCGTTCGGCAAATGTTGCTGTATTGTTCGTAGACGCTTGGGGCGATGAGCATAAAGCAGAATGTGTACTAACTCAAAAAGGACTTGAATAATGAAAAAGATACTTTACACACTATTTGCAGTGTCGCTCCTCGCGGTAGGTTGTACCAAGGAGGTAGGCGTATCGCGTGACCACGATATTGATGCGGAGGTTATCGGTATGCAGACCAAGATGGAGCTTTCGACACTCTATTTGAACCTCACCGACAACAATAGTCTCGACTATAGTAAGGTGGCAGACTACATCTCGGCAAAGGATGTCGATGTTGTGATGTTGGTGTCGCCAGAGGCTACTCAATTCACAGCATTGCTCAATCAATTTGCTGCTGACTACCAGGTATTGAAGGCTACTGACGACAGCAGTGTTCTGGTTATGGCTGCTCTTGTTAAGAATGCGGTAGCAGTAGAAGAGGTTTACACCATTCAGCAGGGCTCAAGCCTCAACCACGCTGTTCTTCACTTCAAGGCTAACAACATTCACTTTGTAGTTACGCAGTTGGATTCAGCATACAATGCTATTCCGGAGGATTGGAAAGCACAGATCGAGGCTATGGAGAAAAACAAGAAGCAGGTGCCTCTTGTTTACGACCCTGACAACCTCGCTGCGCGTAAGACAGAGCTCTCTTATATCATTAAGCAGACTGTCGATAACAAGGCGTTCTTGAAGGATGTAAATTGGTATTTCGCAATCAATACGAATGCCTCTTCGCACCTCGATATTACGAAGTACGAGAAGGAGTTCTATCGCGAGTATTGCTACATTGCACCGTCAGACCCAGAGTTCTACTGGGAGGATTTCCTCGCAACCGAGCACAATTACTTCTCTATCGAGGAGTTGCTCGACGTGAACGACATCTTCTTCAATGTTAGCAACTTGTTGATGTACTACAACTTGGTTGATTGCAACTCGGTACATCACTCGGTATATACACCATCGAGCTTGGATGAAAAGCGTACAAACAACGTATTTGCGACTGACGAGTGCTGGAATATGTTCCAGACCTTCGACTTCGACGCAGCGTTTACAGCCGAGGCTGGTTTGTTCCACCATCCAATTATTGTTACACTTAAAAGTGAGGAATAGCAGATGAAACGCATAATTAACAGTGTAATTTACGCATCGTTCTGCATCGTGGCCCTGCTGTTCGCCCAAACAGCAATGGCGCAGAAGGCGCGTACCATATCGGGACAGGTATTCGATAATACCGGTCAGCCAATGATTGGTGCTACGGTTGTCGTAGTAGGTAACTCTGGCGTAGGTACAACAACCGATATGGAGGGTAAGTTTAAGATTAAGGCTACGCCAGACGATCAGATTTCGTTCTCGTTCCTCGGTTATGTGGAGGTTACCGAGAAGGTTGGTAATCGTACTTCGATTAACATCGTTTTGCAGCAGGAGAATGTCAACATCAACGAGGTTGTGGTCATCGGTTACGGTACACAGCAGAAGAGTGACTTGACAGGTGCTGTAACATCGGTAAATATGGAGGACTTGGCGGCTACTGCAGCAACTTCGGTTGACGAGGCGTTGCAGGGACGTTTGGCAGGTGTCGAGATTATGACCACCGATGGTGAGCCAGGTTCGGCAGCATCGATCCGAGTTCGTGGATCGCGTTCAATCACCGCATCGAACGAGCCACTTATCGTGGTTGACGGTGTAATGGATGCAGTGTCGAACTTCGCAGATATCGATCCAGCTTCGATTAAGAACGTAACGGTGTTGAAGGACGCATCGTCAACAGCAATCTACGGTTCGCGTGGTGCTAACGGTGTTATCCTCGTAACCACTCACGAGGCAAAGGCTAATAAGTTGAATGTTACCTTCAAGGCTACGTTCCAACTTTCAGAGTTGCCACGCGAGTTGGATATGATGAATGCAGCAGAGTTTGCACAGTAACGTAACGACTACTTCATCAACAACAACACGACCTATCGTTATCAGGCTCGTTCGTCGGATAACAACCGCTACCAGAACCCTACAAGCTATGGTGAGGGTACCGATTGGCTCGACGTGATGACCCGCAAGGCGTTCTCGCACAACTACTTCCTCTCGTTAGCAGGTGGTAGCAAGTCGACAAAGGTATACTTCTCGATGGGTTACAACGACAATCAGGGTATTGTAATCAGTTCGGGTCAGACCACTTTGAACACTCGTTTGAAGATTGACCACCAGGCATTCAAGTGGATGAAGTTGGGTGTTAATGCTTCGTATTCGAAGCGTGAGCAGGATAAGGCGAGCAACGCAATTTCGGGTACTTCGACAACTGCTGTAACCAACCTCAACCCAATGAACAACCCTACTTCGATTTGGAACTTGTTGGGTGATAACGGTACCAATGGTGGTTCGATCTATAACTCGCCATATTTGAAGGCTATCAACGAGACCAACATCTACGACCGTAACCTCTTGACTTTGACTCCGTATATCGAGTTGACGTTGGCTAAGGGATTGAAGTTGAAGTCGCAGTTCTCGTACACATTGACTCACACTCACAACTTCAACTACTCGCCATCGACGATGCCGGTTGCTGAGCGTTACCGTTATGGTGGTACTGCAACCCGTACCAATAGCGAGACCTACAACTTGTTGAGCGAGACTACTTTGTCGTACAAGAAGACCTTCAAGAAGAAGCACAAGTTGGACGTTGTGGCTGCTTTCACTGCACAGAATCAGCGCAATGACTACCTCAACATCAACGGTCGTGGCTACCTCGATGACAATGTGACTTACTACAATATGGACGCTATCGTCGATAAGCGATGCCTCAACTCGAGCTCGTCGTCGTGGATGAAGCAGCGTTATTCGGCGTTGGCACGTGTCAACTACTCGTATGGCGGTCGTTATCACTTCACTTTGACAGGTCGTGCCGATGCTGCATCGAACTTTGCACGTGGTCACCAGTGGGCATTCTTCCCAGCAGCTGCGTTCAAGTGGTCTATCAGCAACGAGAAGTTTATGAAGGGTGCTAAGTCGTGGTTGTCGGATCTCTCGCTTCGTATCAGTGGCGGTCGTTCGGGTAACGACTCGGTAGGAAACTATGTTTCGCAGATGATGCTCACAACAAACCAGAGTGGTTGGTTGTTTGGCGACTCGTTCGAGGCAGCGTTCTATCCAAACCGTATCAACAACCCTAACTTGACTTGGGAGAAGACCGATTCGTTCAACGTCGGTGTGGATATGTCGCTGTTGAAGGATCGTATCACAATGTCGTTGGAGGGTTATATGGCTCACACGAAGGACTTGCTCTACAATATGCAGAACGCAACTGTAACAGGTTTCGGTTCGCGTGTAGCAAACATTGGTAGCACACAGAATGTGGGTGTCGAGTTCTCGTTCACATCGCGTAACATCTCGCGTCGTAACTTCCAGTGGACTACAAACTTGACCGTGGCTCACAACTCGTCGAAGGTACTCGATATCGCAACCGCATATGGTTACGTTTCGACCTACTCGAGCGGTGGTTATATGATCTATGGTTATGCTGAGGGTTACCCAGCAAACTCGTTGTGGGGCTTCCAGTTCGAAGGTGTATGGCATACTCAGGACGAGATTAACCAGAACAAGCAGACTAAGACCTATGTAGGTTCGACCAAGGCTCGTGGTTACGCACGTTATGCCGATATCAACCACGACGGTGTGTTGAACGATAAGGACCGTATCTATCTCGGTTCGGCAGACCCAATCGTATATGGAGGTTTCAACAATACCTTCAAGATTGTGAAGAATTTGTCGTTGGGCGTTTACTTCACTTACAGCATTGGTGGTCGTATGTATAACGTTATGGAGTTCACCACAATGCGTGGTTCGGCAACTTCAAACAAGGATCGTCGAATGTTGGATGCTTGGCACGCAGGACGTAACCCATTCTCGAACATTCCGGGTGCGTACTTGACCGATAGCTATGGTAGTGACTTGTTCATCTACGATGCTTCGTACTTGCGTTTGCAGAACATCAATTTGAGTTATCGTTTCGATTTGCGAAAGAAGTCGCGTTACTTGCGTGATATCTCTTTGACCGCATCGATAAATAACGTAGCACTCTTTACCAAGTTCCCAGGATATGACCCAGACGCTGTAAGCGGTGGTCGTCGTATCGATACAGGTCGTTATCCAAAGAATCGTAACTATTCACTCGCAATTCAAATTCGCTACTAATTATGAAGAAGATTTTAATAATACTTTCAGCAATAGCGTTAGTAGGATGTACCCTCGAGGAGCGATTCTATGATTCGGTTCCCGAGACCTACTATCAGACAGTGCCACAGTGCCAGACCGGTCTCAATGGTTGCTATTTGCCGTTGAAGAGCCTCTACTCGAATGGTGACTATTTCGAGGTTTGCGAGGTTGCTGCCGATTTGATTTATCACAACTCGGACTCTTACTACGATGGTATGTGCCACTACACACAGTCTATGCCTCGTTTTGGTACGAGCATTTGGAATCAGGGTTACAGCGGAGTTATGCGTTGTAATGCGATGTTCGCTGCTATTGAGCGTTCGCCGCTTACCGAGGAGGAGAAGGCTCCGTTGTTGGCAGAGTGCGTAATTTTGCGCGCATTCTACTACTATATCTTAACTATCAACTTTGGCGATGTGCCTTACTACTTCGAGGAGGTTACCGATGCTAACAACGAGCGTATCTCGTTGATGGGTCGTAAGCCTGCGAAGGAACTCCGCGCCGAGTTGATGGATCAGTTGGAGTATTGGTTGCTCGAGAAGCAGGCGTTGCCATTTGTTAAGACCTACGACCCGGTTAACCACTACCGTATTGGCTCGATGGTTGGTCTTACCATTGCAGGTAAGTTGGCTATGTGGAACAAGCGTTTCGATAAGGCTATCGAGTTCTTTGCTCCTATCGAGCAGGTTTATGGTACTGGTGCTGTTTCTGTCGACGAGATTACCGGTGAGGCGACGTACAATCCACTTGAGGCGTTGATGGCCTACGACTTGAAGGATGTTCAGTTCCGCAACCGCTATACTCCAGAGTCTATCTTGGAGTTGCCGGGATATGCTAAGGATTATGGTTTGCGTGTAACTCAGGGCTTGGCATCGCGTTGTACTCCTATGCGTAGTTCGTCACTTGTTGAGGGTTCTGTTGATAATGCCGACGATGAGATGGTAGAGGAGGAGGGTATGGACTTCTCACAGAAGGACGATATCTTTGACGGTGTTCGTATTCCAGAGTTGGGTGTGAATGCTCGTACAACTTCGCCTTACCGTCCAACAAACTACCTCTACAAGACTTTGTTGCCATACAATGCTGTGGATAAGCGTCGTGCAACCTACGACCCAGCAAAGTGTACTCCACAGGAGGCTGTCGAGATTGAGGGCGGAGCAGGCTGGTTGGCTTGGTGTTACAGAGGTTGGAAGGACAAGAACGTTGATATCAATGACCCTGCGAACCCAGCAGGTGGCCACTTCTTCAACTCTACGAAGACCAAGGACGGTCGTCCATATTTGGGCGATAAGTTCTGGTGCCCAGGTATGATCTATACTCAGGACTCGAACAACTTGAAGATTTTCCGCTTTGCTCACATTATTCTTGACTTGGCAGAGTGCCAGATGCGTTGTGGTAACTGGGAGACTGCGTTCAAATACCTCAACGCTTCGAAGCTGCGTGCAGGTCGTCAGGATTTGAGCGGTGGACATTCTGACGAGATTCAGTTTATGAAAGAGTTGGAGGAGGAGTCTGGTCGTGAGTTGTTGGGTGAGTTCACTCGTCGTCACAACTTGGTTCGTTGGGGAATCTGGTACGACCGCGTTGTCGAAGGTTCGGCAGGAAACGATATCGTGAACTACGTTAAGGAGGGTCCTTGTCGTGAGTACTATCCAATTCCTGACCAGCAGATTATACTCTCGAACTACAATTTGTCTAACCCTGAATACGATAAATACGGATTATAATGAAAAAGATATTTGCTATATTGACGGTGTTGTTTGCTACGAGCGTAGTAACCTCGTGTGTGAAGCCATACGAGAACACCGAGCCCTTGACTATCGATAACTACGATTTGGCGCTTGCAAAGACTGCAGCTAAAAAGGGCGTGAATGGCGAGAGTATTCACTACTTCCAGATTACTGCAACTGGTCCGTGGGAGGCTACTCTTGTACAGCAGAACAACGACCAGATTTGGTGCTGGTTGGAGGACCACTACTCAGTGGCAAAGACCGATGCCGAGGGTAACACAATTAAAGACGAGTATGGTCGCGTTGAGACCGAGTCGTTCCCTGTGGTTGAGGGTGTTGAGTACTTCCCACTTGGCGAAGAGGAGGGTAAGTTCTGTAAGGTGCGTGGTAAGGCTGGTATTACCTTCTTGCCAATGGAGTATATGGACAACCAGAGCGGTACTGCTCGTTATGCTGTACTTCACGTGCGTCGCTTGGACATCAACTGCGAGAAGTGGACTAACATTACTCAAAATAAATAATTGGTAACTATGAAAAAGATATTTGTAACTATATTAGCAGTATCTGCTTGTTTGGCGTCGTGTACGTCGCCATACTATCCAGAGTATCGTCCAGTTGTTGCTTTGGGTGCCGAGACTAGCGCAGTTGTGCTCGAGAATACCGAGGATTTCTGCAAGGTGGCAATCATCTCGAACGTCGAGTATGATGCAACCATCATTTCGGGCTCGGAGTGGTTGTCGTTTGCCGACACTGAGGGCGTTGTTCGCGTAGGTAGTGGCAACGAGCACGTGGAGTTCAAGCACTTGCAGAACAATAACAACAAGCGTGTAGCGCAGTTGGTGCTTTCGGCAGGAGAGCGTCGCGATACCATTAAGTTTAAGCAGAAGGGACGCTTCGAGGACTACCTCACAATCCACGATGACGACAAGGAGTTGTTCTCGATGGAGGATGGTACCCGTATGCCTGTTGCGTGGGAAGGTGGCGAGATCACATTCCGTTTGCGCACCTCGTGTATGGATCACGAGTTGTCGGCGTGGACTTCGGACAAGACCATCGTCAATGGTTTTAAGTTCCAGAATGGCGTTTGTACCTTCAACGTTGCTGCCAACGACGAGTTGCAGCCACGTATCGTAACCTTCCGCATTTCGTATGTAGATGGTTGGTCGGACGTTAGAACTTTGGAGTTGTCAATCCGTCAGGAGTACAATCCAGAGTTGGCAGACGACAACGACTAATACTTGGAACTATTTCCATAATGAAAGTGTCGGGCATTGCGCTCGACACTTTTTTGTGGTTCCCACTAAACTAAAGATAGTTTCGTTTTTTTGGCATAAATAGCAAAAGATTTCCTATCTTTGTTCTATGGCTATGTACGACAACATATTTTTGGTCGCTTCGGACGAGGCGTTTGAGCGTGAGGCTCTCGAGTTGTTTCGCTTTCAGGCGGAGCATTGTCAGCCCTATGCCGACTATGTCCGTTTGCTCGGTGTAGTGCCGTCACAGGTGCGTAGGGTGGAGGATATACCGATGTTGCCCATCGAGTTTTTCAAGTCGCACAAGGTCTATTGTGGCAAACAAGAGCCACAAATTGTATTCTCGTCGAGTGCCACTACGGGTATGGTGCAGTCGCATCACTATGTTGCCGATGTTGCGCTCTACGAGCGTGCCTTCACCGAGGCGTTTCGCCACTTCTACGGCAACGAGAGCAAGTGCAGCATCTACGCGTTGTTGCCGTCGTACCTCGAGCGTGAAGGGTCGTCGCTTATCTATATGGCGGAGCGGCTGATTGCAGCAAGTGGTGGCGGTGGCTTCTATCTGCACAACCACGAACAGCTGTTGCAGGATATGGCTGCCGACCCGAAACCAAAGATTCTGCTCGGTGTGACCTACGCTCTGCTCGATTTGGCCGAGAACTATGCTCCGCATCTCGAGAATACCATAGTGATGGAGACGGGCGGAATGAAGGGCAAGCGCAAGGAGTTGCCGAAGGCGGAGTTGCACAAGGTGCTATGCTCGGCTTTTGGCGTAGAACGCATACACTCGGAGTATGGAATGGCAGAGTTGTTGTCGCAGGCATACTCCTCGGGCGATGGGGTGTTCCACACGCCGAGGTGGATGAAGGTGCTGGTACGCGATGTGAACAACCCCTTTGCACGACTCTCGGCAGGGCGCAGAGGTGGCTTGGATATTATAGATTTGGCAAATCAATCCTCGTGTGCCTTTATCGCTACCGAGGATATGGGCATACGCTATGACGATGGTTCGTTCCGCATCGAAGGACGCATATCGCAAAGCGACATCAGAGGTTGTAACTTGTTGGTGCAGTAGGGTATGAAGTACGCAAAGGAGGATCTGCAAAGACTCCACGAGGAGTTGTATCGCACGTTGGCGGAGGTTATTCGCGTCTGCGAGGTGTGCCACATCCCCTATTTCATCCAGGGAGGCTCGGCGATAGGTGCTTTGTATAATAAGGGCATAGTGCCGTGGGACGACGATATTGACGTGGGTATGACGCGCGAAAATTACGAACGCTTTCTGCGCGAAGCACCGGCGCACCTGTCGTCCGACTACTTCTTGGAGTGGTTCGGCACAGAGAAGAATACCCCCTTCTACTTTGCGAAGGTTAAGCGCAACAACACTCTCTTTGTGGAGGAGATTTGGCGCAAAATGGATATCCATCACGGTATATTTGTTGATATATTCCCCTACGACCGCATCCCCGATAATGCGCTATTGGAGCGACTACATCGCTTCTCGGCGAAGTTCTGGATAAACTGCTTTATGGGCAAGGAGTTGTGGCTGTGGCGTCACTGCGGACGATGCGAGATTGATGCTCCACTGCCGAAGTCGTGGTTAGGGTGTGCTGCCATTCGTGCGGTGGTGTCGGTACTCTCGCGCGAGGCGATATACCGCAAGATGAATAGGGTGCTGGGGCGTTACAACGGTTGCAACACCAAGTATGTGAATATCGTGCGTATGCCGAAGGACCAGATAGCAAGGGCGGATGTTGAGAACGCGGTGGAGATGGAGTTTGGCGGAATGATGGTCAAAGCACCTCGCAACATAGAGGTATATCTGCGCCATCACTATCCGAATCTGCGTCCCGTACTGCCCGAAGAGGAACAGGTAAATCACGCCCCCTACAAGTTGTCGTTTGATACTACGAAAGAGCAATGAAACTACTATCCGTAATAGTGCCTGCCTACAATATGGAGGCGTATCTGGAGCAGTGTGTGGAGTCTATTCTGCGCACACCTCGCCTCGCGCCCATCGAAATTGTTGTGGTGAACGATGGTAGCAAGGACAGAACGCTACGCATAGCACAGCAGTATGCCGATAGGTATGCCGATGTGGTGCGTGTTATCGATAAGGAGAATGGCAACTATGGCTCGACCATAAATGCGGCGTTGAAGGTGGTGCGTGGCGAGTACGTCAAGATTTTGGATGCTGACGATAGGTTCGAGAGTTCGCGCGTGGCGGAGTTCGTCGCCTTTCTGCAGAGTGTCAAGGGTGTGGATATGGTTGTTACCCCATTTGTAGAGGTGGACAAACGCAGCGAGCATAGGGTAGAGTACAACATCTATGGTCGCAAGGTCTACGAATATGGCAAGGTCTACGATGCGGAGCAGGTCTTTACCGATGGGGCGATACGCTTCTTTATGATGCACGGCGTGTGCTATCGCACCGAGTTGCTACGCAAGATGAACTACCGTCAGAGCGAGGGTATCTCCTATACCGATCAGGAGTGGGTATTCTTTCCGCTCTTCCACGTCAGAACGATGGCATTTGCCGATATTCCGCTCTATCGTTACAACCTCGCACGCGAGGGGCAGACTATGGACGAGCAGGTGCAGATGCGTAGTTTGTCGCAGTTGGTGGCTTTGACCGAGGGTATGGCGCAATATTTTATAACTTCGTGGCGTCGTGCGCGCTCGGTGGCGAGAGTTGCCTTTTTGCGCAATGTAGTGGCAGATCGTATCCGCATTGTCTTTCGAAAATATTTGTTGGTTATGGACGACGAAACCTTCGCCAAGTCCGATTTTGAGATGGTCTATGTGCGACTGATGCAACTTTTGTTAAAGTGCCGCGTTGAGAAGTTTACGGTGCCTGTGAACAATATGCTCAAGGTCGATTTATTGCACCAGTGGCGGAGACAAAATCGCCGTTTCGGCGCATTTACACGCCGATTACTCCTCCTTGCCGATAGGACGATGGTGCGTCTGCATTCGGCTATCTTTAGATAATTTCTGCAGAAATTATTTTCTTACCAGAAAAATTACTATCTTTGCACCGTACGAGGAGCCTTTACGAACCAATGCCACGGCGGGATGCTGTTGGTGCGTTACGAAAGGTGAAAAGGGAATTCGGTGTGAATCCGGAACAGTACCTGCTGCTGTAAGTTCCTGCTACATAGTGCGATGCACTATGAGTAAATAAGGCTCTCTTTGCCACTGATCTTTGTCGATTGGGAAGGCGCCTTGCGGAACAAGTCAGAAGACCTACCTCAAATTTTTGTTAACCAACTCGCAGGCAATCGAGTTCTAACACCAACATTTTATGCTTACATTTTTGAAGTTTGCACTCGTTGCAGCCCTATTTGTAGTAGGTGGTTGCGCGCAGTTAGATGGCAATGGCACTCAAGATGATGCCAAGCCGAGAGATTTGGAGTATGAGGTAGTGGAGTTTCTCGCTGCACCCGGTCAGTTCGTGAATGAGGGGTACGCGGCAACCACTATGGCCGAGGCGTGCGATTATGCTCAAAGTCGCCTCGAAAATCGCCACTATGTATCGTTAGGCGGGTTTGGTGGCTACATTGTTGTCAAGTTCAAAACCCCGATTCTCAACTCGGAGGGGGACTACGACTTCGGCATCTACAGCAACACCTTTGAGGGTAGTTCCGAGCCGGGTGTTGTGTGGGTGGCATACGATGCCAATGGCAATGGATTGGCGGACGACGAGTGGTACGAACTGCGTGGCTCGGAGAGCGGTAAGGCGACAACCATTCAGAACTACGCCATAACCTACTCGCGTACCGACGACGAAGGTCGAATTGCGTGGCGTGATAATCGTGGCGAGAGTGGCGTTATCGAGCGCAATGCTGCGCATAGGCAAGACTACTTTCCTCGCTGGGTAACGGCAGACGAATATACCCTTTCGGGTACGCTTCTGCCCGACAATAGCGAGTGGAGCGACAAGAATCAGGAGTGGGTGTTGCACGCATTCGAGTGGGGGTATGTCGATAACTTTAGCGCAACGGATATGGCAACCGACAGGGCAAACCGCTTCCGCATTCTCGATGCACGCGATGCTATGGGCGAGGCAGTGGTGCTGCCACACGTAGACTTTGTGAAGGTGCAATCAGCAACAAATGTTATCCATACGGCGATTGGTGAGGTGTCGACCGAGGTGTCAGGCTTTGTTTTATATAATGGTATAGAGTAATGCGTTGTCTGCGCCACATAGTTGTCGCTGTTGTGCTTTTGCTCGCCTCGTGTATGAGGTGGGAGTATGGCGAGCAGGAGCAGTTCAACCTGCTGGGCGAGGGTGTATTTATCACAAACGAGGGTAACTTCTCGTATGGTGGAGCCTCGCTCTCATTCTACGACCCGCAAAACAATCACATCGAAAACGAGGTGTTCTATCGTGCCAATGCGATGAAGTTGGGCGATGTGGCGCAGTCTATGGTGGTGCGCAATGGCGTGGGTTGGGTTGTGGTGAACAACTCGCACGTAGTTTTTGCCATCGATGTCGAGACTCTGCGCGAGGTGGGGCGTATCACCGACCTACCATCACCTCGCTACATCTGTTTCGCCTCGGACGAGAAGGCGTACATCTCGCAGATTGATAGCGACCGCATAATAGTTGTAAACCCCAAAACTTTCGAGGTTACGGGCGAAATTATCTGCCCAATGACCACCCACTATCGCACCGGCTCGACCGAGCAGATGGCAATCGTTGGCGACTATCTCTTTGTTACGTGCTGGTCCTATCAGAAGCGAGTACTGAAGATTGATACACGTACAGACGAGGTGGTTGCGTATGTCGATATTGGCGTGCAACCGAAGTCTATGGTGGTGGACAAAAACGAGAAACTTTGGGTCGTTAGCGATGGTGGCTACGAGGGTAACGTTATTGGCTATGAGCCGGCGACTCTCTATCGTATTAACCCTGAAACATTGGTTGTAGAGCGAGAGTTCAAACTCGGGTTGAATAGTTCGAGCGACGCTACTCGCACCGCTTCACGACTGAAAATAAGCGACACGGGCGATACGCTCTATTGGATAGATAACGGTGTGTGGCGTATGCCGATTGATGCCGAAGATTTGCCCGGGGAGCCTTTTATTGCAGCTATTGAGGGCGAAAATAGGTCGTTGTACTATGCGTTGGGCGTGGCTCCTGTGACCGAGGAGGTCTATGTGGGCGATGCACTGGACTATCAGCAACGCTCGGTCGTATATCGCTACTCGCGCGAGGGCGAATTGTTGGATACCTTTACTGCGGGCGTTATCGCTGGCGACTTCTGTTGGAAATGATGCGTAGGGGAGTCTGCATATTGGTGTTGTTGGTCGTTGCTTTGTCTGTAAGGGCAGGGGAGCGCGATTGGCTGCGCGATGGTTTGGATATTCCCGATATTATGGTTACGGCGCGCCGTCCAATGCGCGATATCGGCGTGGAACAGACCAAGATTGACTCGGCAATGTTGCATCAGAATATCTCGCTTTCGATGGCGGATATCTTGTCGTTCAACTCCTCGATTTTTGTGAGAAATAGTGGTCGTGCAACCCTCTCGACCGTATCGTTCCGAGGTACTTCGCCCTCGCATACGCAGGTGCTGTGGAACGGTCTGCGCATCAACTCGCCAATGCTTGGTATGACCGATTTTTCGATGATTCCATCCTTCTTGGTCGATAGGGCTTCGTTGCTACACGGCTCATCGTCGGTGTTGGAGTCGGGCGGCGGCTTGGGTGGTGCGGTGAAACTATCAACCGAGCCAACTACGTCCGAGGGGTTTGGTCTGCACTTTGTGCAGGGTGTTGGCTCGTTTTGCACCTTCGATGATTTTCTGCGATTGACCTATGGCAAGGGGCGTTGGCACTCCTCGACGCGTGTGGTGTTCTCCTACTCCAAAAACAACTACCGCTACCGCAACTACGACAAGAGGGAGAATATCTACGATGAGAATAAAAATATCATAGGGCAGTACTATCCCGAGGAGCGCAATCGCAACGCTGCCTTTCGCGATACGCACCTTATGCAAGAGGTCTACTACAAGACGAAGGGAGGCGATAGGCTCTCGCTGAATGCGTGGTATACCAACTCCTATCGCGAACTTCCGCTGCTGACCACCGACTACGGCTCCTCGCCCGAGTACGAGAACTATCAGCGCGAAAATTCGTTCCGAGGTGTTGCCTCCTACGACCACATACGTCGCAACTATCGTGTGGGCGCAAAGGTGGGCTATATCTACACTTGGTTGGGCTACGATTACTCCTACAACAATGTGGCAACAACCTGCTCGCGCAGCCGCATAAATACGCTCTACGCCTCGGTGGCGGGCAACTACTCGTTCGAGGAGGCGAGGGTGCTGCTCACGGGCGACGTTACATTGCATCAGAATTTTGTGCGTTCGGAGGATGGCGCTATTGGGTACGATGCGCAGCGTGCTGAACTCTCGGCTGTGGTGTCGGCACGCTGGCAACCTGTCGATAGGTTTGGTCTTTCGGCAACGCTCCGCGAGGAGATGTATGGCAAGCAGTGGACTCTGCCAATTCCCGTGGTGGCGGTTGAGGGTATTGTGTCGAAAAAGGGAAATGTGATGCTCCGAGCCTCCGCGTCGCGCAACCATCGCGCGCCTTCGCTCAACGATTTATACTTTCGTCCGGGTGGCAACCCCGACCTTCGTAGCGAAACGGGGTGGAGTTACGACACCGGCATCTCGAGCGAGGTGGGGCGCAAAGATATCTACAAGTTGCGTGTGTCGGCATCGTGGTTCGAGTCGTGGATAGACGATTGGATATTGTGGCTACCAACAAACAAGGGCTTCTTCTCGCCCCGCAACGTCAAGAAGGTTCACTCCTATGGCGTTGAGGCGCAAGCGTCGCTCTCGGTGCGTCTGGCTAAAGATTGGCGACTGGAACTGAATGGCTCGGCGGCGTGGACTCCCTCGGTGAATGTGGGCGAGCCTATCTCGGTGGGCGACAACTCTATAGGCAAGCAGTTGCCCTATGTGCCGCGCTTCTCGTCGTCGGTTACGGGTAGGCTGTCGTTCCGCTCGTGGTCGCTGTTGTACAAGTGGTGCCACTATAGCGAACGATTTACGATGTCGAGCAATGACGTGTCGCTCACGGGTAAACTCCCGCCCTACTTTATGAATAATATCGAACTGGAGAAGCAGTTCTCTTTCCGCTGGGCAGACCTCTCGCTCAAGGGTGCAATCAACAACCTATTCAACGAGGAGTACCTGTCGGAACTCTCACACCCAATGCCCCGCATCAACTTCGAGATATTTGTGGGCATCAGACCGAAGTGGAAGAAGTGAGTAGAAGAGAGTAGAGAGTAGAGAGTAGAGAGTAGAGAGTAGAGAGTAGTTTGTCCTATATAGTCCTATAAAATCCTATAAAATCCTATTCAGTCCTAATAACACAAAAATGGTCGGGATTGACTTCGTAGCGCATTCGCGCTGCTCGTCTTTCCCTTCACTCGCCGTGGGGCTCCCTGCGAAAGCAAGCGAAGCAAGGAGTTGATAAATCAACACTTTTTATTTTGTTACCACGCCCCACTAACAAGTTTTGTGTGTCGTCGTACCAAAATAAAAAAAAGATGTCGAATTTCTTCGACATCTCCTTGCTTCGCTTGCTTTCGCGGAAAGGGAGGGATTCGAACCCCCGGTACAGTTACCCGTACACCGCATTTCGAGTGCGGCCCGATCGACCACTCCGGCACCTTTCCAGTGCGTTTTGCGGTTGCAAATGTACGAATTTATTTTTTAATTCCAACTATTTCTGTCAATATTTTGCACTTTTTTTGTGTAATTGTCGTTTCGAGTGGTTTTTCATAAATATATTTATTACCTTTGTGATAGACTAAATTGCCTATTTAGTTCGTTTTACATAGGAGTAAAAGAGGGTAGATATGAGAAAGTTTACGATTATAGCCATTCAGTTGGTGGTGGTATCGTTGTTGTCGGGCTGCGGCGCGTGGCGCAATGTGCAGTATGCGGACGATATGTATGATGTGCATAATAAGATAGCGATAGCCAATCGCCAAAAGGCTGAGGCTGAACTCGCTAAGGCGCAATACGAGGCGCAACAAGCGCAGTACGAGGCGGCTTTGGCAAAGGCTAACGCAGAGGCTGCAAAGCAACAGGCCGAGGGCGGCTCGGGTAGTGGTGTAGCCTACAATGTCTACGACTCGGTGTTGGCAGATACCTACGAGAGTGCCTACGCTCGTCGTCTTTATGGCTTCTCGTCGCCGACCTATCGTATGCCGTCATCCTACTACACTTGGCGCTATTCGGACGCCTTCTTCTACGCTTCGGCTTACGATCCGGCGTTCTACAACGTGATGGTGTCGGGCGATATGGTGTGGGTTGAGCCTAAGTATGTGACCTCGATGTTCGGTTCGTGGGGTGCAGCGGTAGTGCCAACGTATAGTTGGTACTATGGCTGGAGCAACCCATACTATTGGGGCAGCCCATATCGCTACAACTATGGTTGGAATTGGTCTTATGGCTGGAATAGTCCATACTATTGGGGATGGGGCTATCCATACTATTATCACCATCATCACCATCATCCACACCGCCCATCGCATCGCCCAGGGGATGCAGGCTCGGGTAGTGTGGGCAACACCGGACATCATTACCGCCCGGGACACACCGTAGACCGCAACCCTGGTGCTTCACGTCCGGGCGACAGAGGTGGTCAGACCACAACTCCGCCTACGAGCAACCGAATTACACCGCCTACGAAGGTTATAACGCCTACGAAAATAACCGCGCCTACGAAAATAACCGCGCCAACGAAGGTAACTACGCCAACGAAGGTCGCTCCGAGGGGACAATATCGTGGTAATGGTGTATCAACAACACCAAGCACCACTTCCCCTACCAAGTATCGCGGAGGTAGTGCGCCATCGAGCAAGAGGGAGGTTAAGCCAAGTGCATCGCCATCCTATCGCAGTAGTGGTAGTAGCACGCCATCGTATCGCAGTAGCGGTAGCAGTAGCAGTAGTAGCGCTCCGTCGTTCCGTTCGTCGTCGTTTAGTGGCTCGGGTGGTTCGTCCTACTCTTCGGGTGGAGGCAACTCAAGAGGCAGATAGTTAGCATAGTTAGAGTATGAAAAGGTCTATTTTGTTGTTGGTTGTGACTTTCGCAGCGTCGTTCTCGGCGTTGGCGCAGGAGGCATCGGGCATACTATTCAATCGCGACGTCATCCCTATGTCGTCGCTGGTGTCGCTCTCGCAGCGCGAGTCGGTGGGAACGGCTCGTTCTACGGCTATGGGTGGGGCATTCACCTCGCTCGGTGGCGATATGGCGTCGTTTGGCTACAACCCTGCGGGCTTCGGTATGTATCGCAGCAACGAGATATCTATAACCATAGGCACCGATGTTATCCAGACCAAGAACTACAACGCCTACGCGTCGGGCGACAATACGTTGTGGCGTTTGGCGTTGAACAATGTGGGTGCTACGTTCAAGGTCTACGAGGGTACGGGCAAACTTACCGCTGTGAATTTCGCCCTCGGCTACAACAAGGTTGCTGACTACAACTACAACATAGCATATGAGGGGGCAACACCCCAGCAGTCGTTGGCACAATCGTTTGCCGATATAGCCAATGCCAACGCGTTGACGATAAATGCCGATGGTAAAATTTCAGACCCACGCGGCTACTACGACTACGAGATGGATCCATACTTCTGGAGTACGGCAATGGCGTACAAGGGTGGACTCATCAACCGAGGTGCAAATGGTTGGACCCCCGACGAGATTGGACCGAATGCGCAGATTGCCTCATATACCGACCTTCAGAGTCGTGGCTCGGCAGGAGAGTTTTCGTTCGCCTTTGGTTTCAACTTCGGCAATATAGTCTACCTCGGAGCGTCGTTGGATGTGATGAGCATTTCGCGCAAGCAGACCATCTACTACGACGAGTATATCTCTTATGCCGAGGGTGCAACTCCCGATGCTACGGCATATCCCTACCAACTCCGCAACTTCAGATTTGGTCAGAGTATGGCGGTTAGTGGCTCGGGCGTAGGGGCTAAGTTTGGCGTTGTGGTACGACCTGTTAAGGCGTTACGCATAGGTGTGGCTCTGCATACGCCATCCTACTACTCGATGTCGTATCGTTATGTGGGTGCGCTCTCGTCTACGGCTGCAAGCGTAGGCTCAAACCCGAATGGTTGGGAGGTTGTAGGTGGAAATGTATATGCCGACGAGTCGACGCCTATACTGAATGATGGTGGCGAATATCGTTGGGCGTTCACCACTCCGTTGCGACTGCTCGGAGGTATATCATACGCCTTTGGACCTTATGCCATAATCTCGGCAGACTATGAGTATAGTGCCAACCGAATGCTGAAGTGGAACTCCACACCGGTGGATGATCCGGGCTACGAAAATGCCGATATACACAATAGTTTGAAGGGTACTCACACCATTCGTGCGGGCGTTGAGGGTAAGCCTACGCCGTGGTTGTCGTTGCGTGCAGGTGGCGGATACAGAACGGCTCTGCTCGCTGATGGCAAAGCGCTGCTATACTCGGAGCCTACGGCGAATAAGCTGTGGTATGTATCGGCGGGTGTCGGTTTTCGAGTTAGCAAGGTTACCTCAATAGATTTGGCATATCAATATCGAAATACGCAATATTCGGACTACTACACCTATCGCACCCAGTGGAGCGACCTGCACGCCAGCGCACTCTATGGTTTGGATGTGATAAATCACAATGTAGCAGTGACCTTTGCGTTCAGATTCTAAACATTGGTCAGCAAAATGAAAATCTACCGGGTTGAACACCTCTCGCGCGAGATAACTGATGCTTTCGAAAGGTTGCTTCCGCAACTCTCCTCGTCGGCGCAAATGCCTAACGCAGAGCAGATTGGTAGGGTATTGGGAAATCCTAATACCCATCTCTATGTTGCCGAAAACGATGGCGCGATTGTGGGAATGCTCTCGCTGGTTGTTGTCGATATCCCGACGGGTCGCAAGGCGTGGATAGAGGATGTGGTGGTTGACGAGGCTGCGCGAGGTTTGCACATAGGTCAAGCCCTCGTCGAGAGAGCCAAGGAGGAGGCTCTTACGCTCGGCGTACGAAAGATATACCTCACCTCGAACCCTTCGCGCACAGCAGCACACGCGTTGTATCGCAAATGTGGCTTCGAGGAGTACGATACCACACTTTTTCGCACAATTTTCGCGAAAAAGTAGAGAAATTTTCGCCTTTGGCGAATACTATAACGCAATTTTTTATATTTTTGCGCCTGTAAAATGAGGTTTCGTAGATTTTAATTTGTTATGCAACTATCACTAAACAAGCCAAACATATTGACCATCTTCAAGGAGTACTCGTTGATGGCGGTCGGAATGTTCCTTTACTCATTCGGTTGGATATGCTGTATTTTGCCATCCGATGCGGCGGGTGGAGGCGCAACGGGTCTATCGCTGCTCATCTATCATCTTACGGGTGGAGTTCTTTCGGTCGGAGAGTTGGTGCTGATAATCAACGCCATTTTGCTGATTATTGCAGGCTTCGTTGTAGGGTGGAACTTCGGCATTAAGACCATCTACTGCGTGATAGTGATGTCCATCATTATGCACTTTCTGCAAGAGTGGTTTACCGCACCTAACGGCTGGGTGGCGCAGATTATAACAGCGCGCGATGGACTCGATTTGAAACCGGGTGCGATAGTAGATTTATTCAACCTGAACAACCGACTCCTCTCGGCAATTCTCGGAGGTATCTGCTCGGGTGTCGGTGTGGCGTTGTGTTTCCAACAGGGCGGCTCAACCGGAGGCTCGGATATCGTGGTGATGATTGTAAACAAGTTTTACACAATATCTTACGGCAAGTTTATCCGCTACACCGATGGACTCATCATTTCGTCGGCTCTATTTTTGCCGGAGGTCGGCATAGATGGCGTAATCTACGGTTTCGTGATGATGGCGGTGTTTAGTTATACGGTCGATATGATTCTTTCGGGTAACCAGCAGTCGAGCCAGATTTTCATTGTCAGCAAAGATTACGAGGCGATAGCCAACGCCATAAACAACGAGGCAAAGCGTGGTGCTACGGTGATTGATGCAATGGGTTGGTACTCGAAGAACAACTCCAAGATTGTGATGTGCGTATGCCGCAAGCGCGATTTGGCGATGGTGCTGAAGGTTGTGCGTAGTGTCGATCCCGAAGCGTTTATTACCATTGGCTCGGTTATGGGTGTCTATGGTAAGGGCTTCGATGCATTGAATAAAATTTAGACGAGAGGGGCTTAAATAAGTAGTTGAAACATCTCTCACCTAACTCTAACTTATACGTAAATGCTTAACATTGTACTTTTTGGTGCTCCGGGCTGTGGTAAAGGTACACAGTCGGAAATTTTGGAGGAGCGTTTCTCGCTTCGCCACATCTCAACAGGAAACATTATTCGCGAGCAGATTGCTGCACAAACCGAACTCGGAAAGCAGATGCAGGCGTGCATCGAGCGTGGCGAGTTGGCTCCCGATCAACTTGTGATAGATATGGTTGCAGACTATGTGGCAACACACAACGAGGGTAAGGGCGTGATTTTCGACGGCTTCCCTCGCACCACAGCACAGGCTGTAGCATTCGACGAGATTCTCGCCAAACACGGACAGAAGGTTGCGGTGATGATTAATATGGAGGTTCCCGAGGAGGAGTTGGTTAAGCGCATATTGTTGCGTGGCAAGGACTCGGGTCGTGCCGACGATCAGTCGGAGGAGATTATTCGCAACCGCATCGACGTCTACAATGCGCAGACAGCCATCGTAGCAGACTTCTATCGCGCACAGGGCAAGTTCGAGAGTGTCTATTCGTTGGGTACTATCGAGGAGGTTGCCGAGCGTATTGGTAAGGTTGTTGAAAAATACCTTTAAAATCGTTCTGATGAGTTCTTTTTGCACGAGTGCGTCGGACTCCGAAATGCTCACATAGATCTACTATGCTGCGCTTTCGTAGCCTCGCATCGCACAAAAATAATCTCATCATTGACGATTTTTTTTGGTAAGCAGAGTTCTGATGAGTTCTTCTTGCACGAGTGCGTCGGACTTCGAAATGCTCACATAGGTCTACTATGCTGCGCTTTCGCTACCTCGCATCGCACAAAAATAATCTCATCATTGACGATTTTTTTGGTAAGCAGAGTTCTGATGAGTTCTTTTTTGCACGAGTGCATCGGACTCCGAAATGCTCACATAGGTCGTCGAACTCCGATTTTATGGCGAGAGTGTTTATAATTTATAATTTTTAATTTAGCCAAAGGCTAATGGCTGGATTTTTATGGCAAAAGGCAGAACAGAGATTGCGGAGTTGGGCGAGTTTGGTTTGATTGACCGCTTGACTGCAAAGTTTGAGAATAAGAACAAATCGACTATCTGTGGCGTTGGTGACGACGCTGCGGTGATTGAGGCGTCGAAGGATAAGGCAGTGGTCGTATCTACCGATTCGATGTTGGAGGGTATCGACTTCGACTTGACCTACTTCCCGCCAAAGCACCTTGGCTACAAGGCTGTGACAAAGGGTATTAGCGACGTTGTGGCTATGAATGCCGTACCCGAGCAGATAACCCTTGCACTCGGCATTTCGTCGAAAATCTCGGTGGAGTTCTTGGACGACTTTTATGCGGGTGTTGAGTTTGCGTGCAAGGAGGCAGGTGTAGATTTGGTTGGTGGCGATACGTCGGCTTCGCTGACTGGTTTCATCATAAATATCACCGCCGTAGGTCGTGCCAAGAAGAGCGAGATAACCTATCGTAGCGGAGCCAAGGAGCACGATTTGATCTGTCTTACTGGCAATCTCGGCGCATCGTATATGGGTTTGCGTTTGTTGGAGCGCGAACGTAGAGTATTGCAGGGTATGGGCGATGCCGTATCGCCTCAATTTGAGGGTTACGAGTATCTGTTGGAACGTTATCTGAAGCCTCGCGCACGCTACGATATGGTCGCATCGTTGCGCAAGGAGGGTATTGTGCCAACCTCGATGATTGATATCACGGATGGTTTGGCTTCGGAGGTGTTGCAGATTTGCAAGGCTTCGAAGTGTGGTGCACGCATCTATCTGGAGCGTATGCCTTTGGCGAAGCAGACCAATGCTTTGGCAGAGGAGATGAATATGGACCCTGTGGTCGCAGCGTTGAATGGTGGCGAGGACTACGAATTGCTCTTTACCGTGCCACTCGAACTGCGCGATAAGATTATGAATCTGGGTTGCATCGACATTATCGGACACATCACAGCCGAGGATACGGGTGCATATCTCGTAACGCCGGATGGCAGCAATATCGGTCTGAAAGCGCAAGGTTTCACACCAAAGCAGTAACCTAAAACAACACAATAATGAAACGAATCCTACTACTTCTCTCTGCGCTCGTTCTCTGCGCGGAGGCTTTTGCCGTAAAGGAGTATGAACTCCTCTCGCCAAACGGAGCATTGACGGTTGCAATTACTGCCGAGCCACAGTTGTCGTATAGCATAAAGTGCGATGACGATGTGGTGTTGGCACCATCGAAGATAGGCTTAAAGGTTTATGAGGGCGCGATGTTGGGCAAAGGCGATAAGGTTAAGCGCGTGAAACGCTACTCGGTTGATACAACTATTCCAACGCAGTTCTACTTCCGTAACACAATTAAAGACCACTACAATGCGTTGCGTATCGACTTTGCGGCTAATTATTCCGTGGAGTTTCGTGCCTATGACGAGGGTGTGGCATATCGCTTCATAACCAATTTCAAGAGCGATTTTATTCTCGAAAACGAGATTGCGGAGTTTGCCTTTGCAAAGGATTATAATGGCTATTTCCCATATACCAACAAGACCGGCAACAAGAAGGATAAGTACTTCACCTCGTTCGAGTCGTGGTATCGTGCAGGAGGACTGTCGAGTTTCGAGAAGGAGAGTGTGGCTTTTGTCCCTGTAATTGTTGAGCACGACAACTACGATGTCTGCATTTTAGAGGCGGACGTCGAGCACTATCCGGGAATGTTCGTATCGAACGCAAAGGGTGCAACAGCACTCTACGGCGAGTTTGCTCCGATGCCCGAGAGGGTTGTTGCGGGCGGACACAATAAGTTGCAGGGTATTGTCGAGTCGCGCAAGCCGTATATCGCGGAGTGTAAAGCGAAGACCAACACCCCGTGGCGCATATTGCTGGTTACGGCAGACAAAAATACTCTGCTCGACAACGATATGGTCTATCGCCTTGCATCGCCATCGCGCGTTGAGGATGCTTCGTGGGTGAAGCCCGGTAAGGTTGCGTGGGAGTGGTGGAACCATTGGGGATTGACAGGTGTACCGTTCAAGGCGGGTGTCAACACCGAAACCTACAACTACTACGTAGATTTCGCAGCCAAGTATGGTATCGAGTATGTGATTCTCGACGAGGGTTGGGCTGTGAAGTATGCCAACGACCTCACGCAGATTGTTCCCGAGATAGATTTGAAGGCGATAATTGCTAATGCCAATAGCAAGGGCGTAGGCATCATTCTGTGGGCTGGCTACAACGCTGTTGTGGGCAAAGAGGAGGAGGTTTGTCGCCACTTTGCCGAGATGGGCGTTAAGGGCTTTAAGGTCGATTTCCTCGACCGCGACGATACGCAGATGGTCGATTTCCAGTATAAACTCGCCGAGATAGCAGCCAAGTATAAACTTATGCTCGACTACCACGGTTGTCCAAAGCCTACGGGTATGAATCGCACCTATCCGAATGTTGTCAATTTCGAGGCGGTGCTCGGTTTGGAGAATGCAAAATTTAAGAACAGCTATCAGCAGTTTAATCCTGTGGAGTACGATTTGCAGATACCTTATTTGCGTATGGTGGCAGGTCCGATGGACTATACGCAGGGAGCAATGCGTAATGTAAATAAGAGAAACTTCTATCCTTGCAGCCGCGCCCCTATGAGCCAGGGTACTCGTTGTCGCCAGTTGGCAATGTACGCCATCTACTTCTCGCCATTTTCGATGTTGTGCGACTCGCCATCGTTGTACGAGCGTGAGGTGGAGTGTACCAAGTTTATAGCCGAGTTTCCAACTGTATGGGATGAGACGGTCGTGCTCGACGGACATATTGGCGACTATGTGGCTATGGCACGTCGCAAGGGCGATGTGTGGTATGTGGGCGTGATGAACGACTGGACGGCTCGCGATGTGGAACTCGATTTGTCGAAGATTCTCGGCGAGGGCAAATATACAGCCGAGGTGTTCCGCGATGGCGCAAATGCCGATAAACTCGGCGAGGACTACATCCACGAAACTATCACTATTTCCAACTCGCATAAGGTTGTTGCACCTATGGCGTCAGGCGGAGGATATGTAATCAGGATACACAGATAGAGTAAAAACAGATAGGTGGCTTCTTTACGGAAGCCACCTATCTGTTTAGAACTGAAATTTCTATTCTGCCTTTGGCACGATTTGTACGTTTACAGCCTGCTCGCCTTTGTCGCCACTGCTCACCTCGTAGGTAACAACTTGACCTTCGATTAACGACTTGAAACCCTCCTTAACGATGCCACTGTAGTGAACAAAAATCTCCTTGCCATCTTCGGCGATGATAAATCCGTACCCCTTTTTAGAGTCGAACCATTTTACTTTTCCCTCCATAGTTAAAAATTTGGTTAGTTTGTTTGGTTACACAAATATAACAAAATTTTTTGTGATTGTAGCGAAAAAAGGAAATAATTTTGTGCGTAGCGAGCACAAAGAGGAGAATAAAATGGGGATAAAGCGAAAAAAATGATAAAATTTTTGAAAAAAGTTTGCAGATTAAAAATTTTGCTTTACCTTTGCACTCGCAATACAACAACGGGATGTAGCGCAGTCCGGTTAGCGCATCTGGTTTGGGACCAGAGGGTCCCAGGTTCGAATCCTGGTATCCCGACAGAGAGAGACAAGTGATTGTCTCTCTTTTTTTTGTCGTGCTACCAGGCTTCGTTCAGTCGGTGGTGTCTCGGGAGACTTGTATGCGTGAGCCTGTTGTTCGCTGTCGCAAATCTATTGTCTTTGTCTAATGATTGTCTTTGAAAATAAATTTTTCAGCCATCATCAGTCAAAGCCAACAATCTACGATTGCAACAGCCTCACTTCGATCTCCTCTCGACTGCTGCGACCGTTCGAATCTGTTGTGTGGAATAGGAGGTGTTAAGGGTGTTAGGGGCATTAGGGACATTAGGGGCATTAGGGACATTAGGGACATTAGGGACATTAGGGGCATTAAGGGGATATAGGGGATATAGGGGATATAGGATAGGAACTCCTATTATATCCTATCGAGTCATATCGAGGGCGTAAGCCCGAATCCTATCTTGTCCTATAAAACTACTAACTACTCTCTACTCACTACTCTCTAAATAAAAAGGAGCTCGAAAGCTCCTTTTTTATAGTTTTACCTTAAAGTAGGCTGCGCCGCTGGCTTGGGCAGCCTTTAAGCCCACTGCCGAATCCTCGAAAATTAGGGTCTCCTCGGGTAACACGCCCTCCGCAGCCATCGCTTTTAAAAACGCTTCGGGCGAAGGTTTCGATTCGACTACATCGTCCGAAGTTATAATACCATCGATATTGCCCTCTATGCCGAGGTGTTGCATCGCATTGTGGATATTCTCCTTTTGTCCTGTCGAAACAATCCACACCTTGCCTCCCTGCGCGCGAAAGGCTTGCGCAAAGTTCCACAGCGGCTCGTTTAGTCGTATTGAGTCGAAAAAAGTGGGGTAGAGCTCAATTTTACGACGGCGTATGCGGTCGATTTCATCCGCGTCACCAATGCCAAGCGCACGCAAAAATTCGGAACAACATACGCCGAAAAACTTGGTTTTGTACTCCGCTTCGTCGAGCGTGTAACCCGCATCCTGAAGGGCAGAAATATAGGCTTTTGTGTGGGCATCTATGGTTGCCGCAAGAGTGCCGTCGAAGTCGAGTAATATAAGTTTTATCTGCATACGAAAAAAGGCTAATCGAAGGACTGCATACCCGACTGTGCTATGCGTATAATGCGCTGATACTCATCGGGTGTGAGTTCCATAAAGAAGTAGTGAATCGGGTCTACACGCATACCGTTGTAGCGCACCTCGTAGTGTAGGTGTGGTGCGAGCGAAAGTCCCGAGTTGCCCGATAGGGCTATAATCTCGCCACGCTGCACGCGATGACCACGCTTAACCTTCACGCTTTGAAGGTGGCTGTACGATGTGGTGTAGCCGTTGCGGTGATCTATGACGACGGTAATTCCCGAGGTCGAAGTCTTGCCTTTAATCTCTTTGACGATACCATCTGCCGTGGCAAAAACGCGTGTTCCCTCTGCTACGGCGTAGTCAACACCTTGGTGATGCTGCAATGTGCGGTAGAATGGGTGCATAAGGGTGCCGTAGGCTGCGGTCAATAGAGTTAGTTCGTGGTTTGTAACTGGCTGAATAGAAGGCACATTGTTGCGCTTCGAGCCGAGTTGTTGTAGGCTGCTGTCGAGCGAGGTGTAACTCTGCTCCAGTTGCTCCATCTTCTGCTCCAACTCGCCTACCGAGCGGGTTAGCATATCGGACATCTCGCTGTTGGACTTGTTGTCCAGTGCGATGCGTAGATTTACTCGCTCGTTGTTGTACTCCGAGTCGAAATTGTACGGCTCCGAGTCGAACATTATGGCGAATATGTTTTTGTCGCGTTCGACCACATTCTCGACCACCATAGAGAGTGAGTCGTACTCTGCCAAGAGGGTGTTGTATTCGCTCTCCATACGGTCGGTCGAGTGACGCAGTTCGTACTCCGCCGGGGTGTCGAACAGCAACGAGAACACCACGTAGTAGACGATGGCGGCACCTAACCACGCCAAAATACGTATGGCACGGCGACTGTGTATATGTAGATGTTTGCGCTCCTTCATCTCTATGACTCCTCGTTTGATGCGCCCTCGTCGGTCTCGAGGTCGGCGTTGTACTTCATATTCTCCATCAGCTGACGATACTCGTCGCCGGTCATATTGCGGTTAAAGTAGTTTACGGGGTTTACGTGGCGACCTCGGTAGATCACTTCGTAGTGAAGGTGTGGGCCCGTAGAGCCACCCGTCGAACCAACCTCGCCAATGAGTTGTCCGCGCTGCACCTTCTCGCCCGGCTTAACCAGAATCTTTTGCAGGTGGGCATAGCGGGTTTTGTAGCCAAAGTCGTGATCGATAAGAATCTGACGTCCGTAGCCTCGTCGGCGTTGACCATTCGACACCTTCTCGACTACGCCATCGCCTGTTGCATAGACCGGGACACCGTAGTTTGCCGACATATCGACGCCCTTGTGCATAGTGCGACGTTTCAGAATGGGATGCACCTTGCGTACGCCAAAGGCGTAGAAAGCCTTCAATGCTGTGCGGTCGATAGGCCAAATGGCAGGTGTGGCGAGAGCCATCTGCTCTTTGTTTTTGGCAAGCACCTGCACATCGTCCAGCGAGAGCGATGTGGCGTAGGCAAGTCGAGTTGCGGCATCGAGTTGCATCCACGTCGAAGTCATCAACTCCGAGTAGTAGTCGTTATCAAGATGCGAATATTTCGATTTGTGATATGGCGTGTAGATGCCGTCAATAGCGAGTGTGTCGCTCGAAAAAAGACGGCGGTAGACGTTGTGGTCGCGGTGATGAATCTCCTGCAACTTACTCTGCATCGAGGCTATGCGACCTTGCAAAACCTCATATTTGAGTACGAGTTCGCGATTTTTTGCAGCCAGATGGTGCATCTTTGGCGTGTAGAAGAGGTGCGAGACAATCAGGTTGAGCAACGAAATGACGATGAAACCAATCAACATTTGACGCAGAATGTTGTATCGGTTTTGTCGTTTCGAGGTGCTTGTAACCGCTCCCTTATTGTTAATATCCTCTTTCAATGCGAAAATCTTTGCTATAATGGTGCAAAATTACATATAATTTTGTACTTTTGCAACCGATTTGGCTCGTGCGTGCGTGTAATACGTGCGAAGCGATACTATAACGAATTGAAATTAAAAATATTATACACAAATGGATTCTAAACAAATACGCCAAGCGTTTCTCGATTTCTTTGCAGAGAAACAACACCTTATCGTGCCGTCGGCACCTATGGTAGTTAAGAACGACCCGACTTTGATGTTTACAAATGCGGGTATGAACCAATTCAAAGATATCTTCCTCGGCAACGCCGAGCGTAAGTCGCCACGTGCAGCCGACTCGCAGAAGTGTCTGCGTGTGTCGGGTAAGCACAACGACTTGGAGGAGGTAGGCCACGACACCTACCACCACACTATGTTCGAGATGTTGGGTAACTGGTCTTTCGGCGACTACTTCAAGGCGGAGACTATCGCGTGGGCGTGGGAGTTGCTGACGGAGGTCTACAAGTTGCCAAAGGAGCGTATGTATGTTACCGTATTCGAGGGCTCGGAGGAGGATGGCGTGCCGTCCGATCAGGCGGCTTACGACATCTGGAAGGAGCGTCTTTCGGAGGATCACATCATTCGTGGTAACAAGCACGACAACTTCTGGGAGATGGGCGAGACCGGTCCGTGCGGTCCTTGCAGCGAGATTCACTTCGACCTTCGCGACGAGGCAGAGATTGCCGAGAAGCCGGGTCGCGAGATGGTGAATATGGGTCACCCACAGGTTATCGAGTTCTGGAACCTCGTATTTATGCAGTTCAATCGCAAGGCTAACGGCTCGTTGGAGCCACTTCCTGCAAAGCACGTCGATACGGGTATGGGCTTCGAGCGTTTGTGTATGATTTTGCAGGGCGTGAAGTCTAACTACGATACCGATATTTTCCAGTCAACCATCAAGGTGTTGTCGGAGATGTCGGGCAAGGAGTATGGTAAGGACGAGGCTACCGATGTGGCTATGCGTGTTATCGCCGACCACCTTCGTGCCATCTCGTTCTCGATTGCAGATGGTCAGTTGCCATCGAACGTCAAGGCGGGCTATGTTATCCGTCGTATTTTGCGTCGTGCGGTGCGTTACGGATACACCTACCTCGGCTTCAACGAGCCATTCATCTGCCGTTTGGTGCCAACTTTGGTTGCCAAGATGGGCGAGCAGTATCCTGAGTTGAAGGCACAGCAGTCGTTGGTTGAGCGTGTAATCGAAGAGGAGGAGGCATCGTTCCTCCGCACACTCGCTACGGGTATCAATCTGTTGGAGGGTGTTATCAAGGAGTGCAACGGCAAGATTTCGGGCAAGAACGCATTTTTGCTCTACGACACATACGGATTCCCAATCGATTTGACCGAGTTGATTGCCAAGGAGCAGGGCGTAGAGGTAGATTTGGCAGAGTTCGAGAAGGAGTTGCAGGCGCAGAAGGAGCGTTCGCGCAACGCTGCAGCGCAGGATATCGACGACTGGAAGGAGTTGATTACCGACCTTAAGAGCGAGGAGTTTGTGGGTTACGACACATTGGAGGCGGATGTTCACATCGCTCGTGTGCGTAAGGTGCAGACCAAGAATAAGGTTTCGTACCAGATGGTGTTCGACAAGACCCCATTCTATGGCAACTCGGGTGGTCAGGTAGGCGACACAGGTTATATCGAGTCGGCAAACGAGAAGATTGAGATTGTGGCTACCGAGAAGGAGAATGGTCTGATTATTCACATCGTAAACCAGTTGCCAGAGAATTTGGAGGCAGAGTTCCACGCAGTAGTAAACCCAACAAAGCGTCAGTCGTCGGCAAACAACCATACCGCAACCCACCTTCTTCACGCTGCATTGCGTAAGGTACTGGGCTCGCACGTAGAGCAGAAGGGTTCGATGGTATCGCCTGACTCGCTTCGTTTCGACTTCTCGCACTTCCAGAAGATGACCGACGAGGAGATTCGTGCTGTGGAGCGCGAGGTGAACGAGAAGATTCGCCTCAACTCGCCGCTCGACGAGAACCGCGAGGCTACGCAGGAGGAGGCTCAGGCGGCAGGTGCGATGATGCTCTTTGGCGAGAAGTATGGCGACAAGGTTCGTATGGTGCGCTTTGGCGAGTCGGTTGAGTTGTGCGGTGGTACTCACACCTCGGCAACCGGAAATATCGGTATGTTCAAGATTGTATCGGAGTCGGCAATTTCGGCAGGTGTTCGTCGTATCGAGGCGGTAACCGGCGAGAAGGCGGAGACTACAATCTATGCAGCGCAAGATTTGCTCGCACAACTGGGCGAGATGCTCGGTAACTCGCAACTCATACCTGCTATCAAGCGTTTGGTCGAGAGCAACGAGTCGTTGTCGAAGGAGGTTGAGGCTATGCAGAAGGAGCAGTTGAATGCCCTCACCGATAAGATTGTTGAGAACACCACCGAGGAGAACGGCTACTTCGTAGTGGCTCGTCAGTTGAACCACTCGGCAGACTTCGTTAAGAATTTGGCTTACAATTTGCGCACTCGCAAGTCGAATCTCGTGATGGTTGTAGGCTCGAATGTAGGCGGCAAGGCTACCCTTACAATTATGCTCGGCGACGATGTTGTTGCAAAGGGTGTAGATGCAGGTGCTGTAGTTCGCGAGGCTGCCAAGGCTATCCAAGGCGGTGGCGGTGGTCAGAAGTTCTTCGCTACGGCTGGAGGTAAGAACCCTGACGGTTTGACCGAGGCTATCGAGAAGGCAAAAGAGCTTATTCTCGCTGCGCTTAAATAAATGCAAAATGCAGAATGCAAAATTCAGAATGAAAAATTAAAAAAAAACTATACAGATATGGCTAACAAAGTATTGTTAATGATTTTGGACGGTTGGGGTATTGGAAACCATACCAAGTCCGATGCGATTTATTCGACAAACCCTGAGTTTATCAACGCATTGACAGCGGCAAATCCGCACGCAGAGTTGCGTACCGATGGCGAGAATGTAGGTTTGCCTGATGGTCAGATGGGTAACTCGGAGGTAGGACACCTCAACATCGGCGCAGGTCGTGTTGTATATCAGGACCTCGTAAAGATTAACCGGGCCTGCAAGACTGGTTCGATTTTGGAGAACAAAGAGGTTGTTGCAGCATTCGAGTATGCAAAGCAGAATGGCGTGAATGTTCACTTTATGGGCTTGTTGTCGGACGGTGGCGTACACTCGTCGATTGACCACTTGTTCAAGTTGTGCGACATCTCGAAGCACTACGGCATCGAGAATACCTTCGTACACTGCTTTATGGATGGTCGCGATACCGACCCAAAGAGCGGTAAGGGCTTTGTTGAGGCGTTGGAAAACCATATGGCTCAGTCGACAGGTAAGATTGCTTCGATTATTGGCCGTTACTACGCAATGGACCGCGACAAGCGTTGGGACCGTGTGAAGATTGCATACGACTGCTTGGTTGATGGCGTAGGCGAGAAGGCTACCGATATGGTTGGCGCTGTTCAGAAGTCGTACGACGAGGGTGTAACCGATGAGTTTATTAAGCCTATCGTGGCAGTTGATGCCGAGGGTAACGCAATCGGCACCATCAAGCCAAACGATATGGTTATATTCTTCAACTATCGTAACGACCGCGCTCGCGAGATTACCGTAGCGTTGACTCAGCAGGATATGGAGGCAGAGGGTATGCACACAATGCCGCTCTACTACTGCTGTATGACTCCATACGACGCATCGTTCGAGGGTCTGCACATCCTCTTCGATAAGGAGAATGTTCAGAATACCATCGGCGAGTATGTTTCGTCGCTCGGATTGAAGCAGTTGCGTATTGCCGAGACCGAGAAGTATGCACACGTTACATTCTTCCTCAATGGTGGTCGCGAGGAGAAGTTCGAGAATGAGGATCGAATCTTGGTTGCTTCGCCAAAGGTTGCAACCTACGACTTGCAGCCGGAGATGAGCGCATACGAGGTTGCCGACAAGTTGGTAGGTGCGTTGGACGAGCAGAAGTACGATTTCATCTGTTTGAACTTCGCAAATGGCGATATGGTGGGTCACACTGGTATCTACGAGGCTATCGAGAAGGCTGTTAAGGCTGTTGATGAGTGCGTAGCGAAGGTTGTTACTTCGGCAAAGGCAAATGGCTACGAGGTGGTTGTGATTGCCGACCACGGTAACGCTGACAACGCTATCAACGAGGATGGCACTCCAAACACTGCTCACTCGTTGAATCCGGTGCCAATCGTGGTAGTTTCGGAGCGTGTAGCAAAGGTTGAGAACGGTATCTTGGCAGATGTTGCTCCGACCGTACTTTCGCTTATGGGCGTACCGCAGCCAGCCGAGATGGATGGTCACTCGCTCGTTGAGTTGAAATAATATATAATATAGGTAAGAACTTATGTTGAGCAGACAGGTTGCTGCAAAGTTAGCAAACTACGAAACCCCATTCTATCTATATGATGTTGACCTCTTGCATCAGACTCTCGATAGTCTGATGTCGGTGGCACACCGCTATGGTTATAAGGTGCATTACGCCATCAAGGCGAACTACGACCCTCGTATATTGCAGATTATTCGCGAGCACGGCTTGGGCATCGACTGCGCAAGTGGTAACGAGGTGAAGTGCGCTATCGAGGCGGGCTTTGACCCTAAAACAATCGTCTATGCAGGTGTCGGTAAGCGCGATAAGGAGATTCGCTACGCCATCGAGCAGGGCATCTTTGCTATCAACTGCGAATCTATCGAGGAGTTGCACGTTGTGAACGAGATAGCGGGCGAGATGGGTAAGATTATGAGCGTAGGTTTGCGTGTCAACCCCGATATCGACCCAAAGACCAACCACTGCATCGATACAGGTCAGGCGGACTCGAAGTTCGGTATCTCCTACGAGGAGATTTTGGACAAGGTAGAGGAGATTAAGTCGCTGAAAAACCTCGATGTTATAGGTATGCATATCCACATCGGCTCGCAGATTCGCGAGTTGCACGTCTTCGAGAATATGTGCAACAAGGTGAATATGATTGTTAAAAATCTCACCGACCTCGGCTTCGAGTTGGAGTTTGTGGATGTCGGTGGCGGTCTTGGTGTAAACTACGATATGCCTGAGAATGAACCAATTCCGAACTTTGCTTCGGTCTTTGCCATCATCAAGCAGCACCTGCAGGTTGGCAAGCGAGAGGTCCATTTCGAGTTTGGTCGTGCGATTGTTGCTGAGTGTGGCGAACTTATCACGAAGGTGTTGTTCAACAAGACCACTGCAACAGGTCGTCGCCTCGTTATCGTCGATGCGAGTATGACAGAACTTATCCGTCCGGCACTCTATGGCTCGTACCACAATATCGAGAATATCACCTCGGAGAGCGAGCAACGCCTAAAGTATACTATCGTAGGTACAGCCTGCGAGAGTACCGATGTGTTCGACGAGAATGTGTCGCTCCCACTCACCAAGCGAGGCGATTTGCTGACGCTTAAGACTGCCGGTGCGTATGGTATGTCGATGGCGTCGCGCTATAATCAGCACGATTTGCCTTCGTCCGTTTACTCGGATCAGTTATAAAATTCCTATCACCATCGACGATTTTTTTTGTAGGAGATTTTTTCAATCATTAGAGAAATTAGGGAGTCTAACGAGATTATCAATCGTTAAACTCCCTAAACTCTTTAATATCCTTAAATTCTCTAATCATTTTGCATTCTGCATTTCTTTTGCTATTTTTGTAGAAACTATTACCATAAACTATGAAACGTCTTATTTTTGCGATGGTGGCACTCTTTGCCATTGCGTGTTCTACTCCGGTGATGGAGGCTGTCGACGAGGTTGCTATCATCCCGCAGCCGCTCTCGGTGGTAAAAACCAATAATAACTTTGCTCTAACAGCTGCTACGGTGCTGGTGTGTGGCGAGGAGCAACTCGTACCGATTGCCAACTATGCGCAGGAGTATTTGCAAATTGGTGTAGCAACGGATGCGCCGCAGAGCAATTTTATCTCCCTTGCTCTCGATGGCTCGCTTGCTGAGGAGGAGTATCATATCTCGGTGTCGAACGAGGCGGTAAGGATTGTTGCAGGTGGCTACGGAGGTGTGTTCAATGGTGTGCAGACCCTTTTTCAACTCTTGCCGAGTGAGGTCTATACCAAGCAGATGGCGTTGCCTGCCGAGGTGTTGGGTTGCGAGGTGGAGGATAAACCTAAATTCGAGTATCGTGGTTTTCTGCTCGATGTGGCGCGCACCTTTATGGAGAAGGAGAATGTGCTGCGCTATATAGACTATCTCGCCTACCACAAAATCAACAAGCTGCATTGGCATTTGACCGACAGTCAGGGCTGGCGCATAGAGATTAAGTCGCATCCTCGTTTGGCTTTGGAGGGTGGTTTTCGTGGTGGCGACTCGCCGGTGTGTGCTGCACTCGGTAAGTGGACCGAGAAGTATGGCGGCTACTACACCCAAGAGGAGATTCGCGAGGTTGTAGCCTACGCCGCGGTGCGAAATATAGAGGTTATCCCCGAGATAGACCTTCCAGGACATAGTACAACATTGCTGCGCATCTACCCCGAGATGCTCTGCGACTACACAAACGATGAACTGCACATAAATGGCAACTACGACAACCGAGGTGTTGTCTGTGCAACCAAGGAGAGTAATTACAAGATTCTCGAGGAGATTTTGGCAGAGGTGTGCGCGCTATTCCCGTCCAAACATTTCCATATTGGTGGCGACGAGGTCAATATGTCGCAGTGGAAAAAATGCCCTCATTGCTCGGCGTGGCTGAAGCAACGAGGTTATACCGATGGACACAAATTGGAGGATATGTTCATTGGTCGCATTCAAGATATACTGGCAAAGTATGGTAAGTCGCCTTCGGTGTGGAACGAAGCAGCATTTGGTGGTGGTCTGTCGAAGGAGGCGCTGGTGCACGGCTGGAAGAGTGCAAAGGTCTGCAAGCAGGTTATGATGAAGGGTTATGGCACAATCTTTATGCCGCAGGAGTACTTCTACTTCGATATGCGCCAGAGCCAGCACGAGTTCGGTCCAACGTGGGGTGGTGCGTTCGATGTTCGCAAGACCTACTCGTTCGACTTTGCAAAGGAGGGCTTCACGCCAGATGAGGTGGCGCTCGTTAAGGGCTTCGAGGGAGCGTATTGGAGTGAGTCGTTCCTCTCGCAAGGTGGCGACAAGTCGCTCGACTTCATCGAATATCAAACCTTCCCTCGCGTCTGTGCGCTATCCGAGCAAGGCTGGGGCAAGAATGGTGGTGGCGAGTGGCAGGAGTTCCACAATCGCCTCTATCTGCGCCACTACGACCGTATGGCTGCTATGGGGCTGAATTTCCGCATTACACCTCCGACCGTAAAGTACAAGAATGGCAAACTCTCGGTCGAGAATATTGACAATAGCACCATCTACTATCGTGATGACGCTACGGGCAAGGTGCGTCAATATAGGGATGCGATTACTACCGATAAGCCTGCAAAGTATCTGTTTTGGGCAGAGTATCGTGGTGCAAAGTCGCCAGAGGTGGCTCACGCATCGCACTATAAAACTATCAAGCCAAAGGTGACGCTGACCTCCTCGGTGCCGGCGGTTGCCAAGCACGGCTACGATCGTGTTATGGAGTATAAGGAGGAGCGACAAATGCGTACCGCTCGCACCTGCCATAAGGGCGATTGGTTCCTTTTTGAGTTCGAGGAGCCGGTCAAGTGCCGAGCAATAGAGTTTAGGGCGTGCAACTACAACTCGCCATCACGACTTATCACTGTAGGTCATCTCGAAGTTAGCGAGGATGGAGAGCATTTTACCAAAGTTGCCGAGTTGGTTAATGGCTATGCAAAACTCGTCAATCCTGCACCTATCAAAGCGGCACGTCTGGTGGCCGACGATACGGCTATTGGTGGCTCGCAGATTAGAGTCTCACCGCCAGTGATCTATCCCGAGTATTAAAAAGATACCGAGCAATTATTGCTCGGTATCTTTTATTTGTTGGCGATGTACTCCTTTATGTTCTCGGCTATCTTTTCGATTAGCACATTGCGGGCTGCGTCGGCTGCCCAAGCACAGTGAGGCGCCGCAATCAATGAGTATTTGTCGGTAATCTCGTAGAGTGGTGAAGTAGGGAGCGGTTCGCGTGAGAATACATCCAAGCCTGCACCTGCTATTGTCTTGTCATTCAATGCTTTTGCCAATGCGACTTCATCGATGATGCCACCTCTGGCAACGTTGATGATTATTGATGTTGGCTTCATCTGTTGCAACTGCTTCTCGCCAATCAGCCCCTTCGTAGCAGGGGTTAGTGGGCAGTGAATCGAAACCACATCTGCCCAGCCGAGCAACTCCTCGAGTGATTTGTGAGGATACTCCTCCTCGCGTACTGCACCCGAGGTCGAGGTGTATGCCACCTCGCAACCAAATGCCGATGCCAATCGTGCCACCTCGCGACCTATGGCACCCAGACCTATGATGCCCCACTTCGAGCCACGCAACTGCCGTACGGGGCGTCCGAAGTGGAAAATATCCTCGCCAGCAGCATACTCGCCACCCTGAACGTAGTGGTCAAAGTAGAGGCTATTTTTGAAGAGCGAGAGCGCAAAAGTGATGGTCGCCTCGGCAACCGAATGGGTGGAGTAGCCGGCAACATTCTTGACGCCTATGCCCAACTCTGCCGCCACCTCCAAGTCGACGTTGTTCATTCCCGTAGCGGCTATGGCCACAAAGCGTAGGTCGGGTAGGGCGCGCAAAATATCGGCTGTAAGGCGTGTCTTGTTGGCTATTATCACCTCTGCACCCTGGCAATGCTCCAAAACCTCGCTCTTTGCCGTGCGAACGTAACCAACATATTCGCCCAACTCCTTAATCGGAGTCAGATCCATATCACCGAGTGAATACTCGTCCAAAAATACTATCTTCATACTCTTAAATTTGGGAAATTCTTGATTGACTTTGTCGCTTTAACTATTCGGTCGTTGTTGTTAACGCCCTGATTACCACCGAGGCACAACATATGCCGAATGTGGCGGGCATATACGATACGGTGCCAACCTGCGACTTGTGGTTCTGCTCCTCGCACAATACCATTGCTCCCTCGATAGCCGGCTCTGCCGAAAATACAGCCTTGAAACCCTTGCGGATGCCAATTTTGTGTAGTCGCTTGCGCAGCATATGCGCCAGAGGGCAGTGGTGCGTTTTCGAAATGTCGGCAACCTCAACCTTCGTAGGATCCAACTTCGCCCCTGCGCCCATCGAACTGACTACGGGATAACCTCGGTCGATGCAACCCTTGATGAGTGCGAGTTTTGGCGAGAGGGTATCTATTGCATCTACCACATAATCAAAACGTTCGCTATCGAGCAGAAGGTCGGTCTTTTCATCTTTGATATAGTCGTTCACAACCCTCAATTCGAGGTTTGGATTTATGTCGCGCAGACGCTCTGCCAACACCTCACTCTTTGGTCGCCCTATGGTCGAGTGGAGTGCGATGAGTTGGCGGTTTATGTTGCTCTCACCAACATTGTCCGAGTCGGCAATGGTCATCTTGCCTACACCACTGCGTACCAACATCTCGGCGGCGTAAGCACCAACACCTCCCAGCCCTACAACCAGCACACTCGCCCCCTGCAGAGCCTTCAACTTCTCCTCACCAAATAGGAGTTTGCTTCGTTCTAACCACATAAACTTTCTACCTTTGAATACAAAGGTAGTGAAAGGAATTAAAAATTAAAAATTAAGAATTAAAAATTCGATTAAAATTCTCCTCGGTAGCGGTGGTGAGTGCGGCTGCGGAGATACCTCGCAACTCGGCAATTTTGGCGTAGATTTCCTCTATTGGAGTTGCGCTTTCGTCGGTCTCGACAAAGAGGTGTGAGAGTGGTGTGGAGCGCATCGCTTCGAGGCTCTTTGGAGAACGGAAAGTGCGCTCACCGAAAGAGAGGTAATATCCCTCAGTCACAGCACGTTGCGCCTGCTCCTTTGAGCCTATGAATCCGTGAAAAATTACTGCTCGGAGGTGGTAATCTTGCAACACTCGCATAACCTCTTCGAAGGCTCGCACGCAGTGCAAAACTACGGGCTTTTGCACCCGTTCGGCAATAGTCAACTGCGCCCGAAAAACATCCATCTGCACCTCGCGCGGAGTGTCGCACGCAAAGTCCAAACCAATCTCGCCAATGGCGTCAACCTCCGATGCGCGAGCCTCAACTCGTGCGAGGTCGCCAACAGCAGCGTGCCACGGATGAATACCCTCGGAATCAATGGTTTGCGCGCGCGTTTGCGCATTATGCGTGTGAATGTCCACTATCATTGCAATGGTAAAGATAGTGAAATTTTGCAATAATTGTGAAAAATATAACACAAAACAGGGATAATGTCGCAAAAAAATCGTATCTTCGCACGCAATTTTATGGGAAAGTATTTCCGAATAGAGTATTTTCATTTTTAACAATTTAATAATTCACTTAACAAAACTCAAAAAAACATGTCGAAAATCATTAAACTTTGCAAAGGTTTGGATATTCGCTTGCAGGGAGAGGCGGCAAAGACTATCGTTGATGCTCCGAAGGCTTCGGAGTATGCCGTATCGCCACTCGATTTCGAGGGTGTAACTCCTAAGATGCTCGTTAAGGTGGGTGACAAGGTAGAGGCTGGTTCTCCGCTCTTCTTCGATAAGAAGCGTCCGGAGATTCTCTTCACATCGCCAGTCAGCGGTGAGGTTACTGCTGTCAATCGTGGTGAGAAGCGCAAGATTCTCTCGGTTGTTGTTGCCGCAGACGCAGAGACAACTTACAAGAAGTTCTCTTCGCTCGACCTTTCGAAAGCATCGCGTGAGCAGATTATCGAACGTTTGCTCGAATCGGGTTTGTGGACGATGTTTGTTCAGCGTCCTTACGGAGTTGTTGCTTCGCCAAGCGACAAACCAAAGGCAATTTTTGTGTCGGCATTCGACAGCGCACCTCTCGCAACTGATTACAACTTTGCGTTGGCAGATCAGCAGCAGCCTTTGCAGAAGGGCTTCGATGTATTGCGCCGTTTGACCGATGGTAAGGTGCACCTTTCGTACGATGCTTGCGGCAAAAAGCCGGAGGTTGAAGGCGTAGAGTTGCACGCGTTCCAGGGTAAGCACCCTGCGGGCAATGTTGGTGTTCAGATTCACCACATCGACCCAATCAACAAGGGCGAGAAGGTTTGGACTTTGAACATTCAGGACGTAGTAATCCTCGGTCGTTTGTTCATTACGGGCAAGGTCGATATGTCGCGTGTGATTGCTGTAGCAGGTTCGTGCGTAGCCGAGCCTCAGTACTACCGTGTTGTTGCAGGTGCTTCTATCGAGTCTATCCTCGGTGGCAAGTTGTCGAACGACCACGCTCGCGTTATCTCGGGTAGCGTATTGACAGGTCGCAATGTTGGCAAGGAGGGCTTCCTCGGTGTGAATGCCAATATGCTCACCGTAATTCCAGAGGGCGACACCTACGAACTTTTGGGCTGGGCAATGCCTCGCTTTAAGAAGTTCTCGGTATCGCGTGCATACTTCTCGTGGTTGATGCCTTGGAAGAAGTATAACCTCGACACCAACATCAACGGTGGCGAGCGCGCATTCGTTATGAACGACCTCTACGAGAAGTACTTGCCTATGGATATCTATCCTGTGCATCTGGTTAAGGCTTGTTTGGCTAATGACTTGGATAAGATGGAGAATCTCGGTATCTACGAGGTTGTGGAGGAGGACTTGGCACTTTGCGAGTTCGTCTGCCCATCGAAGATTGAGATTCAGCAGATTCTCCGCAATGGTATTAACTTAATGATGAAGGAGGAGGAGTAATGAAGGCACTTCGTAATATTGTAGATAAGATTAAGCCTACCTTCTCGAAGGGTGGCAAACTCGGTTTCTTGCACTCGACTTTCGATGCTTTCGAAACCTTCTTGTTCGTTCCTAACACAACCACTCAGCACGGTGCGCACGTTCGCGACTGCAACGATATTAAGCGTACTATGATTACCGTAGTTGTGGCTCTCGTACCGGCACTCTTGTTCGGTTGCTACAACACCGGACTCTTCGCAGGTTTGGAGGGTTGGACTGCATTCCTCTACGGTTTGTTGCGCATACTCCCTATGATTGCCGTATCGTATATCGTAGGTTTGGGTATCGAGTTTACCGTAGCACAGTGGCGTGGTCACGAGGTTAATGAGGGCTTCCTCGTTTCTGGTCTTTTGATTCCGCTCGTAATGCCTGTAAGCACTCCGCTCTGGATGGTTGGACTTGGTACTGCATTTGCCGTAATCTTCGGTAAGGAGATTTTCGGTGGTACCGGTATGAACATCTTCAACCCAGCGGTGTTGGCTCGTGCATTCGTATTCTTCGCCTACACTCCGCAGATGTCGGGTGAGAAGGTGTGGTATTCGGATTGGACACTCTTTGGCGCAAATGCTACCGACGTAACCACTGGTGCTACCGCTTTGGAGCAGTTGGCATCGAAGGGTGCGATGGAGTGGTCTGCACTCGACGCATTCCTCGGCTTTATCCCAGGATCGTTTGGTGAGACCTCGACCTTGGCTATCTTGCTCGGCGCAGCCATCTTGCTCTACACAGGCGTTGCTTCGTGGAAGACTATGGTGTCGGTATTTGTCGGCGGTTTGGCTATGGCATACCTCTTCGACCTCTGTGGTGTAGGCGCATTGAGCGCACACGAGGGCTTCGAGCCTTATATGCACCTCATCATCGGTGGTTTTGCATTTGGTGCAGTGTTTATGGCTACCGACCCTGTGACTTCGGCACAGACTTCGACAGGTAAGTATATCGTAGGTTTCTTGACAGGTGCTATCGCAATCTTGATTCGTGAGTTCAACCCTGCATATCCAGAGGGTATGATGCTCTCGATTCTCTTTATGAATGCGTTGGCTCCACTCGTTGACTACTTTGTAGTTGAGGCGAACATCCGTCGTCGCAAGAATCGTGTTAAAATTGCTAAATAAGGAGGAGAGGCTATGAAAATCAATACAAATAGTAATGTATACATCATCATCTACTCGGTAGTGATGGTAGTTATCGTAGCGGTGCTTCTTTCGTTGGCGGCTCTCGGTTTGAAGCCTCGTCAGGATGAGAATATCCTCAACGAGAAGAAACAGCAGATTGTTAAGGCTTTGGGTTACGACGCTGCAACAACTCAGTACGGCGATGTTGTTGCCGAGGCGTTGATTCTCGATGCTGAGGGTGCTGTTGTCGAGAACAACGAGCAGAAGGTATTCGACGCATTGCAGGATGTTAAGGCTACTCGCGAGGGTGGTAACTTCCCAATCTTTAAGGCTATAGACGGTAGCGTTGTAGTGCCTTTGTATGGCGCAGGTCTTTGGGGTCCAATCTGGGGCTATATCGCTTTGACTCCTGATATGAACACCGTTAAGGGTATTGTACTTGACCACTCGGGCGAGACCCCAGGTTTGGGTGCCGAGATTACCACAGCAAAGCACCAGGCTATGTATGTTGGTAAGAGCATCTTCGAGGGCGAGGAGTTGGTAGGTATCACTTTGAAGAAGGGTGGTGCCGACGCTAACAATCCTCACGAGGTTGATGCCATCACCGGTGGTACAAAGACTTCGGATGGTGTGTCGGCTATGATTAAGGATTGCTTGGTGTCGTACAAGCCATATTTCGCGGCTGCGAAGCCATCGGATTGTGCGTGCTGTGAGCATAAGTCTAAC
>JAZOMA010000030.1:0-30512 GCA_045653565.1 Alistipes sp.
CATCTTTTGTAAAATTATCACCTTTTTTAAGATTCGGTAATTCTACACCTTTTGATGCAAGATACTTCTCATGATGCTCTTTAAGAATATCATAGGTGGCAATAATTTCTGTTTTCTTCATACCAATATATATCATTTAAAAAAATACAACATATCTTTCCCATAGCGTTGCGCTAACTTGTACAGCATAACAGCCGACACTCCAATATCACCATTTTCAATCTTTGAAAGATGACTTTGTGATATAATGCCTTCCATCTGCAGATCAATTTGTTTTATACCGAGTTCATTACGGACTTGATATAATTTACTTGCAAGTTGTTGTTTGAGTTTTTTCTCTTTCGATTTCATAGAAACAAATTTAAGGCATAAAATCTTATATTCCATATTGGAATATGAATAATAATCACTAACTTTGTACCAAAATATAGGGTAATATATGGCGTACAAGGTAATAGACTTATTTGCAGGCGTTGGAGGTTTGAGTTATGGATTTGCCCATGATTCAGATTTCCACATTATTGCCGCAAATGAAATTCTCACACCAATGGCAACCGCATACTCATTAAACCACCCTACCGTAAAGGTCTACAATAAAGACATCAAAGACTTTTCAATAGCAGATTTATCAAGAGATTTTGGAATTATTAAAGGAGATATAGACATTATTATTGGCGGTCCTCCTTGTCAAGCATACTCTACCGTAGGGAAGCGTCTTATTGACGACCCAAGAGGCAAACTTTTCCAAGAGTATTTCCGAGTATTAGCTGAAATTAGACCAAGGATGTTTGTTTTTGAGAATGTAAAAGGTTTATTATCTATTCAAAACGGAGATCTTTTCACTCAAATCATATCTCTTTTCCAGAGTTTAGGATATAATATAAAATGGCAAGTCCTAAATGCTGCTGACTATGGTACACCACAAATAAGAGAGCGTGTAATAATCATCGGTTCACTCTTTGATGATAAGTTTATATTCCCTTCACCTACTCATAGAAACATTGAGGACACAAATTTATATAATGCACATTTAAAACCATATGTAACCCTCGGTGAAGCAATTGGAGATTTACCGCAAATTAAGAGCGGAGAGAAATGTACTATATATAATTCTCAACCTCAGACCGAGTATCAAAAGGCAATGAGAAAAGGTGCATCAAAAGAACTTGCAGACCACGAAACGCCAAAGAATAACGACAAATTGGTCAGACTTATGGAAGCTCTACCAGATGGAGGAACACCTATGGATATTCCTATTGAACTCCGTCCTACAAGTGGTTTTGCGAATACATATTGCAAATTATGGTGGGATAAACCATCAACAACAATCACACGAAATTTGAGTTGTCCTTCATCTTCTCGTTGCATTCACCCTCGTGCAGCACGACCGCTATCCACAAGAGAAGGCGCTAGGTTACAAGGCTTCCCTGACACCTATATATTTTATGGCACTCGCTCTGAAAAAAATCTACAAATAGGGAATGCCGTACCGACCCAATTGTCAACCGCATTAAAAGACGCTATAAAACTATACTTAAGAGAGCAAAGTTAAACTTCGCTCTCTTTATTTCTATTTTATATCCTTTATCATTGCAAGGTCGTGAGGAACGGAGCCTGTGCCGAGATAGTCGGAGGCGGGGAACTCCATTGGGATTTGGCGGTCCTCAAAGCCTAAACGCTCATACAACATCTTTGATTCGGTGCTGCTCGGAATAAGAGCCGCAACATCAAAGCGGCCGCACCCCTCCGCATATCGCAACGCCTCGCCCAACAACTTCGTGGCAAGACCACGCCCACGATATTCGGGTTGCGTAGCCACAGCGTAGATATAGGCCACGCGCTTACCCCACATCTGCAACGGCACAACAAAGAGCATTGACACCACCGCTCCATTCTCCTTATGGAGAAACGGTACAGCGTCGCTATGCCCAATCAGGAAGGAGTCAATCTCGGCAATATCATCGCCAAAGACCTCGTGCCACATTGCACGCATCTCGCATTGCTCCTCGGTGAGGTGGAGTGCCGAAATTTTTTCAAGCAGTATCGTCGGATAGTAGGACATCTTCGCGAAACGAAGCCCCTCCAAGCCGAGGTCGTCTTCGCGGTTTATCAGTTCAAACTCCTCTTCAAGCGACTGCGCCATCAGGCGGTTTATCATCGTAGCTGCCCCCTCGCACTCGCTGTCGTGCTTCTCTATGTGGGTGCAGAATGTTCTATTCGTAATAGGTGTTCCGTAGGTAAAGGCGACGGGTGCGCCATTGGCATATAGCACCGCACCTCGCAAGCCGAGAGCCTCCATATTCTCAAAGGCACGACTCATAGCAGACTGCTCGGCACGCTCCATTTCGCCCACCTCGCGAGAACTCAACCACTTATCGTTCAGTCGCTCGCAATCTCCGATATTCTCACGCGAAAGAGGCTCTACGCGCCAATCGTTGCGCTCAACAAAGCGGTTTAGGTGGTTGCGCTTGGGTTGATACTTGCGCCCCTGCAACTGCGCCAAATCCTCTGTACGATATATGTAGTCGCACAATGCTCGCGGTGCATCAAAGGCAAATTGCGACGGGCAATGCTCCTCTAAAAATTCGCGCCACTCCTGCGAAAGGCCATAGAGTCGCAACGGAGCGCGCTGCGTGAAGGCATCTTGTTGCAGCAACGACAACGCCACCACCTTATCCCCACAACCGAGAGGCTGCATATAGGCCTTGCCACCCTCATAATCAAAGCGAATAAAGAGGAAGCCCGCCTCAACGCCCACCTCGCTGTGGTAGGTATCGCTCCAACAGAAGATATTGGCAAAATTAAGGTCGCAGTTCAGCACCTCATCGCACCCCATATAAGCATCGAACAGTGGCTTGTCGGCCACTGTTACACGATGAAAATCTATATGTTGCGTCTGCTCCATTAGCACGCTTTAAGCGACATATCAAGCGACTTTATCTGGTGCGTCAATGCACCCACCGACACGAAATCAACTCCCGTTTCGGCGTAGTCGCGCAAGGTTTCAAGCGTAATACCGCCACTTGACTCGGTTTCACAACGACCAGCCACCAGAGCCACCGCCTCACGAGTCTTCTCAACCGAGAAGTTGTCAAACATAATTCTATCAACACCTCCCGCGGCGAATACCTCCTTAATATCCTCCAACGAGCGCACCTCGCACTCAATAGGGATATTCTTGCCCTTCGCCTTCAAATACTCCTTCGCGCCCGTCACTGCCTTGGCTACGCCACCCGCAAAGTCAATATGGTTATCCTTCAAGAGAATCATATCAAACAGTCCGATGCGGTGGTTCTTACCGCCACCAATCTCAACGGCCATCTTCTCCAACACGCGCATTCCTGGTGTTGTCTTGCGTGTATCAAGTACCTTCGTATGCAGATCGGCGATACGGTCGGCATAGACCGCAGTCTGCGTCGCCACACCACTCATACGCTGCATAATGTTGAGCAAGATTCGCTCGGCGCGCAACAACGACTGCAAGTTACCCTCAACATAGAAGGCCACATCGCCCACCTTCACACGGTGGCCGTCGTTCAAGACCTGCTCAAACTTAACCTCGCTATCAAGTCGCTCAACGACCATCTTGGCAACCTCAATGCCCGCGATGATACCCTCCTGCTTGCACAGTAGGCGCATACGGCCACGCTCCTCGGCAGGGATACAGCACAACGAAGTGTGGTCGCCGTCGCCGATATCCTCCTTGATTGCCAACTCGATTAACTCCTCAACATAGGGTTTGTACTCTGCTTTCATCTCTCTTTGTCTTTATTGTTTTGGGTTGGTAAACTCTACTTTATATGGTTTATTCTTCATCGTAAGGCGCAGCGTCACACCCTCTCGTCCACTCAACTCGCCCTGCAATGGCGCAACCTCGTAGTCGGGACTCTCCACGCCCTCAATGTACGGAACTGCACTCTTCTCATCTATTACATACTTTTGGCTTCGGCCGTCCTCGGAGTAGGTAACCGTAAATGGAACGCCCTTAAAGGTTAGTGCGATAGGAGCGTCACTCTCCAAGAGTCGGAAGTTGATGAATGTGATATCCATCTGTGGCTTTGAGATATCCGGAATCTCAACTCTCACCTGAAACTTTTCCTTTGTGTATACAACCGCACCTGTTGCGTCGGTCACAGTAAAGGTCTTATCATAGACCCTCATCCAGTTGCCACTCAAACCGCTACCCGAACCAAGGCACGAGGTGAAAATCAACGCCAACAAGGCGCAAAACAGTAGTGAAATACCTCTCTTCATAATACTATATAGTGCTAAATACTACTCTATAAACCTTATCCCCCTTCTGCAACTCAAACTCAAAGGTTGTGGTTGCGCCTATTGAGGCCTTGATGTTACGCATCTTGTAGTCGTCGCGCTCAACCGAGCCTATCATCGGCACTGCCTCGGCAACATCTACGCGATAGGTCACACCTGCTTCGCCCTGCTCCACCGCATAGGCGAGCGACGGAACCTTGATAACCAACTCTGGCATCATCGCCACAAACTTTACACCCAAGAATGTAAAGTCCAACTTGCCGGCCAAAATATCGGGAATCTCAACCTTGACCTTCGTCGTGCCACTGTGTCGCGTATCAACAATCGCACCACCAAAGCCGTCTATCTCGTAGGTCGTATATCGTCCCTCGTAGTTGTGAGGCGTAGCATCGCCACCACCCTCGCCGTGCATACACGAAGTGAGGCAACAGATAAGGCCGATACAAATCGCAAAAAACTTTTTCATCTACCTTCCTTCCAAAATGTTAAACATAACCTTCACGCCACCCGTAACCCCTCTGCCACGCTGCACAAAGCGGTTGCCCATTGACTCAAAGTAGAAGGTGTCGTACGAGGTGTTCGTTGCGTTTCTGCACCAAAAGTCAACGCCCCAAAAACGCCCCTCAAAGCGCACCGACGCATCTACCAACACATAGAGAGGCTGCGACACATCGTTCGCCTCGTTCCAATATATGCGTCCCGCACCCGTAGCACCAACATTCAACACAATGCGGTCAATCCACTTGGCGGAGAGAGGTATCATCTGCGACAGTCGCAAAGATAACGAATTTTGTGGACAATATGGTATATAACGCCCTGCATAATTCACGCCACCCGACCGAAACTCCCTAAATCGCGCATTAGTATATCCGTATGCACCCGTCAAGGTCAAGGTCTTGGCTACACGCGCCGTGAATGAAAACTCTCCACCGAAAGAGCGTGTACGACCTGCGTTGGTCATCATTCGTCCCGTACTATCCTCGTCGGGGAATACTGTGAGTTGCTGGTTGAAGCACTCAATATAGAAGAGGGCGACATCGGCCGTAAATGCACCATTGCGCGTTGCGAAGTGGCCTCCCAACTCCAAGTTGTAGCTATGCTCCGGGTCGTAGGCGCACAACGCCTCAACATCTATCTCCTTGTAGAGTCCCATCGCCGACATCACGCGACGCTGCAACACCTCCGAGAACATCTGCGTATTGAAGCCCCCCGCCTTGTAGCCCTTTGAGGCTGACAGGTAAAGCATATTGTTGCGTTGCTCATCTAAATTTACCGACAACGACAACGACGGCGAGAACTCCAAGAAGCCTCGCGAAAGCACATCTGTATCCGAGATTTTAAGCGGGTGCTGCGTGTTGTTGCCCGTCGCGCGGAACACCGAGTAGCAGGTGTCAGTCGCTGTGTTGTAGCGCATCTGCACCAACTCGTAGTCAAGTCGCAAACCCAATGCGAGTTGCCAACGACCAAGATGCACCTCCGAGCGATGGTATAGTGCCACCGCGCTGTTGTGGGTCGTGAAACGGCTGTCAAGCGCAAAGCTATCGGCTCCCGCACCCGTCAAGTCACCCCAACGATACTCCACGCCCGAAGCGTCGTTGTTTATGTTTTTCAGAATCAACTCCTCAATACCTGTCGTACCGAAGGTTACGGGAGCAAACATCTTTTGGCTCTTGTACGAGCCGAATGCACCTACCAACCAACGATAGATGCCCTCGTCGCGCGAGCGCAGGACAATATCCTCCGTGATGTCGTGCTGCTGCTTGCGCTGTTCAAGCGTAAAGTAGTCCTCGGGCAGGAAGTCGTTGTCAATGTGCATCTTGTCGCTCATATATTGGTACGATGTAACGCTCGCAAGCGACATTTGCCCAAAGTCGTAGCGCAGACTCAAACCCTCGCTCGCCGCGTAGCGGTTGTAGGAGCAAGGCTCTTTGTAGCATATCTTACCCACCAACTCCTCGCGGTGCTTCTTCTCGTTCGGACTACCGATATATTCGTAGGGGTAGCCACCCTGCTTGACCGCCGAGAAGGCTATCGTATTGTCAAGATGAAATCCCCCCTTGCGATACTGCAACTTGGTGCGCACATTTCCGCTATTCTCCTTGTCGCACATACGCCCCGTGTGGTCGTTGCGGTAGTAGCCGTCGTTGTGGGCGTACTGCGCCGATACCGAGAAGCCGACATTGTCAGCAAAGCGGTTGTAGGCCGAGGCCGAGAAGCGATAGGCGTTCTGCGAGCCATACTCCGCACGCAGTCGTACACCCTGATAGTCCAACGGCGAGAGGGTGTAGATGTTTATCACACCACCCATCGTATTACGACCGTAGAGCGTAGCCTGTGGGCCTCGCAAGAACTCTATGCGCTGAATATCTTGCAGCTCCGTGTCGTATAGATTCTTGTCCGCGATGGGTACATTGTCCACATTCATACCCACAACAGGCTGGTCAATACGCGTTCCCATTCCGCGCACATAGATTGAGGAGGTTATGCGCGAGCCGTAGTCGGGCATAAAGAGGTTTGGCACATCGGTAAGTACATCTTTGATGGCCGAGACACCGCGCATTGACAAGGTGCGCTCACCCAATACCGACGAGGCAACGGCCTCACGACGCAACTCCGAGCCCTGCTTTATGGCGGTAATCTGCACCCTATCCACCGCAATAAGGGTATCCGCCTTCGGCTCGTTGTCGGAGGCGTAGACCACACCCGACATCAAGAGCCAAAGCGACAAAAATAGATATTTTTGTATGCGTTGCGCCATAGTGCTAAAATCAACCCACAAAGATAGTAAAAAAAGTTGAGAGTGCAGAACGAGCAGTTATTATGGCAGAGAATGGCAATGAATGGCAATCGGGCTTACGCCCTTAATGGCAGAGAATGGCAGTTTTGTTTCAAGAAATCGGACACACAGCATACTTGGCACACCTCACCACCTCAAAAAGTCGTCAATGGTTGAGCTATTTTTGAGGCAAACAAGAAGCCCGATGCGCAGCATACTTGTCGTATGTGAGCAATCGGGCTATCGCAGAGCGACTCAAAAAGAGCCAATCAGAACGACTTTTTAATAGTTTTCGGCCTTAATCTCAAAGTAAGCCTTCGGATGAGCGCATACAGGACAAACCTCTGGAGCCTGCTTGCCGATTACGATGTGACCGCAGTTAGAGCACTGCCAGATCATATCGCCCTCGCGAGAGAATACCAAACCACCCTCAACATTCTCCAAGAGTTTGAGGTAACGCTCCTCGTGCTCCTTCTCAATCTTTGCTACGCCCTCACAGAGGTTTGCGATGTGGTCAAAGCCCTCCTCGCGAGCCTCCTTTGCGAAGGTTGCGTACATATCGGTCCACTCGTAATTCTCGCCCTCGGCTGCGTGCTTGAGGTTCTCGGCTGTGTCACCGATGCCGCCGAGCAACTTGAACCAAATCTTGGCGTGCTCCTTCTCGTTGTTTGCAGTCTCCTCAAAGAGCTTTGCAATCTGAACATAACCCTCCTTCTTTGCCTTTGATGCAAAGTAAGTGTACTTGTTGCGAGCCTGTGACTCACCTGCGAATGCGGTCCACAAGTTCTGCTCTGTGCGTGTGCCTTTCAAATCTTTCATAGTATACTAATTTTAGTTGTTTGAATTTTCTCTTCTGTTTTCCTAACGCGAAGATACGACTTTTTTTTGTTTCTCCAAATACTATTTTCTTATCACGCTATAAGTTTAGCCTATTTTTTTTTGGAGTGTTACGAAAATTGTCGTAACTTTACATCAACCGAAAAACCTATAAACTAAACTATTATGAGCAATCGAACATTTACGATGATTAAACCGGAGGCTGTACGCGCGGGCAACACTGCCGAGATCTTGAAGATGATCACCGACAACGGCTTCCGCATTGTTGCACTCCGTATGCACCACCTCTCGCGCAACGACGCGATGCGCTTCTATGCCGTGCATAAGGGCAAGCCATTCTACGAGAAGCTCGTTGACTATATGTCGTCAGGCCCTATCGTGGCAGCAATCTTGGAGGGAGAGAACGCTGTGGCTTCGTACCGCTGTCTCGTGGGCGCAACAAACCCTGCTGCCGCCGAGGAGGGAACTATCCGCCACCGCTTTGGCACAGACAACACGATGAATGCCGTACACGCGTCAGACTCTGACGAAAATGCACGCATTGAGTGGCAGCAGCACTTTGCCGAGAGCGACATTATGTTGTAAAAGGGTGCAGAGTTATCCGAAAAGGGCTAAAAACAAAATAATGTACCAAACTTTTCGTTTTTGGAATGAAGATTGCACAACAATCTATCAGCTGCGGTGATAACTGCACACCGCAGTGAGGTTTCTTCATTTATTTAAGTTTGGGTTAGTAAAGGGGCTTGTCTTTTAGCCCCGAGGTAGGCGACAGTTGAGAAACTCTCGCCTATTTTTTTGTTATATGCAAGCCCCTTTACTTTCAACCTGCTTACGCAGCAAGCCTCTGCTCGCTCGTGGGCAAAGGGCTATACCAGCCTATAACGACATTGGCGAATGGCCGTTCGTGCAAGCCCGACAGCCATTCGCCAACATCGTCAAACTACTTTGTAGTTACCTTTGCCCCCTCTCGCTCGGAGCCTTTGCCCTGCTCCTGCGGTCGTTAGTAGAAGTTGTTGTTGGGAAAGTTTTCCGCTTTCCGTTTTCCGCTTTCCGTTTATTCTTGCAATGAGTTCCGAGGTAAGAGGTCGTTGTTTTTCTATTTGTTTTTATTAACTTTGTGGTATGCAAGATGGTTGTTTTATGAGAAAGTGCAGATTTATAGCCCTTTTTGTTTGTTTTATGCCGGTTGTGGGCATTCCGACATCTCTATCGGCGCAGACGGTGGCAGAGGGGTGTAGAAGGGCGCAAAAGGGCGATGCCGAGGCGCAGTTCCAGCTCGGTGCGCGCTTCGCACTTGGCGAGGGTGTAACGCAAAGTTACGAGGAGGCCGTAAAGTGGTATCGCAAGGCTGCCCGCCACAACCACGCCTCCGCACAGTACGCCCTCGGGATCTGCTATGCCGAGGGGTTAGGCGTACGCCAGAGCCTCTCCAAATCGGAAAAGTGGCATCGCAAGGCTGCCGAGCAGGGGCACCCACTCGCACAACACAACCTCAACATCTTGCAGGACTCCCAGCGAAAGAGGTAGCAATCGCAACCATTATAGATATTTTTTCACTCGCCAAGTGGTGTAATATAACTGTTATGTTAAAATTGTGTTGGGTAATGGATATATATGCCAGTCGGCTACATACGCCACACACATTACTGGTATTCCTTATACGATGGATGTAACAAAAAATGATGGTACTTGGAGTGTTGGATCTTCTGGTAGCACGGATACAAGTCGTGTAAATTGGAATACAGACGGAGGAGTACGACTTGGCAAGAATCAGACATCCGACAATATATATATTACCAAGGCATTCCACATTCCAGCAGATATCTCGGTAAAGGTTACTGCGAATGGCGTACACAATGGTACAGGATCCTTAATCAAGGTAAAAAATACCGTCACACTTACTGTTGGTGCTACCGATGTTATCAAGCAAGAGCAAAATGGTAATGGCGAGAAGGCGTTTAGTTGCAGTGCAAAATCGGCTGCAATGTCTTCAAGCAAGAATACCGTAAAACTCAATAGTAACTACAACTTGGCAGCTGCAAAGGTTGTCTTGAAGGCGTTGACAATTCAATACTAATGGCATAACGCTTAAAAATAGCAACACACCCCGTCGCTTTGACGGGGTGTGTCTGTCTTATCTAAACTTATATTGTTTAGTTGTTGTACTGCAACTTTAACTCATATACATAAGATGCACGAGTAGATGTTGCGGATGCATTTCGGATACTGATAGTTGGATTTGAACTTGTCATTGTTCCGACTTTATCCTTCAACTCAAAGTCTGATGAGCCACTTCCATCTTTGGTTGCTTCACCTACGGTGGATCCGCTGACGCTTGCTCTGAAAGTATTCTTATATCCCAATGTAGAGCGTACATTTCCTCGAACATACATCTTTACCGATGTATTAGCAGGCATATGGAATGTCTTTGTAAGTGTTGTTGCACTTGTTGAGGCGTGCTCAATACCATAACCCATACGCAAACCTCCGCCATTGTTCCACTTCAGAGGACCACTTGTTGACCAGCTATCAGCATTTGATGTTGTGGTCATTGTAAATGGAATACCTGTAATGTGTGTAGTGTATGTGGCGGACTGGCAAACATAGCCATTACCCAACACAATTTTAACATAACAGTTATATTGACCCATAGCAAGCGACACACTCTTCTTTGAGTTGAGTGAAGCATTGACGGTTGTGCTACCATAGACTAACTGACAGCTTGAAATAAGGTTTGCAGGGATTGCCGAGTCGCTCAACGCAGGGGTGCACTCCAAAGCCGTACCGCCAATAGAGTTGGTTGGAGCTGTGCTACCATTCTTTGAATACGAAGACTGAACGAGCGATGCATCGGTAGGGATAGAGGTTACATTTACCTGCTTTGCCTCGCCTGTAAGGTCGCGAACCTCACCATTTACGGTAACACGAGCATACGAGATTACATTGTAAGTACCGCTTGTAGGAACATCTACAACAACCTGCGAGAGTGAAAGCGTATTGTTTGCCGAGATATTCTGCGCTACGAGGTTACCGTTCAAGTCGTAAACCAACGCTCCGATAGCCGATACTGCCGAAGCCTCAACGCCCTCAACTACCACATTGTTCACATAAACCTTGTTACCTGCCAATGTTGTTGAGTGGTTACCTGCATAGCTATCGTACCAAGTCTCAATAGAGCCATTGGTAAGACCTGCGTGCTCCCAAGTGATATTTATACGCATACGCTGTGATGCAGCAAGAGTTGCGCTTGGAATAACGCGGATAAGCGATGTACCGTCCTCGGCAACAACCTGAATGGTAATCTTCTCGCCTGCAAATGGAGCAACATTCAAATATACATAGCCATTGTCGTCAGCAGCGGCGCCTGCGTTCTCAACAGTTACGGTCTTTGCTGTACCTGCAAATGCAAGCGACATAGCCTTGGTTGACGAAACAGATGCCGGGGTCAAGTCCTTCAACACATTAACGAGGTTGTTATATGCTGTCTGCTTCAACTCATCAACACTATTGGTAACATTACTTTTATCGCCGGTTCTTGCACCGGTTTTAGTATCAGTGTAACCAACACTTGTTGCAGTGCCCGAAAATGCACCAGCGATTGCGCTATTTGCAGAAGAGATAGTAACCTTTGCCAACTTCTTTGGAGTTGTGCCGTCTGCCTCATAAGCACGCACTGCAATAGCACCTGTCAAAGTTGTAAGGTGTGTTGCACGAATACCATTTGCTGAAACCTGCTCCGGTGTAGAAGCGTACATATATGGCTCCCACTTACCGCTCTGCGATGTAGGAACGGTCACATTCAAAGTTGTGTTGTAGGTGTATTGTCCTGCACCAGTAGCATTCCAGTTGTCCCAACCTGCAACCCAAGCGCTGTCGTCATATGAGAGATTTACAACAGAGAATGAGCTTGAAGTGTTGAACGACACTGCCGAAACAGGGTATGCAATGTGGTAGATACGAGGTGACTCGGTAGGAACATTGATGTCACCCCAGAAGGCTGCGCTGTTAGTTCCTGCACCACGCTTGATATCCAATGCGTTTACATAGTTGAATGCAGAGTTGTAGGCTGCACTCTCCTGAACGAGGGCGATCTGGTCGTTCTCCTCCCACAAAGCCGACAAATCGTCGCCATAGGTTGCCTTGGTATCCTCGCCAACGCCTACCTCGGCATAAACATTAACCAAACCCTCCGGAATGTTGTTACCAAAACCTGGTGTGTTGGTCTTTACATCATCAAGATTGCTCTGACAAGCCACAAATGCTGCAAGAGCCATAATTGAAATAAATAACTTTTTCATAATCTTTCCTTCTTTTAGCATTTGTTAATTAGAATGAATAGTCCTCTCCCTCGGTTGCATTGTCGTAAGTCAACTCACCCAAGGAGTTAATAAAGCCTGCTTCGCAGACAACATCTACCACATCAAACGATGGTGCGATGTACTCATTGTTCGTTAAAAACTTCATAATACCTATTTTGTAATTTAGTTATCTTCTTTTTCCCAACTAATCGGACACAAAAGTATATTTTTAATTTTTTACAAAAAAATTTTTTCAACGAACTGCCATTTTTTCACAACGAAAAGGCAAGCGAACGGAAAACGGGATGAAATAGTTAGGAGATAGGAGTTAGGAGATAGGAGAGGTTGAGAACGGAGAACTGACGCTGCGGAGCGAGAGCAGAGGACAAACTTGTTTGCACTATGCCGAGCCGCGAGGAAGAAAAGCCTGCGAAGCAGGATTAACGGAAAACGGAAAACGGAAAACGGAAAGCGGAAAACGGAAAACTAAAAAACCTCACAAATAGCCACCCGAAAACTGTCTTTTAGGCTGATAAGTGCAAGGCAAACATAAAACCGAGTCGGCTCCATCTTCCACCACAGAAAAAAAAGCATTTTAAGTAGATGAGAGTAAGGCGCACAAGAAATCCGCTTGCGCAGCATACTTAAGCGTATGTGAGCAAGCGGATTATCGAAGTGCAACGAAGCTATCGCTGCTTAAAATGCTTTTTTACATTTTTTTGCCGACATTAGTCTTCTTCGCAACCTTCGCAGCAGTAGCCTTGGTAGCAGCAGCCTTTGGAGCCTTTGCCTTTGGAGCCTTTACTACGGTTGCGTCCTCAACTGCGTCGGTGGTCTTCTTCGCACGCGAACGACGAGTCTTTGGCTTCGCCTCGGTTGCAGCTGCAGGTGTTACACCAAGTGTGTATGCCTCGTTGAAGTCAACGAACTCGATGATACACATATCTGCACCGTCACCCAAACGGAAACCGGTCTTCAAAATACGAGTGTAACCGCCCGGACGCTCTGCAATCTTCGGAGCAATTGTACGGAACAACTCCGTAACTGCCTCCTTCTGCTTGAGGTACGAGAAAACAACACGACGAGAGTGAGTTGTATCCTCCTTTGAGCGTGTTACGAGTGGCTCAATGAACTGGCGTACAGCCTTTGCCTTTGCCACAGTGGTCTCAATACGCTTGTGGAGAATCAACGACGATGCCATATTTGACAACATCGCCTTACGGTGTCCCGCCTGACGGCCAAGATGGTTGAAATTCTTATTGTGTCTCATAATTATTCTTTATCAAGTTTGTACATTGAAACATCCATTCCGAAGTGAAGGTCAAGCGACTCCAACAGAGCGTCAAGCTCGGTCAAAGACTTCTTACCAAAGTTACGGAATTTCAGAAGGTCATTACGATTGAGTCGTACCAAGTCGCCAATAGTCTCTACATCGGCTGCTTTGAGGCAGTTCAATGCTCGTACGCTCAAATCCTTGTCTACCAACTTGGTTTTGAGCAATTGGCGCATATGCAACTCTGGCTCGTTCAAATCGTTCTCCGAAGAGTTGTCATCAAGGTTGATGGTCATCTTCTCGTCGGAGAAGAGCATAAAGTGCTGGATCAAAATCTTGGCAGCCTCCTTCAATGCCTCCTTCGGCTTGATTGAACCATCGGTCGTGATCTCGATGTTCAACTTCTCGTAGTCGGTACGCTGCTCAACACGATAGTCCTCACGCGAATACTTAACATTCACGATTGGAGTGTGAATCGAGTCGATTGGCAACAAGCCAAACTCCGCATTCGCAGGAGCGTTCTCCTCTGCTGGCACATATCCGCGACCCTTACCAATAGTGATGGTAAGCTGCATCTTTGTACCAGGTGCGAGGTGGCAGATAACCAACTCCGGATTCAAAACCTTGAACGAACTGAGGAAGTTCGAGATATAGCCCGCAGTAAGCTCGGTAACACCGGCTACATTGATCTGTGCCTTCTCAAACTCCTGATTTTCAACGGTGCGTATGAAGCGAATCTTTTTGAGATTCAGGATAATGCTCAACATATCCTCCATAACGCCCGGAACAGCGGCAAACTCATGGTCAACGCCCGCAACCTTAACGGTTGTGATTGCGTAGCCCTCCAATGAAGAGAGCAATACGCGGCGCAAAGCATTACCGATGGTCATCGCATAGCCTGGCTCCAATGGACGGAACTCAAACTTACCAAACGACGCTGTCGATTCTACTACGATAACCTTCTCGGGTCTTTGAAATGCTAAAATTGCCATAATTATTGTCTGTTTTTAGTTACTATTTAGAGTACAACTCGACGATAAGTTGCTCCTTGATGTTCTCCGGAATCTCCTCACGCTCTGGACGCTGCAAGAACTTACCACTCATTGTGGCACCGTCCCACTCCAACCAAGCATAACGGCTGTGGTTTGCGCCGAGCAAAGACTCGGTGATTACCTCCAAGGTCTTCGACTTCTCGCGTACAGATACTACATCGCCTGCACGGAGTGAGTACGAAGGGATATTTACAACATTACCATTTACGCAGATGTGGCGGTGCGACACCAACTGACGAGCTGCTGCACGGGTAGGTGCAATGCCAAGACGATATACTACATTGTCCAAACGGCACTCCAACAACTTCAACAAGTTCTCACCTGTGATACCACCCATACGCGATGCGTGCTCATATGTACGAGCAAACTGCTTCTCAAGCAATCCGTAGGTGTACTTTGCCTTCTGCTTCTCCGACAACTGAACGCCATACTCCGAAACCTTCTTACGCTTGCGTGCAAGACCGTGCTGTCCCGGTGGTACATTGCGCTTGTCGAGAGATTTGTCAGCACCATAGATAGCCTCACCAAAGCGGCGGGCGATTCTGGTTTTTGGTCCTATATACTTTCCCATTGTTTTTTACTTTTTTTTGTTAGATTAAGTTTTTTAGTGATTCTCTTTACTGCCTCCCGCAATTATACGCGACGACGGTTTGGAGCACGACAACCATTGTGTGGCAGTGGTGTTACATCGATAATCTCGGTAACCTCAATACCTGCGCCGTGAATTGTACGCACTGCGCTCTCACGACCCTGGCCCGGACCCTTCACATATACCTTAACCTTACGCAATCCCATATCAAAGGCAACCTTTGCGCAATCTGCTGCTGCGGTCTGCGCTGCATAAGGAGTGTCCTTCTTCGAACCACGGAAGCCCATCTTACCGGCCGATGACCAGCTGATAACCTCACCAACCTCGTTAGTGATGGTAATGATGACATTGTTGAAGGTAGAGTGTACGAAAGCCATACCATTCGCACCAACCTTAACGACCTTCTTCTTAACTGATGTTGTTTTCTTTGCCATAATTCTTCACTATTACTTAGTTGCCTTCTTCTTATTTGCTACAGTCTTCTTCTTACCCTTACGTGTACGAGCGTTGTTCTTGGTGCTCTGACCACGTACTGGAAGACCAATACGGTGACGGATGCCTCGGTAGCAACCGATATCCATCAATCGCTTAATGTTCAACTGTACGAGCGAACGAGCCTCTCCCTCTACCTTGATATCCATCTCGGCGATTGCGGCACGGATTGCTCCGACCTGCTCATCTGTCCACTCATCTACTTTTACGTCGTAGCTAATGCCACACTTGTCGAGGATCTTCTGTGCTGTGCTGCGACCAATTCCATAAATGTAGGTCAAGCCAATCTCTCCTCGCTTATTCTTTGGTAAATCTACACCGACTATACGTGCCATAAATCTTTCTTTTTCTTTGTTTGTTAATCGTTATTTACCCTTGGCGCATTTTAAACTTTGGATTCTTCTTGCAAATCACATAGAGCTTACCCTTGCGACGAACAATCTTGCAATCCTCGCTTCTTTTCTTAATTGATGCTTTTACTTTCATAACTTTTCAAGCAATCTTTTGTTATTTGTACCTAAAGGATATACGACCCTTACTCAAATCGTAAGGTGTCATCTCCACTTTTACCTTATCTCCTGGAAGAATCTTAATGTAGTGCTGACGCATCTTTCCGGAGATGTGGGCCGTGATAACGTGTCCGTTATCCAACTCTACTCGAAACATTGCGTTCGACAACGCCTCGGTTACAGTTCCGTCCCTTTCAATAGCAGTCTGTTTTGCCATCTTGAGTTTTCGCTTTTTTAAAGTGAATTTTCGATAATACTAAAATCTGTAAGCACATCGGGACCATCTTTGCGAATTGCCACTGCAAACTCGTAGTGAGCTGCTGGCTTGCGATCGCGCGTTCTAACTGTCCAGCCATCACGCTCGAACACTATCGCTCTGTTTCCCATCGTAATCATCGGTTCTATGCAGATGACCATTCCCTCTTTCAACAAGGGGCCTCTGCCTCGCAAACCGTAATTGGGCACCCCAGGCTCTTCGTGCATCTTTCGACCCAGTCCGTGTCCTTCCAATTCGCGCACTACGCCATAACCGAAACTCTCGGCGTAGTCTTGCACAGCGGCGGTTATCTGGCGTACGCGCTGGTATACGTCTTCTTGTGCTGTACCTCTATAAAGAGCCTCTTTGGTGACTTCCAGAAGTTGACGAACATCGTCCGCAACCTCGCCTACGGCAAACGTATATGCCGAATCACCCACAAACCCCTTCATAAAGGTGCCTACATCGACCGATACTATATCGCCCTCCTTTATTACGATGTTGTCCGAAGGGATACCGTGTACCACCTGCTCGTTCACCGATACGGTGATTGATGCCGGATAGCCTTGATATCCAAGAAAAGCCGGAGTTGCGCCGTGTGAACGGATAAAATCGTCTGCGATCTTATCCAACTGCTTCGTGGTTACGCCCGGTTTTATGTGGCGACCAACCTCGGCGATGGTTTTACTCACCAGGAGGTTGTTCTCACGGAGCAACTCGATCTCTTCTTCTGTTTTCAGATATATCATCTTCGAACTCGATGTATTGGCTTTTTAGTGACGACCCTGAATACGTCCGGTCTTCATAAGACCATCGTAGTGACGATTCAAAAGGTGACTCTCTATCTGCTGCAGAGTATCAAGAACCACACCTACCATAATCAGCAACGAGGTACCTCCGAAGAAGTATGCAAACGACTGCTGAATACCAATCTTCATAGCTACGGCTGGCAAAATTGCAACCAACGCCAAAAAGATTGAACCTGGAAGAGTGATTCGAGTCAGAATACCATCGACATAAGCTATGGTTGCCTTACCCGGCTTAACGCCTGGGATGAAACCACCGTTACGCTTCATATCGTCGGCCATCTGCTGAGGGTTGATGATAATCGCGGTATAGAAGAACGTAAACACGATTACCAACACTGCGAATGTAAAGTTGTACCAGAAGCCTGTCATATCAGCAAATGCTGCTGCAAAGCCTGGTGCGATGTTAACAAACAACATTGGGATGAACATCAAAGCCTGTGCAAAGATGATTGGCATTACGTTTGCCGCATTCATCTTCAAAGGAATGTACTGACGAACACCTCCGTACTGCTTGTTACCAACAATACGCTTCGCATACTGTACAGGAATCTTGCGAACTGCCTGTACTACTGCTATGGTTGCCATAAATATTGCAAAGAGAACAACCAACTCCACGATAACCATAATCAGCGAACCTGTGCTGCCCAAGCTGGCATTCAACTCGGTCATCAAGGCGTGTGGCAAACGTGCCACGATACCAATCATAATTATCAACGATACGCCATTACCGATACCCTTGTCGGTGATCTTCTCACCGAGCCACACTACGAACATAGTGCCGGCGATCAAAACTATCGTTGCGTATGCCGCAATCCAGAACTGGCTGATACCGCCAAATGCGTTGAACGCTGCAGCAGGTACCTGATTGTGAAGGTTTGCCATATAGGCAGGACCCTGCAATGCAAGTACGCCGATGGTCAAAAGGCGTGTCCAGTTGTTAATCTTGCGGCGGCCGCTCTCACCCTCTTTCATCACCTTCTGAACGGCAGGAACCATCATACCGAGGAGCTGGATGATAATCGAGGCTGTAATATACGGCATAACTCCGAGTGCGAAGATTGAGGCATTTGCAAATGCACCACCAGAGAATACGTTAAGCAGGCCCAAAAGGCTGTTGCTTTCCATCTGGCTTGCCAATGCCGTGCCCTCGCGCAACACGTTAGGGTCGATACCCGGAATTACCACGTGACATCCCAAGCGATATACCAAGATCAAGAGAACTGTGTAGAGAATACGCTTACGCAACTCCTCAATCTTGAATATATTCTTGACTGTCTCTAAAAACTTCTTATTGGTAAACATCAAGGCCACGATGACCAAGAGGATTATACCAACAATCAGGAAATTACTCATAGAAATTTAGGTTTTAGCCTGTTACAATTTTACGACGCTACCACCTGCTGCAACGATAGCAGCCTCTGCGCTCTTCGAGAAAGCGTGTGCTGTTACGGTCAATGCTGCGGTCAAAGTGCCGTTGCCCAAAATCTTCACGCGGTCGTTGCCCGATACGAAACCTGCAGCTACCAATGTGTCGATGTTTACCTCCTTAACACCACTCTTTGCTACGAGAGCCTCGAGAGTCGAGAGGTTGATTGGCTTAAACTCTACTCTTTTAAGATTCGTGAAACCGAACTTTGGAAGACGACGCTGCAATGGCATCTGACCTCCCTCGAAGCCCAACTTCTGCGAATAGCCAGAACGAGACTGCGCACCCTTGTTACCACGAGTCGAGTAGCCTCCGTGTCCTGAACCTGCACCACGGCCTACACGCTTATCGTGGTGTGTCGAACCCTTTGCGGGTTTAAGATTATTGAGTTCCATTTACTATTCCTCCTTCTTTGTCTTTGTTACTTTCTTTGCTGCAGGCTTCTTTGCCTTTGGAGCCTCTGCTACAGTCTCCTCTGCTACCGGAGTCTCTACTACTGGAGCCTCAACCTTCTTTGCAGCCTTCTTTGCTGGAGCCTTCTCCTCTACTACCTCAACCTTTACCAAGTGCTTCACTTTGTTCAACATACCCAAGATGATAGCCGAATCGCTGTGAGTTACAGTCTGGTTAATTTTGCGAAGTCCGAGTGCATCGAGGTTCTTGCACTGCTGTGCAGTCGAACCAATGCGGCTCTTAATCTGTGTAATCTTCAATGTTGCCATAGTTCTTCCCTAAAAATTAACCGTTAAACACTTGCTTAAGCGAGATACCACGAGTCTGTGCCACTGTGTAAGCGTCACGCAACTCGCAAAGCGCACCTACGGTAGCTTTAACGAGGTTGTGTGGATTCGACGAACCCTTGCTCTTTGCGAGCACGTTCTTGATACCTACCGACTCCAACACTGCACGCATCGCACCACCGGCGATGATACCAGTACCCGGAGCAGCTGGACGAATCATAACCTCCGAACCACCGAAACGCATCTCCTGCTTGTGAGGAATGGTACCGTTGATTACAGGAATACGAACCAAGTTCTTCTTTGCATCCTCTGTTCCCTTTGCGATAGCCGAAGCAACCTCCGATGCTTTACCGAGGCCATAGCCTACTACACCGTTCTCGTTACCTACTACAACAATTGCAGAGAAGCTGAATGTACGACCACCCTTTGTAACCTTTGTTACACGGTTGATACCAACGAGACGCTCTTTCAACTCGCCGAGGTCGCCTGTGTTTACTTTCTTTACATTTGTATTTGCCATATCGCTTCTTAGAATTTAAGACCGCCCTCACGAGCTGCGTCTGCCAACATTTTTACTCGTCCGTGATAGAGATAACCGTTACGGTCGAATGCTACTGTCGAGATTCCCTTCTCAATAGCCTTCTTAGCTGCCAAAGCACCTACCAACGCTGCTACCTCACACTTATTCTTTCCTGCTGTCTCAGCTGCCAACTCCAACGACGAAGCGGTTGCCAATGTTACGCCAGCAAGGTCATCGATAAACTGTACGTAAATCTGCTTGTTGCTACGGAATACAGTCATACGAGGACGCTCAGATGTACCGTTTACGACCTTGCGTATACGCATCTTGATTCTCTCTCTTCTTTCAATCTTATTCAAAGCCATAACTTATCCTCCTTTATTATTTAGCATTTGCAGACTTACCTGCCTTACGACGAATAACCTCGCCTACGAACTTAATACCCTTACCCTTGTATGGCTCAGGCTTACGCAACGAACGGAGTTTTGCAGCCACCTGACCGATAAGCTGCTTGTCTGCGCTCTTCAAAGTTACGATAGGAGCACCCTTCTTCTCGGTAACTGCTGTTGCTGTTACCTCCTTTGGAAGTTTCAAATATGTGTCGTGCGAATAACCGAGGCTCATCTCGAGAATATCTCCCTTAACCTCTGCTTTGAAACCGACACCTACCAACTCTTGCTTAATCTCGTATCCCTTCGATACACCAACAACCATATTGTTGATGAGCGCACGATAAAGACCGTGCAACGAGCGATGACGCGGTTGGTTTGTAGGGCGAGTGACAATCACTGCAGGAACCTCCGCACCGCTCTCCTTCGAGATTGCTGTACCGACCTCAACAGTAATATCTGAGTCAACCTTCTGGCTCAGTGTCCCAAGTGGCCCTTTCACGCTTACCGTATTATCTGGTGCGATAGTTACCTCAACACCAGCAGGTAAGATTACAGGTAGTTTACCAATTCTTGACATTTTGTTTTGGTTTTAATGATTAATAAATGTAGCACAATACCTCGCCACCAACGTTCTCCTTAACAGCCTGTGCGCCTGTCATAATACCCTTTGATGTCGATACGATTGCAGTTCCGAGGCCGTTGAGTACGCGTGGCATCTCTGCAACCGACGAATACTGACGCAAACCTGGACGCGACACACGCTTCAAATCCTTGATAGCGTTGGTCTTGTCGTTCCACTTCAATGCAATCTTGATGATTGGGTGACCCTTCTCATCCTTGTCAAACTTGTAAGCAAGGATATAACCCTGCTCGAAGAGAATTCGAGTGATGGCCTCTTTAATTTTTGAGCCAGGAGCTACAACCACCTTGTGATTGGCTTTCACTGCGTTTCTAATTCTCGTGAGAAAATCCGCAATTGGATCTGTCATAATTGTAAAGAATTAAAAGTTAAAAATTAAATTGTTTATTAAAATTTGTTTCTGCTCTGAGAAATTTTTCTCGCAATTCAACTAAATTTCACAACCGAAAGGCAGAAACTTCGACCTTTCGTATCCAAGTATCCCCCTCGCTTTTGACTCCGAAAGCGGTTTTTCGTTCATTTCACAAGCCCGTTTACCGAGCCGGACAGCCATACGAAACCCTCCTTCTGCAAAGTCGTAACCCCATCAGCACCAACACGTTAGCACCATCGGCGGTTGTAAAAATGTCAATCGTCTTGCGACAAAAACTCTTTTTCGAGCCTGCAAAGATAAACATTATTTCTCACACTACCAAACAATTACGGTTTTTTCGAGTGTAGAGAGATTAGATAGTTTAATGAAATTAGGGAATTTATTGATCGTATTCTAATCTCATTATCCCTCCCTAATTTCTATAATCTCACAACTAACTGTAACAAAAAAGGCTCGGAGTTTTCCGAGCCTTTTGCTATTGTATGTTGCTTATCTTACTGCTGTGAGATAAGGAACTCCAAATCCGACTTCAAACCTACGGTGATGCCCTCGTACTCGCGAAGACCTGTACCACCTGGGATAAGGTGACCACAGATAACGTTCTCCTTGAGGTTTGCCAATGGATCGCTCTTCGCCTGGATAGCAGCCTCGTTCAACACCTTGGTGGTCTCCTGGAACGATGCAGCCGAGATGAAGCTCGAGGTCTGCAATGCCGCACGGGTGATACCCTGGAGTACCTGGTTAGAGGTTGCTGTAACGATAGGACGAGTCTCAACGAGTTTCATATCGCGACGCTTCAACGACGAGTTCTCGTCGCGCAACTTACGCATCGAAATAATCTGTCCTGGGTGAACATTTGTCGAATCGCCCGCATCGGTAACTACTACCTTGTCGTACAACTCGTCGTTCACATCCATAAACTCCCACTTATCGACAATCTGGTTCTCGAAGAAGCGCGAATCTCCTGGATCCTCGATCTGAACCTTGTTCATCATCTGGCGAACGATAACCTCGAAGTGCTTATCGTTAATCTTCACACCCTGCATACGATATACCTCCTGTACCTCGTTAACGATGTACTCCTGAACCTTGGTAGGTCCGAGGATGCGGAGGATGTCGCTTGGAGTGATTGCACCATCCGACAACGCCATACCTGCACGAACATAGTCGTTCTCCTGAACGATAATCTGTCGCGAGAGTGGCACGAGGTAACGCTTAATCTCGCCGTCCTTAGCCGTAACGACAATCTCGCGGTTACCGCGCTTAATCTTGCCGAATGTTACCTCGCCATCGATCTCCGAAACGATTGCTGGGTTCGATGGGTTACGGGCCTCGAACAACTCGGTAACACGTGGAAGACCTCCGGTGATATCGCCACCACCCTTACCAACAACGCGTGGAATCTTGATGATGATGTCGCCAACGTGAATCTTCGCATTATCCTTAACTGCGACGTGAGCATTTACAGGCAAGTTGAATGCCTTAACCTCCTCGCCATTCTTGTCGATAATCTTAATTACTGGGTTCTTGGTACGATCCTTCGAATCGATAATCACACGCTCTGCCAAACCGGTCTGATCGTCACGCTCCTCACGATAGGTTACACCCTCGATCACATTGTCGTAAACAATCTTACCATCGGTCTCGGCAACAACAACTGCGTTATATGGATCCCACTCGCAAATCAAATCGCCCTTAGCAACCATATCGCCCTCGTTCTTGAAGATGGTTGCACCATATGGCAACGAGTGAGTGTAAAGAACGATCTCGGTCTTTGGATCAACAACACGCAACTCCGACTGACGCGAAACTACGATGTTGATAGCCTCGCCCTGAGAGTTCTTGCCCTTAACAATACGCAAGTCGTCAATCTCGAGACGTCCCTCATACTTCGAAACAACATTTGTCTCAACGGTCGAGCCTCCCGCAACACCACCGACGTGGAATGTACGGAGTGTAAGCTGTGTACCTGGCTCACCGATAGACTGTGCTGCGATAACGCCGACAACCTCGCCCTTCTGTACCGGACGTGCAGTTGCGAGGTTACGACCGTAACACTTCGCACAAACACCGTGACGCGATACGCAGGTGAGTACCGAACGGATATCTACCGACTCGATTGGCGACTTCTCGATTGCCTCGGCTATAGCCTCGGTAATCTCGTCACCAGCCTTGCAGATAACCTCGCCAGTGATTGGGTGGATAACATCGTTCAACGCTGTACGTCCGAGGATGCGGTCGTACAAAGTCTGGACAACATCGTCGTTACGCTTGATAGCCGTAGCGGTCAAACCACGCAATGTGCCACAATCCTCCTCGTTAACGATAACATCCTGTGCTACGTCTACCAAACGACGAGTCAAGTAACCTGCATCGGCAGTCTTCAACGCCGTATCCGCCAAACCCTTACGAGCACCGTGGGTAGAGATAAAGTACTCCAACACCGAAAGACCCTCCTTAAAGTTCGACAAAATTGGGTTCTCGATAACCTGCTGGCCACCCTCAACACCCGACTTCTGTGGCTTCGCCATCAGACCACGCATACCCGAGAGCTGACGAATCTGCTCACGCGAACCACGCGCTCCCGAATCAAGCATCATATATACTGGGTTGAAACCATCGTCATTCGAGGTCAAAGTCTCAACTACCTCCTTGGTCAACTTGTTGTTTACGCCTGTCCAAACGTCGATAATCTGGTTGTAACGCTCGCTGTTGGTGATAAGACCCATATTATAGTCGTCGATAATAGCATCTGCCTTATCGTATCCCTCCTGTACGAGTTTTTCCTTCGACTCTGGGATAATCACTGCATCCAAGTTGAATGACAAACCGCCCTTGAACGCCATCTGGTAACCCATATTCTTGATATCGTCGAGGAACTTCGCAACCTTGTCGGCACCCGCCTTCTTCATCACTACCGAGATGATATCGCGGAGCGACTTCTTGGTGAGCAACGTATTCACATATCCAACCTCCTCAGGAACAACCTGATTTACGAGGATTCGTCCTACGGTGGTATCCACCAATACGGTTACAGGGTTGCCATTCTCGTCGATGTCGCGTACACGACACTTAACCGAGGCGTGAATATCTGCACGACCCTCGTTGTAGGCGATAATTGCCTCCTCTGGTCCGTAGAATACCAATCCCTCTCCCTTAACTCCTGGACGAGCCTTGGTGATGTAGTAAAGACCAAGAACCATATCCTGCGATGGTACGGTAATAGGGGCACCATTAGCTGGGTTGAGGACGTTGTGCGAACCGAGCATCAAAAGCTGCGCCTCCAGAATTGCTGCATTGCCGAGTGGCAAGTGCACTGCCATCTGGTCACCGTCGAAGTCGGCGTTGAACGCCGTACACGAGAGTGGGTGCAACTGCATTGCCTTACCCTCAATCAACTTAGGCTGGAACGCCTGAATACCCAAACGGTGAAGGGTTGGAGCACGGTTCATCAATACTGGGTGACCCTTGATGACATTCTCCAAAATGCCCCAGATTACTGGATCGCGTCTATCGATAATCTTCTTTGCCGACTTAACAGTCTTAACGATACCACGCTCGATGAGTTTGCGAATGATAAATGGCTTGTACAACTCTGCTGCCATATCCTTCGGCATACCCATCTCGTGCATCTTCAACTCCGGACCTACGACGATAACCGAACGTGCCGAGTAGTCAACACGCTTACCGAGCAAGTTCTGACGGAAACGTCCCTGCTTACCCTTCAACGAGTCGGACAACGACTTCAACGGACGGTTGCTCTCGTTCTTAACGGCGTTGCTCTTACGCGAGTTGTCGAACAACGAGTCGACAGCCTCCTGCAACATACGCTTCTCGTTGCGGAGAATCACCTCTGGCGCCTTGATGTCGATCAAACGACGAAGACGGTTGTTACGGATGATTACGCGACGATACAAATCGTTCAAATCCGAGGTTGCGAAACGACCTCCATCGAGTGGTACCAATGGACGAATCTCCGGTGGAATAACCGGAATAACGTCCAATACCATCCACTCCGGACGGTTCTTGCCCTGCGATGCACGGAACGACTCAACAACGTTGAGCTGCTTCAAATACTCGCTCTTACGCTGCTGCGACGACTCACGCGATGCGCGGTCACGCAAACTATATGACATAGTGTCGAGATCAACATCCTGCAAAAGAATCTTGATTGCCTCGGCACCCATCATTGCTATAAACTTGTTAGGGTCGTCGTTCGGGAGTTGCTGGTTACCCTTTGGCAATGCAGCAATGATATCCGAGTACTCCTTCTCGCCCAAGGTGTGCAACTTCTCAACACCCTGCTCGGCAGCAGCACCCGCCTGAATAACGACGTAACGCTCGTAGTAGATAATCGACTCCAACTTCTTCGATGGAATACCCAAAAGGTAACCTATCTTCGAAGGAAGCGACTTGAAGTACCAAATGTGTACTACCGGCACTACCAACGAGATATGTCCCATACGCTCGCGGCGCACCTTCTTCTCGGTAACCTCCACACCGCATCGGTCGCAGACGATACCCTTATAACGAATACGCTTGTACTTTCCGCAGTGGCACTCATAGTCCTTCATTGGACCAAAGATACGCTCGCAGAAGAGTCCGTCACGCTCCGGCTTGTAGGTACGATAGTTGATGGTCTCTGGCTTCAAGACCTCACCGCTCGACTGCGCCAAAATCTCCTCTGGAGATGCAAGGCTCACCGAAATACGATTATAACCGCCCTTTGAATTGTCTCTATTGAATGACATAATCTTATACAGTTTTTCTTTTATACCTACTTATATTATTATTCGAGTGTTACCGAAAGTCCCAAACCGCGCAACTCGTGCAACAACACGTTCATAGCCTCTGGAATACCCGGCTTTGGAAGGTTGTCGCCCTTAACAATAGCCTCGTAAACCTTCGCACGACCCATAACGTCGTCAGACTTAACGGTCAAAATCTCCTGGAGAATGTTTGCAGCACCGAAGCCCTCCAATGCCCAAACCTCCATCTCTCCGAAACGCTGACCACCAAACTGTGCCTTACCACCGAGTGGCTGCTGAGTGATGAGCGAGTAAGGACCAATCGAACGCGCGTGCATCTTATCGTCGATCATGTGACCGAGCTTAAGCATATAGATAACACCTACGGTTGCCGGCTGGTCGAAACGCTCGCCCGTACCACCATCATAAAGATAGGTACGACCCGAACGTGGCAAGCCTGCCTTGTCGGTGTACTCGTTAATCTGCTCCAACGATGCACCGTCGAAGATTGGCGTTGCGAACTTAACGCCCAACTCACGACCTGCCCATCCGAGTACGGTCTCGTAAATCTGTCCGAGGTTCATACGCGAAGGCACACCGAGTGGGTTCAAGCAGATGTCCACGATAGTACCATCCTCCAAGAATGGCATATCCTCGTCGCGAACAACCTTTGCCACGATACCCTTGTTACCGTGACGTCCCGCCATCTTATCTCCTACCTTCAACTTACGCTTCTTAGCGATGTACACCTTCGCCATCTGGATAACGCCTGGCTGGGTAATCTCGTCGCCATTGGTGCGGTTCGAACGCTCGCGCTTGGTGTTAGCGTCCGCCTTCTTAACCTCCAAAGTATAGTTGTTTACGGTAGTAGTAATCAACGAGTTAAGATGCTCATCCGAAGTCCAGTTGCAATCGCCCAAGTTCAAATAACCAACAGCGATGTTGCTCTTCTCGTCGATTGTCTTCTTTGCAATCTCCTCGAGCATCTTCTGGGTAAACTTAGCACCTGCAGCGTACAACTCTACGCCGAAGTAATCCTTGATACCTGTTGTGGTCTTGCCCTGCAACAAAGTCCAAAGTTTCGACACGAGAATCTTGGTCAACGCTGCAACCTCGTCTGCGAACTTCTTGTCAATCTTCTCCAACTCCAACTTCTCGGCTGCACGGCCCTTCTTGTCAACCTTGCTTGCGCGGCTGTACAACTTAGTGTCGATAACCACACCCTGCAACGAAGGATTTGCCTTCAACGAAGCATCCTTAACGTCGCCTGCCTTGTCGCCAAAGATTGCACGCAACAACTTCTCCTCTGGCGAAGGATCGCTCTCGCCCTTCGGCGAAATCTTACCAATGAGGATGTCGCCCGGCTTGATGTTGGCTCCGATGCGAATGATACCATTCTCATCGAGATTCTTGGTTGCCTCCTCGCTAACGTTCGGAATATCCGAAGTCAACTCCTCGACACCACGCTTGGTGTCGCGAACCTCCAATACGTACTCATCTACGTGTACCGAAGTGAAGAGGTCCTCACGCTGAATACGCTCCGAGATAACGATAGCATCCTCGAAGTTGTAACCCTTCCAAGGCATAAACGCAACCTTCAAGTTGCGACCCAACGCCAACTCGCCATTCTGTGTCGAGTAGCCCTCGGTCAAAATCTGACCCTTAACTACGCGGTCACCAGTCAATACGCGAGGAATCAAGGTTACCGAAGTATTCTGGTTAGTACGACGGTAGCGTGGCAACTCGTAAACGGTTACCTCCGGCGCAAACGAGCAGATAATCTCCTCCTCGGTGCGATCGTACTTAATCTTTATCACGGTTGCATCCGCAAACTCAACAACACCATTGCCCTCGGCTACAATCTGGATACGGCTATCCGAAATCATATCCTTCTCGATGCCGGTACCAACGATTGGCGACTCGCAAGTGATGAGAGGCACTGCCTGACGCATCATGTTCGAGCCCATCAACGCACGGTTAGCGTCATCGTGCTCCAAGAACGGAATCAACGATGCTGCAATCGAGGCAATCTGGTTTGGTGCTACATCGACGAGATTTACCTCCTCGCCGTGTACTACTGGGAAGTCTGCACCCTCACGAGCCTTGATACGACCATCGTTAACGAAACGATTGTCGGCTGTGAGTGGCTCACTTGCCTGTGCGATAACCATACCCTCTTCCTCCTCTGCCGAGTAGTAGCGGATATGCGAATTGTCCATATCTACGACGCCACCCTCGCAAGAACGGTATGGGGTCTCCAAGAAGCCCATATCCGAAATCTTAGCGTAGACGCAAAGCGACGAGATAAGACCAATGTTTGGACCCTCAGGCGACTCGATTGGACACAAACGACCATAGTGGGTGTAGTGTACGTCTCGAACCTCGAAGCCTGCTCTGTCTCGCGAAAGACCACCAGGACCGAGTGCCGACAAACGACGCTTGTGGGTGATCTCCGAGAGAGGATTGATCTGGTCCATAAACTGCGACAACTGCGAAGTGCCGAAGAACGAGTTGATAACACCCGACAACGACTTCGCGTTGATCAAATCGATTGGAGCAAATACCTCCGAGTCGCGAACATTCATACGCTCACGAATGGGTCTCGCCATACGAACGAAAGCAATCGAGAACTGGTTCGACAACTGCTCGCCTACGGTGCGAACTCGACGGTTCGACAAGTGGTCGATATCGTCCAACTCGGCACGCGAGTTAATCAACTGAATGAGGTACTTGATAATTGCGATGATATCCTCACGGGTAAGTGTGCGGATCGAAGAGTCGATACCCAAATCCAACTTCTTGTTGATACGGAAACGACCTACATCGCCCAAATCGTAACGCTTGTCCGAGAAGAACAACTTGTCGATAACGTCACGTGCGGTTGTATCGTCTGGTGCCTCCGAAGCACGCAACAAACGATAGATGTAGCGAACTGCGTCAACCTCCGAGTTGCAGGTATCCTTCTGCAATGTGTTGTATATAATCGAGAAATCTACGCCCGACGGATTGTCCTTGTGGAGAATGATTGTCTTGGCGCCGCTCTCCAATATTGCCTCAATATGATCCTCCTCGAGAATGGTCTCACGATCTACTACGACGCTGTTTCGCTCAATCGAAACAACCTCGCCCGTATCCTCGTCAACGAAGTCCTCGACCCAGGTCGAAAGAACACGTGCCGCCAACTTGCGACCTACCGCTTTCTTGAGGTTTGTCTTTGTAACCTTTACCTCGTCGGCAAGGTCAAATATATCGAGTATCTGCTGGTCGGTCTCGAAACCGATAGCACGCAAAAGCGTTGTTACAGGCAACTTCTTCTTACGGTCGATGTAAGCGTACATCACGTTGTTGATGTCCGAAGCAAACTCAATCCACGAACCCTTGAATGGGATAATACGTGCCGAGTAGAGCTTTGTTCCGTTGGTGTGAACGCTCTGACCAAAGAATACACCTGGTGAACGGTGCAACTGCGATACGATAACTCGCTCTGCACCATTGATGACGAAAGTGCCTCGCTCCGTCATGTAAGGAATTGTGCCGAAATAGACATCCTGCACGACTACTCCAAAGTCCTCGTGCTCATCATCGGTACAATAAAGCTTCAACTTCGCTTTGAGTGGCACACTATAGGTCAAGCCACGCTCCAAACACTCCTCAATGGTGTAACGAGGAGGATCGATGTAGTAATCGAGGAACTCGAGTACGAAGTTGTTTCGTGTGTCTGTGATTGGGAAATTCTCCTGGAAAACGCGATAGAGACCCTCGTTCTTGCGGTTCTCCGCTGTGGTATCCATCTGGAAGAAATCCCTGAATGATTTGAGTTGTACCTCCAACAAATCCGGATAAGGCACTCTGTTGCGGACTGTAGAGAAACTAATTCTTTCTTGTTGTGTTGTAGTGGACATGTTGAAATCCATTTGTTTTTGTTATGAGTACTCCGAGAAGTCACCTTCCATTTCTCCGATGCTTCTCACAAGGGAACAACCCCTCGCATGTGCGCGTAATATAAATCTGCGCTAAAACTCTCAGCGTAAACACATTACACCCTGAGAGTATCAAAAAATCCTAGGACGGGCACAGCTCAATACGGCACTCCCATTCCTTAGACCTGAAAAGGTATAGCGCTTACACTGCAGTCGTAAGCACTATACCCGTTGTCTTAGGTAAAGCTAAATAATCGCTCGGATTACTTCAACTCAACCTCAGCACCAGCCTCCTCGAGAGCAGCCTTGATTGACTCAGCCTCCTCCTTAGAAACACCCTCCTTAACAGCCTTAGGAGCTGCGTCAACGAGAGCCTTAGCATCGCCGAGTGAAAGACCAGCGAGCTCCTTAACAGCCTTGATTACGCCAAGCTTAGGCTGACCTGCGCTCTTCAAGATAACATCGAAAGATGTCTTCTCAGCTGCAGCAGCCTCACCTGCAGCAGGAGCTGCTACTGCAACAGCTGCAGCAGCTGGCTCAATACCGTACTCCTCCTTGAGGATAGTAGCCAATTCGTTTACCTCTTTAAC
>JAZOMA010000031.1:0-89497 GCA_045653565.1 Alistipes sp.
GGACCTGCACAAAAACACGTGGTCATTCGACATATCCTTGAATGCCACCAAACGATAATTCTCTGGATGAATTCCCTTTTTCATCTTGAATGTGTTTTTTGTTAATTAAGTACTTAATTGCAATAATGCGGTGCAAAGGTAGGATAAAAAATTCAGAATGCAAAATGCAAAATGCAAAATTTTATATTTTTCTACCAAAAAAATCGTAAATGATTGAGCTATTTTTGGGACAAACAAGAAACCCGATGCGCAGCATAGTAAACCTATGTGAGCAATCGGGTTATCGAAGAGCGACTCAAAAAGAGCCAATCAGAACGATTTTTAGTCAATTAACGAGAATCCGGTATACGGAACCAACACCTCTGGGATACGAATACCCTCTGGGGTCTGGTTGTTCTCCAACAACGCGGCAACGATACGAGGGAGTGCCAACGACGAGCCATTGAGAGTGTGAGCCAACTTGGTCTTCTTGTTCGAATCCTTATAGCGCAACTTGAGGCGGTTTGCCTGGAACGACTCGAAGTTCGAAACCGACGAAACCTCCAACCAACGATTCTGTGCCTCAGAATAGACCTCGAAGTCGTAGGTAAGAGCCGAGGTGAATGACATATCGCCACCACAAAGGCGAAGGATACGATATGGCAAGCCGAGCGACTTAACCAAACCCTCAACGTGTGCTACCATACCATCGAGAGCCTCGTACGACTGCTCTGGCAATGCCAACTGCACGATCTCGACCTTGTCGAACTGGTGCAGACGGTTCAAACCGCGCACATCCTTACCATACGAACCCGCTTCGCGACGGAAGCAAGGGGTATAGGCTGTCATCTTTACAGGGAACTCCTTCTCGTCGAGGATTACATCGCGGAAGATGTTTGTTACAGGCACCTCCGCTGTAGGCACGAGGTAGAAATTGTCGGCTGTAGCGTGGTACATCTGTCCCTCCTTATCAGGCAACTGACCTGTACCGAAGCCCGAAGCCTCGTTCACCATTACCGGTGGCTCAACCTCCTGATATCCAGCGGCTGTGTTGTAGTCGAGGAAGTAGTTGATAAGAGCGCGCTGCAAACGAGCACCCTTGCCCTTATATACAGGGAAACCTGCGCCTGTCAACTTCACTCCGAGGTCGAAGTCGATGATGTCGTACTTCTTCGCCAACTCCCAGTGTGGAAGTGGATTTTCAGGCAACTGCGAGTAGTTCTCGTCAATCTTCACAACGAGGTTATCCTCAGCCGATGTACCCCCTGGAACGATGTCGGCAGGGAAGTTAGGGAGCAATACGATTTGTGCCTGCAATGCAGCCGAAGTCTCCTCGTGCTGTGCCGAGAGTTCTGCCGACTTAGCCTTCAATGCGGCAACCTGCTGCTTGCGCTCCTCAGCCTCCTCGCGCTTGCCCTGACCCATCAACATACCAATCTCCTTGGCAGCCTTATTCTGCTCGGCGAGGCAGTTATCCAACTCCATCTGCAATGCCTTGCGGGCATCGTCCAACTCCTCAATCTTTGCGATAATCGGTGCTGCATCGACACCCTTCTTGGCAAGTTTCTTAATTGCCAACTCCTTATCGCCACGTAATTGTTGTAGTGTAAGCATATACTATATTTATTAATCTAATTTCTCGTTTTGGGGATTTAATCGTGCAAATTTATAAAAAAAGTTGGATAAGATATTCACTTTACCCTACAAAAAAAGGCGCACATCGAAAATTGTACGCCTTTTTGCCTATTTGTTAGGGAGTATTACTCTGTCGGAACAGTTGGGTAGTAGCTGGTACCCTTATTGCTAAGTATGCCGACGTTTACATCCTTGCTGTTACCGCCAAACCACGACATACCATTACCGCTACCAATCGCCTCGGTCAAGGTCGTTGTTTCGCCACCCGCAGCATTGAAATTGAGCGTACCTGCGCAGTGGCTAACGTGGATATTTATAAGTACATTAACATCAACACCTGTGTAATAAGCGCAACCTACAACCGAGCAGTACTTACCCGAAGCGTAGTTGTGGTTATAGTCGTTGGTGCTATCGGCCGATACGCCATTGTAGCTATTGCCCGATACGGTGTAGTTGCTGATGGTTGTGGTATACTCACCAGTGCCGTTCTCTTGCTGTGTTTCGGAGCGTTGCGAACGAATATCGCCAATAAATTGGTTTACGTGGCGACCCGCGATGGTTGTTGTAGCATTACCTTTAATCGATACGCCCGACGCGTAAGCACCCTCCGTCCACTTCGACTCGTCCCAGATGTTAGCAACAACATCTTTGTTTGGCTGACCCGTACAGTTGATTTGAGTGTTTGTTACCGAGCAGTTGCTGATAGTGGCACTCTTTGCGCTCACAAAGCCAATCAGACCGCCACACTCGCCCGCTGTGTACCACCATTGCAAGCCATCAATCACCATACCCGACGAAGTGGTCTTCATTGCGTAGTAGTTCACAACCTTAGGATCGTAGTTTTCGATGATGGAGTTATCCACCGAGCAGTTGTCGATAGTAATAACACCAGTATTAGTGTTGTATACATTACCAATCAAGCCACCCACCTTGCAGACTCCGCGCACCTTACTGTTACGCACGTGTATGTTCGATGCGGTATAAGGGTTTGCTCCTGTTGCCGTTCTCGACACAAGTACTCCTGCATAGGCGTTACCTGCGCCTCCGTCGTTGGTGTCGCCATACGCCAAAGGGGCGATTGTAGCATCGTGGTTGCAAGTGATGTCGGCACCTACGAAGGTGAGGTTCTCATGAACGGTTGCACCGCTGGCATAGACGATAAATCCTGCACCACGATTATTTGCAGCATCGTGAGTACGCACCACCTTCAAGTTGTGAAGTTCGAAGTTGCCACCATCGAGGTTACGCACGTAGTTGATAGGCTTAAATGCGTGACCACCCATATCGACACTTGTCGTAAAGATGATGCCTGTGCCGTCGCCATAACTTGTTCCCTGCGCCTTTGCCAAGTCGTATGGCGAATAGACGAGGTTGTAGCCATTGGCGTCCTTAATCATCGTTGCAGTACGCTTACCGTCCCACTCCGACACAAAGCGGTTGCCATCGAAGTAGACCATACCACGACAATATCGCTCGCCACCGAGCAGATAGTCGGTAGCAGCGTTGAGTGTTGTGGTGCAGAAGTCGGCACGACGTGCCTCGCAGAACGAAAGCACAGCAGTCTCGGCATTCTTCGAGCCCTTGTCGTACAACGGAACAAGAGTAGCATCTGTTCCATCGCAATTTACGAAGTAGAGTTTTTCGTCGTTATTGTAACCTCCGAACTGACCAACCATCTTGCCATAGAAGGTATTTGTCGCCTCCATATACGATTTGACGGTTGTCGAGGTGCAGCAATTTGTAAATGTTGCGGTGCTGGTAGTTGCACCATCGCCATTCTTCGCGATGCAGCCCACCAAACCACCTGCCTGACCCGACTTACCCGAGGCATACGAGGTCTCGACAAGACCGCCATTGGCTGTTACGTTCGAGATATTGAAAGTTCCCGTATGGAGCGCGCCTGCCACCAAACCAATCTTGCGCGGAGCAACAACCGAGCAGTTGTTGAAGGTTACATTATTGACCGTCAAACCATTCGAAACCATACCAACCAAAACACCTGCACCGGTATGCACAGCCGTGTTTACCGAGCAGTCGGTGAGGGTGAGGTCGTGGATATTGAGGTTGTCGACATCGCCAAAGATAGACGACGCATCCTCCGCCATATTCAAGCCCGTAATTGTTTTGTTGTTGCCATCGAACTCGTCGCCAGCGTTGAGTTTAATAGACGGAAGTGCAATCGAACTAAATATCTCCATATCGATATTCTCGCCTAAACGCACCTTGTTGTAGGTAACTCCTGCCACTACAGCACCATTATAGCACAACCACATCAACTCGTGCTTGTTGTTAATAACGAGATAATCTCCATCGACGGTTGTAGGAGGTGTTGTATATGATGAGTTATCGATAATAAACTCGTCCTCCTCGCAACCTAACGGCAACAACTCGCACTGCATTCCCGCCTTAAAGGCTATCTCGGTAAACTCACGAACCACTCCCGCCTTGATAGCCGACGAGCCCGAGGTCTTGAAGCGCACCAGCATCACACGATTATCGGTCGTACGCAACTCTGCCGAGCATACTCCATACTCGCCACACGGCAACACCAGGAAGAAATCCTCCGCCTCGCTCGAGAGTTTCAATCCCTCGCCAAACGAGTAGTTCAATGTCGAAGAGCCACCCTCCAGAGCGGTGAGTTTTCCATTTGTGAAATCTACCGCATACTCACCTGCGATATAGCCACTCTCGGCCTTAACCGTCATACTTGCGAGTGTGGTATTGGCGTTGTCGCCAACCAACGAGAAGCGCAACACTCCACTCAAATGGCCCAACTTGCCATTCATACCACGCTCCATATAGCCATAGAAATGAGCCGCTCCTGGCTCGAAGCCTCCCTTGTAGTAGTTCTGCGTTGCAGCAAACGTAACATTGTCACTCGACGACGCGGGGTAGAGAATTTTGTATGGGTTTTGCAAAGTGGCACTGCTAAACTCGAAAGATGCAGCACCCGGATTCTCCGAGTTGATGATAATCTTGGACGAAGCGACACCATTTACCGAAATCTGATCCTCCTCGTTCCAATAAACCGAGTATTCGCCATCCTCGCCCTTCTCGCCGAGAGCGACTTTGGTGTGGGGGTCGGCAATCTGCAATACAAGCGTTGTTGTGCCATTGCCTACAACGACATTGTCCTCCTCGAAGTTCGTAGTACATCCTACAAAGCCCAGAACAGAGAACAACACTAAAAGAGAATAGAGTTTTTTCATATCTTAGCAATTTGATTTTCAACAATATGGGCGCAAAGATACCTATTTTATACGATGACTACAAATATTTTCACTATATTTGCGCTATGAAATCCTCGGATTCAATGCGAAAAATCGAACTTCTTGCTCCGGCAAAAGATTACGACACGGCGGTTGATGCTATCGACTGCGGTGCCGACGCTGTATATATCGGTGCAGGGAAGTTCGGCGCTCGCCACTCGGCAACCAACTCTACGGACGAGATTAAAAAGGTTGCGAAGTATGCCCACCGCTACGGCGTGAAGGTCTATGCAACGCTCAACACCCTACTATTCGACGAGGAGTTGGACGAGGCACACGAGCAGGCTCTCGCACTTATCAATGCGGACGTGGATGCACTCATCGTGCAGGATATGGCGTATTGGAAGATGGATCTTCCGATTGCGCTGCACGCCTCAACACAGACCAACTGCGTAACACCCGAAAAGGTTAAATTCTTCGAAGAGATGGGCTTTGCCAGAGCGATTCTTGAGCGTTCGCTTTCGAAGGAGCAGATTCGAGAGATTCGCAAGGCGACAAACATAGAGTTGGAGGCGTTCGTTCACGGCGCAATCTGCGTGTCGCAGAGCGGTCGTTGTTTCTTCTCACGCTCAACTTCGGAGCGCAGCGGCAATCGTGGCGAGTGTAGCCAGCCGTGCCGACTCGAATACGACCTCTGTAACGACAATGGCGAGGTAATCATAAAGAGTAAGCATCTGCTTTCGGTGCGCGACTTAGACCTCTCGGCACGTTTGGGCGAGATGATTGACGAGGGCATCACATCCTTCAAAATCGAGGGCAGATTGAAAGACCGTACATATGTTCGTAATATCGTAAGTCTTTACCGCAAACTTCTCGACCGCGAGATTGCCAAGCGCGACGACGTCGAGCGCAGTTCGGTGGGACGTAGCACCATAGAGTTTGAGCCAAACGCTTCGCGCTCCTTCACACGCGGCGCAACCGAATATTTCTTCGATGGCAAGTGTCGTGGCGTAGCATCGTTCGACACTCCGAAGGCTGTGGGCGAGCGTATCGGCAAAATCGTCCGAGCAGACCGACGTGGCATCGTTCTCGATAGCAAACACAATCTCGCGACGGGCGACGGCGTTTGCTTTATAGTCGATGGTCGGTTGGTCGGCACAAATGTCGTAGGCATCGAGGGCGAGCGAGTGCAACTCAACCGCTACGATGGTGTGTCGGTGGGCGTAGAGGTGTTCCGCAACTACAACCGCCTATTCTCGCAAGCGGTGGAGCGTAGCCGAGTGAGGAGAACTCTATTTGTAGATTTGCGATTAACCTTCCACAACAACAAGATAGAACTCTATGCCGAGGATGAAACCGGATGTAACGAGACTGTTGCAATAGAGTATCAATACGAGGCAATTCGAGATGCTGCAAAAGGCGAGGAGGCGCTGCGCCGACAACTCTCTCGTACGGGCGACACGATGTTTGAGGTGCGAGATATAACGATTGAAAATATCGGTTTTGTGCCGATGTCGGAGGTGGCAGAACTACGTCGCACCACGCTTTGCAGACTCGAATTGGGACGTATATCAGACCACCAATTCGAACTCCTTCTCGACTCGTTCATAGACTCAACATTGCGTGCCGATCGCAAAGCTGAATACCCATCTAAAAGGCTTTTGCCACAGGACAACGTCACAAACCATATGGCGAGGGAGTTCTACTCGGAGTGCGGCGTGGAGGAGATTGCCGAAGGTCTGGACTGTCGCACCTCGACCTCGGGCGAGGAGGTCATCATCTCGGACTACTGCATCCGTCGCGAGATTGGCGAGTGCCTGAAAGAAAAGCCACGCCTAAAGGGCGACCTCTTCCTTGTTCGAGGCACGAAAAAGTACCGTTTGTGCTTCGACTGCAAGTCGTGCCAGATGCGACTTATTGACGAAAAATAGAACACGATATGAACTTAACACCAAACTTTAAGGATTACGAGTTGATTGACTCGGGCGAGGGCGAGAAGTTGGAGCGATTTGGAGCCTACACACTACGTCGCCCCGAGCCTCAGGCCGTATGGCGCAAGTCGCTCGATGAGCGCGAGTGGCAACGTCTGGCGGACGCTTCGTTTCTCCGCACCGATCGTAGCGAGGAGCGTGGCGAGTGGCGCAACAAACCGCAGATGCGCGACCGCTGGAACATTCGCTACGACTATAAGGATATGCACCTTACGATGCGCCTCGCCTGCACCGCATTCAAGCACATCGGTATATTTCCCGAGCAGGCGGCAAATTGGAATTTTATATACGACACCTGTCGTGCAAAAATTGAGCGCAAGGGGGCAAAGCCAAAGGTGTTAAACCTCTTCGCCTACACGGGTGGTGCAACCCTCGCAGCAGCGGCATCGGGTGCAGAGGTTACGCACGTCGATTCGGTGAAGCAGGTGGTAACGTGGTCGCGCGAGAATATGGAGTCGAGCCGACTCGACGGCATTCGTTGGATTGTGGAGGACGCATTGAAGTTTGTTCAACGCGAGGTGCGCCGTGGCAACCGCTACGACGGCATAATTCTTGACCCTCCGGCGTATGGACGTGGTGCAAATGGCGAAAAGTGGGTGTTGGAGCAGAACATAGCCGAGATGTTGGAGGCTTGCTCGGAGTTGCTCGCCGAAGATGGCTTCTTGGTGCTGAACCTCTACTCTATGGGCCTATCTTCGACCATTGCTCGCACTCTCGTACATCAAATGTTTGGCACCCCGGCTTCCGAGGAGTTCGGCGAGTTATTCTTCACCGACCGTGCCGGCAAAGAGTTGCCATTTGGCACATACTATCGAATGGAACGAAAAACGAAAACTATTAAGGAGTAATACTATGTTGGGAATTCTAATTTTTGGAGTAGCATCGGGAATATTGCTCGATGTTTTGGTAGGTTTGTTGGGTAGCCGTCGCAATATAGGCTTCGGTTTGGCATTTATTATATCGGTACTCTTCACGCCACTTATCGGCTTAATCGTCACCCTTATCTCAAACCCTCTGCCCGCAGGTGCAGAGCCAAAATATGGCTGTTTGGGCTACTCGTTTGGTTGCCTGGGAACGATATTTCTTATTCTGATTGCCACCGCCTTTCTTTTCGGTGCGCTATCGCTATTGCTACCTATAGCATAGTGGGCGCAAGGGCGTAAATCACTACGCCTGCGAGGGCTGCGAGTAGAATCATCAATATAGGGTTGACCTTGCGATAGGAGCCATAAAGCACCGCAGCAAAGAGCAACCACGACCACACATCCGTAAAGTTCTCGTTTGGCGACTTAAGCGGAAACATCATCAGCAGTGCTGCCGAAGCAATCATTCCGACCACAATAGGTCCTACGGTCTTTACGACAGTTTGGATATAGCGATTTTCGCGGTAGCGCAGAAAAAACCAAGACAGAAAGAGCATCAGCGTAAGCGACGGTAAGCAGACCGCAACAGTAGCGATAACCGACCCCCAGATACCAGCCACCTCGTAGCCGATGTAGGTTGCCGAGTTGATAGCGATAGGGCCCGGCGTAATCTGCGACACGGCGACAATATCGGCAAACTGCGAAGCCGTGAGCCACTCACGCTGCTCGACTATCTCGTTCTGTATGAGCGAGAGCATAGCATAGCCACCACCAAAGCCAAAGAAGCCAATCTTCAAGTAGGAGAGGAAGAGTTGCAAGTATATCATTGTTTTACCCCCTTTCTGCCGTTATAAACGGCCACAGCAACACCTACAACCACACCTGCACCTATAAGGTAGACCGGCGAAACAACACCATACCACACCACCAGAGCAACTGCTGCCGACAAGGCGATAAGGTACCACTTCATACCCTTAACCAGATTCATCAATGGCGCAACAATCAGCGCAACCACCGCCGGACGCATAGCGCGGAAGGCTGCATCGACATACCTATTCTCGCGTACCTCGGCAAAGAAAAGTGCGAGCAACAAAATCACAATAAACGATGGCAGAATGGTGCCGAGCGTAGCCGCAATAGCACCCAAAACACCCCTCGTCTTATAGCCAACAAAGACCGCCGTATTCACAGCAATAGGTCCGGGCGTAGATTGTGCCAGCACCAACATATCGAGAAAATCTTTGCCATCTATCCACTTGTGTCGCTCGATAACCTCGCGCTGAATAAGCGGAATCATAGCAAAGCCTCCTCCGAAACTGAAAAGTCCTATCTTGAAGAATGTGATAAAGAGTCGCAACAACATCGCCTACAAACTATTCACTATCGACACCATATCCACCGCCACCACGGCTGCCGTTTCGGTGCGGAAACGCTGTGTGCCGAGGGTTATCTCCTCGAAGCCATTTGCCACTGCCAACTGCACCTCCTCGGGCGAGAAATCGCCTTCGGGTCCAATCAAAATAAGCACATCTTCGCCCTTTCGGAGAGTCGAAGCGAGATACTTTTTCTCCTTTACTGCCTCGCCACAATGGGCGATAAATTTACGCCCTGCAAACTCTTTGCATACCACCTCCGAGAACGGTGTAATATCCGCCAAATGAGGATGATACGCCTTCAACGACTGCTTCACAGCCGCCGTTACGACCTTCTCCTCGCGCTCCGCCTTAATAACTTTGCGCTCGCTATGCTCGCTCACGAGTGGCACAAACTCGGTAACTCCAATCTCGGTAGCCTTCTCCAAAAACCATTCGTAACGGTCTATATTCTTGGTGGGTGCTACCGCCATAGTTAGATTATAGGTCATCTTCTCGAACTCGGCGAAATGCTCCACCACTCGCACAAGGCAGTGCTTCTGGTGTGCCGATGCCACCTCGCAACGATAGAGGTTGCCTCGTCCGTCGGTTATATGAAGCGTATCGCCCTCCGTCAAACGCAACACCTTAACGGCGTGGCGCGACTCCTCCTCGGAGAGCATATATTCGGGTGCAGTGAAGTCTGCTGCGTAAAACAGTTGCATTGCTTATGATTTTTTTCTATCTTTGCGTAGCAAATATAGTAAATTTTATCGAAATGAAGCGCATACTCTTTGTATTTACACTACTTATGACTGCACTTAACACCACTTTCTGCTCGCAACAGCCGTTGGAGAAGAACCCCCTACTGTCAAAATTCGACACTCCATATGGTGTTCCGCCATTCGATCTTATCAAAGCGGAGCATTACGAGCCTGCGTTGCGCCACGCAATGTCGTTGCACAACGCCGAGATTGATGCCATCGTAGCCAACCCCGAGAAACCAACATTCGAGAACACCATAGTCGAACTCGACCGCTCGGGAGTATTGCTGGCAGAGATTTCCGATATATTCGGTATGATGAGCGCAGCGATGAATAGCGAGGAGATGCAGGAGGTAATGGAGGAGGTTATGCCACTTATGGCAGCCCACTACGACGCCATTTCGATGAACGAGGCGTTGTTCGAGCGCATAAAGGTGGTATACGACAAGCGTAATAGCACCGATTTGAACGAGGAGCAGATTCGCCTCGTCGAGAAGATGTACAACAACGCTGTGCGTCAGGGAGCGTTGCTATCTGCCGAGAACAAAGAGCGTTTGAAGAGCATAAACGAGGAGTTGTCACTCCTCTCGGTAAAGTTCGACAACAACCTCCTTGCCGAGACCAACGACTTCAAGTTGGAACTCTCCGCCAAGCAGTGCAACGAGTTGCCTCGCAACGTGCGCGAGGCGGCAAAGGTTATGGTTGGCGACGAGGAGCGTTATGTATTCACGCTACACAAGCCAAGTCTGTTGCCATTTTTGACCTACTCGAAACATCGCGATTTGCGCGAGCAACTCTACAAGGCATACCTAAATCGTTGCAACAACGATAATGGCAACGACAACAAGGAGATAATAAACAACATCATCCGCCTACGCATCGAGAAGGCAAATCTGCTCGGCTACAAGAGTTATGCCGACTATGTAATCTCGGAGCAGATGGCACAATCGCCAGCGAAGGTCTACGAGTTACTCGAAGGCATATTCGCCTCTGCCAACGAGAAGGCGAAGGAGGAGTTGGAGGAGATGAGAACCATCTTCAAGCGCGACCACAGTGGCGCAGAGGATAAGTTCGAGTCGTGGGATTGGTGGTACTATGCCGAGAAAGTACGCAAGCAGAAGTACAACCTCGACGAAGAGATGATTGCCCCATATTTCACACTCGACAATGTGCGTCAGGGAGCCTTCAACCTCGCTAATCGCCTCTACGGACTCACATTCCGCCCTGTAGTTGTGCCACACTATCACAACGAGGCGACAGCATACGAGGTGCTGGATAGCGACCACTCGCATCTGGGTGTTCTATACTTCGACTTCCACCCTCGTGCAAGCAAGTCGCAGGGTGCGTGGTGCGGTTACTTCCGTCGCCCCGGCTACGACAGAGAGGGCAAGCGTATCGCTCCGGTGGTGAGCATCGTCTGCAACTTCACTCGCGCCTCGGGCAACACTCCGGCACTGCTGACTCTCGACGAGGTATCTACCCTATTCCACGAGTTTGGTCACGCGCTGCACTTCCTCTTCTCCGACGTGCAGTACAACGGTCTGCTCGATGTGGAGGGCGACTTCGTGGAGTTGCCATCGCAGATTATGGAGAATTGGGCTATGGAGAAGGAGTTGCTCAAGAGTTACGCCGTACATCACCGCAACAACAGCGTAATTGGCGACAACCTTATCGAAAAGATTCATCGCAGTGCACAGTTCAACCAGGGCTTTATGACCACCGAGTTGTTGGCGGCAGCACTCGTAGATTTGGATATCCACTCGCTCGAGAAGTACGAGGAGTTGGACATCGACACCTTCGAGTACAACGCCCTCTACGACAAGCGCAAGATGATTCACGAGGTTGAGCCACGCTACCACCTCTCCTACTTTGCCCACATCTTTGCAGGAGGCTACTCGTCGGGCTACTACTTCTACACCTGGGCTGAGGTGTTGGATAAGGATGCCTTTGCGGCCTTCGCCGAGACGGGAGATATATTCGATAGACGCACCGCTCAAGCCCTTCGCACGCTGCTTTCGAGCGGAGGCAAGAAGGATGGTATGACACTCTACCGTGAATTTAGGGGCAACGAGCCAAGTCGCGTACCGCTGCTGAAGGCGCGTGGACTCTGGGTTGAACCGGAAACAACCGAGGAAAACACCGAAAATTAAGAAACCAAATAAATTGTTACATTATGAAAAAATTACTTTTGATTATGTCATTTGCAACACTCATTGCATCGTGCGGCGACGATATGCCAAAGGCTCAGTTGCCAGAGATTGACACCAACAATCCACTGTTGGCAGAGTGGGACACCCCACACGCAACACCACCATTCGACAAGATTCAAATTTCGGACTACGAGCCAGCGTTCGAGACCGCTATCGCAGTAAGCCGTGCCGAGATTGACGCCATCGTAAACAACCCGGCAGAGCCATCGTTCAACAACACCATTCTCGCTTTGGAGAAGCAGGGTGCGTTGCTCGACCGCATATCGTCGGTATTTTTCAATATGTTGCAGTGCAACACCTCGGACGAGTTGCAGGATATCGCAATGCGTGTTCAGCCAAAGTTGACCGAACTCGGCAACGACATCCAGCTCAACCCCGAGTTGTTCAAGCGCGTGAAGGCTGTATACGAGAATCCGGGATGGTTCCTCTCGGCAGAGGACAAGAAGTTGCTCGAGGATGCATACAAGGGCTTCGTTCGCAGTGGTGCAAACCTCTCGGACGAGGATAAAGAGTTGTATCGTCAGTACTCGTCGGAACTCTCGCAGCTCACGCTGAAGTTCGGACAGAACTCGTTGGCAGCGAACAACGCCTACTGCCTCAACATCACCTCGGCAAAGAAGGTTGCCGAGTTGCCAGACTTCGTGAAGGAGGGTATGGCTATGGAGGCAAAGGCTCGCAGACAGAAGGGCTGGACCGTAACATTGAAGGCCCCAAGTTATGTTCCGTTTGTTACCTACTCGTCGCAGCGCGATTTGAAGGAGCAACTCTATAAGGCTCGCAACAGCGGCAACATTGGTGGCGAGTTCGACAACACCGAGAACATCCGCAAGATTACCGCATTGCGTCTCAAGATTGCCAATCTGCTCGGCTACGAGTGCTATGCAGACTATGTTCTCGACAACCGTATGGCAGAGAAGACCGAGATCGTAAATTCATTCCTCGCCGAGTTGCTCGCACAGACCAAAGAGTATGCCGTAAAGGACTACAACACCATCAACGAGTATGCTCACTCGCTCGGTTTCGAGGGCGATATTCAGGCTTGGGACTGGGCTTACTATAGCGAGAAGTATAAGAACGAGAAGTACGCTATCAGCGACGAGGCTGTGAAGCCATACCTCGAACTCGAGAATGCAAAGAAAGCGGTGTTTATGCTCGCCAACAAGTTGTATGGTTTGGAGTTCAAACAGGCAGAGGGCGTGGCAAAATACCACGAGGATGTTGCTGTATACGAGGTATCGGAGGCTAATGGCGACCACTTGGCAATGCTCTACCTCGACTTCTTCCCACGCGACTCGAAACGTGCAGGTGCGTGGATGACCGAGTTCCGCGAGGCTGAGGGCGAGGTTCGACCTTTGGTATCGCTTGTGATGAACTTCACAAAGCCAACCGAGAGTACCCCTTCGCTCATCACCTTCGATGAGTTCACCACCTTCCTCCACGAGTTCGGACACGCTTGCCACGGTATGTTGGCTAAGGGTAAGCACGGCTCGTTGAATGGCACTAACGTATTCCGCGACTTCGTGGAGTTGCCATCGCAGATTTTGGAGAACTGGGCATTCGAGAAGGAGTATCTCGACCTCTGGGCAAAGCACTACCAGACTGGCGAGGCTATGCCTGCGGAGTTGATTGAGAAGATTATCGCAGCAAAGAACTATCTCGCTGCATACGCTAATGTTCGTCAGGTATCGTTCGGTATGACCGATATGGCTTGGCACACACTCAAAGAGGCATACGAGGGCGACATCGTAGAGTTCGAGCAGAAGGCTATGGCAGAGGCACAGGTACTTCCTGTAGTGGAAGGTACAGCACTCTCGCCATCGTTTGGTCACCTCTTCTCTGGCGGTTATGCAGCAGGCTATTATGGATATAAGTGGGCAGAGGTATTGGCAGCCGACGGCTACTCGCTCTTTACCGAGAACGGCATCTTCGATAAGGCTACAGCCAAGAAGTTCCGCGCACTGCTCGAGGCTGGTGGCAAGAAGCACCCAATGGATCTCTACGTCGAGTTCCGTGGTCACAAACCACAGACCAAGGCGTTGATCGACCAGATGGGCCTCGGCAAATAGTTTACCGATAAAAACAAAGAGCAGGGCAGACTCCGAAAAGTCTGCCCTACTTTTGTTTTTAGCCATTGACCATCGGCTAAATTAAAAATTACTCTTTATTAGTTTCCCGCTCCCCGCGTTCCTTTTCGGAATTTAGTTTAGGATCGATAGAAGTGAAGTATCCACGCTTTCGAGAAGGCGTAGTTGAACGATGCTTCGAAATCATCATCAACAAGCACCCGGAAAAAGCGTTTCAACTGTCTAAAATAGAGCATCATAAGCAGGATAAGCATCACCACACCTACAACATATCCGAGCCAAGTTTCGCCCCAAAAAACCATACCTGTTCCAACTCCTACCGAAATGGCTGTCAACAGTGCGATTATGCAATAGTAGAGTGTTTCTGCACTAAAAATATTGCTTTTGAATACCCTCCAATTGCTGAATGAGCGAACACCATTTTTGATATCGATATTCTTTTTCCACTTTTTTAACATACAATTATAATATAAGGACTGTATGTTCTCTTTGGTTACTGCCTCCTCTTTGAAATGGTGCAGTTGCATAATAACAACGCACGCAATCCAATATGCCTCTTTGTAGACTCTGTAACGCACTACTATCACAGTGAGCATTACTCCAATGAACGATGCTGCAAGAAGTATATATCCCTTATGTTCGATGCTTATATTCTCCAACGACACAAGCAACGGAATTAAAAAGGTCATAATAAGCATATATATCTTTACGATATAGTCTCGCTTCTCCTGCTGCAAGTCGAGTTCCGAACACGCTCGCTCATATAGTTTTGTGAAGTCGGGCAATACTGTATGCTCCTCGTACAACTCTTCACCTAGTTCTCGATACTGTAATTTACCATTTACGCCACTCATAACTGCACTCATTTGGGTTGATTCTATTAGTTACAAAAATATTAAGTTTGCTGTGATTCTCTTCGTTGTTGGCACCAATCAACATTGCCGGACAATCAAGTGTTAGTGGTTCTCCATTATATTCAGTCAGCACACCGCCCGCCTCGGTCAGTATCAGATAAGCCGCAGCATAGTCCCACGGCATAACTCGGTATTCAAAATACAATTCGCACCAGCCCATTGCAAGATAGCACAATTCGAGCGCGCACGATCCGAAACGACGCACATCGTTGCTGTGCATATACACATCGTATATTATATCGGAGCACTGCTTTGCATACTGCTTATTGTACAGACTCATTGCAGTACACATAATACCCTCCTCGAATCTACGATGCGAAACCTCTATTTTACTACCATTCAGCATTGCTCCCTTACCCTTTTGCGCCATAAACATCTCATCCTTCACGGGATTATACACCACACCAAAGATAACCTCATTATCGAAAGCCAATGCAACCGAAATACAATATTCAGAGATGTTACGGCTGTAATTTGTAGTACCATCAATCGGATCGATCACCCACATATATCTTTTATCTTTTGTGTCAATCGCATTGTTCTCCTCGCATAGAAATCCGCTATCCGGGATTACCGTAGCAAGATGCTCGCACAAAAATTGCTGAATTGCCAAATCGGAAGATGTAACAATATTCTCAAAGCCATCTTTATACTCTACATCAAAGTCCCTTTCGACCATTAGCGTAGAGGCTTTGCGAACGATATCCTCTATTCTCTTTACATCAACATTCATATTACACATATATTAGTATCTACTTTTTAATTGCTCCTCCTTGATTTGTTGTAGCTCGTACATTCTATCGCGATAACGAGCCGCGGCCATAAAATCGAGCGACTTGGCGGCACGCTCCATATCGGTGCGGGCTCGCTCGATAAGTGCATCGATATTTGCCCCGACATTGTCGTACTGCGCAGCCGTATCTGCCACCATTGCAACATTTGGTGTCGCCACATCGTAGGAGGCGCTCTTGTCATTCACAGCACCCTCGAGCAGCGGACTCTGCTGCGACGAGTTGCGCTTGGCCTGGCGTGGCATAATGCTATTTTCGATATTGTAGCGAATCTGTCGCTCACGACGTAGGTTGCTCTGCTCGACGGTGCGGCGCATAGCATCGGTGCAGGTGGTTCCATAAAGCACCACCCTGCCCTGAGCGTGACGGGCAGCACGACCTGCCACCTGCGTCATTGCAGTGTAGTTGCGGAGGTAGCCGTTCTTGTCGGCATCGAAAATCGACACCTGCGACACCTCGGGCAAGTCGATACCCTCGCGCAGAAGGTTCACTCCGCACAGCACATCGAACAAATCAGCACGCATATCCTCCAAAATCTGAACTCGCTCGAGTGTATCGAGGTCGGAATGGATATAGCGACTACGCACACCCATCTTTTCGAGATATGCCGACACCTCCTCGCACATACGCTTGGAGATGGTTGTAACAATCATCTTCTCGCCACGCTTCACGCAATCCTCGATATCCTCCATCAACCTATCTATCTGGTGCGTTGAGTCGCACACCTTCAATGCCGGGTCGATAATTCCGGTTGGGCGAATAAACTGGTCGACAACGCTCTCCTCGCTACGCACCAACTCGTACTCCGCAGGTGTGGCACTCACATATATGGTCTGCCCCACCAACGACTCGAACTCCTCGAAACGCAGTGGTCTGTTGTCGCGGGCTGCGGGTAGGCGGAAGCCATACTCCACCAGATTCTCCTTTCGGGAGCGGTCGCCTCCATACATTCCGCGCACCTGCGGCACAGTAACGTGGCTCTCGTCAATTATGAACAGAGCATCCTTGGGGAAGTAGTCCAACAAACAGAATGGGCGCATTCCGGGCGCTCGACCATCGAAGTAGCGCGAGTAGTTCTCGATACCCGAGCAGTAGCCCAACTCCCTAATCATCTCGAGGTCGTAGTTTACACGCTGCTCCAGTCGCTGAGCCTCAGCCTCGCGTCCCTCCTTGACAAAGAACTCAATCTGGTTCTCCAAATCCGCCTCTATCTGCAACACCGCCTGCTCCACACGCTGCTTGCTCGGCACAAAGAGGTTTGCAGGATAGAGATTTACCCTATCCAGACTATCCAGACGTTGTCCCGTTTCGGCATCTATAAGCGAAATCTCCTCAATCTCGTCGTCGAAGAATGTTATGCGATAGCAGTGGTTTCCCAGCGACGAACGCACCATTATAGTGTCGCCCTTAACCCTGAAGGTAGATGCCTCCAAATCGCCCTCAACACGAGTGTAGAGAATCTCGACGAGGCGATACATCAGATGTTTCATAGCCATCACATCGCCCACCTTCAACTCTATCGTCGTATTGTGGAAATCGGCCGGGTTGCCTATACCATAGATGCACGACACGCTCGCCACCACAATAACATCGCGTCTGCCCGAGAGCAACGAGTATGTTGCCGAAAGGCGCATACGGTCAATCTCGGCATTTATGGCGAGGTCCTTCTCGATATAGGTGTCGGTCGAGGGGATATACGCCTCGGGTTGATAGTAGTCGTAGTACGAAACGAAGTACTCTACGGCATTCTCGGGGAAGAAACTCTTAAATTCGCTATACAGCTGCGCTGCAAGGGTCTTATTATGGCTCAAAACGAGTACCGGACGATTGAGTTGGGCTATGACATTCGCCATTGTGAAGGTCTTACCCGAACCCGTAACACCGTGCAATGTAGCAGCTGGCACACCTTGCTTAAGGTGTGCCACCAACTTATCTATTGCCTCGGGCTGATCGCCCATCGGCGCATAGTCCGATACGAGTTTGAAATCCATTCTCTAAAATCTAAACTGTAAGCTCTACTACTTCTCGTCTACGCCATCAAAGAAGTATGGCGCATAGAGTATACCATTCTTGTCGTAGAGTTTACGCAAGTGGTGGATACGACGAGCAAAGTCATCGAAGTTGCGCTCGCCAATAGTCCAACCCACCTCGGCTGTAGCAGCCATACGTGGCAAAAGGTTGATCTGCACCTCCTCGAAATTAGGAATATACTCGGTCCAAAGGTTTGCCTGTACGCCCTTAATGCGACCATACTCCGACGGCTTCAAACCCTCGTATGGATCGAGGCTATAAGCCTTGCGAAGAGTGAGGATACGATTCTGGTGAATCATCAAACCCTCCTTATTTGAGTATGGACGATTGGTCTGATAGTAGTCCATATAGCAGTAGTACTTTGGAGTAAGAATCACATCGTTACCGAGCGAAATTGCTTGTGCGCGATTCTTGTCGTTCCACAACATAATGGTAGCACTCTTGTTGATACCGCCGTAGATAATCTCGTCCCAACCGATAACCTTGCGATTGTGCTTTGCGAGGAACTTCTCAACACGGTGCATAAAGTAGCTCTGCAACTCGTTCTCATCCTTCAAGCCCTCCTCCTGAATACGCTTCTGGCAGTGTGGGCACTCCTTCCAACGAAGGCGTGGAGCCTCGTCGCCGCCATAGTGGATGTACTGCGAAGGGAAGAGTTCTACAACTTCCGACAAAACGCCCTCGATAAACTCGAAGGTGCTCTCCTTGCCGATGCAGAGAACATCTTTGCTGATGCTCCAACGGGTACGAACCTCCAACTTCTCTTCACGGCAGCCGAGATATGGGTACGAAGCCACTGCTGCCACCATATGACCAGGCATATCCACCTCTGGAATAACCTCGATATAACGCTCTGCTGCATACTTCACGATATCCTTAATCTCCTCCTGTGTGTAGTAACCGCCGTGTGGGGTTGCATCGTAAATCTTCGATTGACGATTGTGACCAATGATGGTCTCCTTACGCCAAGAACCAACTTTGATAAGGTTTGGATACTTCTTAATCTCGATACGCCAACCCTGATCGTCGGTCAAGTGCCAGTGGAAACGGTTGAGTTTGTGGATTGCCATAATATCGATGTAACGCTTAACCTCTGCAACAGTGTAGAAGTAGCGACAAACATCGAGCATCGAGCCTCGGTGTCCGAGCAGTGGCTTATCCTTAATTGCCACGCCCTCCAACTCAATGCCCTTCTTGGTCTTCTCGCCTGCCGAAATCAACTGGCGAAGGCTCTGCAAACCATAGAATACAGCCGCAGGTGTACCACCCACAATCTTAACGCCCTTCGACGAAACGTTGAGCGTGTACTCCTCGGTTGCGAGCGACTTGTCGAGCGACAAAACGATGCCACCCTTCTTGCCCTGCTCAACCTTGAGTGTTGCGCCCAAATCCTTCTCTACATACTCCACAAACAACTCCGCCGGACGCACCAACTCCTTCTCAGTTGCTGCTACAACGCTCTTTGCCGTTACGGTGTACGAACCCTTAACAACTGTCGCCTCCATTGGACGAGGAATAATCACTGTCTTTGCGCTCTGTGCCATCAAAGACGTTGCGGACACGATTGCCGCCAAAATCAAAACTAATCTCTTCATTTTACTCTATGTTTTTAATTGGTTATAATTATAGTTCTACTTTCACGATTGTTCCCGTTGGTATGTACTCAAATGGAGGCAACTTGTATATCTCTCCATTCGTAAGTGTTACACCCGAAGTCTTCTCCTTATCCATATAGTGTCCGAGTTCGTTGATAACTCGCACGGTAAAGCCGTCGGCATACTCTTGTGCCGGCACCACAACAAAGACATCGGTTATTGTGTCGGTCGACAACTCGCCCAAAACTCGCGAGCCGGTAACCAAAGCCAAAATACCCTCGGTGTTCTCGGCTGTAGGCTCAATAAATACCGTAGGTGTAAGGGTCGAAGTTGCGTAGTCTATGGTAAACTCGCCCGACATCTGCTCGTTGCGGCGACCTCGAATCTCCACCTTACGTACCGCATTATTGCCTGTGGTTGGCGAAGCCTTCAACTGCAGATGCACAACGGCTGCAAGGTGGTGCAACCTCACCGCATCGCCCATATTCTCAACTTTTGTCGCCATAGGCAGAGTGTTTGTAGCCACAGTTCCCTCGGCAAAATCCTGCACTCGCGTCAAAACAACACTCTCAGTATCGCTGTAAATAGTTGGCGGATAGAGAATGTTGAGCGGGTAGTTGAGCGTAGCGGCAAACTCGAAAGTTGCAGAGGTAGGCTTCTCGCCCGAAAGTATCGCCTCCTTCGATGCGATTCCATTTGCGGCAATGCGGTCGCCACTCGTCCAGTGGAGTTTTCGCGTACCATCTACCGACTCGCCCAACGCCGTACGGTTCTGCTCCAACGATATACAAATCTTGGTGTTGCCCTGTTCCGTAACGCCCATATCCTCGGCATTACACGCAGTCAAAAGTGCCACTGCAAACACCACGCTACACAATAACTGTTTCATACTACTTTACTCTATTTATCTTTTTCAACATCAACTTTTATTCTCGCAATCACAGGGAAGTGGTCGGATAGTTTCACTTCGTTATCCACATCGAAAGAGGCAACCTCAATCTCGGGCGAAACCAAAACATTATCTATTCGCAACAACCTGTACTGCGTATCGTAGGTGTAGGCAAAGCCCACCGCCGCCTCCGAAAAACTATCGTTCAACCCCTTTGCGATGGTGCGATAGGTGTAGGAGAGTGGCACATCGTTGAAATCGCCACACACAATCTTCTTGTGTGGTGTCTGCTCCAAAAACTCGGCAACCATCTCTGCTTGCTCGGCACGCTTCTTGTTGTTGTCAACCAGACGGCTTACGATACTACGCAACTTCGTCTCGCGGTCGTTGTCACGAATATACCCGCCACCCTCGAGAAAGTGGGTATCCTCGGGGCGAATAGAGGTGCTTTGCAGATGAAGGCTCACAACCCTCACCGTATCGTCGCCGACTCTCAAATCTGCCCACGTCGCCGTTCTGCGAGGCAACTCGCCGATGCCACCGCACTGCAAAATCTTATATTTCGAGAGAATCTGATTACCTCCCGTACCCACTTCAGACTTGTAGGTGTGACGGTAAGTCTTTGTCAGTTCGTTCCAGTTGTTGCTTCCTATGGTCATCTCCTGAAGGCAGATGATGTCAGGGTTGTGTTTGCGGATGTAAGCGAGGTGTTCCTCCTTCTTACCCTCCAGCACATTGTAGGTCATAACCTTCGTGTAGGCTCGCTCGCGATATGTGGTTGGATATTGGCGGTCGAGCGATATATTGTAGTATCGTGGCAGATAGAACAACCCTATCACCACCACTACAATCATTATTGCGGCACGATACCATCGCCAACGCACCACCCAATAGAACATCAGCACCACATCGAGCAAGTAGACTATCGGCGCACCTATTGCCAGAGCCGAGAGTATACGCCACGTCGAAGGCGAAACATACTGGCCTATGATTATGGCAAAGGTGCAAAGCAGCAACACCGCCATAGCGATAGTCGCTACTACATCGGAGAGGAAAAGCACAAAGCCCCATCCTCCCTTCTTCTTTGGTTTCTTGCCTCTGAAGTTAGCACCAGTGTAGTACTCTGCCATTGTCTTGTTCTTTTTTAGTAGTATATCTTACCTCTCTTTTTCCACCACACGAGCAGCAGCAAGCCCCACAACATACCTCCTACGTGTGCGAAGTGTGCGATGCCCGTATTTACACCCGACCATCCAAGCACAATCTCCAATACGGCATAGCCAATAACAAACCACTTTGCCTTAATCGGAAATGGCAGAGGTATAATATATATCGTATTATTAGGGTACATAACACCAAATGCCAACAACAGACCCATAACTGCACCCGAAGCTCCGACCAATGTCAGATTCTCGCCGAGCAACGACGCGACACCCATCTGTATCAACGCAGCACCAATGCCGCAGACGAAGTAGTAGACAATGAATCGCTTTGCACCGAGTTCTCGCTCCAGCGTCTCGCCAAACATCCACAACGCAAACATATTTGAGAATAGGTGTCCTATGCCTGCGTGGAGGAACATATAGGTCACGAGTTGGTAGATGTGGAATTTGGGGTGGAACGGATTGTTCGACCACCACAACTGCAAATACTCTGCAGCAAACTTATCCACAGGGATAATCAACCATACAGCCAAGTAGACTACGCAGTTGGCAATAAGCAGATTCTTCACCACAGGTGGCATTTCAGGTGTTCGTAGGTATGTGTTCATAATCTTTAATCTAATAACTCTTTAATATCGGGGGTACTCCACGTCTTCATAATACGTCTGCCCGACTTGGTATAGTGGTCGGAGGTGGCAAGTATCTGCACAACCAGTCGCTCGGCATCCTCTTGCGTGAAGCGGATGCTACCCACCGACTCGCTGTGCGCCAATGTCTGCGCCAACATTTCGCGTCGCTCCTCCACCACCGACTGCGGAAGTTTCAAACTCTGCAATAGGTCGTAGACCGCCTTGTCGAGTTGCTCGGTATGCACATCTGCCGGAATGCCGAACACCTCTATCGTGTTGGCTCCCTGCGCCTTGATATCGAAGCCGAGCGCGGCAAAATCTACGGCATACTCCTCGAACAAATCGTACTCCTCGTCGGTAAGGGTCAGCTGCTCGGGGAATAGCAACTGCTGCGACACACAATGACCACTCTGCAACGATGTTGCATAGTAGTTGTAGAGCAATCGCTCCCTTGCCCTCGCCAAATCTACAATCTTCACTTTCGACGGGAGTGTCACCACTGCATAGCGTCCGCAGCAGAGCGTCACGCTCAACGGCTCCTCGCGCTGTTCAATATCCAGCCCGAGAGTCTGCACCTCGCCCTCGCCCGACTCCATATAGTCGAAGTCGGTGTCGGTGGCTCTCTCGCACTCGAACTCCATAGTTGCACCCAGGTCAAACTCCGTAGATATCTGCGGTATTGACGACCATCCACCTACAGCCGTCGAAGGCTCGTCGGCGTAGTTCTCGGCAAATGGGTTGTAGTTATCTTTAGTCGTTGCTCGAGGCTCGGCATAGACCACCCCCTTTGTTGCTACGGGGATATCCACCACATCCTCAACCTCGAAGTCTATCATCGGCATTGCTCCATTCTTGGCGAGAGTTTCACGCACGGCAGCATTCAATATCTGCCAAATAGCATCCTCGTCGGCAAACTTAACCTCCGTTTTCTTGGCGTGAACATTCACATCCACACGCTCGGGGTCCACCGTAATATAGATGAAAAATGCAGGGAACAACTTCTCGGGAACGAGTTTCTCGTACCCCTTCATCACCGCCTTATTGAGATACTGCGAACGGAAGTATCGTCCATTTACAAACATATACTGCTCGCTCTGATTGGTGCGTGCCGTCTGCGGATGACCTACATAACCCTTCACCGAGGCTATCGTAGTCTCGACATCTATCTCGAGAAGGTTGCGCTTGGCGGTGTTTCCCATAACGCCCACGATGCGCTCTGCGAGCGACGACACGGGCAGAGAGTAGATTGGAGCATCCTTGCTCAACAGCGTACACGCCACCTCGGGATGACACAACGCTACACGGCGGAACTCGCGCTTTATCTCCAGCGCGGCACGAGTCTCCTTCTTATCGTTGAACTTGCGGCGTGCCGGAGTGTTGTAGAATAGGTTGCGAACCAAAAATTGCGAACCTACGGGTGCGGCTGCCGGGGTTTGCGACACAAACTCGCCACCATTGATAATGGTGCGCGTTCCCACTTCGCAGTCGGCCTGACGGGTTATCAGCTCCACCTGCGACACCGCAGCAATCGAGGATAAAGCCTCGCCTCTGAAGCCGAAGGTATGCAGAGCGTAGATATCGTCCAACGTAGTAATCTTGCTCGTAGCGTGGCACTCGAATGCCATACGAGCATCTACGGGCGACATTCCTCGTCCGTTGTCGATAATCTGCACGAGGTCACGACCACCATTGACGTAGTTTACGGTAACCTCCGTAGCCCCTGCGTCTATGGCGTTCTCCATCATCTCCTTGACAACCGATGCCGGAGATTCAACAACCTCGCCCGCCTTGATTTGATTTGCAACAATCTCGGGTAGTAACTTAATGCAATCTGCCACTTTCTACTCCTCTTTATAATCGTTTGGTACTATCGTTATCGGTGCATATGGATCGAACTCCTTATACTCCTGCTCCATTCGCTCCACCGCAGTAGGACGAGTTGATGTGAACGACTCGACAATGCGAGGATAGAGCATATATAGGACTATCACAACCACCGCAAAGAGAGCCAGAAAGAGTATGGTAGGCATCTTGCCACCCTTACCCTCGTTGCTACTCTTCGCAGCACGCCTTGCATCGCGCTGAGTGCGGATGTACTGCCCTGGCACATACTCGCCATCCTCGTGCGAGGAGGTGCCGTGCAACTCCCTACGACGCTGTTCGCGACGCTCCTTCTCAGGATCGTAGTATCGCGGAACATAGCGAAACTTGTTAGCGTGCTTCTTTACCGGTGTAAAAAGTCCCATTGTATTTTTTGCTTTTAGCCATTAGCTAAATTAAAAATTCTCTAAACTCCCTAAATTCTCTAAACTCCCTATCGTAACTTTTTCCCAGCGACCTTCTAACTCAACTCGTCCCTTGCCCGACTTAATTTGAGTGCTATTTTTGAGTTGGTTTTCATTTTTGGAGCGAAGGTAATAGTGAACCTATTTCCGAGCGACGAAAATGAAAAAATACCAAAAAGAGCCTCAAATTACCGGAAGAAGTTTTTCATCCTCTCAAATATATTCTGGTTCTCGACCGACTCTGCCTCCTTAAAGTGTGGTTTGTCAGCGAGTTGTTTAACCAACTCTTTCTCCTCGGATGTAAGGGTGGTTGGGATGGTGATATCCACAACAACCATAATATCGCCTCTGCCGTAGCCATTCACATCCGGAATACCCTTACCACGCAGGCGCAATACCTTGCCTGAGTGCGTTCCCGGCGCAATCTTAATCTTCGCCTTACCATCGATGGTTGGCACCTCAACCTCGCCACCGAGAATTGCGGTTACGATGGTTATGTTGAGATTGTGGATGAGGTTGTTGCCATCGCGTACGAGTTCAGGATTATGCTCCTCCTCGATGACCACAATCAAATCGCCATTTATGCCACCGCGACGTGCTGCATTACCCTTGCCCGATACGGTGAGAGCCATACCCTCGCCTACGCCCGCAGGTACTTTTATCTCGATAACCTCCGAGTCGCGTACGCAACCCTCGCCACCGCACTTGCTACACTTGTCGGTAATAACCTTACCCTCGCCGTGACAGGTTGGGCAGACGCTCTGCGACTGCATACGACCGAAGAAGGTGTTCTGCACAGTCATCACATAGCCGCTACCGTTACAGGTCTTACAGGTGGTGTGCGACGAGGAGTCCTTCGCTCCGCTGCCACCACACTTATCGCAGGTAACATCTTTGTTTACTTTAATCTTCTTGGTTGCGCCATTTGCCACCTCGGCGAGATTCAACTTAATGCGAACACGTATATCCGAGCCTCGATTTACCGAGCGTGCGCCACGACCACCACCGAAGCCGCCACCAAAGTGACCTCCGAATATGTCGCCAAATTGCGAGAATATATCCTCCATCGAGAATCCTCCACCGCCAAAGCCGCCGCCAAAGCCGCCTGCTCCACCGGCACCCGACATACCCGCGTGACCAAAACGGTCGTAACGGGCGCGTTTCTCCTCGTTCGACAATACGTCGTAAGCCTCCGCAGCCTCTTTGAACTTCTCCTCAGCCTCCTTATCCCCTGGATTTTTGTCGGGATGGTACTGAATTGCAGCCTTGCGGTACGCCTTCTTTATCTCGTCGGCATTAGCGTTCCTCTCGACGCCCAACACCTCGTAGTAATCTCTTTTTTCTGCCATATTCTTTTAGCCATTAGCCCTTGGCCATTAGCCATTAGCTTTTTAGTTCTTTCGTTTTCTGTTTACTCTCCAACTACAACCTTTGTGTAGCGCAACACCTGCTCGCCCTGCTTGTAGCCACGCTGAACCACATCTATCACTTTGCCCGACTTCTCCTCGCCCGCTGCAAAGCGTGCTACAGCCTCGTGCAAATCGGGGTTGAACTCGGTGTCGAGTGCCTCTATTTCGATAACACCCTTCTGGCGCATAATATCTACGAACTTGTTGTAGATGAGTCGCTCGCCCTCGCGTAATGCTGCGATATCCTCGCTCTTCTCCGATGCCGCAATAGCGCGCTCCATATCGTCGAGTACAGGCAACACTGCCTTCCACACGTCGCTACCTCCCGACTCAACCAACGCCATCTTCTCGCGCAAAGTGCGCTTGCGGAAGTTGTCGAACTCCGCTTGCAAACGGAGATACTTGTCCTTCCAATCTATCTCCTCGACCTTTGGTTCGTCTGCCACGGTGTCAGCACCCTGCTCCTTTGCATCTGCCATATTGGCATCTGCCTCCGCCTCAGGAGTTTGAGTTGCCGCATCATCTACAACAACCTCTTTCTCCTCAACGTTCTGATTCTCTGCTGTTTTCTTTGTCATATCTCTAAAATTTTATCATTCTCTACTATTACTATGCGCAAAAGATGTACCGTTCCCACCCCAACCATTAGAATAGGTTGTCGTACATCGATTGGCTCTTGTCGTATTTCAAATCGGCCAACGATGCCGCCTTAACTCCAATATTGAAACTCCAACTCTTGTGTGTTCCAAAAGGTATCCACACAAACGACATCTGCCAACAGTGCAAATCGCGCGTTATGGAGATGGATGTGGTGGTCAGTTTGCGATTTTGAATATCAAAACCTGTCGTAAACGAAATACCCGTCTTTGGCGTCAGGTTCACACTACCATTGAAACCAATCGTCTGCGACACATTCCGCTTGAAGCCCGTAGTGCCATTATTGACGTAGGAGATACCGTAACTGATGACGTAGTTGAAACCAATATTCCACGGTATCGAGAAGTCGTAGTACGAACTCGCCATATAGTGCCTTCGCAGCGTAGGGTCCATCAATCCGTAAGGGTCGGAGAATGGATTGAAGTACTCAGGTGGTATGGAGTTGATATCGTTGGATGCCGGTTTCGACTTATCCTCACGCGACTTGAAGGTGTAGCCAAAACTCCATCCTGTGCTTGTTATTCGTCCCAGGCGACCTCGCTTAATCATCAGTTTATTGATGCGCACACCCTGCGGAGTAACTTCGTATGGGTCGAGCGTAAACGAGAGGTTCAAACCGAAGTTGCCGTAGATTGTTGTACGGAACGAGATAGGGAGGTTCGACAAACCGAGCGAGTCGGCGAGGAAGTTGTACGAACCGCTTATTCGCAACTCGTCGATAAGTTTAATCTTCTTCACACCCGAGGTGTCGCGCTTGCTCAGCACCTTCATCTCGAGCGACTGCGAGAGCGAGAAGTTCAAATTTGCCTGCTGTCCGGCACCCGGCACACCGTATGGCTGATTCGAATATGGCGAGTAGACCTTGTAACTACCGAGCGAGTCGGTCTGCACAGTCTGGTAGTAGCCATACTTCTGCTTGCTGAAATCGGGTGCATACGAGAAGCCAATTTGTGGCGTTATGGTGTGGCGCACAGCCTGCACCTTCGCCGTCTTTTTCTTCATCTGCCACATACCATATATGGTGGTATTTGCCGAAATAGAGGCGTTATAGTTGTAGATGCGGTAGAAGCCATACTCCGGGTCGAGAGTTTCGACCTGATTGGTCACCGGGTTCCACTGCTCCATCTGACGTGAGAAGTACCAACGCTCCGAGTAGTTGAACGATGGCGACACATTTATATACTTGAATAGGTTGATGGAGGTGGATATTGGCAACGTATGCTCCACACCATTACGCATATTCTTGAGCGTCTGCATAGTGAAAATATCCTTCTCGGGCGTAGTCACCGAGTTGGTCAGTTTTGCCGAGTAGGTAAAACCAATCTTCTCGTACCAACGCTGCTTACCCATAGCATCCTTGCGCTTAAACGGATAGACACGAGCCACATTGAATACGATGTTTGGCAATGTGATAGCCAACTGTCGCGTCTGCGAGTTCTGCGATACAGCTAAGTTCATCGAGAGCGAGAATGGCGTACCTGCCCAACTCTTCGAGTAGGAGATTGAGGAGTTGGTCTGCGTTGCGAGGATGTCGTTCAACGTAGTTGCCGAGTAGCGAGAATAACCACTCGACGAGAGGTTTACCGAAGCGGAGAATGTCGAGCCAGGGTTAGCCTTCGGGTCTTGCGAGTGGGTCCATGTGAAGCGGAAGTTGTTCTGCTTAATGTAATCCGGCTCGCCCTTGTCGCCCGTCTTCACGGACGAGAAGTCGAAGTTTAGGTTACCACGATACTTGTATCGCTTGACATAGCGCGACGAGGCGTTCACCTCCCACGAACCGAGCGTATATATACCTCCCGTGAGAGCGAGGTCGATGTGCTTGTTGATGATGAAGTAGTAGCCCAAACCACGAATAAAGAAGCCTCGCGAAGCATCCTCACCATACGACGGCATCAACAAACCCGACTTTGGTCCCAGATTGATAGGGAAGAAGCCCTCCGGAATGCAGGCGAAGTAGATTGGCACATCGTGCATAACCAGATATGCGGGACCCGTAATAATCTTCTTGCCAGGGATAACCTTCGCCTTGGTCATAGCGAGGTAGAAGTGAGGGTTGTCGGTGTGGTCGCAAGTGGTGTACTTACCGTGACGAATGTTGATGGAGTTGTCCGGCATCTTCTTAATCTGTCCGCCAACCAACCAGCCATCGCCCTCCTGCGTTGCTACGCCCTGGATGAAAGCCTTCTTCGAGCCGAAGTTGTAGGTTATGGTATCCATCGTATAGGACGAACCTCCCTCGTTGAATACCGGGTGAGAGTTTTTAGGTTTACCATCCACCGAGTCCGCCTTACCGTAGGCGTAAATCTCCTTCGAACTCATATCAATCTGCATATAGTCGGCTTGCAGACCCATATTCTCGTACTTTATATCTCCCTGATTGTAGATAAACACCCTCTTGTTGCGTACGTCGTAGTAGAGCGAGTCGGTATTCTTTCCCGAGATAATCTCGTCAATCAGCGAGCCTTTGTTGGTGCGTGCCGTATCGGGTTGCGAGAGTTGCACCGTCCCAAGCGAGTCGCTCTTTGCTATGGAGTCGCTCTTTGCAGGAACAACCTCTTCGGTTTGACGGCGAGTGGTGGCACGACGCGCACGGCGCGACATCTCGCGGAGTGACGACTTCGCACTATCGCCCACAGGTGTTGCAGGCGCGAGCGAATCACTCTTACGCACCTCAGCAACCACCTCTTCCACGAGCGGACGTGGCGAGGAGGAGCCAAGCACGATGTTAGCTGCCGCCAATGCGACAACCAACAAAACGAGATATTTCAGCCTCAAATTTTTCAAAATTTCCAAAATTTTTCGTACCTTTGCCGACGTTAAGCGTCGGCAAAAACGACAGGACTATGGTTTAACATCGGTCCTACACGCACGTGTACGCGTTTTTTAGCGCGGTAAAGGTAGTAAAAAAAGTGGACATAGCAAACTTTATGAGCAACTTTCGATTCCTCTACAGCCATTTCGCAACGCTGTTTTTGGCGTTTACACTCCTATTTTCGAATAACGGATTTGGAGCAGAAAATGTTGCGCAAGGCGTAAAAGTTATTGTGATTGACGCCGGACACGGAGGCACTCGCTATCCGGGTGCGAGTTACGGAGGCGTTGCCGAAAAGGATATAAACCTGAAGGTCGCATTGAAGGTCGGTGCGCTTATCGAAAAGAGTCTGCCCAACATAAAGGTTGTCTACACCCGCACCACCGACAAATACTTCTCGAACGACTTGGGTACTGACCTGCAAGCACGTGCCGATATCGCTCACAACAACAACGGAAACCTATTTATCTCGATTCACTCCAACGCCCACCGCGATAGTGCAGTGAAGGGAGTCGAAACATTGATTATGGGCGAAACCACCAACGAGCAACGCCGCAACGAGAATGCGCTCTACCTCAACAACAAAGAGGAGTTGCTCGATATGTCCGACCAAAAGACAGCCACAATCGTTCGTGCCTACATTCAGAATCTGCAATTCACCTATGGCGAGTATAGCGAAATGTTGGCCCGTTTGGTACAGGACGAGTATGTAAAACTCGGCTACACCAGTCGAGGAGTGCGACGCCAACCGCTGAAGGTACTCTACGCCACCGATATGCCGAGCATCCTCACCGAGATTGGCTTTATGTCGAATGCAGCCGATTTGAAGCACATCACATCGGAGAAGGGGCAGAAGGAGATTGCTGCGGCCATTTTCCGCGCCGTAAAGCGTTATGTAGATGTTGTCAACCGCGCCTTCTTGGTAGACAATACGCCAGCGCAAACCACCTCTGCACCAGCACAGAAGCCTGTTCAGGAGGCAAAGCCAAAACCAACGACGGCGAAGCGTTACGCCATTCAGTTGATGGCGGGAGCAAACAAAATAGCGACCAACCACCCCGAATTCAAGAGTTACCGAGGTAAGATTTGGATATTGGAGGGCACAGGCTCTATAAAGTACAAATATTGCTACGGCGACTTTGCCGATAAGGCAGCGGCACAACAGCACCTCACCGCCGTACGCAAAGAGTTCCCGCAGGCATTTGTTATTTCGTTTGACAAACCAAAACAGTAAACTTAGTGCAGCGAAAAGTTGCACAAAAAGATAGAGAACAGAAAGAACGTAAAAACAACAGAGTTATGAAAAAAGAGGTTAAAATTGGAATCTATGCAGTTGTCATACTGCTTTGCGCCTGGGCAGGCATTCGCTTTTTGAGCGGTCTTGATGTACTGGGTCGCACTCGCAACTACAAGGCTCACTACGAGACTGTAACAGGTCTTCAGGATGCTGCAGCCGTAGTTATCAGCGGAGTGAAGGTCGGACAGGTAACCGGCGTAGAGGTAAACAAAGAGCAGGGTGGCGTAGATGTTACCATCTCGGTTAGCAGCGACTTCGACATCCCAACCGACTCGCAAGCGACAATGTTCAGCGCAGGTTTGATGGGTGGCAAAGCCATCGAGATTAAACTCGGCAACGCTAAGGAGTTCTTGCAGAGTGGCGACCAAATCGCCACAGATGTAACGCTCGATATGTTCGACACTTTGGCCGCCGAATTGGGCGACATCAAAGAGCGCGTAACCGTACTGCTTGACAATGTAAATAAGACCGTTATGGGTGTGGACAGCCTCGTGAGCGACAACTCGCAGAACCTGACTGCAACCATTGCGAGCCTCAACGCCGTAATGGCAGATTTGAAGAAATCGAACATCATCGGCAACATCGACGGCTTCTGCACTACACTCAACCAAAACAGCGCAAAGTTGGATAGTATGATTACCGATCTCGGCTCGGTGGCACACTCGTTGAGCGAGCAGAATCTCGGCGAGAAGTTGAACAAGGCTATTTCCGAGGTGGATGCCCTCTTGGCAAAGGTTAATAGCGGTCAGGGCTCACTCGGCAATCTCGTTTCGGACGAGAAGTTGTATAAGGAGTTGGCTCAGGCATCGCAGAACCTCTCGTTGTTGCTTGCCGATTTGAAGGAGAATCCAAAGCGCTATATCAACGTAACAGTCTTTGGCACAAAGACCTACGAGGAGAAGCAGGCAGACAAAGCAGCAAAGCAGGCAGACAAAGAGAAGCGTAAGGCAGAGAAGGCAAAATAGCATAAGAGAGTGACTACACACAAGAGTGTCATATACCCTTCGAACTTCGAGGAGAAGATAGGCTTCTGCACCATTCGGGAGCAGTGTGTTGCGTTGTGTACGATGCAGCACGCTCGCGAACTGCTCGCCAACGAAGGTTTTGCCACTCGCGAGAAGGATATTGCCTACCGCCACGCCCTCGTCGAAGAGATGCGACAGATTCTCCTCTCCGAGCGCGAAGCACCCACCGACGAGTTCTACGACATAGACGAGATTGTCGACAAAGCGAAGGTCGAGGGTACATTCTTGGAGGTTTCGGAGGTTGTGCAGTTGGGCAAAGCGTTGATTTCGGCGGGCGACTTCGTGCAGTTTTTGCACAAGAGCAACGCCGAGCAATACCCCACTCTTACCACCCTTGCAAAGCCCGTAAAGGCGTTGTGGAACATCGTAGCTGACATCCGCCGCATCGTCGACGATAAGGGTGCGGTGCGAGATGGCGCATCGGAGGAGTTACGTCAAATTCGTCAACAAATTCGTCGCCACGAGGGGCAGGTATCGAAGCGTCTGCAGGCAATTTTGCAGTCGGCAAAGTCGAGCGGTATAGTCGATGGCGACGCCTCGATTTCTATCCGCGAAGGACGCGCTGTAATTCCCGTTACGGCGGCAAACAAACGCAAACTACAAGGCTTCATCCACGACGAGTCGGCTACGGGAAAGACCTTCTACGTAGAGCCGGCCGAGGTGGTGGAGTTGAACAATATGTTGCGCGAATTGGAGTACGAGGAGCGCAGAGAGATTGTCCGCATATTGACCGCCTTTACCGACGTCGTACGCAACGATATCGACGAGGTGGAGCGCACCGAACAGTTTATGGCTGTGGTAGATATGGTGCGAGCAAAGGCGCGTTGGGCAATCGAAAATGGCGCAGGGCGACCAATCATCTCGAACGACAACCGTTTGGTGCTGCGTACGGCAAAACATCCACTATTAGCACAGTCGCTCAAACGACATAAGCGAGCCATTGTGCCACTCGATGTGGAGTTGGACGAGGAGCATCGCATAATGGTAATTTCGGGACCAAATGCGGGTGGTAAGTCGGTCTGTTTGAAGACCATAGGCTTATTGCAATATATGTTCCAATGCGGCTACCCTATCACCGCATCGGAGATTAGCGAATTACCGATATTCAATAAGATTTACATCAACATCGGCGACGAGCAATCCATCGACAACGACCTTTCGACCTACTCGTCACACCTTCTTAATATGAAGGCTATGGTGGCTGGAGCAGACACTCGCACGATGGTGCTTATCGACGAGTTCGGCTCGGGTACAGAGCCGGTTATTGGCTCGGCTATTGCCGAGGCTATACTCGAAAAGTTGGTGGCGAGTGGTTGCTATGGCGTCATCACCACCCACTACTCCAACATCAAGTACTACGCCTCGAATCACGAGGGTGTGGTGAATGGAGCGATGATGTTCGATGTGCAAAACATCCGACCTCTGTTCCGCTTAGAGAGTGGCAAACCGGGTAGTTCGTTTGCCATAGAGATTGCTCGCAAGATAGGTCTTTCCGAGGATATTATAGCCTCGGCAAAGGAGAAGGCTGGCTCGGAGCATATCGATTTGGAGAAGCAACTGCGCGAGGTTGCACGCGACAAGCACTACTGGGCGCAAAAGCGTGAACGCATACGCCAAACCGATCGTAAGGTGGAGGAGATGGAGCAGGTGTTGAGCGAGAAACTCGCCTCCATCCGTGAGGAGCGCAACCGCATCATCCACGAGGCAAAGGCGCAAGCCAAGGAGTTGATTGCCGAGGCTAATCGCCAAATAGAGAATACAATTAAGGGTATTCGTGAGGCTCAAGCCGAGAAGGAGCAGACCAAGATTCTGCGTCGCGAATTTGAAGATTTCCGCGAGGAGATAGAGGCAGACAACTCCGAGGAGAACGAGCGCATTGATCGCGAGATGGAGCGACTTCGCCGCCGTCAGCAGCGACGCGAGGAGCGCAAAAATAACCCATCCGAAAAGAAGGCGGAGGAGGTGCAACAACCAGTAAAAAAGGTGCTGCCACTGGAGGTTGGGGCAAAGGTGCGCCTCGTTGGACAAAATGGCGTAGGCGTAGTCAAAGAGGTGCGTGGCAAGAGAGCGCAAGTAGCATTCGGACAGATACTTACAACTGTCGAAACGGCACGTTTGGAGGTTATATCCTCGGCAGAATTTAAGCGAATGACTCGCCCCGAAACCCCGCGCACCATCATATCGGCAGACATATCGCAACGCCGTTTGAACTTCCGCTCACAGATAGATATTCGTGGCGAGCGCGTAGTGGAGGCGTTGGAGAAGGTGCAGACACTCGTTGACGATGCGTTGATGGTAGGCGTAAGCAGTGTAACCATTCTGCACGGCAAAGGCACCGGCGCATTGAAGGAGGAGGTACGCCGCTATCTCCGCTCGTTGCCACAAGTGGCAAGCGCCACGGACGACCACGCCGACAGAGGTGGCTCGGGCATAACAATAGTAACATTTAAGGAGTAAATGATGAGATACCACCTTTCCGACATAGCAAATATTGTAGGCGGTAGCCTTGTAGGCTGCGACTTGGAGGTAACGGCAGTTGCCACCGATAGCCGCACCTATGCTATTACGCACGATACGTTATTTGTGGCAATGCGTGGTGTAAATCACGATGCTCACGATCACATAGAGGAGGTTATCGAGCGTGGTGTTAAGGCTCTTTTAGTGGAGCGCGAGATAACTATTCCTGAGGGATGCGGTGCCGTTGTGGTCGAAAATTCTCTTGTAGCATTGCAGGAGTTAGCAGCACACCATCGCAACCAATTTGCAGGGCGCGTGGTGGCAATCACCGGTTCAAACGGTAAGACCACCGTCAAAGAGTGGATAGCGCAGTGCGCACCTCGTGATGCAAAGATATTCCGCTCGCCACGCAGTTACAACTCGCAGTTGGGTGTAGCACTCTCGTTGCTGATGCTGGAGAGCGACTACGACGTGGCGTTTATCGAGGCGGGCATTTCGCAGAGGAACGAGATGGAACGACTCCGCTTTATGATTCGTCCCGATATGGTAATCTACACCTCGATTGGCGATGCTCACGCACAGGGTTTTGCCTCGTTAGAGGAGAAGATATCGGAAAAACTTCTGCTCGCCAACGATGCGGAAGGTATCATCTACCACTCATCGTATTCGGCTTTAGCAGAGGCTATTACCGCCAAGTTTGGTGACAAAAAATTGGTTGATGCAGCCTCTTTTGCCACACAAAAGATGAGCGACCACGCCTCGCAATGCAATGCCGAGATTGTCGCCGCCACATTTGCCGAAATGGGCTATGACGAACCCGACTTCTCACAGTTGCAAGCAGTAGCGATGCGCTTGGAGGTTAAGCAAGGTATCGACAATTCAATCATAATCGACGACTCATATAGTGCCGATTTGAACTCGCTCTCAATCGCACTCGACAATCTTCGTTCGGTGGCTGCGCACCGCAAAACGATGCTTATCCTGTCGGACATTTTGCAGAGTGGTGACAACATCTACACCGAGGTTGCACGAATGGTGCGCGAGGCAGGCATTGACCACTTTGTAGGCATAGGCGAGGCTCTATCTACACACAGCAATCTCTTTGGTGCAAATGCCACATTCTTTGCCTCGGCTGAGGAGGCTTTGGCAAATATTTCGCAACTCGAAGTTGCAGAGCGAGCAATACTTATTAAGGGTAATCGCGCGAGTCGTATGGAGCGCATTTCGCACCGTTTGGAGCAGCATAGCCACACCACCGTTTTGGAGGTGGACTTGCAGGCTATGGCGCGCAATATCAACTACTTCCGTTCGCAAATAGGTGCTTCGACACGCCTTATTGCAATGGTTAAGGCGTCGGGATATGGAGCCGGCGAAACGGAGGTTGCACAGATGCTTCAGAAACAGGGCGTAGCCTATCTCGCCGTTGCATTTGCAGACGAGGGTGTGGCTCTGCGCGAGGGTGGCATAACGATGCCTATCGTGGTGCTTAACGCCGACGATGCAAGTTTCGATACGATGATTGCCCACTCGTTAGAGCCGGAGATCTACTCGTTCCGCTCGCTCGCTGCATTTGTGCAAGCGGTGAAGCGTGAGGGCGAGAGCAACTACCCTATACACCTCAAAATCGACAGCGGAATGCACCGACTCGGCTTTGCCGAGAGCGACATCGAGCAACTCAACGCCGAGTTGGCACGTGTGGCACAGAGTGTTCGTGTGGCTTCGATTTTTACCCACCTCTGCGTTGCCGATGACACCACGCAAGATGCGTTCTCGAAGGAGCAGATTGGTAAATTTGACCGCATTAGCCGAGCCATAACGAAAACTCTGCCATATCAGCCATTGCGTCACGCAGCAGCCTCGGAGGCGATGTTGCGATTCGAGGAGGCACGATTCGATATGTGCCGCTTGGGTATCGGTTTGTATGGCTTCTCGTCTACGGCAGGCGAGGCGTTAGAGCCTGTTTCGACACTCCGCACACGCATAGTGCAGATTCGCACACTCGGCGAGGGCGAAACTGTTGGCTATGGTCGCAACGGCAAAATCGCAAAGGAGAGCCGCATTGCCACCATCCCCGTAGGCTATGCCGACGGAGTAAATCGTCACCTCGGAAATGGTGCGTGGGAGATGGTTGTTGCCGGCAAACGAGCAAAGACCGTAGGCAACATCTGTATGGATAGTTGTATGATTGATATCACCGACATTGAGGGTGTCGAGGAGGGCGACATTGTCGAGATTTTCTCCACCAAGCGAGGCAACACAGCCGAGGATATGGCACGAGTGCTTGGCACCATACCTTACGAGGTACTCACATCGGTGGCAAAGCGTGTGAAACGCATATATATAAACGAATAGTATGAGCGGAATACTCTACCTTATACCGTGTCCCATTTCGGAGGATACTCTGCCCTACGACGTTACGCCGACGGCAAATCGCGAAGTTATAACGTCGCTCGACTACTTTATTGTGGAGAATCTGCGCTCGGCACGTCGCTTTCTCTCGAAGGCGGGGTTGTCGGGACGTATCGACGAGTTGGAGTTCGACGAGTTGAGCGAACACACAACCTCGCCACGCGACATAGAGCGCATGGTTGCCAAGATTAAGGCAGGTCGCTCGGCGGGTGTCATCTCGGAGGCGGGAGTTCCCGCTGTGGCAGACCCCGGACAGTTGGTTGTCGAGGCGTGCCACCGTGCCGCTATTCGCGTGGTGCCACTCGTTGGACCATCTTCTATCATTATGGCGGTTATGGCGTCTGGGTTGAGTGGTCAGTCGTTCGCTTTCAACGGTTATCTGCCTGTAAAAGAGCCTGAACGCACTCGTGCCATAAAACGTTTGGAGGCACGCGCAACGAGCGAGCAGCAGTCGCAACTATTTATCGAGGCACCCTATCGCAACACGAAGTTGGCGGAGCAGATTCTCGCCTCGTGCGGAGCGCAGACACGACTATCTATTGCGTGCGACATAACCTCCAAAGAGGAGTACATCCGCACTGCAACCATAGCCGAGTGGCGCAAAATGGGGTTGCCCGACATAAATAAGCGACCGACAATATTTATTATAGGATAGTGTGTATTCGCCCCATTTCCTAAATTGAGATTTAACCTTTTGGGCAAAGTATCGTCTATGAAGGTAGAGTGGGGCAGATACAAAATATTGACAAATGAGGAGAATGAAGTTTGAAAAGCCTTTGATTATAGCCGGACCTTGCAGCGCCGAGAGCGAGGAGCAGGTGCTTGCCACGGCCGAAGCCATAGCCGCAACGGGTAGGGCGAATGTTCTACGTGCAGGAGTGTGGAAACCACGCACCAAACCCAACACCTTCGAGGGTGCTGGTGTTGTAGCGTTGCCGTGGCTGACCAAGGCACGCGAGGTTACGGGACTCCCGATTGCCATCGAGGTGGCAACAGCCAAACACGTCGAGAGCGCAATGGAACACGACATCGATATCTTTTGGATAGGCGCTCGCACCTCGTCGAACCCATTCTCAACGCAGGAGGTTGCCGAGGCTTTGAGGGGTACCGACAAGATGGTACTCGTGAAGAACCCACTCAGCGGAGATGTCGATTTGTGGTGCGGTGCCGTAGAGCGTTTGGCAGCGTGCGGAGTGAAAAATCTGGGACTCATACACCGAGGCTTTTCGAGTTACGGCTCGGGCGAACTGCGCAATGCACCGATGTGGCATCTGGCGCTTGAGATACGCCGTAGATTGCCCGAATTGCCAATCCTTTGCGACCCTTCCCACATCTGCGGCAGCAGAAAATACCTCGCCGACATATCGCAACGAGCAGCCGATTTGGATTACGATGGTTTGATGATTGAGAGCCATATAAACCCCGATTGCGCGTTGAGCGATGCTAAACAGCAGGTTACACCCGAGGGGCTTGTCGCGTTGCTCGACTCGATAAAGTGGCGTGCAGGCAAATCGGAGTCGGAGAGTTACAACGTTGCTTTGAGCGAGTTGCGCGAGCATATCGATACGCTCGATAGCGAGATTCTGCAACTCTTGGCGGAGAGAATGCACCGTGCCGAGCAGATTGGTCGCATCAAACGAGAGAACGATGTTCGCATTCTGCAGTCGTCGCGCTGGGAGGATATTGTACAACGCACACTCCACCGCAGTAAATCGCTTGGACTGAGCGAACACTTCCTGAAGACCATTCTCGATGCCGTACATATCGAGAGTATCGAACACCAAAACCGAGTAATGAAGGAGTAGGAGAAAGAGTAACAAAAACGAGGGCGACTAAAGAAAATTGGTCGTCCTCGTTCTCTTTTTTCTAATATATATAGGTGTAATCTGCGTGAACAACTTGAACAATTTAAAATTTGAAAATGTCGTAAATTTTAAAAAACTTTGCACCAGCAAAAAAAACAAAAACATTAAATTTTAATTCTATTATGAGAACAGCATTACACTACCCAGAGACAAAGTCGGGTCGTTTTAGCGACCTCGCAGCCAACTATCTTAAGAATAGCGGCAAAGAGAAGTATTACCTCGCATACTACACTATGCGCGACGAAGTGAGCGATATTGAGGGCATCGGGTTTTACGTAAAGATTGCCGACGAGCAGATCGACGAAATCAAGGCAGCCATTGCCGAGGCTAAGGCTGAGGAGATAGATCTCGCAGAGTATTGGAACTTCGAGATTCCAGAGTATCTACAGCAGGACAACAGCGTGTATGGTCAGTGGTACGATATCGAGACCGTAAACTTCGACGAGGTTTATGTTCGCATCGACGCACGAGTAGCATTCTTCCCATCGGGTATCGACTCGGCTCACAAGGTGTTCAAATCGGCATTCTATCTCTCGGAGGAGGAGTATATCGAGTTGCTCACTTGGCAGATGACAAATCGTTACGGTCAATTCAACGACCTTATTGTTAGCCATCCCGAGTTGTACGCCGTAATCAACGGCTGCATCAGAGGCGTTTGGGGTGAGTTCGACATCATCTCGCCTGTTGCTACCCCTATCTTTGCCGTAGAGCTGACCGGCATTCAGCGTGACGCAAAGATTGTACTTGGCGACCAGCCTATTAGTAACATTACCTGGGAGCAGAACGATCAGAACAACCACCAGAATTGCGTCTTGGCAATCGAGGAGAATATCCTGACCTTCTTCTATCAGTGTTCGGCAGATGGCATAGTGCGCAGCAAGCATCTGAATAATGTTGACGCTTTGGCAGTCGAGGAGATGCTCGAAGTTGATAGCTATCAAGCCATTGCCGAGTGGATTACCGCTAATGCCAAGGGCAAGGAGGGCGTAGATACGCTTCAGAAGATGCTCGACGAGAACGGCATCGCCTACGAGATTGAAGAGAACTGCTACAACATCTAACGGCTATGCTTCTACAAACACTATCACAGATATGCGAGGTGGCGCAATTTCCGACTATGCCCGAAACGCACAGCGACTTTATTGCGCTCGCCTCGGACATCTGCAACACCACAGGCGAGAACATCTCCTGCTCGACGCTCAAGAGATTGTTCGGTAAGGTCATCAGCAAGTCGGCACCCTCGAAGGCGGTGCTAAACATCGTCGCTCGCTACATAGGTTTCAGCGATTGGGACGCCTATCAGGAGTCGCTCTACAACGGAGTATCCGAATTGATAGATTTAAGTATCAAAGAGGATGGATCGTGTCAATACCTCTGTCCCGAGAATTTGCAGATGGGAACCATAGTCGAAATTGCGTATGAGCCTGAGAGCCGAGCGCAACTCCTATTCCTCGGAGGGACACTCTTTCGTGTGCAGATGATTAAGGATAGCAAACTTTGCATTGGCGATGTGCTGGACATTCGCAGTTTTCAGGTTGGCTCTGCCATAATGGGCGCGAACATCATCCGCGGTGGCGTGAGTCTGGGCGTAGGTTTCCGCCTTGCCAACATAAAGGGAGGCATCTCATACCTACGAATCGTGAACCATAAATAAACACCTTAAATAACTCCTTAAACTTAAACTCAAAACTCAATGAAAAACCGCAGACCCTTTTGTGTTCAGTCTGCGGTTTTTTATTGCGCCTCGCCACTCCCCTATGGGATATCATAGCTCACCGGATAGTAGTACCAATTTCGATTACTTGCATTTCTTACAATCTGTACGTCGTAGGTGTTCGGCTGGTATATGTATCTGGTGTTACCCTGTGTATACGACATTGTAAAATAGCTTCCACTATACGATTTTGTTATCGTGTAGGTAGTTCCGCCGGTGGCATAGAACGAGAGAGCGCCATTCATACCGAACAAATAGCCGTCTCGAGCAACACTCCTAATCTGTCCACTATGAATAGTAAAGAGGTTATAGTAATTTTGCGATGTGGAGGCAGCGGCAGAGCTATTCTCTGAAGTCATATAGGTAGACGTGTAGGCAGTGTTCTGTATCAAATACATCTGCGAGCCGTTGGTTGTAAGCGATGTAGCACGTGAGCCAACAGTCAAACCAGCCACCTTCATCTGCGGCATATCAAATGTGGATGTTTTGTCACCAACCGTTACTTCAACCGGAATATCGTATATGCCCTTACTATTTTGGCTCCACTCCACATACCACGTACTGAGCGTTGCACCGTCCGAACCGACAATATCCACACCGCGTGTGGCTGTAATGCCGTCAATCATCACAGTCGTAGGGATGTTATTCGAGCGAATCGACACATAGTAGTTTATCCTCTCGCCCACAACGGCATAGTCGCGTGTATTGTGGGTTATGGAGGTCAGGACATCGTCCTCCCACTTGTAGAACTCGGCTTCCATATTCAGAATCTCGACCAAAGTGTTGGTCGTATATACAAGTCCGTGTTCATTTTGCACCCTCATCTTGAAGAGTACACCATCACCCACGCAATCGGTCGGCAAAATATATGGCACCGTACTTTCGATATTGTAGATGCTCATATTGTTTGTTTCACGAACAACCACCTCGTGAGCAGCACCCTTCGAATCCTCGTAGTGAGCAGTAATTCGGATAGACTGTATAGCACTACCATAGGACGAAGCGGTATATGCAAGCGACATAATCGCACCCGGTGCAAACAGATCTATCGAAGGGGTGATGGTTGCAGAAATGCTACCAATAACTTCATCCTTCACACATCGCACAGGTGCTGCCGTACGACGATTTGCGAAGTCGTTGTGTACGTAGCCGCTATAGTTATTTACACCCGTTTCTTCCCAGCTACTTACCTTCGAGAGATATACTCGCGAGCGGTGCATATACTTCTTAACCGGTCGGCTTATGTTGGTTTGGGCATTAGGGTCTGTGCAATACATCGAAGATTGATAGTCGCCCTTCTGTCCCACAAACTTCCACGAGCAGATAAGCGACGCCTGACCCATATCAACACCCTTGTAGCCGGTGTACGGGAAGAAGAACGACTCGCCATCTACGTTGCGCGTATATCCATAAGTACCTGCTGTGCCACTGCCCATACTAAACAATGCCGAGAGTTCGCTACTTGGCACTCGATAGCCATAAGGACAAGGGTCGTAGATGGTCTTTGTGGTCATACCCGTTGCCAAATCGTAGCCCCACAAGAAGTCGTAACGCTCGTACAACCAGTTAAACACATAGTTCAATGGCTGCGACGTAGGCAGAATCAGGAACATCGGGTTCTCGACACCATCTTTCAGCGTAGGCTCTGCAATCTGTTTAACCTCGGCTGCGGTCTTCTCGTCCGACGAGAAGTCGTAGTACGGGTATGTATTGAGGTTGATAGGGCCATAATTGTAGGTTGATGGACCCATCGAAGGATCCTTTCGTCCCCACTGATAGTACAAACCATAGGTATTTAAGGCATCGCTAGCACTTGTGCAGGTTGCTGCCGTAGCACCGAGGTTACGGTCGAGTAATACAATCTCGTGGGCGCCCGTCGAGAATGATTGCTCGGCAGGCTTATCGGTTATCCATATATGCCACGACCACAACACCTTATCGTTATCGTCATAGACAGCAATAACGGCATTACCTCGTTTCGACGAATCGGTTAGTTTGAAACGAACATATCCATACTTCAACTCAACATCCGAGATGAGTCCGAGCGAACTCTCCCACAACAGATGTGCCGATGTAGGATGGATATCCTCGTGCGTTGGATAGAGTTTCTGCGTTCCCGACGATATGATACCCGCCTGACCATTTCCTACAATCATCGCAAGGAAACAGTAGCCATCATAGATATCGTTACCGCCGGCATCCTTGAACTCGTTAGGCGACACCACATAGCAGTTCGCCAACTTGTAGATCGAAATATTATTGTTCTCCAACGGATTATTTGGATCCTCGGGCAACTCATACTCGTGAAGGTTCGAGAGGTTGTAGTAGTGTTCGTCACCCTCTTTCGAGAGGATTGCACCAATGCTACCATCGGTCTTGAGGTTCAACTTAACATCGTAGATACATCCCGCTTCGAATATATCCACCACGATATCCTGACCATTCTCATCCTTCTCAGGATGTCTTGCTTCAATGGTGGTGTTGTAGACTCCCGAAGTGGTGTGAATCTCCAACTCCACATCGCTATTTGGCTGAACGAGCGAATAGCCGAGATATACATCCTCCGACGACACACCCTTGAGTTTTATTGGGTAGGTTGCAGCCTCGGAGAACTCGGGGTGATTACTATCGTTGTCAAACATCGGGGTACACACAATCGGCATATTCTCGTAGTCGCCCCAATGGTATACCTCGCCGTGTTCACCTAACTTCGACGGCAACCAAATCTTACACGATGTTGGCTGGTTGCGGATGATAACACTCTCAATCTCGCCCCACATCTTCAGGTTGTGCTCACTCTGCTCGGCATAAGCCGTAAGACGAATAGCCGAACGATAGTGACGATAGGTGAAGAAGTTGGCATACGACGGCGACACAAAGTTGTGACCAAACGGCGAGCGATAGATATTCGAGGCATCCTTGGGATGAATATCACTTCGATGTGGCGACGAAGGGTTGTACTTATGCCAAGGCTGTCCCTCGCAGACATCACTTACCATCAAATCGGTCTCGTTATCCAAACCCGTAAAATGCAATGCCACAACCTCTGTAGGCACGCCATCAATCTCGACAGTTTCGTTCAGACGCACAGCATCGAAGTCGGAATACTCGAATTGGGCATTTGCCGGCACACCCTCCTTTTTAGGTAGCGTACAGTTTTTCGGATACCATCCAATCATTCGTGTATGGTAGAAGTGAGTTGTATCATTCTCCCTCACACCTCCATTATCGCGCTCAACGATGTTGAGTTTGTACGACTGCTCTGGCGCAAGCGACACCGAACGATAGTGTACGCCTTCGGTGTTATCGGGCGAGGAGGTGACAATCGCCTCGAGCAACATCGCTTTGTTCCAGTTCACCTCATACGGCGTAGTAGCATCGTTACCCGTGAATGTATAGAGTCCTTCATTCGTATTATCCAAATCCTCGTCTATACGAAGGAAGTTTGAATCCAAACGCTTGGTGGTAATCTGGTCGATGAGCGAACGCACGGCAATACCCGCCTGCTTGGCACGCGACACACTCTGCGACTCGACTACACAGGCAGGGTTTATCGATGTGTTGCTGGTGGTCGGCTTTTCGACTGCTTCGCCAATGTTAATCTCATCATCGACAACCACGCACGACGACAATGCGGCAATCGCTATTATTATAATATATAGTATACTCCTCTTCATAACCATCCTTCATTACTCTTTTTGGCATCGTGCCGGTAGTGCATAAGCCGGAGCGTAGTTGTTGGTATCTTGTCCGGTATATGTTCTGGTGTAAACATATGTACGGCAGTTGTACTGTCCCATTGGCATACCTGTCAGCATCCATCCATTCTGTCCAACCTGTGTGTAGGCTCCGGTTGTTGGATAGCGATGACCAACAAATGGATACCACGCCCTATCGAACCACGGCGACTGCCCCACCTTATTGAATACTATTCCATAGTTGTCGAAGTTACCCTCGCCGTTGCCGAAGTTGATATTTCCGCCATCCTCTCCATAAGTATAGCCCGACCACGCGTGGTGGAAAGGTGTACGATAACCCGGAGGACAAGGGTCGTGCATAGTTTTCGAGAAGGTCTGTCCCTGAATGCCATAGTCCGCCACAGCATATCCCCAAAGCGCAACATTTGTATATCCATCGGCAAACGTTTGTGGGAACCATCCCGAAGTGCTGGATCCCGAGGCAGTTGTACTCTTGTAGAAAGCCATAGGATTCTGCACCACAACAGGTATAGCCGAAGCCTCAGCCGCATCAATATCGGTGCGACTGGTCCACTCGCCCGTCATATAGTTTCGTACCCAATACTGCGATGATTTAGGCTTGCCATTCACAGTCTCGCTGCCTGAGTTGTAGGCTGGTGGGCCCATAATTGGATCCTTGCGACCCCACTGGAAGTAGAATCCGTAGGTTGCCAATCGCTCATTGTCGCTCGCAAACGGAACACTCGACCCGCTCACATTAGGAGCCACCGTTGCGCCGATAAATCTATCCATAAAGGTGTAGTTACCCGTAATCAAGTCGGCTGGTTTGTCGGTAAACCACAAGTGCCAAGTCCACAAAATCTCGCCATCGATATCGTATGCCGCCAAGCCGACATTTCCTTTATGGAACTCGCCTACATAGAAGGTCACATACCCCTCAGCGTCAGGCTGACCATTGTTCAAGAACTGCAACGAGAGCAGATTATCCACATCGCTTCTGTTGCCCGTAACCTCGGTAAAGTCGCCCTGCCACCACAATACGCCTATCTCCTTTGGTGCTATTTCGACCGAAAGACCTCCGTTAATCTCGGCAGTTGTGGTACCACCGAGTGGCAACAGACGACCTACGCCATTGCCACGCACCGTAGCCTTGAACTTATAGTAGCCCGGGCGGTGTATCATATAGCAATTTGCCGTCTGCGAAGCACTCAAATTGGTAACTATAGGTGTCGAGTACGACGACACACAACGCACAGGTAGAGCCCTATTGCGTCGGCTCGAGGCAGAACTTGTGCCTGCCACCTTGCTTGCGGTGTAGCGAAGTTCGTATGGCTCATTCGACGTCTTAAGATCAACAACGCTCGACCACATACGCACCATCGTACGTTCATCCACAACCGTACCATCGCTCTCTGCGTAGTTCTGGAACGGATACCATACATTGCTCGACGCAACCGTGAGGTTTACACCCTCTCCACTGCGCCACTCCTTCTCGTAACCCGCAATATTGTTCCAAACGCGGATGTCAGCCACCATATAGCCCGTAGGACACGGGTCGTACATCGTCTTGACAAGGTCGGTATACTCGTTCTGATAGCCCCACAACGCATCGTTATATGATGTGAGCCAATCGTCCGAATCGTCGCTATCGCCAAGCAATACCGTAGGATAGCGCATCGACTCCTCAACAGATGCCACCTTTCGTGAGTCGGTAGGCATAGTTGAATCGGTGAGTTTTAATGGTGTAGGTCTACCCCACTGATAGCACAAACCATCCATACCTTTTGCCCCATCGGGTGTTGGCGACACAGCACCGAGATTACGGTCCTGCACGATATAGCCGCTTGGATATCCGTGCGCGCTGATACGGTCTGTAAGCCATATGTGCCAAGTCCAGATTACGTTTCCGCCCTCCTCATCGTAGGCGGCAATCACCACGTTACCCTCCGACAAGAGTTGCTTATCATCGATATCGTTAGGGTTACCCTGCACATTGAACAAAATCTTATCGTTCGACAACTCGTTCAAATTGAGCGACAACGCTTTACGCTGCACACCATCAATCGTAATCATTGGTGTGTCATCCCACAATATGTCAACATATTTAGGGTGTAGCGTAGCGTCGCCACCGACCAACGAATTATCGCCATTGCCCTTGACCGTAGCGTCAATACAGTAGCCATAATTTCCCGAGTTGACAATATAGCTGTTTGCTGTTTCGTAAGTCGAGAGGTTGTAGTACATATCCACCGACACATCCTGCTCGATAACATCCTCGTGACGATTCCACTCGCTTACCGACACATCGGCATTTATAAATCCGTGATTCGAGAAGCGAAGCACGATATCGTAGGCGTAACCCGCCTTGAAGTTACGCGCAATAGATACTCGCTGACGAGCCTCCGCCTTAGTGGTCGAGAGGCTGATGTTCAACACTCCCGCAACCGGAGGTGCTGCCACACACTTTGCAACCATACGACGATTTGCCAAACCAGCAGGAATCTTGTCGCCTGGATCGAAATAGATGTTATTGTTAGGGTCGGCAAGATGTAGTGTCTCCGAACCCTCATACTCCACGCCGAAGGTTCGGGTGCCACCCTTTGGCAGAGTGAGCGTACACGACGTTGGCAGATCCTCGATATTCATATCCTCGAGCGCACCCCACGCCGACGACTGCAAACCATCCTCCTCCTGCATCGAGTAGACATAGATACGATAGACACAGAGTGCGTGGTCGAACTTCATAACATCGAAGCCATCCATCTGCGTTCCGGTAACTACATTTCCGTAGATTATATCCGAGTCGCCAGTGATTGGCATCGTAACGGTTGTCGCCGAGCCATCACTCTGATACTCATAGCCCTCCTCGCCCGGTCGCCACGGCTGCCAAGCCACATATTTAACCTCGTCTGTGGTGTTGTAGAAGAACTGCGAGGAGCTGGTAAAATTGATATCACGAATGAAACTATTCGACGGATTTGGCGCTCCCATCTCTGCGATGATTGGCTCGCCACAATTCAAGAAGTCGGGGAACGAAGGTGTGTACGACTCGTCGATACGCACCATACCTATTGTCAACACCGTGTCGGTGGCTGCGTTGATAATACCGCTTGTCGAGTTGGCATTGCCTCGTGTTGCCGACTGCGTCGAAGGCACCAAATTTGGCGAATAACCGAGATTTGCCCACAGGCGCACCTCGCGCGGATCGTTTGCCGGCACATCCGAGATGTCATCGTTCAGACACCCCGTTGCCGCCACCGCAACAACCAACATCAATATATATTTGTATAACAATCGCATCTCTCTCCTAACTATTTAATCTCTGGTAACACCGTACCCTCAACATAATCCACATCCTTCCAATCGGTAACCACACCCTCGAGGTTTACACCCGAGTCAACCGTTGCCGTATAGACAATGTGATGACCTGGCTGGTAGTTCATAGGATCGTAGTTATAGAGTTGGAACCGCTCTGTATGCTCCGCGTAGTTGTCGGGGCTCTCGGGGGTCACCTTCTCGTTAATCTCGTAGACAATGGTCAGTTGTGCATCTGCTGTGAGCTGCTGCGGGAAGCACATAATTGACATACGCGCCAAAGTATTCTCCCTATCGTCGCCAATAACAACGTATGGCGAAGGAGCGTAGGTATATACTACATCTCTGCTGCCCGAAGGCGTGATATCCCAGATGTTCCTACCACCCGAGTTGGTTATCGCCTGCTCGGTACACTTCATCGTACCTCCCGAAAAGATGCCCTCTAAGGTTACACTCTTCAATCGCGCCTCGAACATATTTCCACGCACCACATAGATATCCACCAATGTCATTGCGTGTTCGAGATGCAACTCCACAATAGGCTTCATTGCTCCATCTGCCACCTTGAATGAGTGCGAGAGCAGATAGTCGATGAATGTAGCACCACTATACGAGGTTGGCTGTTGCACCGATATTTCAAGACCGTCCTTAATCTTATTGTCTTTGTCGAGCAGGAAGGTCAGACCAGTTGTTGTGTTGTAGGCGTAGCCGTGGAACGAGTAGCTGCTACCCTCAACCCAATTTCGCTTGGTGCTTGGGAACCACTTACCTGTCTCGGCATCGCGATAGATATTTACATTGTCGAAAATATCGCTTGTATTGTTCTGCACACCGCATACCTTCACCGTAGCAACGCCATTGTCGATGTCGGTCTGCGTCAGCGCACGCGAAATGTGGTTCGTACTGAAGGTTATCTCCTTCGGGTTGACAATCGGCACATCGTTGTCCCTATCACAACTCGAAATCGATACCGCCAAGAACGGCACCAATAACAATATATACAATACCCTGTTCATATTCTCTACAATTCTACATAATGATCCACCCACGGAATCTCCGTTACAGTAAAGGCAATGGTGTTATCGGTGATGGTCATCCTATATTTATACTTCTCTCCCGCATTCCACTCTCGAGGCACATCACCATTGAGGTAACCGAGTTCGATATCGCGCACAGCATACTCTGCATCGCCCTCCTTGATATACTCCAAGTGGAGCGTTACAGGCGTTTTGTAGATCGATTGTGGCAACACCAACACCGCACCACTATCATAAAGCGAATGCTCGGCATCGACGTTTACGGGTAGTCCTCCCGCCGGCAGAGTACAAACAGCAGTAAATGGTTGCTCCGGCGAGTCAGGTTCTACTACTGTTCCGTCAAATATCCACTCTCCCCCCGCCGAATCGAACACGAAGTCGCCCGTATTGTGCAGACCTACAAGGCGAATATTGCGGACATTGGTAACCACACGTGTCGAGGCGTTTACCAACACAAACTCCACCGCTGCACAAGCGTGTTTGAATGGCAACACCACCGCCGAGAAGTCGTCGCCACCACGAAGGTCGCGATCTACCGCTGCGTAGAGCAAATCGTCGGCTGTCACATCGCTCGAATAGTTCGATAGTGTTGCCTTGCCATCTGCATCGGAGTACGAACAAGGCACATCGTATGGACTTACGGCGCAGAAATGATAGAGCGCGCTGCTAATCCAGAACTGCGTATTGTCGTAGTCCCAACCTGGCAGCAAGTTGTTGTAGTATAGACGCTCGCCATCGAACTGATTTCCGACACGGCCATCCAAGTTATATGAGCCATAGACCTGGATATCCTGTGTCCGTAGCTCAATAGCGTCCTCTATAAGATCGCTCTTTGTAACCTTCGAGCCGAAATTGATTGTGCGTGGCGCATCTATCGGCTCCGAGTGGTCGCAACCACTCAAAATCGACATCACAAGCAGTATTGTCAGTAACTTACGCATCGTCGTAATCTATATACCTTTGAGTTTCTACTCTTTCGTAGTACCTGAGGGGGCGATCAAACCCCCACAGGTTAAGTTTTGTAAAATTAGATTGTGATAGAACCACCATCAACTGGTACCCAATCCTCAACAGTGCAGTCGAAGATAATCTCGTTTACGTTGATAGTGTAGTTGTAGGTGTACTTGTGGCCCATATCCCAGTTGCCTGTGAGGTTGTGGGTATAGGTGTGAGCGTGGCCGTCGATAGTGTACTCGATAACAATCTGGGTCTGTGCGTCAGGGATTACGAGCATTGGCTTTGGAGCGAACGCCGAACTTGCAGAGAGTGTTGCGTCCAATGTGCCATTTTCAACGCCAGTTGCAGTCTCAGGCAAGAAGTAGCGCGAAATGCCCAAGCCCTTCTGCCACTCAGCAGTGCTTGTACCACTAACGTTAGGGGTTACGGTGAGGATACCCGACATATTTACGTTCTTAGCCGAAACGCTATTCACGATAACGGTAGCAGCCGAGTCGGTCTTCTTGAATGTTACGTTGAGCTGAGCGTAAGCGTGGTGGAAGAGCAACGACTGGGCCGCAGTCTGAGGAGCCTCAACGCTCAAAAGGTCAGAGTAGAGAACATCGTGCTGGTCCATCAAGTTGTTGTCGATAGTACCCCAAACAACCTTCTCAATCTCGCCGTTTGTCTTGTACGATGGAGTGAGGTCCGAGCTTACTGGATAAGGGCAGAAGGCAAGGAACTGCATATCACCACTGGTTGGCCAGTAGCGAGCAGGCTCACCCTTCCACAACGACGAAGCCTCGTCGTAAACGAACTTTCCATTCTCGAAGTAGTTTGCAAAAGTGCCGTCCTTTGCGTCGTCCCATACAGCAGTAACTGCGATATCGTAGGTCATATCAGTATTCGACTGAACGATACCACGAGTTACAGCGCTCTTGAAGCCAATCTCATTACCCATTAGGTTTGGAGTTGTAGGGACTTCGTCAACCTGAACACAGCTGCTCAACGATACCATCGCTGCTGCAGCAAATAAGAAAATCTTCTTCATAACTTTAAAGTTTTTAAATGTTTAATAAAAATTTGTTTGGTTAAAAATAATAAAAATTTGTTGTTTGTAAAAATTTGTTTGTCTCTTTTTCTGTTTTTTTTGAGTTTTAGGTTTGATTTATCTTGTTAAATGTCAATATCGTAGTTATGATCCTTCCAATCATCTACCTCCGGTTTGAAGCCTCCTCCGACCTCTGGTCTAGGAATGTTGATGTCGCCATTTATCACAATGTGTTGCGAAGGATTGTTCTCCATCTGCTCCGATACGTCGAAGTTGTACATATATGGGTGTCCCTGCGTATCGGTAAAGAGAATGCTCAATAGCGCAACATCGCCACTTGTCTTTTCACGACCGAAAGTCTCGAATCGCGAGGTGAGTGTTGTGCTACTTCGCTGCGCGCGGGTATTCTCGAAATAGAGCGCAATTGGCGTGGTGGAGTCTATACCCTTGGCAATGAAATGAGTTCCCACCTGTCCCGAAATCATCATCGACACAGAGCCTACCCACTCCATACCTGTAACGCCATTCACCTCGAGTGTCCAACTCTCTACTGCACTCTTTGCAGTTGCCTGAACAATGAATACATCTTCGGTAATATGGCGCGGAATGTGAACATTCTGTTCGCGAGCCACAAAGAGATGACCCGGTGTAAGTCTAATATCCTCGTACGATGGACGAGTATCCACACGCGATTGCAGATAGCGAGTGAAGCGGCTACGCTGCTGCTCGCTAATCTCGTCTGTATATGCCTCCATATCCCACCACGAGTATGGCTGATTTACGAAAGTGTTGCCCGCCTCGACATTGTAGACAACCATATCCACATCTCCATACGGAGCGTGGATATAACCTCCATTATGCGATACGAAGTCGTGGCTCAAATACGTCTTTGTCAATGCATCGAAGAATACCACTCGCATCAACCCCGGCTCGTTGTCGCCAACCTTGTAATTGACCACATCGCGGTCGATTTGAAGGTCGAGATATACACGCAAGTACTCTTCCTCCATAGGGCGACGCTGGCACGCCACCGCAAGGAGCGCCATCACGACAATAAGCAGTATGTTTCGCATCTTACTCATTGCCGCGCTGTTTATCGTTAGGTTTAACCTTTTGGAAGATTGGCACAACCAGCGAGATGTTCGCCTTGGTTGGTCCAAAGAATCTTATTCGTTTGGTTATCTTGTCGCTAATAAGTGGTCCTTGCGACTCGATAACGGTATATCTTCGCGCCTGGGAGTAGATATATCCCACGCCGAGCGAGAACTCGAAGTGTACAGCCCTCTTCTTACCCACCGCCATAGCGTAGGTGTAATCTACACCGACATTCACAAACTCGCCCTGATGACCGTGGAAGTTACGCTCGAAGTCGTAGTAACCCATATAGCCATACACACCGAGCGAGTGACCTTGCAGGCGGTCGAATATGGTGCGTTCCTTGCCAAACCAGTAGCGGCCCTCGATGCCCCAACCGAGAAACTCGAAACAGTTTTTGTTGTCCGCCTTTGGCCACACCCACGGGAAGTAGTAGTCGGCACCCACCGACCAATTTGTGCCGATAGGAACCTCAACACCCACATTCAGCGCAGGCACCAAAAGGTTTGTTCGCGCCGCCACAACAATCTTGCGTGGCTCCATTGGCTGCTCCGGCTCGATCTGCTTCTCCGCCTTCGGCTTTTCTGACTTCGGTTGTTTTTCCGCCTTTGGTTGCTCTGGCTTTGGTTGCTCTGCTTTCGGTTGCTTTTCCGCCTTTGGTTGTTTTTCCGCTTTCGGTTGCTCCGCCTTTGGTTGCTTCACCTCTTTTGGCTCTTTCTCAACCTTCGGCTGCTTCTCGATTTTCGGCTCTTCTACCTCTGGCTGCTTTTCGGTTTTCGGTTGTTGTTCAACCTTTGGCTGTTGTTCAACCTTTGGCTCAACAACTCGCCCCTCTTTCGATTCAACCTTCTCAACCTCTGATTGCTCCGCTTTCGGCAGCTTTTCAGATTTCGACTGCTTCTGCTCTTTTGGCTGCTCTACACTCGGCGCAACAACAATAGGCGCAACGTTCTCAACATTCGACTCAACCTTTTCCTCCTTTGGCTGCTCGGTCACAACTTCTGTAGGAGTTTCAACCTTCGGCTGTTCCGCCTTCTGCTCGGCTACAACTGGTGCAGCAACGACCGGAGTTTCAACCTTCAGCGCAACTGGAGCAATCGGTGCCTTTGTCGCATTCAATCGGCTCTCCTCAACTATAGCAACCCTTATAGTGTAGGCAACCGTTACGTTTCGCGACGAATTCATATACTCATCAACCAACGCTCTCCAAGTCTTGCCCTTGTCCAACAACTTCACGCGATACTCCTTCTCGTCGTGCGAGAAATTAGAACGCAAAATTGCAAGCACATCATCACGATTATCGTCGCGGTAGTTCAACTCGACATACGAAAGGAAGTTGGTCCAATCCTCACCCAAAGCCTCAACCTTGATGTTTAGGCGGTCGCCACCAACCATTCGCGCTATTGCATCGCGCAGAGCAATGGCACGGCTCATCGACAACTTCTGATTGTAGGACTCTCTACCCACCGGTGACGCTCCACCTCCAATTACGATGGTGTGGCTACCCTCCTTTGTTGAGAGTTGCTGCACCATATTGGCAATAGCAATAAAGGCCTTACCATTCTCGGCATAATCCCAGCGCGGCAATGCCTTGTCGTTTTCGTAGAGAATTGTGATTGTTTGGGTGGTCGAGTTCGACTCTACGCGACCGCCATCACGCTCGCACGCGCACACAGTAGAACTGCCGAGATTATTCATCTCGGCACCCTGCGTTGTTATAGCAAAAAACAACGCACAAAGTGCGACAGTCCAAACTGTATATTTACCCATTAACCCAGAAGCTTTGCTAATAGCAAAAAATTTTTACTTTCCCCAGTATGCCATAGCAAAGCGAACAAAGGTAGTATTTTTGAGATAAATGCAACAATTTTTTACGAGAAATTTTAAAAATATTTAATAAATAACTATCGAACGGCGTTAGAGCGACAAAATTCACCCTCAAAACCCGTCGTTTTTCGGTAAACCACTCATTAGACAAAGTCTATAGAGTTTTTTTTCAGACTCATTTTTTCATCGAAAACAGAACTACCCCCCCCCATAAATATGCAAATACTGTGAATATTTAACCAACAAATATGAAAAAATAAACGCCCTTCGCCTCAACGAAAGAGGCAAAGAGCGTTGCGCTTTTTATGTGTCAAAAATGGTGTTTTCTACACCCCAAAAAACAGGTTAGGGTCGCCGATTTGGCGACCCTAATTGGCTACTCCGAGAATGACATTTGCACCTTCATTTTTATGGTCAAAGGTAGAGGTCCATCGCCATATTTCGAGCCGGAGGTTTGGAATTGTACTCCTGTGTAACTGTCGGGTTTAACCTCTGCCGAATTTGTGCTTACCAAATAGTAGCCACTCGCACCATAGAAACCCACACCAGCAGGAATATCCACCGCCACACCGTTCGAGAATGCCTGAACATCTTCGATTGTAACACTCGCTTTGGTAATGGTGCTTGAGAAGGTGTCGTTCGAGATGTAGAAACCCTGACTCTTGGCGGTAAATGTAACCTCCACGTAATTTGGCATTCCCTCCACATCTTTGACCGTTGCACCCTTTTTCTTCGGGTTTTCGGTGAAGTTCGAGGCGGAGATGTAATAGTTTGGTAAGGTTGCGGTGCTTGCACTTACCGTATATGGCGTGGTGTCAAGACGATAGGTCGCCACAGGCAGATATTTGCCGCTCACAAAATCGATACCGAGTATATCGATATGATTCTCGTAAACCTCGACTATGCCACCCTCCGAGCCCTCGACATTGTCCACTCGGGTTGAACCATTCGAGGTTATCGGCGCACCACACGACGGCACGTGAACGCACCAACCCGAAGTGCGCTTATTGTTAAGATATGTTGGGTAGATATTTGCCCTATCCTGATACTTCTGTAGCCACCACTCCCAGTGCGAGTGTCCACTAAACCAGATGGAGTTGACATAGCGGTCGCACATAGCCTCCAATCTCTCCAACTGTTCGCCTTTGAGCCAGTTGCCCGATGGATATATGCCATTCAGATTACCCGCACGCTCAGGGAAGAATAGGTGCGTGATGATGAAACAACGCTCATTTCTATACTCCTCCAACTTGCTCTCCAGCCAAGTTAAGTGGTAGTCGAGATATGCCGCCGAGAAGTTCCAACGCTCCATACCGAGAAACAGGAAGTGGTCCCTCTTGCCATTGCGCTCTACCATGCGCTCGAACACCAACGGCAGACCCGTATAATTGGTCCAAAGTTCTGGTTTAATTCCGCTCGATGTTGCATCGTGGTTGCCCGATGTAGTATATATAGGGGCAGAAGAGAGGGCGGCAATAGTCTTAAAGCCATCCAACTCCGTCTCCTTGCCATTTTGCGTAATATCGCCACAGATGCAGGTGTGGGCAACACCTTTGGCGTTGAAGAATTTCAATGCCCGCTCGAAATCTACCTCGGGGTTAATCTCGGCACGACCAATATGGACATCCGACAACAGACCAAAACTATAGAGTGGTTGCTCCGTGTAGTCGGGTTTGAAATGTCCGAGCGGGATAGTGCCTTGTCGCTCGCCCAGCGAGTTGTAGACGCCTATATTCGCCGCAGCACGTGGTGCTACATTCACATCTATAAAGTCCTCATAGCGACCAATTTCGGCAGCCGTCAGCGTACAAATCTCCGCATAATCTGCCAAAGGCTGACCACTCTTATCCTCGTAGTAGAGCGTATAGATACCCGCCTCGAGTGGCACCACCTCGATGATGTTACCCTCGACAATCGTACCCGCAGCCCTCTTTTCCTCGCGCATATCAATGCGGATGGTGTAGGAGTTGCCACCAACCCAGTTGTAGCGATTACCGCCATTCAACTCCGCCAATTTCGCAGCATCCAATTCGAGCGCAATTCGCTCCTCGCCATCGCTCTTTATGCTAAAATTGAGCGTCTTACCTTTGAGTGCATCACTCTCCGAAAGAGGCATAGCCAATGTGTAGGCGGTATACTTTTTGCCCGCTGCCAAAGTTCCATTTTCAATGTTGGTAACCACCTTTTTGTGTCCACCTTTTCCGAATGACACCGCCACGTCGCCACTCGCCCAATCGAGCGTCACGCCAGCAGTTTTCGAGGCTACCTCCTCGCCCGATGCGTCGCTTACCGACACCTGCTGCAGTACAATATCGTGCGCCGTAGAGTTGGTGACAACAAAACGGAATACTGCAGGTATGTGTTTGAAATTCAGCGTTGTACGTTCGCCATTATACGCCGCTGTAGCATACATATACATATTATTGCCGAGGAACGACGGCTCTTGATTTGCCGTTTGCGTGAAGGTCGCCGGCATCTCCATATGGCAGAGGTGTTGCCCCTCGTTAGCCCTCTCCGTCACACTGGCGCAACCCGCCACAGCGTAGCAATATTTTGCATTCGGCAGACAATCTGCATTGTAGTAGAGTGCCGTCTGCAAATAGGCGTGATAGGCATCCCCCTCTTGCGCTTCGACCGAGAGCGCGCTGTGGGAGTACTCCCTCTCAACCTCTGGCTCGTCGCGACCAACCATCGCCTTCTCGCCATCCGAGAGAACAAACGCGAAAGAGTCGGATGCGGCAGCACTCTCCCACTTCAGAAGCAGCGAACCACTACCGTTGCCATCGTCCCATACGGCACGCGACACCTCGCTATCGTCGGTTGCAGCATTGTGTCCGCAACCACCCACGAGGCTCAGGCGCACATACTCCTCTACCGGATACTCCTCTTTGTCAAAACTTGGCTCTCCGCCGGTGCATCCCACCATCAACGCGGCAAAAGCCAAAACCCAAAGTGCAATCTTACACCTATTCATACGCTTAAAGTAGTATTGTTTATTGCAAATATAATAAATTTTCCGCAAAGAGTTGGTACAACATAAGAGTTAAATTACTACATTTGTAACCAGCACTAAAAAACATACTTACATATGAAAAAGAGAAACACACTCCTTGTGATATTGGTGGCAGCCATAGCACTTATGGCTGTAGGATGCGGTGGCAACAACAGCAAAAAGGCAGAGGCTACCATCTCCGATAAGTTACTTGGCGAGTGCGAAGCCGACCCGACACTTGTAGCGCAAATCAACCACACCCGCTTCAGCGAGCAGGGTCTGCTTGGCATCGAATATTTGGACCCATTTACCACCAAAAGCAACGAGAAAGTAAAAGATAGCAGCGGCTTGAGCGAGGAGTCTTCGCTCAACGATATTCGCTTCGCAGGATGGGGTGACGAGGATTGGGGGAACAACAACTATATTCGCTCTATCCGCCTCTACATCGACGCCATCAATGTGGGACTCGTGAAGGACGAGATATTGGAGAAACACAAAGAGAAACTTAAGGGCGACTTTGTCATTGTCGACTTGGAGGAGTTTATGGCCGGGGGTCTATACTACTATGTTGTATTCGTAGACAACCCTGACACCGTTTTCGGCTTCTGGGTATACAGTTTTGCAACCTACGATCCACTTGGTGTTTCGGGCTACGAGGTACGCCACGCCGATGTCAGAGCCGAGAACTATCCTCTAACCACCGAGGAGATAAAGGCAGAACTCGCAAAAAACCCAACAATTTTGCTTTGGTAAATTACCTGCATAACACTCGTAACAAAGAGGGCTGACATTTGGTCAGCCCTTCAAATTTGCAGAGAGTGAACACCACTCTTTTCTTAGATATCATCTTCGCTGCTAAAGAGGAAGTCAAACTTTTCGTATAATCGGCGGAACCAACTTTTGCCATCGTCGCTACGATTCGGTGCAACCTGCTTCTCCTTTGGCTGCTCATCAGTAGTATCCTCCGCAGCCTCCGCAGCCTCCGCAACAACATCCTCAGTAGCGCCTGCATTGTCGTCAGACTGTTTTGTAATGCTCCACGTCTCGCCACCAACCTCAATTGTAGGGTGTTGTTTCAACCACGAGCCCAAATCATCCGACTTCATAGGAATGGAAGTATTAACACCGATAAAGCCCAGTACAACCACCACCGAATAGACAATTATCGGCAACGAAGCGAGAATAACCACAAAGTTTGCTGCAAACAAGGTGCCTCCGTAGCATATCACGTCCGACAACATATAAGAGTCTAAGCAGAGGCATACAACATAGCCCAAGCCCAAGATTACCGCAACATATACCACGCTGTTGTATATCGCCTTAGGCAGACTCATATGGTTAAAATCGCTGTGCGACGTAAACTCAGTAGCCAACACCACAACTGCCACTACTGCAAATGGAACAAGACCCCACCAGATGTTACTTCCAATCAAGACGAGATAACCTGCTATTGCAGGAATTGTCGCAAAAGCGAAGAGTTTCAACAACTGCTTTTTGAACTCCTCCTTACGATTATCGCTGGCAAAGATTGTCAATATGGTCACTGGCAGCGTGACGATGAAATAGAGCAACGCAAACACCAACAACGTAGCACACTCGTGCCAGTAAACATTATATACGCCCCAATTATAGAGAGCCGTTTTGACCACCTCTACTATATCGCCGAGACTCCCATCTGCGAACAGGAATATAAGAGTCGGAAACAAGAGCAGATGGCGTAACATACCACTCCAGCCTTCACTCACCTCCTGCTTTGTTTCGCTACCACGAATACCGCGAATATCCATAACAAAGAATAGAACAAACGAGAGCGTTATGCATCCCACAACCAGCCAATAAACAAAATCACTCATAATACCTCCTTTTTTAATGGTTTAACTTAAGTTTATAATTAGTGTCGTAACATTATCTATACCTCCTGCCGAGAGAGCCTCGCTCACAAGCGACTCGGCACACTGGCGTGGCGAAGCCGAGTTTGCGACCGCCGCCACCATCTGCGACGAGCAGACCAAGTCGTAGAGTCCGTCCGAGCAGAGCAAAAGCGTGCAAGGGCGCAGTTGCACGCTGTAAGTCTGAATATATCCCGACCCCGCCTGCAACACCTCGCCACCCAAATATTTGCTCACAACATTGCGCATCGGGTGCTTCATAGCCTCCTCCTCGGTCAACCTGCCCGCATCCTCCATAGAGCCAACCAGCGAGTCATCGCGCGTTATTTTGGTCAACGCACCACCCTCAATCATATAGAGACGCGTGTCGCCCACGTGGCAGACATCCATCCTTGCACCCTTCAAATCAATGAGAGCCACAGTCAGCACACACCCCATTTTGCTATACATCGGAATGGAGCGGTGCGAGTGAATTGTGTTGTTTGCATACACGACAGCCGCCTCGAGCAACTCCACATTATTGGAGGTGCTGCTGCACGCCGCAATATGTTCAAGAAGGCAATCTGCTGCCATCTGCGCTGCAACATCACCACCGGCATAGCCACCCATACCATCTATCACAGCAGCCAAGATATGCGAGCCACCCCACACCTCTTGCAGCACGAAGGCGTCCTCGTTACGCTTGCGCACCGAGCCAATGTCGGTCACTCCGAAATAGTCTGCTTTCATTTGTGTGATAGGTTAATGTTTGAATTGAAAATAGGGCAAAACGCCTCGAAACAAAGATATTATAAAGTATTCGGATTTCCAAACTTTTATGGCACAAACATCACACAAAAAGGGCTCCTATGCGGAACCCTTTTAATATGGCAATGATATATAATATATGGTATACGACTACTCGTAGATTCTCTTCTGTCGAATAACCTTACCCTCCTGCTCGATAAAGTAACGGCGCGACTTGAGGAGGTTGCGCGACTGCAACACCATAGTCTTGGTCTCGGAGATAATGCCGAGGAACAACATTCCCGCACGCGAGTTCGATTCGCCGGCAGTGATACGAGCCAACTCCTCCTTGGTGCATTGCGCCAAACGCTCAAAGAGGTTATCACGCATTATCAGCACCTCGTCGATAGTCGAGAAGTCGTTCGAGGTGAACATATATATAATACGCGAATAGATCTCGTTTACGTCGGCATTTATCGACATAAGTGTGTCGGTCTGAATCTGGCTCAATCCCGTATGGTTATTGTCGATATGTTGGAACGATGGGCGAGTAATATGCACCAACGCCTTGGTCATCTCGTTCAGGTAGTCGAGAATCTGCACATAGTAGAGCGAGAGGTTCAAATCCGAACCATAGGTGCTACGCAGAGTCGAAGCGATAGAGTACTTCAAGCGACGATTCTCCTCGTACATCTCCGAAGCCTCAGCCGAGAGCTCCTTCAGAGCCTTACGATCCTCCTTCATAAGAGCCGCAATGGTGCGGTTGTAGATGCGTGTAGATACCTTTACAGTTTCGGATACGGTGGTCATAGTGTTGTCCACGAGGTTATCACGCAACTGCGTATCATCCTTCTTCTTCTCGTCCTTCTTCTTTTTAGGCATAAAGTTCGAGTGGATAAACATATAGACACAGAGCAAGGTGATTGCTCCGAATGCCCAATTTCCACCCCACATCAACAGCAAGCCGAGGGCAAAGGCAATGATGAAACCGCCAAAGCCGGTAACAAACCAACCTGCCACTACGGTAAATACGCCTGTAATACGATATACGGCACTCTCGCGTCCCCAAGCCTTATCTGCCAACGACGAACCCATTGCCACCATAAAGCATACGTAGGTGGTCGAAAGAGGCAAGCCCAACGATGTACCCAAAGCGATAAGCAACGATGCAGAGGTGAGGTTTACCGTCGAGCGAATCATATCGTAAGGTGCGCCGCTGTGTTCAACATCGGCATACTCGAAACGCTTCTCGGCAAACTCGCGAATCTTCACAGGGATAATCTTATCGAAGAAACGAGAGGTGTTTACCGCTGCACGCACCAAAGCGCGCGAGAACAACGACGACGAGAATTGCTGATCGCCACCATCATCACCTGCCGAGGTGAGCGAAAGTTCGGTTTGCGACACATTCATAGCCTTACGCGAGGTCCAAAGTGTCGCAATCATAATGATACCCGAGATTACGATATAGATGGTATTCGAAGAGTTCGCAGGGTCGGACGGTGTAGAGAGAGCATCCATCAGAATTGTCACGTCGCCACCCGCCGCACTCGACTCGGTGAACGCCTCCAAACCAGCGATAGGCACGCCGATGAAGTTCACGAGGTCGTTGCCGGCAAATGCCAAAGCCAACGAGAAGGTACCTGCAAGGATAGTCACTCGCAAGATATTTACGCGGAAGAGTTGCAAGAAGAAGAGTATCAACGAGCAAGCCACCCACGTTCCTGCCAACGCAAGAAGGAGATGCTCGTTCACCCACTCAACAAAGAGTGAGCCTTTGAGCAACGACTTCAAACCCTTAAACACTGCGAAGTAGAGAATCGAAGTGAGCGACACTCCGCACCACAGTGCGCCAAAGCGACGCAACATCTTCATATAGCGGAACGAGAATATCATTCGCGAAATCCACATCACAAAGGAGCCTACAGCAAATGCGAGGACTACAGAGAGAAGGATACCCGAAACAACACCCATTGCTCGTGTGGTGTTGATATACTCGCCCAACTGCGCAAACGAAATGGTTGGGTCTGTGCCAATTTTGAAGAGCGACACCGCCACTGCTGAGCCGAGCAAACAGAATATGAGCGACACGGTGGTCGAAGTCGGCAGTCCGAGTGAGTTGTAAACATCCAACAGGATGACATTTGCAAACATCACACCCACATAGAGCATCATCACCTCGCGGAAGGTGAACAACTCGGGGTGGAACATACCGTGGCGAGCCACATCCATCATTCCGCTCGAGGTCAACACTCCGACCAAAATACCCAACGATGCAACGATGAGAACAGTGCGGAATTTTGCTGCTCGCGAACCGATAGCAGAGTTAAGGAAGTTTACGGCGTCATTCGTAACACCAACATAGAGTCCCGAAATAGCCAAAATCGCAAGAATTGCGACCATTACATAGTAGATTTCTCCCATAAAAGAGTCATTTAGGTTAATCTTAACATCTACAAAGGTAGCAGATGCCGTGCAGACTATCAATAGCCAAAGCGAAATTTAACAATAATTTAACATTCGCCATCGACTCTATAGCCCACTAAAAACGCTTCAAAATAGCGTATATCTCGAATGCAAAACCCGCCACCACAACTATCGGGGCAAGGGTTATGCGGCGCCACGAAAAGATATCGTACGAGAACTCCTGCGGTGTAGCCTCAGTGCCACCCGACATCAGCACAAAGCCCAACACGATAACCACCGCACCCACCAGCATAAGCAGATAGTTGCGCATAGTTAGCGGCATCTTATCATCGTTCTCGTGCTTAATCTTTTTGCACAGCGACTCCCCCTTATCGTTCGCCTTAACCGACGGTTTTGGCTGGGGCATAGAATTTACAGAGACCGACTTTTGAAAACTCTTTTTCATCTAACAGATATGTATTTTATTCGACTTCATATTCACAAAGCGGCTCACTACAGGCAATGTAGACAACACCGCAACAACAACGCCAAGTAGTGTCAAAGCTGCCGCCAACACTCCAATCTCCTCCCATTTAGGCAATACGCCAATGCCTTGCAGTGTGTAGTCCAAAGCGTAGAGCGCACCCAGCAACAGAGCCGAGGCGAATATGCCCGCCAATGCGCCCTGCAATGCACTGCGCGAAACAAATGGTTGCATAATAAACCACTTCGTAGCACCTACCGCCTTCAATGTATTTATCATCTCGCGTTGCGAATAGACCGCAAGGCGTACGGTGTTGTTAAGCAGAATGAGCGACACCAACAACAACGCTCCACCAAAGAGCAACACCACAATCTGCAACACATCGAGCGTGGAGTGCAACTCCTCGACAAGATTCTGCGGATAGGTTACATAACTCACCCCCTCAATCCGTCGCGCCTCGTCGGCAAATGCCGCAAGAGCCTCTTTGTCGGCAGACCTCTCCGACAGAACTACATCGTAGGAGTCGGGCAATGGGTTGCTATTGAGAAGTCCTTCGATATCCACCGCAAAGGTGCGCTTAAACTCCTCATCGTTCAACTTATCCTCCTTCGACACAAACTTCAACTCGGCGACCAAATCGCTCTCGGCGAGTTGCTCCGCAATCGCAGTGCGCTCCTCCTCTGAAATACCATCCTTCAACTCCACAATCATCGTCACGCTCTCGCGCATATTTGTGGTTGTGGCAAAAATATGAGCCATAATGACGCCCACCGCTCCGAGAAGGAACAGCACAAGCGTCATACTTATTGTCGACGAGGCGTACGAAAAGCGTACCCTACGCGATAGGTTTCTCTTTGGTGTTGTTGCCATAGTTGCGATAAATTATGCTTAATACAAGTGCGAATATAATCAAAATCGAGCAAACTAAAGTTATTGTTGCCGCCAAATTCCAATTTGGAGCGCGGAAACGCCACTCTACCGTATGGTTGCCCTCAGGCAACGACATAGCACGAAGTATGTAGTCGGCACGGAACGACTCTGCCGGCACGCCATCTACATATGCCGTCCAGCCCTTATCGTAGTATATCTCCGAGAATACAGCGACACCCTCGCCTCCGGTCAAAGAGTATTCGTAGCGCAGGTAGTTAGGACGATACTCCACGAGCGAGATTGTACCCGCACCACTGATTGTTGGTTGCGGCACACCCTCCTCCACAACAGCAGTCGTCGTCAAATCGACCTTTCCGAGCGACTCCAACGCCTCGCGTGGCGAAGCCATCACCTCTACACTCTCTACAAACCACGCTGCACCATTGCGTGTAGGGTTTTCGACAACCTCGTCCTCCGAGCAGATTACATACTTGGTATTGAGCATATCCAACACCGCATAGAATCCGTTTTCGTCGTCGTTGCGCGAGAGATAACGGTCAATCACATCCTGATATCGTCCCATCTTTGCTCCGTGATAGCCACCCACCGAGCGATGAAACATCGAGGTTGTTGCGTCGTTGAATGGCGACACCGTAAGATTCAGCACACGATAGCCCAACTCCCTATCCGCCATAATGCTCTTGTTCGCTTTGGTAGGGCGAATTTGGGCAGTGCGTTTTGGTACGAACATTTCGTAAGGCACATATCGTAAATTCACAGGCAGAATATCCGATACAACCAATATTGCGAGTGCAGCCAATGCTGCTATGCTCCACTTTTTATCTACATACAACGCACCGAGAAGTACCCCTGCTGCCAAAGCGACAAAGGCAAACGAGCGCCACGCATCCGCAGCAACCATATCGGCACGCTCGGCAACCATCGCCTCGCCAACAACCAAGCCCAACTCCTCGTTTTCTAACGCCTGAGCCATCATTGCGATGCTCTGCTCACGATTGAAGTCGAACAGCGAGGTGCCTGCAACGGCAAAAATCAGACACAAGCCACCAACCACGCCCGCCGAGATGGCAACAGCACGTAGGATAGACTTTTTATCGTTCCATCTCTGGTAAACCTGCCACAATGCGATACCTGCCAACAGCGGTGCACTCCACTCGACCACAGCCAAAGCGGTCGAAACGGCACGGAACTTATTGTAGAGAGGCAAGTAGTCGAAACACAACTCCGTAAACCACATTGCGTGGTAGCCCCACGCCATCAACACCGCCAAAACCGACGCTGCGAATATCCACCAGCGGTCACGCGCCGAGGCGAGAATCAAACCCAACAGCGCAAGGAACAGAACCACCGCTCCCAGATATGTCGGGCCTGCGGTATAGGGCTGCTCGCCCCAATAGGTTGGCAACTGCTGTGCATAGGCTTCGGCTGTACGCCTTGGTGCGCCCAATTCGACAAACGCCTCGGCAACCTTTCCATCCGCCGAGAAGGTGCTGCCCGAGTCGCCACCCATCAGATTTGGCACCAGCATATTGAAACTCTCGTCTACGCCATAACTCCACGCCGTAGCGTAGTCGATGTCGAGTCCTTTGCGCTCGTTTGTTGCCTCAAGTGCGCTACCTCCGCGCGTAGTATCGGAGGTGTGTTGCAGCGTGTAGTAGATAGGTGCAAAGTTCGCTCCGAGAGCCAACACCGCCGCACCAAAGAGAATAGCGGTGCGCTTTGCAAAATCCTTGTATCGCTTCTCCTTAATGGCGTAGACCGCCTCCGAGATAAACAACGCCGCTGCAGCCAACACAAAGTAGTAGGTTATCTGCGGATGGTTTGCCCCGGCTTCGAGTGCGGCAAAAAGTGCCGTCAGCGCACCTCCCAGCCACATATTGCGTCGCAACGTAAAGTGTATGGCACCAATCATTGACGGAGCGTAGACCAACGCCCACATCTTTGTTATATGCCCTGCGCCGATAATCAGGAAAAAGTAGGTTGACAGACCATACGCCAAGCCCACCACGAGACCTATCCACGCCGACATACCCATCAGCACGACCATCACAAAGGCGGACAACATCGCAAAGAATGGCATCGCCGCCGGGCCTACGAAGAGTGACTGCACCCAATCGACCGAGCGTTTGATGATTTGCGACGGATATTTGATATTGATTTGGTAGGCGGGCATACCCGAGAACATAGCACCGGTCCACTGCGGATCCTCGCCGAACTGCTCACGGCACTCGCGAATATCGCGACTCATACCATTGAACTGGCTGATATCGCCCTGTGGCAACACCTTGCCTTGCAACTGCGGTGCAAAACCGACGATGGCAACCACGCCAAACAACAAAACCGCCACTACAAAGGGTAGCGATTTCATAAAAATATCCTTTGCTTTTTCCATACTTCGTGCGTAAATAACGCTCAAAGTTAGAAAAATTTTCGCTTTTTTAAGCAACTCTGCCGAAATTTCACTATCTTTGTTCGGATATAAGCCATTTATGACTACAACACTTGACCAAATACGTCGCCCCATAGAGAGCGAGATTGAGGAGTTCAACGCCTTTGTCCGCAAGAACTTCAGCGAGGAGCAGGGAACTCTCGTTGGCGATATGCTCGACTACGTCTTATCCACTCGTGGCAAGGGTTTACGCCCTATCGTAGTGATGTTGGCAGCGGGCGCAACCTCGCCAATCGGCAGCTTCGGCAAACGCACACTATTGGCTGCGATGTTGGTCGAGATGATTCACGTCGCTTCGCTCATTCACGACGACGTAATCGACGAGTCGAACCTCCGTCGAGGCAAGGCATCGGTCAACGCCCGTTGGCAGTCGCGCAATGCGGTTATCGTTGGCGACTACATCCTCGCCCGCAATATGAGCATCGGTCTACGAAGCGGTCAATACGACCTCCTCAACCACATTATCGGCGCAATGTCGGTACTCTGCGAGGGCGAACTCATCCAGAGCGACCACGCCTCGAAGTTGGACACCTCGCGCGAGAACTACCTCGATATCATCTACAAGAAGACCGCATCACTCTTTGCTGTTGCCGCCTCGGTGGGTGCTATCTCGGTGGGAGCCTCGGCAGAGCGCGTAGAGGCTATGCGCACATTTGGCAAGATGCTCGGTATGGCGTTCCAGATTGTCGATGACATTCTCGACTTTGTGCCGAACAACAATACGGGCAAGCCCGCCTCGAACGACCTTCGTGAGCGCAAAATCACGTTGCCTCTGATTGAGGTGCTGGAGCGAGTGTCGGAGGAGGAGAAGGCAGAGATTTTGCACCACATTCCGCTCTGCGCCGAGAGCGACGAGAGCATCGCGTTTATTCAGTCGAAGGTTGCGGAGTACAACGGAGTAGACCTCGCACGCGAAACAGTCAGAGCCTACTTGCAACGCGCAATGTCGGCACTCTCGGTGTGCGACGACACGCCTCACCGTGCATCGCTGTTGGCGTTGTGCGAGTATGTGGTCGAACGCGACAGATAAAAGGAACAACTCTATATTTTTAACCAATAAAAACTAAAATTTTATGACACAAAAACAAAATTCGAATGTGCCGGCGATTATCGTGTGCATCTTGCTCTTCGGTATGATTTCGTTCGTCACAAACTTGGCATCGCCAATGGGCGATATCCTCAAAAACCAGTTCCAAGTTGCTAACTGGATGGGTACACTTGGCGTGTTGTGCAACTTTATTGCATACGCAGTTATGGGTATCCCTGCAGGTAACCTCTTGCAGAAGAAGGGTTACAAGTTCACTGCTTTGACCGCTGTTGCAGTTGGTTTCATCGGTGTTGCAATTCAGTTTATTGCAGGTAAGTTGACCGGCAACACAGCATTCGGCATCTACCTCTTGGGTGCTTTCGTAGCAGGTTTCTCGATGTGTATGCTCAACATCGTTGTAAACCCAATGCTTAACAAACTCGGTGGCGGTGGCAACCGTGGCAACCAGCTCGTACAGGTGGGTGGCTCGTTCAACTCGTTGATGGGTACAGCCGTAATCTTCCTCACTGGCGTATTCGTGCCAAGCATTGCAAAGGCTCAGATTAGCGACGTATTCCCATTGATGTGGATCGCTTTGGCAATCTTTGCTATTGCCTTCGTTGTGATTTTGCTTACCAACATCCCTGAGAACGCAATCGTAGGTGCTAAGGTCGAGGAGAAGTCGCAGTATGGTCCTATGTCGTTCCGCCACTTTGTTTTGGGCGCAGTTGCTATATTTATATATGTAGGTGTCGAGGTAGGTATTCCAAACGTATTGCAGAAGTGGTTGCAGAATGGCGGTTTGAATGTTGAGTCGGGTGCTGAGGCTATCGCAGGTACCGTTACCGCAACATATTGGTTGCTTATGCTCGTAGGTCGTCTTGCAGGTGCAGCACTTGGAGCAAAGGTGTCGGCAAAGTCGATGCTTACAGCCGTTTCGGCAGTAGGCTTGGCACTCGTTTTGGGTGCTATGTTCCTCTCGCCAGAGACTGTAGTTAGCCTTCCTGTATTCAAGGGTACCGCAGGCTTCGGTATGGCAGCCGTACCTGTAAACGCAGCATTGCTCGTGTTGTGCGGACTCTGCACTTCGGTAATGTGGGGTGGCATCTTCAACCTCGCAGTTGAGGGCCTCGGCAAGTACACCGAGAAGGGTGCAGGTATCTTTATGGCAATGGTTTGCGGTGGAGGTATCCTTCCATTCTTGCAGAACGCCGTTGTTGACTGGACTGGCAGCTACCTCGTTAGCTACTGGGTAATCGCAGCAGGTCTTATCTTCTTGCTCTACTACGCATTGGTAGGCTCAAAGAATGTAAATAAGGACATCCCTACCGAGTAACCTCTCGCAATACTCAAAGCACAAGAGCCTCCCACCGTGGAGGCTCTTTTTTTGGGGCAATCTTTAGTGAGGAGAGAGTAGTGAGTAGTGAGTAGTGAGTAGTGAGTAGTGAGTAGTTAGGATAAGGGTCGGAGTTTGGAAGGGGAAGGGGAAGGGGAAGGGGAAGGGGAAGCGGGCACGCAGCAGATATAGCGGCGCCAACAAGTTGGCTTTATGGCGGCGGAGGCGAGCCTCCTTTATAGCGGCGCAGTCCGAGGAGCGCTTTATGGCGCGCGTCATAGAGGAGTGAAAGTCCGACGCCATAGAACACCGCAGGTGTGACGCCATAGAGGGCATTTATGCCCGACGACATAAACTACACGCGCAAAAAAAGCCAATGGCTAATTGCCAATGGCTCGTTTATAGTTTTCCACTCCAAGCAAAAATCGAAAAACAAAAAGTTTTCCGTTTTCCGCTTTCCGTTTTCCGTTTACAAAAAAAAATTGCGGAGCCCGAAGGCCCCGCAAATTTTTTAGTAAATAAGATCGTCTTCTTCCGAGCCGAAGCCTGGGAGTGAAGTTCCGGTACTTACGATGTAGCCACGCTCAGCTACAACCTCGTAGATATTAATCTCTGGAGCAGAATAGCTCAAAACTGTCTTTTTCATAATCTTCAACATTTTTATCGTTTCACTATTCTGTTAATTAGTTTGCAGGTGCTACTGGTGCAGTTACTGTTGGTACGGTAGTCAAGAACGAAGCCTCGCTTGCCGACGCAGCAGCTGTTGCGCCACCATATACCTTCGAGAGATAGTCACTCTCGGTGATGGCAGTGCCGGTGTATTCGTAACCGATTACTTCCTTATTACCGTATTGGTCCTCTTCGGTAATCTCATCCTTGCTGGTGATAACCTTACCGCCGATACCGCAGCCCGAAGCAAGGGTTGCATCTGCACGGTTAGTACCCATTATCCAACCAACATTGCCCGAAGCCCAGATATCGCAGTGAGCCTTCGCTCCCGAGACTGGCGCAACTGTATTACCAACAATACCTCCAACAAAGGTCTTATCAGCTGTTGTTGTACACTCTTCGAAAACGATTTTACCGATATTAACATTCTCGCCGGTGAATGTAGTTGTTTTCTGCTCAACGAAACCGAGCATACCTCCAACATATACGTTCGACCCACTCTTAACCTTGTTAAGAACTACATCGCCCGAGTTAGCGCAGTTTGCGTAGGTGTAGACGTTGCTGCGAGATTTCTCGTAGCCAACAACACCACCGACATAGAGATGTGATGCCATATTAAGATTCTCAATCAATACCTTACCCGCATTCACGCAGTTATCCAATTTGGTTCCCTTATTCTGTACATAAGGATAGCTGTAGCCCAATACACCACCAACATAAGAGATGTTGATTGAGCCTACGCTTGCAGTTTGCGAAGATGGAGCGAACTTAACCTCGCCACTATTGTAGCAACGGGCTACAGTACCATAGGTGTAGTAGTCGCCACAAATACCGCCGATACTGTTACGGCTTGCGCTCTTTGCAACATAGTCGCCCTGAACGGTTACATTACCGCTATTTGTACAGTCAGTAACTTCGAGTGTATGTCCGTTGTCGGCGTTCATATAGCAAGCAGCAATAACGCCACCAACCATAAAGCCCTCGCCAGAACCATTCAATGTACCCGATGTGCTAACTGGAACTATGGTGTTCAGAGTGATATCCTTGGTATTGTCGCAATTCTTAACATAAGTAGTGCAATCCTTTATAGTACCTGACTGTCCCCAATAGCTAATGAGACCGCCAACAAAGAGGTTGGCGTTGCTCTCCAAATTGTTGAGAGTGATTGCACCATTGTTGTCAACGTTGTCGAAATTTATAGGACCGCAATAGACAGTTGGAATACCTCCCGATACGAGAACACGACCATACTTAGAACTGCCCTTGCCCGGAGCAAGACGGCTGAATGTGATGTTACCATAGTTTGCGCAATCCTTCCAAGTAACCTGGTTCTCTGCTGTAAGAGTATCGTCAGTACTTGTAACTGCTGCAATACCACCAACACGGAAATTGGTATTACCGGTAAACGAACCAATAATATCGAAGTTCATATCTCCGTAGTTGTTGTTGTTGCTCCAATCACCGCCAGAAGTAGCATTAACATAAGGATATGTAACTACACCACCCAAGTGGAGATCACTTACATAGGCATTGTTCATAGTAATGTCGCCACCTGCCAAGTTCTCGCAGTCCTTGATGATACCCCAAGCGTAGTTTGCCACACCAGAGATGTTGTGTGCTACCGATTTCTTAGTCTCGGTGTTGCCATTTGTGGTGATTGCACCGCTGTTAGTACAATCAATTATACCCTTGTGAGCCTTGTAGACAACACCTGCAATGTTGATTGGTCGGAGTGCAGCCTTCGGATAAACGGTGATGTTACCTGTGTTGTCGCACTTCTCAGCCGGAACAACATAAGGGTTACCGAAGCAACCTCCGATGTAGAATGCACTTGTGTTGGCAATGACGGTGCCATTCTCTCCAACCGAGATGTTACCCGAGTTGTCGCAGTTGTAGTTGGTCTGGTCGGTTGCAGCGCAATTAGAACTTGCACTAACCGCAATACCAAAGATGTTAATGCTACGATTATCGGCGTGCGCCAAGTTGTCGACAGAGATATGACCCTCGTTCTTACAACCCGAAATAATACCACTAACGGTTGATGCGATACCCGAAATGTAGCAACCGGTAGTAAGGAACGAACCATCGGTGTTACCGTTGATAGTGATGTTACCCTTGTTGGTAGAGTTGATAGCGCTTGGAGTAGTGTGGCCGCAAAGACCCGATACGTAGAGGTTACCGAGGTTGTCGCCACCAACGGTGATAGCGCCCTCGTTAGTACAGTTCTCGATGTTACAACCTGTGACACGAGCGTAGATACCGCCGATAAAGCAAGCGTTTGCGTGGCCCGTCTTGACGATAGCACCATAGTTGGTACAACCCTTGATAGCGTTAGCCTTGCCATCGAACTCGGTGTATGTCTCACGACCGTCATTTTCGCGCAATGGAGACTCGTTACCTCCAACGATACCGCCAATGTATACGTTGGCATTCGAAGTAACACCATCAGCCAAGGTAGCCTCGTTGGTGATAACACCCTCTACGTTGTTTGTACAGTTGGTGATAGCGGCACAAGCATCGTTAGTCTGAATACCGCCCATCATCAAGAATGAGTGGCGTCCCTTGTGGGTGATAGGAGCATTGTTGGTACAGTTGCTGATAGGCGAGAGGTTGAAGTTACCCAAAACGCCTGCCAACGAAGTAGTACCACCCCAAGCCTGGTTGAGAATTGCACCGTGGTTGTGGTTGTTCGAGAAGTCGGTCATACCCTTCGACATAGTGGCTGCAATACCTGCAACTTTGAGAGTACCGAGTGAAGTCTGAACATCGCCAACCTTCTGACCCTTCTCGGTTGTGATAGCACCGTGGTTGTCGCAACCTGTAAGGGCTGTAATCTCAGGAGTTACGCCATTAACTGCGCTTGCGTTACCGAGAATACCGGCAATACGAGTAGCAGCCGAGTTGATTGTGCCACCGATAGTGATTGTACCGTAGTTGTCAACATTGTTGAACGACGACTTCGAGTGTGCTGCACCTACTGCACCACCCACCGAGAAGTATACGCTTGTCTGCTCTGCGGCAGCAACCGAATTTACGGTGAGGTTTACGCGGTTCTCGCAATTCTCGAATGTTACGCCACCTGCGATACCTACCAAACCACCAAAGTTGATTACGTTATACTTCGACATCGAAGCGGTGGTAGTGAAGGTTGTGTTGTTCACGGTCATAGTACCGCTTGCCGAAACATTGCTCATCTTTGCACCGGTGAAGTTGCAAGCAACTGCACCTGCCTGCGTGAGATTGGTAACGGCGATATTAACGCCTGTGAGGTTCAGGTTCTGGATAGTTGCCGAAGTTGCACCGAACAATGGAGCGTTCAAGCCATTGATCGAGAAGCCTTCTGCCTTACCACCATCGAAAGTGTACTCGCCAAAGCCCTCGATTGGATTCCAATCGTAGCCCGACATATCGATGTTAGCAACAACCTTTGCAGTTGTGCGTGGAGAGAATACCTGTGCAATTTTTGCAAAGCGGATAAGTGCCTCTGCGCTGTCAATCTCGAATACACTTGCGTCCTCGTCAGCCTCGTTAGCCTGGAAAGTGAACTCCGAGAACTCGCGAACTGTGCCAACGGCGATAGGTTTAACGTCGCTGTTGAACTTAACGGTCATCTTGCCGCTCTCTACAGTACGCAATGTAGCCCAAACCTGACCGAAGCTACCTGCAGGAACTGCAGCGTAAACTACGAGTGGCTCTGCGCCGAGAACGGTACCCTCCGGGAAGGTTACGGTTACGGTGTTCGAAGCGGTCTCCGAAGCGGTCAATGCACCGGTCTTGCAATCAACGTTGAATACACCCGAAAGTTTGCAGTTTTCGTCGATAGCCTTAATGGTGAGAGAGGTAACCTCCTGACCATTACCTACAACTGCGAAACGCAAAACGCCCGAGAGGTGCTGCATCTGAAGAGCCTCTGCTGGCTCGCCCTCTGCCGGAGCAACGCCATAAGCATACATTGGCGCAGCGTTTGGCGCAAATGTGCCAACGGTGTAAGGCTGCGATGCAAGGAACTCAACCTGGTAGACGGTTGTTGGCTCTGCAACCTCCTCAACTGCTACCGCTGCAGGAGCAGGATAGACAGCGCAGAGAGGATAAGCGACCTCGCTGGTCATTGTGAATAAAGCAGCTGCTGTGCCAGCCTCTGCCAATGGATTCGAAGTTACGCCATTGATTGCAATAGCGTCGCCCTCGCTCCAATAGAGTGGGTAAACGCCCTCAGCCTTCTCGCCGAGCTGTGTACGTGCAGCCTCGAGCGAAAGAACAACTTCGGTGGTTGTTTTACCCCCTTCGATTTGGATGCCCAAATCCTCGGTTGTGTCTGTTACACAGGAGAATGCGAGCATTCCTGCCACAACCGAAATGAAAATTTTTGTCAAATTTTTCATCGTTTTAAAAGGTTTTAGTTAATAAAATTGTGTGAAAAGTGTCTTTCTTTTTCCGTTTTTGGTATAACTATTAGTGCACAAAGGTAGATAAAAATTTTTATTTATGAAATAAATAGTGAAAAAATTTGCAGCAAAGAAAATATTGATGCGAACATTTGGGCAAATGGTTAAAAATGGTTACCTTTGTTTGCTAATTAACCAACAACACTCAAACAATGACAAAATTTCATATATATAGCTCGCCATACTCGCACGAAGAGTTGATGGAGCGTCTGCGCAAGTTAAAGCACGTTGCGCTCGATATGGATGGCACAATATACCTCGGAACTACGCTGTTCCCCTACACAAAGGGGTTCCTTGCAGGTGTCAAGGAGTTGGGGCTCAACTATTCGTTCCTGACCAACAACCCATCCGCAGGCATCGCCGACTACCTCGCGAAGTTGGCAAAGTTGGGCATCGAGGCTACGCGCGAGGAGATGTATACCACATCCATAGCAACTATCGACTACATCAAAACCCACTATCCCGAGGCTAAACGATTGTTCCTGCTCGGCACCCCTTCGATGATTGCCGAGTTTGAGAATGCGGGCTTTGTGTCAACTACCGATTCGGCTGACGATGTGCCGGATGTGGTGGTTGTGGCGTTCGACAAGACGTTGCAGTACGACCGCCTCTGCCGCGCTGCGTGGTGGGTGTCGCAGGGAGTGCCTTACATCGCCACCAACCCCGACCGTGTATGCCCTACCGACCAACCTGTAGTGTTGGTGGACTGTGGCTCGATCTGCGAGTGTATCGCTCACGCCACAGGTCGCCATCCCGACATAACACTCGGCAAACCGGACCCAAATATGCTCTCGGGCATTCTCACACGCTTCGGCTACGAGGCTGACGAGGTGGCAATGGTGGGCGACCGCATCTATACCGACATCGAGATGGCACACAACGCCGGAGCATTTGGCGTGTTGGTGCTCTCGGGCGAAACAACCATCGAGGTGTGCGAAGCCGCACCAAAGCAACCGCACCTTGTCTGCGACAGCATCGAGGTTTTGGGTATGCTCATAAAGGAGGCACACGGAGTTAAATAAACGAAAACAACGACCGACTAAAAGCAAAAACTATGGATACTCAAACTCAAAAGAGATTTAAGATTTGGCAGTGGCGCACCATCATCGTGACGATGCTCGGTTACGCCTTCTTCTACTTTGTTCGCAAGAACTTCTCGTTCGCAATGCCCGGTTTGTCGGCAGAGTACGGTATCTCGAACACCTCGTTCGGTATCGTAATGACCATCGTGGGCCTTGTATACGGCTTCTCGCGCTACTTCAATGGCGTGTTGGCTGACCGTATGAATGCCCGCTATCATATGTCGATTGGTCTGGCACTCTGCGCCTTTGCGAGCCTCGCATTCGGCTTTATGCCTTACATTCTCGGCATCTCGATTGGCAAAGCACCCCACGTCTTGATTGTGGCTTTTGCTACATTGTTGGTGCTGAACAACATCTTCCAGGGTAGCGGTTTCCCTCCTTGTGCGCGATTGCTCTCGCACTGGATTCCACCACACGAGTTGGCAACAAAGCAGTCGGTATGGAACACCTCGCACTCTATCGGAGCGAGTGTGTTGGCTATCCTTTGCGGATTTATTATGGCAAATATGGGTACCGACCTCAGCACCTCGCAGCAGGATGTGAATAAGATAACCCAAAACTATGTTTCGACCCTCTTCAAAGATGACGTAAAGAAGTCTAACGAGCAGATAAGTAAGGTTGTTAAGGTCTGCGAGCCTGCGGAGGTGGAGAATGGCTACGATGTGGCGGTTGTCTACACGCTGAAAGAGAGTCCCGAGAAGCAGGACACCATCATCTACAACTTCTCGAACGAGAAATTTGTTGCAGTAAAAGAGGCTGTAGACAAAGCAAAAGAGGCGGGTAAGGAGATTAACACCAAAGCGATTGCCGAGGAGTGCGGACTCGATGAGGCACAGGCAAAGGCAACACAGGCAATCGTTACTCGTACCGAGCATACAGGTGCTTGGCAGTGGGCATTCTGGTTGCCGGGCTTAATCGCCCTGGTAGGAGCGTTGGGATTGTTGATATTCCTGCGCGACACGCCTAAGTCGGTGGGTTTGCCAGAGTTGGAGAACACAAAGACCTCGTTGGATAAGGACGATAACGACCCTGCGGCACGTCGTACATATGTACAAAAGATGGTCTACAAAAACCCTATCATCTGGGGCTTGGCATTTGCAAACTTCTTCGTTTATGTGGTTCGTTTCTCGGTACTCGACTGGGGACCAAAGTTCTTGACCGAGGCGTGCGGTATGTCGTACGGTAAGGCGGGTATCACGGTGGCTGCATTCGAGATTATGGCGATTGTCGGAACGCTCGTAGCGGGCTGGGTTACAGATAGATTCTTTGCAGGTCGCGCTCACCGCACTTGTTTGTGGTGTATGGTTGGAGCGGGCTTATCGATGAGTGCATTCTACATATTCTATCTCAATCCGGGAATGGCTCCTGGTTGGGCTCTGATTGGAGTGTTGGCAATGGCCGGTTTCTTCATCTATGGACCACAGGCATTGATTGGTATTGCGGCATCGAATCAGGCAACTAAGAAGGCTGCGGCTACGGCAAATGGCTTGGTAGGAATATTCGGTTATCTCTCGACAGCAGTTTCGGGCTACGGCGTAGGTTGGTTGGCAGACAACTTCGGTTGGAACTATGTATTCATCGGCGTAATCGCAATGGCTGCAGTTGGCGTGTTGGTATTCCTCTCTATCTGGGGTGCTAAGCGCGACGGCTACGATAAGGCAAATGCATAAAAACCCATAAATAGAAAGATTGACTATATGAAAAAGATTATTCTTATTTTGGCGGTATTGGTAATGGGCATCACCACCGTCGAGGCACAAAAGGTACGCGTTATGTCGTACAACGTAAAGAATGGTATCGGCAAGGACGGCATCAAAGACATAAAGCGTTGTGGTCAACTTGTACGCGAGGCACAACCCGATATTGTGGCTGTTCAGGAGGTGGATAGCGTAACCCGTCGCAACAAGTTCTATGTGCTTGGCAGAATGGCTGAGGAGGCTGGCTACCACGCATATTTTGGTCCAACAATCCCACACACTGGCGGTAAGTATGGCATTGGTGTATTGTCGAAGGAGCCAGCACTCTCGGTGAAGTTCCACCGCTTGCCTTGTCCAAAGGAGCCTCGTGGTCTGCTCGTTGTGGAGTTCAAAAAGTACTATCTGCTCTGCACCCACCTCTCGCTGAGCGAGCCATTCAGAGTGGAGTCGGTAGGTATCATCAAGGAGGTGGTTTCGAAGTTGGATAAACCTGCATTTATCGCCGGCGATATGAATGCGAAACCGGGCTCTGCGCCTATTTTGGCATTCAAGGAGTATGCGCAGTTGCTCACCGACGACGGCAAATTCACCTTCCCTTCGAACGATCCACGCGTCTGCATAGACTACATCTTTGGCGTGAATGGATCATTCAAGGTATTGAAAGATTATGTATTTTACGATAGCCTCTATTCCGACCACATGCCTTTGTATGTGGACGTAAAGATAGGCAAACCCAAGAAGTCGAAGAGATAATGGCAGATAACTATCTCGGTCGCAAGATGGAGGAGTACGAGGCGCAGAAATGCGCCTCTGTGCGTACTCGTAAGGTGTCGCTCGTATCGCTGTTGACAAAAAACCGCTCGACGCGAGGCTTCGACACCTCGTTCAAGGTACGCCACGACCAACTCGTGTCGCTCGTCGATGCGGCGCGATTGGCCCCTTCGGCGATGAATCAACAGGTGCTTCGTTTTCGTCTGGTTACGGCAGATGAGGCACACCTCGTAACGCCACATATTCGTCTGGGCAGGGCGTTACCCGAGTTGAATCTGCCACTTGCCGAGAGCGAACCAAACGCCTATATCGTAATCTGCACCGACAAGGAGAGTCGATACGTAGATATGGATATGGGCATAGCCACGCAGACGATGTTGCTTCGTGCGGTGGAGATGGGTTTGAACGGCATCTGCATTGCCGCCTTCGACCACGATGCAGTGCGCGAGGCGTTAAAACTACCACTCGCCCCACAACTTATTGTGGCTGTAGGTCGCTCGGCAGAGCGCATCGAGATTACCGACATCTCCGAAGGCGAAAGCACTACCTACTACCGCAAAAATGGTACTCATTTTGTACCAAAACTCCGAACCGAAGATTTAATTATTGAGTAGATGGATATGGAAAAGTTGGGGTGGAAAATGGCGAGCAGACAACGCTTGTTAGGGATAGTCGTGGCTCTCGTTTTGATGGGTAGTGCCACCGCCTCGGCTCAAACCATATACAATGATATGGCAGCCCTCTCGTCGAAATATCGCAGCGAGAGGGGTGTTATGACTATGGCGTGCGATGGAGGGTTGAAACTCCACGCCGTAAAGATGATGCTCCGCAAGGAGTATGGAGAGGAGTTCGCAAACAAGATTGAAGCATTCGTTATCATCGCACAAAAGGGGGCTTCAGACGAGTGCGTAGCGAGAATTGCGGATGACATAGCGCCAATAACCTCGCAACTGCAACCAATAGACGTGAGCCAACGCATCAAAGAGGGGAGCCAAGCAAGTGGCTATGTTCGGCTGACGACAGAGCAGGAGCATATTACCGATCTGCTAATCGTGGTCACCTCCCCACATCCAACCATCATCTACCTCGGTGGTCGCTTCAATGCGCGACCTCGCCAAACGGCTACGGCGCAGTAGCGGCTGAGGTTTAACCACTTTTGGTCCTAAATTCGTTCCGTGCGGACGGCAAGAGAGTGCCGTCCACAAAACCCACCCTATATTTGTTCAAAACAATACAAAATATAGGTATGGTGGACATTTTCGAGAGATTACAAGAGAGCAGTGGAGGCCCCATCGGGCAATATATGAGCCGTGTTCACGGCTACTTTGCATTTCCAAAATTGGAGGGCGAGATTTCGCCACATATGCGTTTCAGAGGGCGTGAGGTGCTGAATTGGAGCCTCAACAACTACCTCGGGCTCGCCAACAACCCCGAGGTGCGACGTGCAGATGCCGCCGCTGCAGCCGAGTTCGGTTTGGCGGCACCTATGGGTGCACGAATGATGAGCGGTCAGACTTCACTCCACGAGCAACTGGAGCGGGAACTTGCCGAGTTTGTCGGCAAGGAGGAGGCATTTCTGCTCAACTTCGGCTATCAGGGTATGATCTCTATCATCGACGCCCTGCTTACACCTCGCGACGTTGCGGTCTACGACGCCGAATCGCACGCCTGCATTGTGGATGGTCTGCGAATACACCGAGGTCACCGCTTCCGCTTTGCTCACAACGACGAAGAGTCGCTACGCCGACAGTTGCAACACGCCACCGACCTTGCAGAGCGACAAGGCGGAGGTGTATTGGTCATAACGGAGGGGGTCTTTGGAATGAAGGGCGACCTCGGAATACTCGACAAGATAGTGCGGTTGAAGGATGAATTTGGCTTCCGCCTGCTCGTAGACGATGCACACGGCTTCGGCACTATGGGCGAAGGGGGGCGTGGCACCGCCAGCCACTTCGGCGTAACCGAGGGGGTAGATGTACTCTTCAGCACCTTTGCCAAGTCGATGGCGGGCTTTGGAGCCTTTGTGGCAAGCGAGCGGTGGCTCGTGAACCTGCTGCGCTACAATATGCGCTCGCAACTCTACGCCAAGTCGTTGACGTTGCCTATGGTGGTAGGCGCACTGAAACGCCTAGAATTGATACGCCACCACCCCGAGTACCGAATGAAATTGTGGGAGATTACACGCGCCCTGCAAGATGGACTACACGAAAATGGCTTCGACATTGGCGTAACACAGTCGCCCGTAACCCCCGTTTATATGAAGGGTGGCAACGAGGAGGGGACAAACCTTATCGTCGACTTACGCGAGAACTATGGCATATTCTGCTCGATAGTCATCTACCCCGTCATTCCGAAGGGCGAGATAATTTTGCGACTAATACCCACGGCGGCACACACACTCGAAGATGTGGAGTATACGATACGCGCCTTCAATGCAGTACGCGCAAAGTTCGAGTCGGGCCACTACCGCACAATGCCGATACCACAAATGGCAGATGCGGAGTTTAGGGTGAAGTAGGGGTGTTAGGGAGTTTAGGGAGTTTAGTACCCCCTCCCCCTGACTAAATTGCTTAAATAGGCGTGGGAATTTTGCGCCAAACGAGAAAGCGAGTCCGCAAAAGTGCAAATAGAGTGGCGAGTGCGACAATAACAAACCCTTTCTAACACCGCAGCATACTGGACGTATGTGAGGATTTAGAAAGGGTTTTTAGGGGAAGCAATCGCCCTATATTTGCGCTTTTGCTATACGGTCATAATCTCCTTCTCCTTCTTCTCAAAAGCCACGTCAATAGCCTTATTGAATTTTTCGAGGAGTTTTTGTGCTTGGGTTTCGCCATCTTTGCCTTCGTCCTCAGGCATACCCTCTTTGACAGCCTTTTTGAAAGACTCGACAGCATCACGACGAGCATTACGCAAAGAAACACGCGCATTCTCGGCCTCGGCCTTTGACTGCTTTACGAGCTCCTTACGGCGCTCCTCGGTGAGCGGTGGCATAGAGAGGCGGATGCTCTCGCCATTGTTAGATGGTGTAAGACCAATATTTGAGTCGATGATTGCCTTCTCGATAAGGCGAATCATATTCTTGTCCCACGGCTGAATGAGGATGGTCTTTGCATCGGGCACAGTAACACTTGCTACACCCGAAACTGGCGTCTGCGAACCATAGTAGTCGACAAACACGCCATTGAGAACATTTATCGAAGCCTTGCCGGCACGAATGTTAGCCAACGACTCCTCCAAGAAATCTACCGCCTTCTGCATACGAGCGGTTGCATCATTTAAAATTGTTTTGGTATCCATATTTTCTATTTTTTAATTGTTTCTTCGATAAGTTTGATCAGCTCGGCAAACTCCGCCTCGTCGTAACCCACGCTCGCCTTTACTACCTTGCCCTCTTTGTCGATAAGGAAATTGCGAGGGATGTAGGTTACAGCATACTTCTTGTAGATACTCTGGTCGGTGTCTAGGCCCATAGGGAAGGTGTAACCCATCTTCTCGCGGAACTCCGCAACGGTTTTGTGTTCCTCACCGCGCGATACAGGCAAAAAGATAAATGGTTGACCCTCGAAATGCTTGATGATATCCTTCTCCACACGCGCCAACTCTGCACGGCACGGAGGACACCACGTAGCCCAGAAGTTTAACAACACAACCTTACCCTTCAAATCGGCAAGATGTACCTTCTCGCCATCGAACATCGTAACCTCGAAGTCGGGTGCAACCATACCCTCCTTAACGATGGTTGCCGCCTCGGGAGTTGGACGCTCCTGCTCGGTTGTAGGCTGTTGAGGCTCCTCGACTGCAACCGCAGTGGTCGGCCCCCAAAATATAAACGCTGCGATGCCCAACGCAACGATAAGCATCACGAGTAATACCCAATTACTCTTTTTCTGAACTCTACGTGCCATAGTTTTACTTTTTTACTTGTGTACCAATGTGCCGATATTCTCTCCGGTCAGCACCTTCATCAAATTGCCCGGGGTATCCATATCGAATACGATAATGTTCAAACCGTTCTCCTTGCAGAGAGTGAAGGCTGTCATATCCATAATCTTCAAATTTCGAGCATAAATCTCGTCGAACGAAATCTCGTCGAACTTCGTCGCCGTAGGGTCTTTCTCTGGGTCGGCGGTATAGACACCATCCACACGAGTACCCTTGAAAAAGCCATCTGCCTCGATTTCGATACCGCGCAATGCCGAAGCAGAGTCGGTCGAGAAGTAAGGGTTCGAGGTTCCGCCACCAATAATTACGACGTAACCATCGCGCAGATACTCGAGAGCCTTATCCTTCGAGTAGTACTCGCCGATAGGCTCCATACGGATAGAGGTCAAAACCTTGCACTTCACACCCTCGTCCACCAGCACCGCTTGCAATGCCAACGAGTTGATGATGGTTGCCAGCATAACCATCTGGTCGCCCTTTACGCGATCGAAGCCACGCTTTGCGCCCTGCAGACCACGGAAAATGTTACCTCCGCCGATTACGATACCAATCTCGGTACCGAGGGCTTGCGCCTCCTTGATTTGCTGTGCATAGACACGAGCCTGTTCCATCGAGATGCCATATTTCTGCTCGCCCTGCAACGACTCGCCACTTAATTTGAGAAGGATTCTTTTGTATTTCATACGCTACATTTTTGCATTCGTACTACAAATATATGAAATATAAATTGAAAATTAAAAATTAAGAATTAAAATTTGAGAAATATAGAACATCCCACAGCGAACAAGTGTAAATAAAAGATGAAGTTCAAGGCTTGCGAGGCTTTGAACACGGAGCATAACGCAGAAATTCGCTTTTATTTACGCTTGTGCTACAATGCTCTCAGCAAATCGCACGGAGCAACGGCGTATTGCTCGGGCGAGATACCTCGCTCCTCCAATGCTCGTTGCAGAGGCTTGAAGCGCACCATAAAGTGTTCGTTTATCTTGATTGGAGGACACAACTCTATACCCTGCTCCTTGTAGATGAGCCACACCAACTCCGAGCAGTAGACCTCGTCGTTGTCGAAACTAAATTTAAGGTCGTACCACTTGCCCAACCATCGACTCTGGTCAATCGGCTGAGTTAGAGGTTGTTCGGGGCGTTTGATGATATACTTTCTGCCCACCGACTTATCCACAAACTTATCTATCGGCAAGATGCGCACCGTCGTGTCAGCCTCCATAATCTGCACACCCTCGGGCGTATTCACCGCAATGCCACAGTGGCTCCAAATCGAGAGCATTCCCAACTTCACAAACTTCGACTGAAAGGATGTTGTTTCAATAAAGAGGATATCGCCCTCGCGCAGAGTGGTCAAATCGCCACCCCTACGGCACGAACTACACAACAACACCAACAATACAATTACAACCCTTTTCATCTCCTATCTTCTACCTCCTAGTTCCCAACTACTCCTTGCCCCACTCATAGCGTTCACCCTCGATGCCGAGCATTGCCACCACTCGCTCGGTAACCGTTTGACACACCTCTTCGATAGTCGCCGGATGCGAGTAGAACGAAGGCGTGGCTGGCAAAATCACAGCACCCGCCTCGGTGAGCGTGGTCATATTGCGAAGGTGGATGAGCGAATATGGCGTTTCGCGCACCACAAATATGAGGCGACGACGCTCCTTCAACATCACATCGGCTGTTCGTTCGATTAATGTCTGCGACACTCCCGAGGCCACTCTGCCGATAGTTCCTACGCTCGAAGGCACCACCACCATTGCATCCCAACGCGCCGAGCCACTTGCCGTTGAAGCAAACATATCGGCATTATCGTACTCCTCTACCTTGGGCGACGAAGGCATCTGTTCGCCCTCGTGCGCCACCACAGCACGAGCATTTGCACTATAGATGAGAGCCACACGCTCAACCTCGTCGCTTGCGATGAGTGCAGTCAAAAGTTGACGTGCATAAATTGCGCCACTTGCCGCTGTTATTGCCACTACTACCTTCATTATAACACTATTGCTTTACATTTCAACCCTAATTTATCGATATGCTCCAACGTTTTGGGCAGAGCATAACTCATATTTGCGAACGACTTCTCGCTGTCGTGAAAGAGAACTATTGCACCCGCTTTGATATGGGGCAACACCTCGTTCAGACACCTCTCACGCGAGATTTTGCGGTTGTAGTCACGCGAAATGACGCTCCACATCACCACCTTGAATCGTTGTGATACGGCACGCAACTGCGAGGGCGTCACTCGAGCATATGGAGGACGGAACAGATTGCTTGGCACCGAATACGAGGCGAAGTCTATATCCTCCAAATACCCCTCCAACGACATTCTGAAACCCTTTTGGTGCGAATAGGTGTGGTTGCCCACGCTATGCCCCTCGGCTACAATCTTGGCGTAGAGGTCGGGGTATCGTTCAACATTTTTGCCCAGCACAAAGAATGTTGCTTTGGCATCGTAACGTCGCAACATCTCCAATATCCACTCCGTAACGCCGGGCGTTGGACCATCGTCGAAGGTGAGATACACGCCTCGTTCATCCTCGATTTGCCATATCAAATCGGGAAACATCCGGCGGATAAACTTTGGTGGGTTAATCTTCATCTTCAACAAACCTTCTAACCATCTGCAAAGATAGGTATTTTCCCTTAAAAATTTGATTATTGCACAAAATATGCATAACTTTGTGTTGCTAATTTTGCTGAATATGAAACGATTTTTTCAACTTCTTATCATCGCCATCTCGCTCGGTATTATGGTGGGATGCGATGCCCTATTCTCGTCAAATTCTGCTAAACGCGAAGCGATAGGCTCGCCCTACGAGTTGGTTGTTCTGTGCGACGAACAGAATTGGAAGGGTGCGCTCGGCGAGGAGTTGAGATATTGGTTAGAGCAGCCTATCGAGATGTTGAATCAGGAGGAACCTCGATTCAATGTCGTACACACCACGCCACAGTTCTACAAACAATCATACCCCTTCCATCGCAACATTCTCAAGGTCGCTTGCTCGCCCGAGGCAAAGATGCCGGTTGCTCTTGCCGAGTACGACAAAGATGCCGCACCGCAGATTGTGGTAACCTTCCAAGGTCCATCGGTCGAGGCTATGGTCGAGTACCTGAAGGAGAATGGCGACAAACTCTGCAAGGTGTTCGAAATGGCGGAGCGAGATAGGACGATGTCAGCAGCCGAGAAGCACGGAGCCAAAGATTTGGAAAAGGTTATCCGCCAAAAGTTCGGCATCGAGATGCACCTCTCGACAGGTTACGCCTTCCGCACCCAGAGCGACAACTTTTTGTGGGCATCGTACGAATTTCCACTCGCCAGTCAGGGTTTCTTCCTCTACTCGCACGACTTCAACGGCAAGCAGAGCATCACAACCAATGCGTTGGTCAAGGCTCGCAACAAATTTGCCAAACGCATTCCGGGCCCATCGGAGCATTCGTATATGACCACCGTGACACGCATACCAAGCATCGAGAAGGAGGGCGAATACATCAATTTCGAGCCAGAGCGCAAGGTGGTAAGAATCAATGGTGTTGACTGGATTGAATTGCGGGGATTCTGGGAGGTCGAAGGCGACTTTATGGGTGGACCATTTGTTAGTTACACCACATTGGACAGAAGCACAGGCAAGTTGCTGACACTCGACTGCTATGTCTACTCGCCAAAGGATGGCAAGCGTAACTTCCTGCGCGCACTCGAGAGCCTCGTCTACGGAGTAAAATTTACCAATCAACAATAGATTTATGAAACGACTACTAACCCTATGTTCGTTGCTTATCGCCGTAGCGGTGGTGGCAACAGCACAACCATTGCCAAAGATGTTTGCTCACCGCGGTTGCTGGAGCAAGATTGTACCCGAGAACTCCATTCCCGCCGTATCGCGTGCCGCACAGCACGGCTATATGGGCATCGAGTTGGATGTTCGTCTTACGAGCGATGGCAAGATGGTTATTATGCACGATAAGTGGCTCAATCGCACCTGTCGCAACGCCTCCGACTACTCGAAACTCGCCGAGAAGGTGGCGGTCAAAGATATCACCTTCAAGGAGTTGCGCGAGAACTACGTTTTGGCATCGCCAAATGCCGAGTATCGCACCCAAGTGCCAACCCTGGAGGAGATACTCAAAGAGTGCAAAAAGCACAAAGTTGTGCCTATGCTCCACAGCAAGTATGTCGAGTCGTACCGATTGGCGCAGAAGATTATGGGCGACAACTGGATATGCTTTACCAACAACGTAGAGGGTTTGAAGGAGTGTCGCAAGTTCTCGAAGTGTTTGATACTCTACGCCATCAACAGCCGCACGGCAGATGGTGCAGAGGAGATTTTGGCGCAGTTGGGTGGTAAGTTGGGCGTATCGTCAATGGAGCGCGAGGCTCTCACACGCGAGCGCATCAAACGATTCCGCGACCTCGGCTACGAGGTGCAGGCTTCGATATATCGTTGTCCTCGCGAGGCGTACGCACTGCGCGATGGCGTTTCGATTATCCTCTCCGACTACGCACTTATGCCCGACCCAAACAACAAGCCTGTTCAGGTTGTAACGCTCGAGCCGCAAGAGTTGGCACAAGGCCAAACCATCACCATCTCGGCAGACAAGAAGGTGGCAGATGGCGGTTGCGCCATCGAGATTGAGGCGGAGGGAACTATCGAAATTGCGATTGACAAAGATAAACTCTACTCGCTGCACAACAACGGCACACATCGCGACCGCATAGGTATGCGCTTCATCAACCGCAAAGGCTATGTGAAGTTGCACGGTATCGAACCTACCAAAATCAAATCGGCAACGATATATTTCTACGAATTCTAAAAAGGGGTTGCAATATACAATAGATGGGAGCAAAAATTTGCTCCCATCTATTACTTTAAGTATTTATCTAACCACCCAAAGAACTCTCTGTTCCAGACTAACGAATTTTGCGGTTTGAACACCTGGTGAGCCTCGTTCTCGAACGACACCAATCGAGCCGGCACACCAACCAATTTGGCCGCCGTAAACGCCTCGAGAGATTGGGTGTATGGGATGCGGTAGTCACGCTCACCCGTAACAATCAAAATTGGCGTATCCCACTTCGCAACCGCCCTATGCGGCGAATTTGCATAGGAGCGCATAGCGGTCTTATTCTTCGTATCCCAATATGCACCGCCGTAGTCGTTATTCACAAAGAACAACTCCTCGGTGTGACCATACATCGACTCGAAATTGAATATGCCGCAATGGGCTATAAACGCCTTAAATCGCTTCTCGTGATGACCTGCGAGGTAGAACACCGAGTAGCCTCCATACGACGCTCCGACGCAGCCGAGATGCTCCTTGTCGCACCACTTTTCCTTTGCCACGTCGTCTATTGCCGATAGGTAGTCGCGGATATTCTGCCCCGAGTAGTCGCCCGAAATCTGATCGAGCCACTCCTGGCCAAACGACGGCACACCACGACGGTTTGGCGCAACAACCACATAGCCCTGTGCCGCCATAAGTTGAAAATTCCACCTATAACTCCAGAATTGCGACACCGTGCTTTGCGGTCCACCCTGACAATAGAGCAGCGTCGGATACTTTTTGTTTTCGTCGAAATCGGGCGGAAGAATAACCCACGTAAGCATCTGCTTGCCATCGGTTGTCTTCACCCAACGCTTCTGCACCTCGCCCAACTTAATGTTGTCGTAGACAAACTTATTCACGTGGGTAAGTTGCTGCTGCGAGCCACAGCAAAGGTCGAAAGTGAAGAGTTCCGAAGCCATCGAAATGGTCATCAGCGAGCCTACGCAGCGTCCTCCGCGCAACTCAAACGAGTTGATATCGTGGTCGCCCTTGGTCAAAACCTCGACCTCACCCGAGCCATCAGCCTTCACTCTGCAAATCTGGTGAGTAGCGTGAATTGGTGCGATAAAATAGAGCATATCGTCGCCATCCCACGCCACATTTGTTGCGTGGTAGTCGAAATTTTCGGTCAAATACTTAACATCGCCCGAAGCAATATCGTACACCATCAGACGCTCCTTATCCGCCTCGTTGCCAGCACGCTCCTGCGAGCGAAAAGCAATCTTATCGCCCTTTGGCGACCATACAGGGTACTTGTCGTAACCCACAAAAGCAGGGTGTGCAACATCTTTGCATATGTTGCGAGTTGTGCCACTCGCGAGGTCGTAGATATAGATATCCGAGTCGGTAGACACTGCATACTCCTTGCCAACGAGTTTCTTACAGGTGTAGGCGAGCTGCTTTCCATCCGGACTCCACGCAATCTCGGCGTGGTCGAAATATGGCGCCAGCGGTGCATCCCACGCCGACTCCTTACCAATGATATCAACGCCCTCTGCAACACCTTCGCCGAGTTCTGCAACGAAGATATGGAGATACTTGCCGCTATCCCAATAGTCCCAATGGCGCACCATCAAATCGTCGTAAATACGCGCCTTCGACTTTGCCATATCCGAGTAGACATCTGCCGAATTGATATCCTTGGCGTGTACAAACTGCGTGTAGTAGAGGTGTTTCTCGTCGGGAGCAACGCCAAAGCCCTCGATACCACCCTCGATATGCGATATCTGTTCTGCGTTGTCGCCATCTGCATCCATACGCCACAACTGCATATCGCCCGAGCGGTTCGAGCCAAACCAGATGCTCTTGCCGTCGGCACTCCACACAGGCGAAAGCGACGAAGCGGAGGTGTCGGTAAGAACTCGCTCCTCGCCAGTTGCCGTATCGCAACTAACGATTACGGCCACTCCCCTATTCTCCTCCATATTGTAGCGAGTGAGAGTATACAGAACTGTTGTGCCATCCGCCGAGAGTGCGTGTTCTCCGATTCTACCCATCTTCCACATAACCTCGGGAGTGAGGCGTGCCGCAGCAACCTCCTCGGCAGTCAATGCGTTGTCGATAACAATGGGTTCGGGAGCCTTATTGCACCCCACGAAGCCCGAAAGTAACAATGCCATAGCAATAAATAGTTTTTTCATAACCTATATTTAACTTAAAATTTCTATCTTTGTAATGCTCAAAAGAAGGAACAAACAATGCGTACCGATATCTATTTCGCACACAAACAGCTTACTCTCTCCGATACCCCCATCGAAATCGAAGGGAGTTACCGTATGCCTTCGTCCGAACTTTCAAGGGCGAATGTACTCAAAATTTTCGAAACCACCAACACCATCCTCGTCATCGACTCTATGATAGAGTGCTACAAAGAGATGTTCTTCAGCGAGTTCAAATTCGTGAGGGCTGCAGGAGGTTTGGTCGAAAACGAACGTGGCGAAACACTTATGATATACTGCTATCGTCACTGGGATCTACCCAAAGGGCATATCGACGAGGGCGAGAGTGCCGAGGTGTGTGCCGTACGCGAGGTTGGCGAGGAGACCGGAGTCGAAGGGGCTAAAATTGTGCGTTTCCTGTGCAATACAATGCACGCTTTCAACGTTTATGGTGCATGGGAGTTGAAGCAGACTTCGTGGTTTCTGCTCTCTGCCGAGAGTTGCCCTACCAAACCGCAAGCCGAGGAGGATATAGCCGCAGCGAAGTGGTGTTCGGCTGAGGAGGTGGAGGAGAATCTGCGCTCGACATACCCCACAATACGCAATGTTTTTGCTGCAAAAAACCGATAGACTATGGTAAAGATTCTCTGGGTGGACGACGAGATTGAGTTGCTCAAACCGCATATTATGCTGCTGCAATCGAAGGGATACGACGTAGCAACGTGCAACAACGGCTACGACGCAATAGATATGGTTGCCGAGGTGGCATACGATGTAATCATCCTCGACGAGATGATGCCCGGAATCACAGGTTTGGAGACATTGCCTCTCATAAAGGATGTACGCCCAACCACACCGGTTATAATGGTGACCAAGAGCGAGGAGGAGGATTTGATGGATAAGGCTATAGGCTCGAAAATTGCCGACTATCTGGTTAAGCCGGTACACCCATCGCAGATGCTGCCCCTTATCAAGAAGCACGTTCACTCGCAACAACTCGTAACCGAGAAGAGTACCGCCGACTACCAAGCAGAGTTTGGGCGCATAGCCATATCGATGCTCAACGCCTCGACCTTTCAGCAGTGGGCTGCACTCTACCGCAAACTCGTTAACTGGGACATAGAACTCACCGCAAGCGACGACTCCATACGCGAGATTCTACAACAGCAGAAGGTGGAGGCAAATCGCGCCTTCGGTCGCTTCGTATGCAACAACTACAAAGAGTGGATAAACTCGCGCGACGAGGATACGCCGACTATGTCGCATACGCTTATGCGTAGCAAGATTTTCCCTGTCGTAGATAGCCACACCAAGACCACGCTGCTGCTTATTGACAACTTCCGCTACGACCAATGGCGCGCTATAAGTGGCTCGCTACGAGGATACTTCGATATCGCAACCGACGACTTCTACTGTTCGATTCTGCCTACCGCCACGCAGTATGCACGAAACTCCATTTTTGCGGGGTTGATGCCGTTGGCGATAGATAAACTGATGCCGCAGAAGTGGCTCAACGACAACGAGGAGGGTGGCAAAAATCAGTTCGAGGATGAGTTCCTCGCACGCCAAATCGCACAATCGGGCAAACGCTACAAGTGGTCGTTCGACAAACTCGTACGTCCAGAGGCTGGCCGTCGCCTAATCGAGAATATGCAACACGTATACGAGGCCGACTTCTCGGTTATCGTCTACAATTTCCTGGATATCCTCTCACACGCACGCACCGAAACCGAAATCATACGCCAACTCACCGAGGATGACGCTTCGTTCCGCTCGCTCACACTATCGTGGTTCGAGCATTCCGAGTTATTCACGCTCCTAAAAATGCTCTCGGAGAGGGGACATACGGTGATTATAACCTCCGACCACGGCACCGTGCGAATAGACAACCCTGTAAAGATTAAAGGCGACCGCGAAACCTCGACAAATCTGCGATACAAAACAGGACGCAACCTTGCCTACGACAGTAAGTCGGTATTCGAGGTTACTCGTCCAGAGGATATACAGTTACCTTCGTCGAACCTCACATCGAGCTATGTCTTTGCCTACAACAACGACTTCCTGGTCTACAACAACGACGCAAATCGCTATATTCGCTACTATCGCGACACCTTCCAACACGGCGGTATCTCAATGGAGGAGATGATTGTGCCGTACATCGTTTTGGAGCCAAAGCGATAATACAAAATCATAGCGTGCGAGGGGCGTTTTCCCGTCGCAACAAAACATAAAAGAATCGCACCTTTTCGGGTGCGATTCTCTTTTGAATTGAGTAGTACAACGACTACCAGCTTGCCTTCTTAACGCCTGGGATAAGACCAGCAGAAGCCATCTCACGGAACTGGATACGGCTGATGCCGAACTGACGCATATAACCCTTTGGACGACCGGTGAGTTTGCAACGGTTGTGCTGACGAATAGGGTTTGCGTTGCGTGGGAGCTTCGAAAGTGCGATCCACGCCTCCTCGTGATCAATCTCGCCGGCTTTCAACTGCGCTGCGATCTCGTCACGCTTGTGCTGATAACGAGCTGCCAACTTCTCACGCTTTACCTCGCGTGCCTTCATTGATTCCTTTGCCATAGCTTATTGATTCTTTTTAGCGTTTTTGAATGGCAAACCGAACTCACGAAGCAATGCGTATGCCTCCTCGTCGGTTGGTGCCGAAGTTACAAATGTGATCTCCATACCGAAAATCTTGGTGATCTTG